>URGW01000037.1 GCA_900547475.1 uncultured Clostridium sp. | reverse complement strand
AAAGGAGTTTTTTTATATACTCACCGCTTAAGCTACTCTGAACATACCTGCAAAGCAGGTAGTATTCATTTATACAATAAAAATGGTCCCTATATTCTATAGAGACCATTTTTATTATATATTTCTATCTATTTTTTTCTTAATATAAGTAACCCCAGTTGCTCCCATTGCCAAACCAACTATAGTTCCCAATACTCCTACGACACTACCAGTTTGAGGTAATTTAGTATTATTATTTGGTTTTGTAGTTGTACCTGGTTTAGTAGTTGTTGAAGTACCATTATTGGATTCATCACTTGTATTATTATCAGCTACTATATTTTCCTTTAAAATCTTTTTAGCTTTCTCTAGCTTCCCTACAGCTCTTTCTATTTCCTTCTCTGTTGCATCTCCATCTGCTAATACCTTTTTAGCATGCTCTAATGCTTCTTCAAGAACCTTCCAACTCTTAGCTGTATACTTGCTACCATCTAATGTTTCTACTTCTTGTATCTTTTCTTCTAATGCCACCTTGCTTGGCTTTAATTCTAAATCTACATAAGCTTTGGATAAATTATCATAGGTTTTAGATACATCATCTTTAGTTGCTCTTTCATCATGTATTACTTTTTTAGCTTCATCTAATGCTTTTTTAACAATTTTCCAAGAATCCTTAGTATAATTATTTGAATCTAAAGATTCAACCTCTTCTACTAATCTAATTAAATCACTCTTATCAACTATATCATTAAACTCTTTTTCTTCTAAAGCTTCAATAGCTAATTGTAATTTAGATCTTGCTTCATCTACTTCATCTTGTCTTGCATCTGCTTTATTATAAACTTCTTCAGCTTGTAATAAAGCTTCTTTCATTACCTTTAAAGATTCCTCTGTATATAACTCTGTATTAACTTCATTAGCTAACTTAATAGCCTCTTTTAATAATGTTTTATCAACTGGGATAATCTCTGGTGTATCATCTGATAATTTATCTACTGATAACCAGCTTAAAACTGGATCTGAAGAATTTGCATATTTAGTTACTCTAAATGTCACTGCTGTATCCTTTGGAATCCTAAATACTCCAGTTGACTTATTCTTTAATGAATCACTAATTTTAATATTCTCTTCAATTACTCTCTTTTCCAATTCACCATTTTCATTTTCATATTCTACATAGAAATTCATTGCTCTTGATACATTCCACCATTCTTGGAACCCTGCTGTTACACTATATTCTCCAGCTTCTAAATCAATAGTATAGGTTATATCCTTTCCACTTCTCGCCCATAATCCATAAGAGTATTCATCTTTACTCTCTCTTTCATAAATACCAAAGTCTTCTGGATTACTATATCCCCAACTTCCTTCTGAATATTCTTTATCAGAAACTTCATTTCTTAAATTAACAACAGACTTAATATCTTCATATGCTGCTGAAGTGCTAACCCCTGAATCTATAAAGTAAATTAGATTAGGTGAAACTACTCTGATTTGCTTTTCTATCTCTTTATTATATCCTATTAAAGTTCCTTTTACTGTTGCTATACCAGACACCTTAAATTCATCTTGATTAATTTCCCATTTTACTTCTGTACTAATAGTTTCTTCAGCAATTTTAACATCTATAGTTGTTGGTAAAGTAAATTCCTCATCTGTTACTAATACAGCCTTAGGAATACTATCATCTAAAATTTCAACATTTCCATAAGCTATCATTATATTGTTGTATTCTTCCTGTGTTACAGGAATTACAGTACCATGCCTTGGGCCAACTGCTGATGCTCCTTTTGGTAATGAATATTCTGATGTTTCTAATTTTCTAAACTGTCCCCCATTCAAATCAATAGTTACTGATGGGAAATATTTAACTCCACTATATTCATCTAATAATAAACACCATTCATCTCTATCATAGAATTTGAATACTGTTGGACCTTCTACTCCTGTAAATTCTGTTATATTAGAATCTACTAATTTCCATTCTCCTAATACTGAATCACTCTTTTCCATAAATACCTTCTTAGTATTTTCATTTTTAGTAATTCTATAGTAAGTTCCTTCATTTTCAATAATAGTAGTATCTATTACATCTGTTGCATTATTATCTCCTAATTCAATTGAATAGTATACTTCTGGTTCTGTGAATGTATAGAAGTCTCTTGTTTTGCTGTAATAAATTCTATGATGAGTATATCCATCTGCACCAACTTTTGCTGTGTCTTTTGATGCCCAGAACACTATATACTCTCCAGTAGTTTCATCATAGAATGCTTCTGGAGCCCATGTACAACCGGCTGTATCTATAGCAACTTCAACCATCCTTTGATCTGACCAATTAACTAAATCTGTTGATTCCCAAATCATGATGCTTTGACTACCATTAGATTGTGCAGCCCCCCATCCATTACCATTATAAATTCGTAAATCAGTAGCAATTAAATAGAACTTATCTCCTTCTGGTGAACGAATAATAAACGGATCCCTTAACCCCTTTTCTCCTAAATCAGAAGTTAAAATTGGTTTATTATTATTAGCCTCTTCCCAGTTCAATCCATCTTTACTTGTTCCTAAATAAATTTGTTCTCCATTAGAATAATTTTCTCCAATAAAGTAAGTGAAAATATATCCTCCGTAATTTAATTCTCCTACTTTTGCTTTAACCTTTGCAGTAAATTCCTTAGTTACAGATTCACTCTCAAGTGTTAATGTTGCTATTAATTTTACTTCAATATCTTCCTCTTGTCTCACAACTACACCAGCTGGAGTATCTCCATTAGCATTAGAAGTTATTATAGATTCATTTGATGATTCCCATGTTATTATTGAATCATATTCACCTTGTGATGGTAATGTTAAATTTCCTCTAACATCTTCTATATTATTTACTGTTAAATTTTCTTTAGCTATATTTAATTTATCTATAACCATAAAATCCTTTATTACTTTAACTTTAAATACTTTAGTTCTTGTTGCTCCATTTAAAGTCATAGTTGCAGTTAATGTAACTTCAGCATCACTTTCATCAGCAACTGGACGTGTTACCTTACCATCAGTAGCAATAATGTTTTCATCTGAGCTATTCCATTTAACTTCAACAGAACCTAAAGTTGTAGGTAAGTTTAAATCACTTGTTACATTATTCTTACTGTCATTATCCTTTAGAATATATTCATAACTTAATGTATCTACTGAGAAACCTAATATTAAGCTATCACTTTCTGATTTTAATGTAGCTACTTCATCTTCTTTAAGTGCTCTATTAAACATCTTGAAATCAGCAATTTCTCCACTAAAATAAGGATCTGATGAATAGAATGACTTACCTATATATCCATCTAATTTTCCACTTGTTATAATATCAGCTAACTCATAAGTTATTTCAGTGTTCTTACCTATAAGCTTTCCATCTTTATATAAAGATAATGTATTAGCTTCTGAATCAAAGGTAATTGTAACTACGGACCATGCATTAAAATCTAAACTTTCTGTACCTCCAACTCCTTTTTCAGTTTCCCATCCATTTAAATTACTTCCTGAAGCAAATCCTGTTTGAAGTCTATTAGAATTATTAGATGGTGTTACGAATAAATACTTTCCACTGTTAGTTCCTAATGTATAAAGCCATGAAGCATTAACTCCACCCTTCCAGTTTACAACAGCAGACATTGTAATATCCTTTGCATCTCCTACAGTTCCATCTGGAATTTCTATATATAACGGATCTGAATCATTATTAAATAATAATGTACCATTATTTATATCTTCATCTTTTAAATTCTTAGCTTCTCCATTATTATTTCCTGCTTTATCTACTACAACTCCATTTTCAACAGTCATATCATAATGAAGAATTGCTCCTTCTACTGTTTCATTTTCACCTTGAACTGTAATTACAGCTGTTATATTTTCATTTTCTTCTGAAACAGCTTGTTCATTCGTCATCTTTAATATTGGAGTTCCATCTGCTGCCCAATGAACATTTTTAACTCTTGCATGTCTACATGGATCATATAATGGATCTTGATTTGAATACTCACATTTATTTTCATAACATTCCTGTGATCTTGCATGATATACAAAAACATCGTTACCATTTTCATCAACAGTAAAAGAGTTATGTCCTGGTCCATATTCACCTGGCACATCATCTGATGTTAGAATTGGATATGGAGTTTTTACCCATGAATTTGGATTCATTAAATCTGAATCTGCATTAGCTGTTAACACTCCCATACAATATTCCACACCAGTTGCTGCTGCTGAGAAATAAACAAATACTTTACCCTCTCTCTTTATAACAGCTGGTCCTTCATTAACATTTTCATTTATTCTTTCCCAACTATATTCTGGTGTAGTTAATAACATTGGTTTAGAAGTTAATTTCCAAGGTTCATCTGGATTAATTGTTGCCATATATAAATCTGATGCAGTACCCTTTTGAGCCCAAATAACATAGTGAATTCCGTTATTTTCAAAGTAAGTCATATCCAATGAGAAATCCTTAAATGAAAAATCATCACCTTCTACTGTTTGGAATACTCCTCTTTCAGTCCATGAACTAGCATCCATTATATTATCACCTGTACATTCTAATACATGTGGCCTAATTCCCCATACATTAAAGCTTGTACTTCCTGTAAAATAGACATACCATTTACCATTTATCTCATGGATTTCTGGTGCCCATATATATCTATGAATATTTGCTGAATTTTTACTATCCCAAATAGTTACTTCTTCTGCATTTTGTAACCCTTCAATAGTTTCTGACCTTCTTAAGGTTATTTTACTATATCCATTACTATCTCCTGAACCATACATAGGATATGATGCTGTGAAATAATAATATCCATCACTTCCCTTAGTAATCCATGGATCAGCTTTCTGTTCAATAAATTGATTATCATATTCTTTTCTAGAAACTGTACCACTAACTTCATAAGTTCCTGGTTTATTAAAATCAATATTTCCTAGCTCTTCTTCACTCCAAGAAACATTAAGAGCTGCAGTTGAACCATCACTATAGTATCCTGTTACTTGCTTAGGTAATTCTGCTTCTTCACCAGCAGATACTTCTAAAGTAACATCTTCAATATCAGTATTAGTTACAACACCTAGTTTATTTACAACTTTTGTATATTCCGATTTTGTTAATTGGATCATATTTCCTATAACTGCATCACTTGGCATTGATCTAACTTCAATATTTTTTGCTTCATAATCAACTTCAACTGCTTCACTAACATTTATAAAGTCTTTAGTAGTATTTTTATATTTTGTCATACCATCAGTCCAGTTTATTACATATTCACCTATAGATGAATCATAATAGCATTGTGGATTCAATACTTTCTTACCTAAAGAATTTAATGTTAATTTAGTTTCATTAGTAAAGTTAATTAAATCTTTTGATTCAAGTATATAAACATAAGAATACTTATCATTATTTGTAGCTATTAACCCATAAGAACCATCATTTTTTCTAAAAATAAACGGTGATTTAAATCCATTTGAATTATCATTTTTACTAATTGAAGTATTTCTAGCAAAACATATCCCTTTATTAGAATTTAATTCTCTATAATTACTTCCATCTAAACTATATGCTAAGTGCAAACTATTGCCTAAAACAGTATCTCCACTTTTTATATAACTAATTAAATATCCATAATATTCATCAATTACTGTTATCATAAACTCTTTTACTTCCCTCTTTCCGTTTAATTCTATAACCGCTGTTAACGTAACTTCCTTTTCTCCTTCACCAATTGTAGGTCTTGTTACTTTACCATCTGAAGTAATAAACTCTTCATTGGAAGAAGTCCATGTTATTGTAGATCCTTTACCTGCCGTTGTTGGTAAGTCAATATCATCAGTAACATGATCAACGTTAAGCTTAAAACTTGAAGCTAATTTATCGACATCATTTTTAGGATCAGTTGATAAAACAGTTACTTCAAATTCCTTATCTATGCTAATACCAGCCAATGTAAGTGTTGCAGTTAATTTAATAACTTTATCCTCATCTGTTGGACGAGTTACAACTCCTTCATTTGTAATATATGTTTCATCTGAAGACCTCCAATTAATCTTTGAAAAATTCTTAGAACCTTCTGTCGGTAAAGTTATATCTTCTATAAGTGTAGTTTCAGATAATATTAAATCATTACTATCTTCCAATAAAGCTTTATTTACATCTTCCTTTCCAGCTCCATTAAAGTATTCTTCTTTAATATCTGCAGAAGATAAAACACCCTCATATACCTTTACACTCTTTACACCACCTTTATAAAATTTATCATTATAAGATGATCTACCAATATAAGCAACTAAATCAGTACCAAAGTTACTTACAGTTCTACTTAGATTATCTTTACCTATAAATTCACCATTATAGTAAGCAGATATACTACCTTCTTCAATTACTGTTGTATACAACCCCCAATTACTATCTGTTTTTGTGCCACTTGAAATTCCCTTTTCTGTAATCCACGGTGAACTAGCATTTACAGAGTTAGTAAATACTGATTTAAAGCAACCATTTGGTGCACTTGGATTCAATAACCAATATTGTTTTGGTAAGCTTTCTGTTGTTCCAAAAAACATCGCCGCATAATTTCCTGCACCAGTTTCATTTTTTAGCCAAACTGAAATAGTTAATGTATCTTTATTGTCAAACATCGCTGTAGGTAGTTGTACATATGCTGCCTTACTTCCAGCATTTCCACCTGGTAATGTTAATACATTATTCTGTATGATAGCACCATCCCCCCTTATAATCCCATTATTTTCATTTCCCGATAAGTCAAAAATAGTAGAGCCATCTTTGAAATCGCTTTCATTAAATTCGTAATTTAATATAAGCTCTTTTGTAGATTCCACTTCATCCTTTGTTATTGCATACGCTATATTATTATATATCATTGATGATACCATAATAATACTCATAGCCATTGCGATAAACCTTTTCTTTTTTTTGTTTAACACTAACTCTCCCCCTTTATAACTATACCCACTACCTTATTTTAACATATATTGATTTTTAATCCTATTATTATTTTAAGAATTTTATTATATATATATTAAATCTATATCACTAATATTAACCTTTAATATAATTTAAAGCCTAAATATAATTTTCTCTGAAATAGTATTTATAAATATTTTGGTACATAAAAATAAACTATATGAAATATTAAAAATCAATATTTCATATAGTTTATTTTAAAATTATCTGCTTTCGCCTAAATATACAACTGCTAAAACTCCAGGTCCAGCATGTGCTCCAACAACATTACCAACATAATTTATAATTATATCTTTTAACTTAACTTCTTGTAATATTATATCTCTTAATGATTCAGCATCTTCTAGACAATCTCCATGACATATATATATTACTTCATTTTCAGCATTTATAACTCTTTCCCTTACTTCATTAGCTAAAAATTTTAATGCCTTCTTTTTGCCTTTTATTTTTTCCCCCTGTACTAACTTTCCTTCATCATCTATATATGCACTTGGTTTAATATTTAAAAGACCTCCAATAGTTGCTGTAGTCCCTGATATACGTCCACCTCTTTTTAAATGATTTAAATCATCTATTAATATTGAATGTATTATCTTTCTTTTGTTATCCTCAAGCCATTGTACTATTTCTTCCATACTTGCACCATTATCTCTCATTTCACAAGCTTTTAAAACTAATAGACCTTGTCCCATTGAAACACTTAAAGAATCAACTAATTCAATTTTGGCTTCTGGATATTCTTCCAATATATTATTTCTTGCTATATTGGCACTATTAAAAGTACCACTTAGTGCTGAAGATATTGTTATGCAAATTATAGAATCTCCATTTTTCACATGTTCTAAAAACTCTTCTTCAAATTCATGTGCATTCACTTGAGATGTTGTAGGTGTTGCTCCTTCTCTCATATGTCTATAAAAATCTTTATAGCTTAATGTCTTTCCTAAGTCATCTTTTATTACTTCATCATTTAAATTTAATACTAATGAAAGTAATTCTATATTATTTTTATCTATATATTCTCTTTTTAAATCGCATGCTGAATCTGTTATTATTTTTATTCCCATATATTTTTATCCTCCACTAACTTTATAATAGTTGTGTTTTTGTTTTGTAATTAAATTATATATACAAATATTAATTTTGTCAAATGTTTTGATAATCAAATATTATACCTTTTAAGTTTAATTGTTGGATTAAATAGCAAAAAGAGAGGGTTTACCCCTCTCTTATAATACTATTTTATTAATGATTCACCTGTCATTTCAGCAGGAACATCTAATCCCATTACTGTTAGCATTGTTGGTGCTATATCAGCTAATTTACCATCTTTTAAAGATTTACCTTCTGTGTGGTTAGATACCCATACAAATGGAACTGGATCAGTTGTGTGAGCTGTAAATGGATTTCCAGTTTCAGCATCAATCATAGTTTCAGCATTTCCGTGGTCAGCAGTAATAAATACTGTTCCATCTAACTCTAAAACTTTATCAACTACTCTTCCTAAGCATGTATCTACAGCTTCAACTGCAGCTTTAGCAGCTTCTAAAACTCCAGTATGTCCAACCATATCTGGGTTAGCATAGTTTAATATAACCATATCATATTTTCCTGAATCTAATCTATTGATTAATTCATCAGTTAATTCTGGTGCGCTCATTTCTGGCTTTAAGTCGTAAGTTGCAACCTTTGGAGATGCAATAAGAGCTCTATCTTCACCTTCATTTTCTTTTTCAACACCACCGTTGAAGAAGAATGTAACGTGAGCATACTTTTCTGTTTCTGCTATTCTTAATTGATTTAATCCCTTAGAAGCAACATATTCACCTAAAGTATTAGTAATTGCTTCTGGTCTGTAAGCAACTTCAACACCTTCTAAAGTCTTATCGTATTGAGTCATTGTTACAAATACTAAATCTAAAGTTTCTCTTTCAAATCCTGCAAATTCTTTATCGTTTATAGCTCTAGTTATTTCTCTAGCTCTATCAGGTCTGAAGTTAAAGAATACTACTGAATCTCCATTCTTTATTGTTCCAGTTGGAGCTCCATTTTCTTCAATAACGCATGGTAATACGAACTCATCTGATTTATTATCAGCATAAGATTTTTCCATACATTCAACAGCAGATGTAGCAGTTTCACCTTTTCCAAGTACCATTGCATCGTAAGCTAATTGTACTCTTTCCCATCTGTTATCTCTATCCATTGCATAATATCTTCCTGAAATAGTGGCAATTTTACCTACTCCGATTTCAGCCATGTAGTTTTCTAATTCAACTACGAAATCTTTTCCTGAACCTGGAGCAACGTCTCTACCATCCATGAAGCAATGAACATATACGTTTTTAATTTCTTGCTCTTTAGCTAACTTTAATAATCCTTTTAAATGATCTATATGAGAGTGAACTCCACCGTTAGATAATAATCCCATTAGGTGTAATGCTGAATTATCTTTCTTAGCATTTTCCATAGCTTTTAATAAAGCTTCGTTCTTAAAGAATCCACCTTCGTTTATTTCCTTAGTTATTCTAGTTAATTCTTGATATATAATTCTTCCTGCACCAATATTTAAATGTCCAACTTCTGAGTTACCCATTTGTCCATCTGGTAATCCAACAAACATACCACTTGCTTGTAATTGTGAGTGAGGATAGTTTGCAACTAATCTATCATAATTTGGTTTCTTTGCAGCAGCAACTGCATTTCCTTCGCTCTCTGGAGCTATTCCAAATCCATCTAATATCATTAACATTACAGGTTTCTTCGCCATAATTCCCTCCAAATATATATACATACTTTTTAGTTTCAAAAAGAGTGATAACTTTGTGAGTTTCATTATGCAATTAAAGTGTATTGAACCTCACTCGTCATTAGTATCTTTAATTGAACCATGTTTATTATACTATAATTATAATTACTAAACAATATAGTTAGATTTTTGTAAACGATTGTCTAAAAAATTTTCTGATAATTTATTTTTTGCTAAATACCCCAAAAATATTTAATTATTTATCAAATATTAAAAATTAGTAAATTCACTCATCTACTAATCTATATCCAACTCCAACTTCAGTTAATAAAAATCTTGGGTTTGCTGGTTCCTTTTCAATTTTTCTTCTTATATTAGCCATAAAAACTCTTAATGATTGATTTTCTCCTCCAACAACTCCCCCCCATACTTCTTTAATAATATAGTTATGTGTTAAGACTTTTCCGGCATGTCTTACTAATAAAGAAAATATCTTAAATTCAATTGGTGTAAAATGCACTTCTTCTTTATTAAGAAATATTCTTCTTTTTTCTAAGTCAACTTCAAGTCCACCAACATTATATTCATTAACTTCTTCTAACATATCTTTACTTCTATTTATTCTTCTAAGTAAAACTCTGACTCTTGCAAGTAATTCTCCCATACTAAAAGGCTTTGATAAATAATCATCAGCACCTAAATCTAATGCTTCTATTTTATCTCTATCTTGACCTCTGGCTGATACTACAATTATTGGTGTTTCCTTAAATTGTCTTATCTTTCGTATAATTTCAATACCATCTATATCAGGTAATCCTAAATCTAAAACTATAAGTTCTGGATTATAAGACATAAATAAAGCAAAAGCATCATTACCATTTGAACTTTCTAAAACCTTATATCCCTGTGTTGTTAATGAAATTTTCATAAAATTTCTTATAGCTTTTTCATCTTCAACTACTAAAATCATCACATTATTATTCATTGTTATCTCCTATAAATTAATTTACTTCTATAAATAAAGTAAATATTTAATTTTCTTTTTAAAATTTTAATTTAAAGGCAGATTAAATATAAACCTAGCTCCACATTCTTTGTTGTTTTTTACAAGTATATCTCCTCCATGGGCTAAAACAATTGACCTACATATTGATAATCCTAATCCAACACCTCTTCTAGAGTCTGCACTATTTTTATTTCCTTTATAAAAAATTTCAAATATATGATTAATATCTTCTTTATTTATTCCAGGTCCATTATCACTTATCTCAAAATACACACCATTTTTTTTGCTATAGACTTTTATATTAATCTCTGATTGTTCTGGTGTATATTTTATAGCATTGTCAACTAAATTTATTATAACTTGTTCTATAAGTTTTCCATCCACCGGTACAAATAGAACCTCTTTAGGCATATCTATACTTAGTTTATGATTATTTAATCTACTCTTTAAATGCTGAATTGACTCTGATACTATTTCCTCAACTATTTCTTGCGATTTTTTAATTTCTAATTTTCCACATTCAATCCTAGTCATACTCAATAAATTTTCAACAAGTCTTATTAACCATTCTGAGTCATAATTAATTTCCTTTACAAGTTCAAGTATAGTATCACCTGTTAATTCATTAAATGAAGATAAAATTAAACTACTAGATCCTTCTATACCTGTTAATGGAGTTCTTAAATCATGAGATATAGCTCTTAGCAAATTGCTTCTTAATTGCTCTCTTTCAAATTCTAGCTTTGTTTCTTCCTTTTCCCTAACTAATTCTACTCTGTCTAAAGCTAATGACATTTGTGCAACTACTGCCTCCATTAAACTAATATCATCTTTATCAATATCTTCATCTCCCCAAAAAACTCCAATAACTCCAAATACCTTTTCCTTAACTATAATAGGCATATAATAAACTTCACTACCATTATGTGTATCAGTTCCTCTTCCTGCATTTTTTCTATTATTTAATACCCAATAAGCTATTTCAAAGTTTTTATCTCCTTTTAATTTATCTTCATTAAAATTTGTATTTATATTTTTTATAATATAGTTTCCTGTTAATATTCCATTTTTAGCTTCATAGCATATAATATCTCTTCTTAACCCTTGTGAAAGGTGATTAACTCCTGTACTAATTATCTTTTCTTCACTTGATAAATTAATAAAACTTCTGCTTATCTGATATAACATTTGTGCTGCCTCTTCTCTTTTTTCAAACATATCAGACTGCTCTTTAATTCTAGTTGTTAATGTTGATGTTATAGTTGCAACTAAAATAAAGAAAGGAAATGTAACTAAATAAGTAGGATCATCAAATTCTAATGTTAATTTAGGTTTTGTAAATAAAATGTTAAAAATAAAAACATTTATAAAGGCAAATATTACACCTATAGCATATCCTTTTGTATTAACAGAAATAAATAATATAGCTAAAATATATACTAATAATATGTTTGCTTCTGCAAATCCCAAATAATTTATTATTATAGAAATTGTTGAAGCTATTATCGAAAAAGCAATTCCTATTAGTAAATCATTTTTAGTAAATAATACTTTCTCTTTTATACTACTAGTATTAGTCATATTAAATACTAACTTTTTCTTAGTCCTTGGCTCTATCCACGTTGGAATTACATGAACCTCTATATATTTTACCTTTTCTATTAATTTATCTACTATATCTTTTCTATTTACTCTTAATAAAGCTTTTTTTCTTAAAACATTCCTTCCAATTATTATTTTAGTTATATTTCTATAATTGCAAAATTTAATTATAGTATCTATAACATCATCACCATGAACTATTTCTACAATTCCGCCTAATCTTTCCGCTAATTTTATATAATCCTTTAATCTCTTTTTTTCTTGTATAGTCATATTCTTAGAATTTAAATTACCTACATATAGTGCTATCCATTCTGTTTTATATGATGCTGCCATTCTTGAAGTTGCTCTTATTACCTTTGCCGACGAAGGCGATGCACTTATGCAAGCCACTATCTTCTCCTTAGTAGGTAATATATTTATATTACCCTTTGATAATCTTGAAATTTGAACAACACTATTAACTGTATCAGCTGTTTTTCTTAAAGATAACTCCCTTAATGCCTTTAAATTATCATCAGTAAAAAAATTACTTTTCGCCTTATCAACATTTTCCTTTTTATATATTTTTCCTTCATCAAATCTTGCTTTCAAATCATCTGTTGCTATATCAATAAGTTCTATCTTATCAGCCTTATCAACTATATAATCTGGAACTGTTTCTTTTACAAATACACCTGTAATACTAGCTATAACATCATTTAAACTTTCCAAATGTTGAACATTTAATGTAGTATAAACATTTATACCAGCCTCTAAAAGTTCTTCTATATCCTGCCACCTTTTCCCATGTCTAAAATTAGGTGGATTAGTATGAGGTAATTCATCTAATAATAGAACTTCTGGATTTCTTTGCAATGCAGAATTAAGATCAAATTCTTGAATAGTTATACCTTTATATTCTACTTTTTGTGTAGGTAAAACTTCTAGTCCATCAATTAATGCTAATGTATCTTTCCTAGTATGTCTTTCTATATATCCTACTACTACATCAATATTATTCCTCTTTAATTCATGTGCTTCTTGAAGCATAGCGTAGGTTTTTCCAACTCCCGCTGCATATCCAAAAAATACTTTTAATTTTCCTCTTTTTAAATAAATTTCTTCATCTTTAACTTTTTTTAATAACTGTCTAGAATCTGGTCTATTATCTACTTCCATCATGATTATCACTCCAGCTAAGAAATATATATTTTCTATCTATCAAATTTTATTTGAAAAATAAATTAATAATATCCCTAATAAAACTACTAAGGATATTATAATCATAATTTACTCTATTTTCCATGGATTTTTACTCTTGAATTTCATCTAATCTTAAATTTAATTCAACTACATTAACATAAGTTTCTCCAAAGAATCCTAGAATTCTTTTTTGCTTTAATTCATCTACTATACTTTGCACTTCTTCTTCCCTCATATTTCTTGCTTCTGCAACTCTCTTTACTTGATATTCAGCAGCTGCTAATGATATATCTGGATCTAAACCACTACCTGATGCTGTTACTAAATCTACTGGTATTTCTTCATCTGTTCCATTATATTTTTGTAACTCTTCAACTCGTTTTGCTATAATTTCTTCCAATTCATCTCCTGCTGGTGTCTTATTAGAACCAGCTCCCCCAACTCCATTATAAGGATAATCTACTGTTGCTGATGGTCTTCCCCAGAAATATTCTGGAGAGGTAAAGTTTTGTCCTATAAGCTTTGATGCCACTACTTCTCCATCTTTTACTATTAAACTTCCATTAGCTTTATCTTTAAAAAATGTTTGCGCACATACAGTTATAAAAGTTGGATATATAATTCCTACAATTAATGTAAATATCAATAAAACCCCTAAAGATTTTTTAAATACTTGCCACATAATATCTCCTCCTAAAATATACTTAAAAGATTTATTATTATATCAATTAACTTTATTGCTATAAATGGTATTATCATTCCACCTAATCCATACACTAATAAATTTTTCTTTAAAAGCTTATGTGCTGGTGCTTCAGAGTATTTAACTCCCTTTAATGAAAGTGGTATTAATGCTACAATAATTAATGCATTATAAATAACCGCTGATAAAATAGCACTTTCTGGACTAGATAACCTCATAATATTAAGTTTATCTAATACTGGAAATATACTCATAAATAATGGTGGTATTATAGCAAAATACTTAGCTACATCATTTGCAATACTAAATGTTGTAAGAGCGCCTCTTGTCATTAATAATTGCTTACCTATTTTAACAATTTCAATTAACTTAGTTGGACTTGAGTCTAAATCAACCATGTTACCAGCCTCTTTAGCAGCTTGTGTTCCTGAATTCATTGCTACTGCTACATCCGCTTGAGCAAGTGCTGGAGCATCATTTGTACCATCACCAGTCATTGCAACTATGTGCCCAGCTTGTTGATATTCAGCAATTAAATTAAGCTTAGCTTCTGGAGTAGCTTCTGCTAAATAAGTGTCAACTCCTGCTTCTGCTGCTATAGCTGCTGCAGTTAATGGATTATCTCCAGTAATCATTACCGTCTTAATTCCCATCTCTCTCAAATCACTAAATTTCTCTTTAACGCCAGATTTAATAACATCCTTTAAATATACAACCCCCAAAACCCTTTCATTCTCAACAACAACTAAAGGAGTTCCACCTTTTCTAGATATTCCTTTAACTATAACATTACATTCATTTGGATATTCTCCACCTAAACTTTTTACATATTCCTTAATCGCAGATTCTGATCCTTTTCTTATTGTTCTCTTTTTATAATTCATACCACTCATTTTTGTTCTTGCTGTAAATGGTACAAATTCACCTTCTTCATTTCCCTCTTCCTTAAAGCTATATTGACTTTTAGCTAATTCTACTATACTTTTACCTTCTGGTGTTTTATCTGCTAATGAACTTAATGCTGCTACTTCAGCTAACTCTTCTACTGATATATTTTCTAATGGCATAAATTCAGCTGCTTGTCTATTCCCTAAAGTTATAGTTCCGGTTTTATCTAGTAACAATACATCTACATCTCCAGCTGCTTCTATAGCTCTACCTGAAGTAGCTAAAACATTAGCACTAGTTAATCTGCTCATTCCTGCTATTCCAATTGAAGATAATAATGCTCCAATTGTTGTAGGTGCTAAGCAAACTAATAATGCAATTAATGAAAGTATTGATATTGATTCACCTACTCCATTTAACTTAACTGCAAAATCACCAAATACATAAAGTGTTGATGTTATTACTAAAAATATTATTGTTAATGCTACTAATAATATTTGAAGTGCAATCTCATTAGGAGTTTTCTTCCTTGAAGCTCCTTCAACCATGGAAATCATTTTATCTAAAAAACTTTCTCCACTACCTGCTGTAACCTTCATTACTATCCAATCTGAAACAACAGTTGTTCCACCAGTTACAGAACTTCTATCTCCACCATCTTCTCTTATAACCGGTGCACTTTCTCCTGTTATAGCACTTTCATCTACTGATGCTATCCCCTCAATAACTTCTCCATCTGCTGGTATTTGTTCTCCAGCTTTAACTAATACAATATCACCCTTTATTAAATCAGAAGACTTAACTACATCTCCAACCCTATCAACTATATCCCTTAACCTTCTACACATTACATCTTTTTTTGCTGCTCTTAATGATTCTGCTTGTGCCTTTCCCCTACCTTCTGCAATTGCTTCAGCAAAGTTTGCAAATAAAACTGTAAACCAAAGAAATAATGTTATTAAAAAAGTAAAGAATCTATCATTACTTTCATTATCTTTAAAGAAAGATGCTAAAAAAATAACTGTTGTTAGCATCGAACCTATATATACTACAAACATTACCGGATTTCTATACTGTACCCTTGGTGATAACTTTTTAAAAGATTCTTTAAGTGCATCTTTCATTATATTACTATCCATAAAAGCTTGTTTCTTTTTACTCATAGCAAATTCCCTCTTTCTTTTACATTATACTAAAATAACATCTGTAAATGTTCTACTATTGGCCCCAAAGCTAATGCTGGAAAGAAGCTTAATGCTCCTATCATTAATACAACAATTATTAATAATGTTACAAATACCCCATTATTTGTTGCTAATGTACCTGAAGAACTTGGTATATATTTTTTAGACGCTAATGAGCCTGCTATTGCAAGAACTAATAATATTGGTATAAACCTAGCCAATATCATTGCTATTCCAAATAAAATATTTAATGGAACTGTATTCGCTCCAAATCCAGCAAATGCACTACCATTATTATTACCTACTGAAGAAAGTGCATATAGAATTTCTGAAAATCCGTGTGCTCCTCCATTATTTAGATTATCTTGTATTCCAGGTATTACACATGCTATAGCCGTGCCTATAACTACTATTAATGGTGTAGTTATTACTGCTAATGATGCCATTTTCATCTCAAAAGGTTCTATTTTCTTACCTAAATACTCTGGCGTTCTCCCCACCATAAGACCTGAAATAAATACTGTCATAATTACAAATGCTAACATTCCGTATAATCCTGAACCCACTCCACCGAATATTACTTCACCTAATTGCATTAATAACATTATTATTCCTCCACTCAATGGAGTATAAGAATCATGCATTGAATTTACTGATCCATTTGAAGCTGCTGTTGTTGTAACAGCCCAGAAAGAAGAACTTGCTATACCAAATCTAACCTCTTTCCCTTCCATATTACCTCCAGCTTGTGTATCTGAATAACTAATATCCACTATTCCATTTTGCTCAATTTGAGGTGTAGCCTTTTGCTCTAAAACTCCAACGCTAATTAAAGAAATTGCATAAATTATGAACATTGCCAAGAATATAGCCCGTCCCTGTTTTTTATCTTTAACCATATATCCAAAAGTAAAACATAATGCAACTGCAATTACTAATATAGATGTAACTTGAACTACATTTGATGCTAAAGTTGGATTTTCTAATGGATGTGCTGAGTTTGCTCCAAAGAATCCACCACCATTTGTTCCTAATTGTTTAATTGCTATTTGACTAGCAGCAGGTCCACCTGGAATTATCTGAGTATCTATAACTGTACCATCTTCTAATGTATATGGATCTATTAATTTAACTTCTTGATATTGCTTAAAGTTTTGAACAACACCTTGTGATACTAAAAATAAAGAAACTACTATTGATAGTGGTAATAAAATATATAATAATGACTTAGTTAAATCTACCCAAAAGTTTCCTATTTCCTTTGATTTTCTTTTCATAAATCCTCTTATAACAGCTATCAATACTGAAATACCAACTGCTGCTGAAAGAAAGTTTTGAACTGATAACCCTAACATTTGAGTCAAATAACTTAATTGTGATTCACCACTATAAGCTTGCCAATTTGTATTTGTTGCAAAACTTGTAGCTGTATTAAAAGCCAAATCTGCTGGAACATTACCTATACCTTCTGGGTTTAATGGCAAATATTTTTGAAATACCTGCAATAAATAAACTACTATAAATCCTAATAAATTAAACATTAGTACAGATGCAGCATATTGCTTCCATCCCATTCCTTTTTCTTCATCGATTTTTAGTATTCTATATAAAAATTTTTCAATAGGCCTTACTATTGGACTTAAAAATACCTTTTCACCTAAAAATACTTTCCCCATATATCTACCTAATGGTATTGCTAATAAAACTAAAATGACTGTATATATTATTATTTGCAAAATTACATTAATCATAGATTTTCCCCCCTGACTAAGCAATAGACTAAGTAACATAATAGTAAAACTACTAAAATGAATGATATTAATACTAAAGCATCCATATTTACTCCTCCTTGATTTTTACTACACGTCTATAATATAATTTTGAAAATTAAGATAGTATTAAGATATCTACATATCATGTTAAGAAAGTATAAAGATTCTTGTATTTAATAAATAACTATATAAATTAAAGGCTATCTCAAGGTTACTTTTTAATAACCCTTGAGATAGCCTATTTCATTGATAAATATTATTTTTAATCTTCTTTTTTCTTTATCATACTAGCACCGCAACCTACAAGTAAAGACCCTAATGCTAATACTGTTGCTACTGAAGTAGCAGCCCCTGTTTTAGGTAAATTAGTAGCATTATTGCCATTATTATTTGTATTACTACCTACATTTCCACCATTATTTGTTGTTCCATTGCTATTTCCATTATTATTTGTGTTTCCATTGTTATTTCCACCATTTGAATTATTATCATTATTATCTGAATTTGATGCAATCAAACCTTCAATTGCTACTTCTAATTCATTTTCAACTTGCGTTATCTCTTCTTCAGTTGAATTTTCATTAGCCATAACTACTTTTGCCTTTTCTAATGCATCTTCAACTTTTTCCCAAGTTTCCTCTGTATAGTTTTCTTTATTTAGAGATTCAGCTTTATTTATTAAATCTTCAAGTTTATCCTTACTTGGCTTTAATCTTAATTCTAAGTAAGCTCTTAATAAGTTATTATAAGCCATATCCACTTCTTCTTGAGTAGCTTCTTCATTTATTAATACTTTATTAGCTAATTCTAAATTCTTATCTAGATTTTCCCAAGTTGTGTATATATATTCATTTGAATTTAATCCACCTATCATAGTTACAAGTTCTTGAAGCAATATCTTATTTACATCTTTCTTTACTAAAGCATTTATTGCATTTCGTAAATTATTAATAGCTTCTTCTATATCAGTAACAAGTGCATTTTCATTTTCATATACTTCTTTTGCTCTATTCAACTCTTCTTGTAGACTTTCCCAAGACTCCTTAGTGTAATCATTTTTATTCAACTTCTCTACTAACTCGATATTTAACTTAAGAGTTTCTTTATCTCCACCCTTAAATTCTAACATCCAAATAGCATTTAATAATCTATCAGTAATTGCATCCACTTCTGCTTCAGTAGCCTTTTCATTAGCTAAAACAATCTTAGCATTTTCTAAAGCATCATTAAATTCTCTAACTACTGCAGGAACTACACCTTCTAATGCTCCATCAGCCTTTACCTTTTCAGCATATTCAATTGTGTATTGTAGTAATGATTTATTAATAATATTTTCTTCATCTTCTCTTGATATTGCAATTGTATATCTTACTTCTTTTAATCCATCTTCTGACTTAATTACTACATCAAGCTCTTCTTTACCATTAATAGCATAAATAGATTTTTCACTACTTTCCACTGTATAAACAGTTGTTACTGATGCATTATTATTTACATCTACTGTTATCTCTGGTAAAGCTTCACCTTTCTTAAGTGCTAATGAGTAATCTAAAGTTTCTGGATTAAATCCTTCTAAATCATTACCATTGACTTTAATAGATTTCACTTCAAAATCATTATTTGCCACTACTCTCTCTTCAAAAGCCTTAATTTCAGTTATACCTAATCCCATATTTGATTGTGCATCCATTTTAATTCTTAATGCATAAGTTTTTACCATATCAAATGTGTAGTAATTAGTATCTGAACCTGATGTTGAACTTGGATTTGCAACTAAATTAGTTACATTTCTCCAATTGTTTTCGTCATTTAATGGTGAATTAGCCTCTTCTAAAACATGAGCAGGATTTTCTGGCTTAACAATTTCATCACCAACATAATATTGAATTGTTATATTACTAGGAATCTTTGTACCATTATCTTCAAAGAAATCAACTTCTAAATTGTTAATATATCTTTCTAATGGATCTGCAACTCCAAATATAATTCCAACCCATTCACTAGAGTTCTTATCTCCTCTCTTCCAATTTGACCATCTATTATTAGCTGAATTTGGATCATGTTCTATTAATCCATCATTAACTTTTTCTATACTATCTTGAGATGCAGCATCTACCTTTGTATCATTAGTATATGATGCAATTGCCATTGGAAGATCATATCCATTTCTAGCTCTAGCTATATTATCACCTTTAACAATATCAGAAGAAACTCTGATATTTGCTTTTGCTATAATATTTACACCATCAACAACTCCAGTTACTTCAAATACACCTTCTTGTAATAATAGTTCTTTATTATAATCTTCCCAAGCAACAGATAAATCTTTAGTACTTCCATCTGTATAATATGCCTTAACTGTATCTGGTAAACTTGGCTCAACACCTACATTAGTTACTAAAGATACATTTCCTAATGCAGAAATTCCTTTAACTATAACTTTAGCTGTTGCCTTTAATTCTTGCCCTTCTACAGTTCCTTTAACTTCAAATACACC
Source organism: uncultured Clostridium sp. (assembly GCA_900547475.1). Taxonomy (GTDB): domain Bacteria; phylum Bacillota; class Clostridia; order Clostridiales; family Clostridiaceae; genus Clostridium. The sequence goes on along the minus strand of URGW01000037.1, from coordinate 21,646 downwards.
ATATTCATTATATTTTGATTGGTCAACTTCATCCCAAGTTACTTCTACATCTCTTGGTAATCCAATATCAAAAGTAGCTTTGACCTTTGTTGGAAGTTCTGGTTTAACTCCCTTTTCAGTTTCAACAATAACTTTTTCATATGCTATTGCAGTTTTTTGTGCTGTATTTTCTAAAATAGTAAAGTTTAATGTATTACTAACTTTTGTTACACCTTTATAAGTTACTTCTGCATATAAACTTATATCACCGGCTGTATATGCTGAAAGTTTATTACCATCTATCTTTGCTTCTCCATTATTTTCAGATGTTACATAGTATTTTATATCTAAGTTAGACATTGCTACTGTGCTATTATCTTGTAACTTAGCATCTACATTTATATCAACAACATCATCTTCTGTTATATCTTCTTTTGATAATGATATTTCTACATTCTCTAATTTTGCTGATTCTTCTCTAAATCTAATTGAATATACATTTTTAACACTTCCATCTTCAGCAGTCACTAAAACTTTTGCTACTCCATTAGATGTAAGTGCAGGTACTACAAATACACTTGCATTATCTTTAGCTGTAGCTGAAACAACAGGAGTTTCAGCACCATAAGGAAGAACAACTGAATATTCTGTATTATTTTCTGTGAATCCTTCTATACTTCCTCCATTTACCTTTATATCATTTAATAACGCTGTTCCTTCACTTACTAAAACATTTGAGTATACTTCAAACTCAGTAAGCCCAACTGCCTTATTTTGTGCTGTATCTTCTTTTAGTAAAGCTCTTATCTTTGTAGTATTTATAGCATCAAAAGTTATTTCTTCTGTATCTTCTACAGTAAATCCAGTAGTCTTACTTTGATTTGAAACCTTCATCCAATCATTACCATCAAAATATTCTACTATTATTTCACTTGGTATTGCTACACCACTATCACTATATAATGAAAGCCCTATTCTGCTTATTGTATACACTTTATCAAATTCAATCCCTACATAATCATCATAGTCTTGACTTGCTTTTCCCCAGTTTGTCCATCTATTTTGAGGATCATTCCCCTTAGATATTACACTATCATTTATATTATTAATATTATCTGGGCCTGAATATGATGTAAATGCCTTTGGATACTCCCCCTTTTCTCTTAAGGCAACATTCTTTTCTTCATAATTATCAGAAACTACTATTATAGCTTTTGCTTGTATTCCAGATATACCTTCAATACTTCCTAATATTTCAACAGTTCCAATCTTAAATACATCTTCTACTGTTAATTCTCTTTCCCAAGTAACTTCCTTATCTTCCGTAGTTCCGTCATTAAACACTAATGATACAGTATTAGGAAGAGTTGCTACTTTACCAACAGCTGTTAATATTCTTACATCTTGTGCACCAATCATGTCTCTAACTATAACATTCAATACTACTGGTATATTACTATTTTCTATACTTCCTCTTACCTCAAATATTCCAGCTTGTGATAATTTATCTTCTGAAATATCTTCCCAAGTAACATTAACTTCATTTCTAGTTCCATCTGTATATAATGCAGTTACTACTTCTGGTAAATTTAATTTTCCATTTACAGGAACTGTAATATCACTAACATCATATCCAACAATCTTATTTTGATCTAAATCCTCTTCTTCTACTGTATAAACATTTATAGTATCAGTAGTTAAACCATTACTTGTTGCAGTTAGAGTGAATGATCCTGCATCCTTAGTTGATTGAACAATTACTAAAGCCTTACCATTAAAAGCTTCCCTCTTATTATCCTTATATCTTTCTACACTTGCAGCATTACCATTATCAACCCCAACAATTACTCCATTACCACTAACCTCAAAGTTAACTAGATTATTTGCATTTGGTACTAATGTTCCATTTTCATCAACTATATCAACAGTTATATATGATAAATCATATCCATCAGCTTCTATAACTTGTCTATCTGCACTTAAATCTATTGCTTTAGCTTCACTTGCAGTTTTAACTACATCTCTCGCAATTTCTTCACCATTTTCATCTTTTGCAACAGCTGTCAATTTACCTGGTTTATATTCAACTTTAAATTCTAAATGTAACTTACCATCATCAGTTTCTTTATACTCCCCATTATAACCAGCATTAGTAACTTCATATTCATCACTTCCAACTAATGTACCTAATTTATCACTATTAACATCTTCGTTATAGTATAAATCTACACTATTTGCATTTGTGTATGCTTTAACTAATATTTTATTACCATCAACCTTTATACTATTATCATTTTCCCAATTCCAATGTGGTAATAAGTGTACCATTGGCTCATCAGACCATTGACTTTGATAGAAATAATATATATCTTTTTCAAAGCCTGCTGTATCTATTGCTCCAAAGTATGATGATTTAGCTGGGAACGTACTATAATATGGCGTTGGTTCTCCTATATAGTCAAACCCAGTCCAAATATATTCCCCTAAAATATATTCTCTATCTCTATCTCTCTTCCATGCATCTTCTGCAGTTCTTCCCCAACCAACATGATCATTATCATAGTCAGATTGTTGTAAGTCATCATGTGTATGACTGCTTGTACTTTCTGGATGAGAATAAACTCCTCTACTTCTTGTTGCTGATGAAGTTTCTGATCCATATAAAACCCAATCTGGATACTTTTCATGGAAAGAATCATAATTCGCTTCAGCATAATTAAATCCAACAACATCAAATACACTTGCTACCTTCTCATGTCCACCTGTTCCTTCACCCATTCTGAATTTATCTTCACCAAATGTAGTTGGACGTGTTGTATCTATTTCCTTAACCCAACTTTGAAGATTTTTTGCAGTTTCTATAGCTTTAGGTTGATTAGATTCCCATATTTCATTTCCTAATGACCACATAATTATACTTGGTGCATTTTTACCTCTATTAACCATTTGTTTAACATCATATTCAGCCCAAGTCATATCATCATGAATTGATTTTTGTTCAAAGAATCTTCCATAATCATAAGTCTTCTTACCACCATACCAAGTATCAAATGCTTCATCTATTAATAAAATTCCCTCTTCATTACAAATATCTATTAATACTTGTGCTGCCGGATTATGTGTAACTCTAATAGAATTTACTCCCATATCCTTTAATATTTTAACCTGTCTTCGTATAGCAGCCTCATTTGCAACTGCCCCTAATGCTCCTTGATCATGGTGCATACAAACACCTTCAAGCTTCATTTGTTCTCCATTTAAAAAGAAACCATTATCAGTAGTAACATCAAACCATCTCATACCAAATTCTGTTTCATATTCATCTACAACTTCATTATCAATTAATACTGTTGTAACAACACTATATAAATAAGGATTTTCAATTCCCCAAAGTTCAGGATTTTTAACCTCTATATTTTGGTCATATTTATATGTGCTATTGGCATTTATAACTTGTGTTGATGTACTATCTCCAACCTTGTTCCCCTTAGCATCATATATAGTTGATATTAAGTTAACTTCTTTATCACTGCCTTCTTCATTTGTTATATCTGTTTTTATATTAACTGTAGCTTTACCTTTTGCATATTCACTTTCTAAATTAGGAGTAGTCACATATGTTCCATATTGTTCTACATAAACCTTATTTGTGACTGTAAGTTTAACATCTCTATATATTCCACTACCTGAATACCATCTACTACTTGGTTGTCTATTATTAACCTTTACTGAAATTACATTTTCAGTAACTCCATCACATATTAAATTATCTGTTATATCAAATGAAAATGGTGTATATCCATAAGGATGATTACCAACTTGCTCTCCATTTACATAGATGTAACTATCCATATAAACTCCATCAAAATCAATTGTTATCTTTTTTCCTTCCATTTCTTTTGGAAGTACAAATGATTTTCTATACCATCCAATACCACCATCTAAAAATCCACCTTCATGTGTTGATGGCGAGTTTTTGTTAAAATCTTGCTCTATACTCCAATCATGTGGTAATGTTAGACTTCTCCATGATTCATCATCATAATTTTTATTCTTTGCATCTGGTACATCCCCTAAATTAAATTTCCATCCATCATTAAATAATGTTGAACGTTGAAATCCTACCTCTGCCATATTAACCCTTGATACCTTATTGCCAATACTTTCAGCAAATGTTGCCACTCCTGAAGATGTAGTTATTAGTGTTAAAGATAAAATAGTACTTAATATCTTTTTATACTTCATTCTCTTTTCCCCCTATTATTAGTTTCTCATCCAATTTAATCGTTTACTATAAATGTAGCCTTTTAATAGAAATATTTTAGATACTTCCTTTTATCACTTAATTATTTTTCTTTAGTACGTGTATTGTTCTACTCCTCTCTAAACTTTATTTATAAATTTATATAAATATCAAATTTATATGCTCCTTTAAAAAACAATAAAAGTTCCTAATATTTAGAGTCTTATGCCTATAGATACTAATTCTTTACTACATTTTTAACTTTTTTAATAATGGCTTATTTTTAGGCATGACAATTTGACTTATCTAAATAAAATTTCCATCAGATAAGTCTCCTAATGCCCACTTAAGGTAACACGGTTCATTCCTAATTTATATTCTTTAATCTAATATATCAATATTTACTATTATTGTAAATATTTTCGGAGATCTTTTTTATTTGCAACTTTATTATGTTTTGACGCAATATATTAATAAAAAAATACTTTTCTAATCTCTTATTCATTTAGCTTACCCTTATATAATGAAAGGATACTTTAAAATATAAGCTTAATAATATTTTAAAGTATCCCTTTAATCTTATTTTAATATCTTTTTCTTCTTAAATATTAATACTCCACCAAATATTAATACTCCTGCTATTATTAAAATTACTGATGATGAAATTATATCTCCAGTTTTTGGTAAATTTTCATTACTTTCATCTCTACTTAAACTCTCTACATCATTACTTTCAGTTTCATTAGAATTACTACTATTATCTTTTTCTACTAAAGACTCTTTAGCCCTTCTAAGATTTTCTACAGCTTCATCTATCTCTGTTTTAGTGGCTTCTTCATTACTTAATACCTTACTAGCATTTGCTAATTCCTTCTTTACAAAATTAGCACTCTTTTCAGTATATTTAGATAAATCTAAGGCCTCTAACTCCTTAATCAATTCTTCAAGTAAAGATTTATCTGGAATTAATCTTAAATTTAAGTATTCCTTTATTAAAGTATTATATGCTTCATTTACCTCATCTTGAGTTGCCTTATCATTATCTAAAACTTTTTCTGCAATAGTAATTGCTTCTTTTAATGATTCTATAGTCTCCTCTATATACTTGTCACTCTCATTTTCAACTATATTCTTTGCCTTTTCTATAATTGACTTTAATTCATCCTTATTTATTATATCATTTGGTGTATTTTCACTTGATTTTTTTACTGTTATTATTTCATTTATAATTGGCTTAATACCATTCCATACCAACTTAACATCTAAAACATTATTTAAATTACTAGTATCAAAATAATTATAAGAATTAGATAAAGTTCCAATCTCATGCCATCCATCTAAATCTCTTATTTGAACGCTTGCATTTGAAATACCTGTTGGTCCTTGTAAAATAATTAACTCACCAACTTCACTGTAATCAGAAAGCCTATATAATAATTCACCATCTAAAGTTTCTCCAGCTGGTGTATAGAATGTAGATAATTTTTTATCTATTATAGATTCAGAAGTATTGCTTAATTCACCTTCTGGTTTAGCTATTAATGATAGATTTGTATTTGTATCTATATTAATACCATCATTTATTAGTATTTCATTTAATGCTAACCATGCATTATTATTATTTTTTGATATTAATCTAATATATCTAGCCTCTTTATTAATACCCTCTGTAGTTCTATATCTGTAAGGAGCCTTAAGTGTTGGGAAGTTAGCCTCTCTACTTTCACCTGTTATCTCATCTATAACTTCCCACGTCTCTCCATCCAAAGATATTTCTAAGTTTCCATTTCTAAAGTAGTCTTTTTCAGAATCTCCTATTACTAAATCTATCTTATCAATATTAACTACTCCACCTAAATCTACTTGTACATATTTATCTTTTCCCTGAGCTGAATTAAACCAAACCTTACTTTCTAATTTTTTATCAAAAACATTTTCTATGCTTCCACTATATATCCCTCCATAATTATGGGTAATTTTTGTATCTTGAAATTTATTTAACGTAACTGATAATTTATTTAAATCAAATGTTATATCATCATTTCTTTTATTTATTACTCTAATATATCTTGCTTCACTTGTATCTGTTCCCTCACTCCATTGAATTTCATTAATAGAAGTTTCTACAGTTATATCTTGTGATGAAGCCTCACATATTAAATTCTCAATTTTTTCGATTTCATTTAACTTAAATCCTAAATATTCATTTGTTTTTAATGTAATATTTGATGCATTTAATATTTCTGTTTTTAATTCAGATATGCTAATATTAATATTTTCTAGTTCTTTAACATTAGTAAGTAAAACTGGTTTATTTTCCTCTTTATTTATTCTTATCTCTCTTATCGCTGTCCATAAATCTGGCTTTCCACCTGGTACTCCTGCAATTGTTGCTCTATATCTAATGTATCTTGCTTTTATAGATAAATCATTTTCTACTATTCTAGAATCTGTTCTTTCTTCTCCGATTGGTACCCAACTCTCACCATCCTCTGAATATTCTAAAATACCCTTATGAAATCTATCATGATCAGTATCATTTCTTCCTTGAAGAATTTCTATATTATTAACTTCAATAACCTTTCCTAAATCAATACCATACCAATCTCCTACCTTTTGGAGAGTTTTAAAATAAGCATATGTTTCTTCGTCCCCATCAACTATTAAATCTAATTCATTTGAATTATATGAAGATATTGGTATTCTACTACTTGCTTGTGGATCAATTTGCATATATATTTTTGAATCTAAACTACTTATTAACTCATTTGCAAATGGAATTAATCTCTTTGCTCCACTCTCAACAACAACATCTGGAGAATTTAATTTTTTAGTTGTAAACGTTTGAGATTTTTGTTTGAAAACTGTAGCGTTTGATAATTCAGTCCATGCTACATCAAGATTTGATTCACTAATTGCAATAGCACTATTAACTGAAGATTTACATGCTTTTACTATATATTCTAAAGAGCCTAACCAAGGTTTTATTTCACTCTTCATTTTTTCATTTAAATTTTTTTCTGAATTAAATATCACAATTGACTCTAATATCTTATCAAACTCATAAATTAATCTATTTCCTACCTCACTAATATCTTTACCACTATTATAATTATTTAAAAATAAATCTAAATCCTCTTTTATATATTCTGACTCTTCTAAAACTAAGTTTCTATTACTTGGAGATGGATCACTTAAATGAGAAGCTATAATATGAAATTCTTCTGCTACTTCTGGATTTATATATTTAAATGAATCTTCCCAGCTCTTATCATCATTAAACTCATCAGTATTCCATGTATAATCTGCAATAGCAAAAATAGCTGTCTTTGATAATTCAGCATATTCTAATGGATTAGTTACTATTCCCGAAATATTATGAACTCCAGGATCCATAACCTCTCCTTTTCCTAGCATTAATCGTGATGAGTTGTGTCCATTAACTGGCCAATTAAGCCACATATAAATATCTCTTCCTATTATATCTTTTGGCCATTGCATTTCAGACTCAACCACTTGTCCACAAACATCTACTCCAGTCCACATTATCTCCACATTTTTAGGAACATTTGATAATGCTTGTAAGTATGGTTTACCTTTCTCTCCTGTCCATGCTTGATTATAGTATGGCGGACAATATATTAATGAATCACAATCACCTTTTTCCTTAACCCAATTAGCAACATCTGTAACAAGTCTTACATGCCAATCTTTATCAGTTAACGATTGATCAGTACTTATATCATCCATAAATAGACCAAATTGTCGTACTCCAATACTATATAATTGTTCTAATTTATTCAATAATGTTTGAAGTTCATTATCATAATCATTCCATTTAATCATGTTAAATCCTGGATGGATAGCCCAAATAAATTGCGTTTTACTCTTGTGTCCTACATCTACTAATTCTTTTATTTCTGCTAATTTATCATCTGGGTATAGTTCTCTCCATTGCCTATTATGGTATGGATCATCCTTAGGCGCAAATATATATGAATTCATTTTAAAGTTTCCACCAAACTCCATTAAACTCTTTCTATCTTCATTTGACCAAGGATAACCATAAAACCCTTCAATAAATCCTCTCCATTTAGCATCTGCAAAATCTTCATACATAACATTTTTTATTTGATTATTTTCTATTTGATTAAAAATCATTTTTAAAGTTGCTATACCATAATATGCAGAATCTGTTGTATCACCTAATATTGCAATAACTCCATTTTCTTTTAAACTATTATCTACCTTTAAAACATAAGCATCTTCTTCTAAAAATATTTTTTCATTATAATCTATGTTTTCAGTAAAATAATTATCTACATACCCAGCAGATCCTCTTACTCCAATAATAATATTAGTTTTATTTTCAACTATTTCATTAGAAAAAATATTATTAATACCATTTGCAGTCAAGGTTTCAATAATAAAGTTTCTGGTAGATTCATCAATTCCATCTTCAACCACTATGTTAACTTCATCTGTAATTCTAAAATTAGATCCTAAATATGTTTCATTTTGTGGTAATGGGTATATTTCATAATTCTCCTCTAGTTGAATATTGGTATTATTTTCTTTAGCATTAACCTTTATATCTAAAGTATTAAATAAACCAATACTTATCGTAGTAGCTAGTATCAAACTAGTTAATCTTTTCATTTTTATACTCCCCCTATTATTTTATATTTACACTAAAAAATGTCCCCCCTTTTTATAATTATTATGTAAAAGTTGTATTATTTACCATTATAACAACAAGTATAAATCTGTGTAAACATTTACCGGAAATATTCGCAATAAAAAAATAGACTTAAACTATATATTATAAGTTTAAGTCTATTTTTAAAAATTTTAGTAGTTTACTATTTGAGCAAAGTCAGTAGCAACTAAGCTAGCTCCACCAACTAAAGCACCATCGATATCAGATTGAGCCATTTGAGCTTTTATAGTTCCTGGCTTAACTGATCCACCGTATTGGATTCTTACTTTATTAGCAACTTCTTCACCGAACATTTCAGAAACAACGCTTCTTACAGCCATAATTGTTTCGTTAGCTTGTTCATCAGTAGCAGTTTTACCAGTTCCGATAGCCCAGATTGGTTCATAAGCTATAACAACTTTTTCTGCTAATTCTGGTGCTAAACCTTCTAAATCAGCTTTGATTTGAGCTCCAACAACTTCGTTAGTTGTTCCGTTTTCTCTTTGTTCTAAAGTTTCTCCACAGCAAAGGATTGGAGTTAAGTTGTGAGCGAAAGCAGCTTTAACTTTTTTGTTTAAAGCTTCATCAGTTTCATTGAAGTATTCTCTTCTTTCACTGTGTCCTAAAACAACATAGCTAACACCCATAGCTTCTAACATTCCTGGAGCAACTTCACCAGTAAAAGCTCCTTTTTCTTCAAAGTGCATGTTTTGAGCAGCAACTTTGATGTTTGATCCTTCAACTGCTTTTAATACAGCATCTAAGCAAACAAAAGTAGGACAAACTACTACATCACAAGTAGCATCCTTTACTAATGGTTTTAATTCGTTTATAACTTTAACAGCTTCTTCTGGAGTATAGTGCATTTTCCAGTTTCCAGCGATAATAGCTTTTCTCATTTAATTCACCTCATAATTTAATTTTAAATAATTAGTTATGAATGAAGATTTATACTTCATTCATAACCTTTAAATCTATTTTTATTAGACTTTAAATCTTACTTGTCGTTTAAAGCAGCGATTCCTGGTAAAGTTTTACCTTCTAAGAATTCTAATGAAGCTCCACCACCTGTAGAGATGTGAGTCATCTTATCTCCGAATCCTAAGATGTTAACAGCAGCAGCTGAGTCTCCTCCACCGATAACTGTTGTAGCATCTGCATCAGCCATAGCTTTAGCAACTGCAATTGTTCCTTTGTTGAAGTTTTCGAATTCGAATACTCCCATTGGTCCGTTCCAGATAACAGTCTTAGCATCTTTAATTGCATCAGCATATAAAGCTTCTGTCTTAGGTCCGATATCTAATCCCATGAATCCAGCTGGAATGTTTTGATCTTCAGTAACTGTAGCTTCAACATCCTTGAATCCATCAGCAATTCTGTGGTCTACAGGTAATAAGAATTTAACACCGTTAGCTTCAGCTTTAGCGATCATTTCCTTAGCGTAGTCCATTCTATCATCTTCACATAAAGAAGTTCCGATTTCATATCCTTGAGCTTTTAAGAATGTATAAGCCATTCCTCCACCAATGATAATTGTATTAACTTTTTCTAATAAGTTGTTGATAACAGCAATCTTATCTGAAACCTTAGATCCACCTAATATAGCAACGAAAGGTCTAACTGGATTGTTTACAGCTTCTCCTAAGAACTTTAATTCTTTTTGAATTAAGTATCCGCATACAGCTGTATCTACGAATTTAGTAACACCTTCAGTTGAAGAGTGAGCTCTGTGAGCAGTTCCGAATGCATCATTAACGTAAATATCACATAAAGAAGCTAATTCTTTAGATAATTCTTCTCCGTTCTTAGTTTCTTCTTTTCTGCATCTAGTATTTTCTAATAATACAACGTCTCCGTCCTTCATATCAGCAACAGCTTTTCTAGCGTTTTCTCCAACAACCTCTTCATCTCTAGCGAAAACAACTTCTTTACCTAACATTTCGCTTAATCTTACAGCAACTGGTGCTAAAGTCTTAGAAGCATCTTTTCCTAAGTGTGAGCAAAGTATAACTTTAGCTCCGTTTTCAACTAAGTATTTGATTGTTGGAAGAGCTCCTACTAATCTATTTTCATCAGTGATAACTCCATCTTTTAATGGAACGTTAAAGTCACATCTTACTAAAACTCTTTTACCGTTAACTTGAATATCTTCAATTGTCTTCTTATTAAAGCTCATTCTTTTCACCTCATAAATTTATTCATAGTTTTCTTTATAATTTTAAAACAGGCCCGGTCTTATAAGTATGCCTTAGAGACCGGACCCTTTTTAGGATCTTATAAGAGTGCTTTTATAAGCATCTAAATCCATATATAATTATCTATTAAAAATTAAGCTAATTCAGCGAAGTATTTAATAGTTCTAACCATTTGGCTAGTGTATGAGTTTTCGTTGTCATACCATGCAACAACTTGAACTTGGTATAAACCTTCTCCGATTTCAGATACCATAGTTTGAGTTGCATCGAATAATGAACCGTAAGTGATTCCTACGATGTCTGAAGAAACTAATTCTTCTTCAGTGTAACCAAAAGATTCGTTTGAAGCAGCTTTCATAGCAGCGTTTATAGCTTCTTTAGTTACATTTTCACCCTTAACTACTGCAGTTAAGATTGTAGTTGATCCAGTTGGAACTGGTACTCTTTGTGCAGAACCGATTAATTTTCCGTTTAATTCTGGAATAACTAATCCGATAGCTTTAGCAGCTCCTGTTGAGTTAGGAACGATGTTTGCAGCTGCAGCTCTAGCTCTTCTGAAGTCACCTTTTCTGTGTGGTCCATCTAATACCATTTGGTCTCCAGTGTAAGCGTGGATTGTTGACATTATACCAGATTGAATTGGTGCAAAGTCATTTAATGCTTTAGCCATTGGAGCTAAGCAGTTTGTAGTACAAGATGCAGCAGAAATTATGTTATCTTCAGCTGTTAATATATCTTGGTTTACGTTAAATACAACTGTTGGAAGGTCGTTTCCAGCTGGAGCTGATATAACAACTTTCTTAGCACCTGCATCAATGTGTGCTTGAGATTTAGCTTTTGATACGTAGAATCCAGTACATTCTAATACTACGTCAACACCAATTTCTCCCCATGGTAATTTAGAAGCATCAGCTTCAGCATAAATTCTGATTTCTTTTCCATCAACAGTGATAGAATTTTCACCAGCAACAACAGTATCACCTAAAGCGTATCTTCCTTGTGCTGAATCATATTTTAATAAATGAGCTAACATTGATGGGCTTGTTAAATCGTTGATAGCAACTATTTCATACCCTTCTGCTCCAAACATTTGTCTAAATGCAAGACGTCCTATACGTCCAAAACCGTTTATTGCAACTCTTACCATTACAATTACCTCCTAAAAATAGATATTATATATTTAAAATTAAATTTTAAATCAAATTAATATGAAACTATTGTTTCACCTATAAATTTTAATTAAATCTGCAATTTTTCTTCCTGCAGCTTCATCAGTAACTAAAACAGCATTAGAATTGTTCATTTCTGTTGCAATTATAGCTTCTACTTTATTTTCTCCTGCAGCTACAGCAATATGTGTATTAATTTTTTTTGCATCATTAATATTAATTCCGATTGGAGTATTTTCTAAAACTACTTGGGAATCCTTATTAAAATAACACCCAAATGCTTCTCCTACTGCTCCTAGTTTTTCAAGTTTACTTATATACTCTTCTGATAATCCACGTTTTTTAGCCATATGAATTGCGTTTCCTATTCCATAAATTAAAATATCAGCATTATGAATATTATCTATAACTTCCTTTATTTGCTTTTCTTTAAGAAGTCCTTCTAACACTTTAGAACTAACATTCTCTGGAATATGCAATAATTTATAAGTACCTTCAACTTTATTAGCTAATGCCGCTGCTAAATAATTAGCTTGGCTTTCAACCTTTCTCCCCATTCCGCCTCTAGCTGGAATAACAAGAACATCAGAAATATTACTTACTTTCGGGAATTCCTCAACAACTTCTTTTACTGTGCTTCCTCCCGTAATAGCTATTATATCACTATCTTTTATTATACTTTTTACATAGTTAGCTGCTGCTTTTCCTAATTCCTTAAGTGTTGCTGGATTTTCCTCAACATTACCTGGAACTATAACAACATCTTTTAATCCTAAGAATGATTTAATATTCTTCTCAATATCATTTAATCCCTTTGTTTGATGTATCAAATCTTTTAACCCTTCTAAAACATGTTGTCCATCTTTAGTAACGGTCATACCAGGGGTATTAATCTCTATTAAGTTTTGTGCCTTTAATAAATCAATCTCATTTCTAACTATTCTTTCGCCAAGATTAAGTTCACTTGCAAGCATTCTTCTTCCAATAGGTTGGTTATAAAAAATTGTCCTTAAAACATTATATCGTTTTTCCAGGACTTCCAACAGCTCAGGAACTATCTTTCTTTGCAACTCTAATATTTCCTGCACTACAGACCCTCCTTTGGACTAAAAATGTCCCAGCAATGACTTTTATGTCCCACATCTATTATTATAAAACAGATATCTTAAATTTGAAAGTCTTTCTAGTAATTTTTTTTAATATTTTTTTATTTTTATACTTTTTTAATTTTATACTTATAACAAAAATAGGCTTTTATTAGATACTTTAATAAATATTTTTAATTCACTCTAAATTAAAAATTCTCTTTTTTTATTTTCTATAATATTTTATACTATTTTCACATATCTATTCAAAAAGTAATTCTGTTTTTTATTCCAATCAAGTACTATTTAATGCTTTAAAGTAAAAAATAGCAAGTAACGCTTTAAAAATTGCTACTTGCTATTTAAAATTTATTTTTCAATAAAGAAAATTCCACATGCCCTAGTTCCTGAATGTATTCCTACCGTACATCCAACTTTAGCATCTATATAATTTATATTATTTTCCTCAAAATATTTTTTTAATCCTGAATAAATTTCTTCATTTAAAATTTCTAATAATACTATAGGAGAATTAATATCCACATTTCCATTTTCAAAATCAGAAATTACTTTCTTTAAAGCTTTTTTGCTTCCTCTTACCTTATCTTTAACAGCCATTTGACCATCTTTAACTTCCAAAATAAGTCTTAGGCCTAAAACACTTCCTATTGTACCAGCTGTTTTAGAAAGTCTTCCACCTCTTACTAAGTTTTCTAATGACTCAAAACTTAATGAACTTTTAACTTTAGGAATAATGCCCTTAATCTTTTCTTCAATTTCAAATATATTATCTCCATTATCTCTAAATTCACAAGCCTTTAGTGCTAAAACCCCTAAACCTGATGTCACATTTCTAGAATCAATAACTACTATATCATCAGTATCTAGCATATTTTTAGCTATACACGCTGATTGATATGTTCCGCTCATCTCTGATGATAATAATAAAGTTACTATCTTATATCCTTCATCTAGATATTTTTTAAATACTTCCTCAAATCTATTTGGTGTTATTTGAGCTGTAGTTGGTAGTATATTTTCTCTTTCTATTCTATCCAACATTTCTCTAGTATTTATCTCTACTCCATCTAAATAACTTTCTTCTCCAAAGTTAATTAATAACGGTAAAACTTCTATATTCTTTTCTTTTATAAGATCTGATGGTAAATCTAAAGTACTATCAGTAATAATCTTAATTTTTTCCATAAAAGCACCCCCTATTTTTATTTCATATTTGGAAATCCTATCTGCTTTAATGCTTCATACGCTATAATTGCTACTGTATTTGATAAATTCAAACTTCTTGTGCTTGTTTGTACCATGGGAACTCTTATTCCCATATGTGCATTATGTACCTCTTCAGGCACACCTGATGATTCTCTTCCAAACATTATAAAGTCTCCATTTTGAAACTTTTCATCTGAATATATATTTCCACCATGTGTTGTAGATAAAAATATTCTTCTATCTCCATACTTAGCCATAAAATCTTCATAAGATTCATGAACTTCTAATTTTAAATCCTTCCAATAATCTAAACCTGATCTTCTAACGGCTTTATCATCAATACTAAATCCTAAAGGCTTTATTAAATGAAGAGTTGAGTCAGTTAAAACGCAAGTTCTTGCTATATTCCCAGTATTTTGCGGTATTTCTGGTTGATATAAAACTATATTTAAATTCAATGAATTCACCCTCCAAAATAAAAAGCAAGATGTTATAACATCTTACTTTACACTATTTATATATCTTAAATGATACTATATAGTTTTTTAATAGTCAAAGTATTTTACATTTTATTAATTTTTTTACCATTTTTTATTATAATTATCTAAATATAGTGCCATTTACTAAATACCTTTTTTATGGTTAGTATTAATTATATATTTAATTAAAACAAAATCTGCTTCGTAGACTATGTGTTTCTCACACTTTTTAAAGTTATCCACAATTCTTTAGGAAATATAATTTCCTAAAGAATAAAAAAATAATCACAATATATAAGCTCATAATAATGAGAATTATATATTGTGATTAATTAAATATCTTTAAGCTGCTGGAGCTTCTTCAGTAGTATTTTCTGTTGGTGTTGTTTCTTCTGGAGTAGGAGTTGCTGGTGCTTCTACCTTTTTAGTTCCAACACTAACAACCTGATTTCTAGTTGAATATACATCAGTTGATATAAGTTCTTTATTTACTTGAACACCATTTTCATAAGTAATTAAATATCCACTTGCTTTATATCCATTAGCTCCTGATGATGTTACAACTCTTGTCCCTTCAGGTAAAGTAGAATCTTGCACTTCCTCAGTACCATAAGTATAAGTTTCTAATATTTCATTAACAAGCTCATAAGTTTTTCCACCCATAGCTTCTTTATTTCCCCAAACATTAAATACTACTTGATTACCAGATAAATATCCTTGAATATATATTGGGAAATCATATGTATTTACAAACTTATAATCTATATATCCAGCTGCAACTGTTGCATCTAATCCTGGTTTTGCATAACTAACAGTCATTGAGTGATTACGTCTTTCAGTAGATCTTATATTAGCTTGTATAACAGCTCTATAAAGAGCACTTGAAACTTGACATACTCCTCCACCATATCCTGGTACTATTTTAGAACCAACATATGTATTTGCTTCCTTATATCCTCTTTCTGGAGTTGTTGGGCCTATTGTATTATTATAGCTGAACTCCTCTCCAGGCATTAATAAGGTACCATTAATGTATCCAGTTGAAATTCTTAAGTTTTCAACTCTTCCTGTATCAGAAGTACCAAAAGTGCTTGAATAAGATGACATTACTCCAGTAATCTTACTTAACTCTGCTGAAGTTATACTTGGTGAGTAATCTTGTAAATCTAAAGATACAGTTTCAATTTTTTCTGGATCTGGATCTATACTTTCCTTTATTTTGTTGCATAAATCCTCTATATCTATACGCTTTCCTGTGACCTCTGGAGTTATAGAAACATTGCTCCCACTAATTGATATTTTTGCATCTACAGCATCAACTTTAACTTGATCATTTACACTATTAGCAAATTCTTTAACTTTTTCTTCATCATAACTTAATACAGTATCAACGTTATAATCAACACCATTTTCGATCATTTTTTTCTTTTCAAACATTTTATTATCTTTTCCATAATTCAATGCTTTTTCTACTGTTTCATCAGCACTTACTGATGGACTAATATCAGAATACTTAAGCTCAAAAGTTTTATCTGCAACAGTTACAGTTATAATTTTATTTCCAATTAAAGAAATTAACTGATCATTTAATATGTTTACTGCTTCTTCCTTAGTTTTTCCACCTAAGTCTATGCCATAAGCTTGTACCCCAGGATATATTTTATCCGTCCATGAATCAACTTCACTTTTTACGTTCATAAAATATCCAAAAGTTCCTCCTGCAATTAAAACTATAATAGTTGATATTATAATTATTAATTTCTTATTTTTAAACATAGTTTTTTTAAGCTTATCCTCATTTGCTTTTTCGTTACTCACAGTTCCACTCCTCCCAAAAATTTATATATAATTACTATAATTGCATTATGTTCTAATTATATTCTATTATTTAATTTAATACAATTAATAAAATTATTACAATTTCATAAAATTTAAACTAATAAATTCAAGAATAGCTTTACTTTAAAATTGTAACTAATTTTATATTATATACTATAAAGCTATTCTTATACTACTCTCTTATTTTATACTGTAAAACTACTTCTATTCTTAGATGTTTCACCATCTTTATCAAATGCTTCTATACTTATCCTTATAGCTCCTTTAACAGTAAACGGTAATTGATTTATATTTATTGAAAAACTAGTATCATCAGCATCTACTGTACCTATCCAGTAATTATTTGCAAAAATATTATATCCTAATAAGTCTGTATCAGTATTTTTTCTCCAACTAATATTCAAAACATTTCCTTTTCTATTAACTGTAAGTCCTGTTACATTTCTAGGTTGAGTTAATAAATCTATACTATCTGGTCCCCAATTTGCATCAACTGGGTTTCCAACACCCCCAACACTTGCACTTTCACTATATTGCCATATCCTCCATCTAGTCCATCCTCCCACATCTGGTGGAACTGGTGCATTCCCTGGAATTGCTGTATAATGAGCAATCCATAAAATCATATTTTTCAAAGGATATCCTTTATTAGGAACAAAGAAATTATTGTACATATCTACAAAAAATGCTCCAGTATAAAGCATTAATCTTCTTCTTGTTTTTCTTTCAAACCTTTTTCTAAATCTCTCTATCCAATTAATTAATGTAGAAGTAGAAATTGAGTTATCTGTAGGAGTTTCAACATCTAACACCGGAAATAAATCTCCATAATCTCTTTCTCCAAATCCCTCTTGAAGTATATTAATAAAATCATCACATTGTGAATCTGCCGTAGTTAAATCTGTACTTGGAACTCCAAAGTGATATGCACCAACAGGTATCCTAAAATCTCTTGCCTTTCTAGCAAACTCTAAAAATTTTCTATCTACCCTGAATCTACCTGTGGCTGATCCTGAGGATCTTAGGTATAAAAAGTCTATAGTAGTTGCAAGAACTGTAAAGTCTACATTTTGTGTATACTCATTAATATCTATACCAAAAAGACTTTTATCACTTCTATTTTGCATAAAGCCCTCCAATAAAAAATTCTCCTTACTATATATAATATTTAAAATTACAGTTATGGTTACATCTAATAATTAAAAGAGCCTTATTTACTTTTTACTTTATATTGATTAGACATCTTAATAAAATAAAAAGTTCCAAAATACAAAAAATTTTCTCTATAATAATAGAATAAAAGGATTCAGCGGAAGCTGAATCCTTTTATTCTATTATTATATATTTCTCTTAACTTTTAAAGATGTTTCTATTATTTTATCTAAAAGACCAGCATAGCTAGTTTCTATTGCAGCTGCGCTCTTAGGGAAAAGACTTGCTGGAGTCATTCCAGGTAATGTATTGACTTCTAATATATATGGAACTCCTTTTTTATCAATAATCATATCAACTCTTGCATATACTTGACACTTTAAAGCCTTATAAGTTTCTAAAGCCATTTTTTCAACTTCCTTATGAAGATCTTTTTCTAATTCAATAACTATTTCATCAGCTCCATCAGCTGCATACTTTTGAGTATAATCAAAGAAATCAGACTTTGGTTTAATAGCTATAACAGGCCACATCTTTCCATCAAATACTGGACAAGTTATTTCATCACCTTCAACAAACTCCTCAATCATTACTTCTGTATCCCATTTTAATCCTTCTTCAACTGCTGCTTGAATATCCGCTTTATTTTTTATCTTAAATGTAGCAACACTTGATCCTCCATTTGTTGGTTTAACGAAAACAGGATATCCCATTTCATCTATCTTATCATAATCTATTTCTTCTACAGATGAAACGTTAATCCATCTTGCAGTTCTAATATCATTTGCTTTTAATATTCTTTTTGTAAAGTCTTTATCCATACATAAACCTGAACTTATAGGTCCACATCCTGAATAAGGTATATCTAAAGTTTGAAGTACTGATTGAACAGTTCCATCCTCTCCAAATTTTCCATGAAGTGCTAATAACGCAAAATCTATATCTTTAACCTTGTTTACTATATCTTCTTTATTATCAATAACTATAGGCATTACTTCATATTTATTTTTATCTATTTTTTCAACTATTGAATTACCACTTTTAAGTGAAATTTCTCTTTCTGAAGAAATTCCCCCCATTATTACTCCAACTTTCATATACATCCTCCTAAAACTTTAGTAATTATGTAGATATTGCTACATTTTTTCATATCAATTATATCATAAATGAATCTCCAAATCCTCGATTTGGCTAGATTATCTAACCTATTTTGTTTTAGATTTTTCTGCCTTAAAATATTTACATCTATTAGTAAGTGAACATTCACTACACTTAGGATTTCTAGCTATACAACATCTTCTACCATGAAATATTAGTAAATGGTGTGTTAAACTCCACTCTTTTTTAGGGAGTTCTGCTTGAAGTTGCTTTTCAACTTCTAAAACATTATCTGAATCTGCCAATCCAAGTCTATTAGAGACTCTAAAAACATGTGTGTCAACTGCAATAGACGGAACTCCAAAGGCATTTGATAATACTACATTTGCAGTTTTTCTTCCTGCCCCTGCTAAACTTGTTATCTCTTCCATAGTTTTAGGAACTTCTCCATTAAATTTACTTTTTAATTGATTACACATAACTAATATATTTTTAGCTTTACTTCTATATAATCCTATTTGTTTTATTCTTGTTTCAAGTTCATCTATAGATAATGTTAGAAATGCATCAACATCTGGATAATCTTTAAATAAACTCTCAGTTACCTCATTAACTTTCTTATCTGTAGTTTGTGCAGATAAAATAGTTGCAACTAATAATTGAAATGGAGTTTCATAATTTAATTCACATTTAGCATCTGGATATAACCTTTTTAACTCCTCTAATATGATTTTAGTCCTTTGTTTCATTTACCTTTCCTCCAAAATTTTTTAATCTTTTTATATATTCATTTATATAAGGTGAGTCCCCTTTATATATTTCTATATTTTCACCTTCATTGTATAACTTTATTATAGCATTTCTCTTAATAACATTTTTCCCTCTCCATCCACAAGACGTTCTTGAAATATTCTCCTTAAAAAATTTATTATTCATATCGGCATAAATATCACTTTTTAAATTACACATAAATTCTAAAGGCTTAAACTCTTCAATTTTTGAAAAATGTATATCTTTATTATACGGACATATATTTTGACACATATCACAGCCAAATATCTTGCCCTTTAAAAGCTTTATATCAATATCTGTTAACTCCTTTTTTTGTGTAATATAAGATGAACATATATTAGGGTTAATCTTGTTTATATTTATAGATTTTGTGGGACATTCCTTATAACATATATTACATTCTCCACATTCTTTATACTCCTTTATATTTTCAAAACTTCGTACTTCGTCACTATCAAATTCTAAATCAGTAATTATTTCTCCTAAAAATACATAAGAACCATACTTCTTTGTTATAATCATATTGTTTTTACCTATAAATCCAATATTAGCTAAATATGCAATATATCTTTCAGGCAATGTGTTACTATCTACGAAAGAAATAGCTTCACCACCCTTAGACTTAATAAAATCACAAATATTATCTAAGTATTTTTTAACAACCCTATGATAGTCTAAGCCTTTAGTATATTTAGAAAATCCATTTTCTAAATTATTTTCTACCCAAAGATAGGGAAAAGCTATTGAAATAATAGTTTTTCCCCTTTCCATATACCACATTGGATTTATTCTTTTTTCTATATCAGCTTCTTCAAATTCATTTTCTAAATTCATTTCTTTTCTACACTTATAAAATTCTATTAATTCATCAAATCTTCTACACTTTATAAATCCAACAGTATCTAGGTTTAATGAATTACAATATTCTTTTAGTTCTTCTTTAGTCATAAATTAAATCACCATATAATTATAAATTTTTTTACTATTCCCTCTATAATCTTTTATTTCTATTATTGCTGGCATTTCTTCTTGTTCCTTCATTATATTTTTAGCTGGAATTCCAACAGCTGTAGATCCTTCTGGAACATCTTTTAAAACTACAGAATTAGCACCTATCTTAGAATTACTTCCAATATATATAGGTCCAAGAACCTTGGCTCCAGCTCCTATTATAACATTATCTCCCAATGTCGGATGCCTCTTCCCTTTATCTTTCCCTGTTCCTCCTAATGTTACTCCATGATATAAAATCACATTATCTCCTATTTCTGCTGTTTCTCCTATTACTACACCCATTCCATGATCTATAACTAATCCTTTTCCAATCTTAGCTCCTGGATGTATCTCTATTCCAGTAAAAAATCTAGATATTTGTGATACAAGCCTAGCTAAAAAGAATAACTTTTTAGTGTAAAGAAAACGAGCTATTCTATAAGAAATCATAGCATGAATTGTAGGATAAAGTAAAAACACTTCAATCTTACTCCTAGCAGCAGGATCATTTTCCATAACTCTATTTAAATCATATCTTAAATTCCTAAACATAAATCTACCTCCGTTCGTTAGAGCTTGAATGCCGTGATGACGAAAAAATGATTATATAATCTCCAGAAAGGAATATAATTTCACTAAGAATTTATATTATTATTTCCATAAAATCTACTAAAGCTTCGAAGCTCCTAACCGTCG
>URGW01000036.1 GCA_900547475.1 uncultured Clostridium sp. | reverse complement strand
AATTTATTGTACAAAAAAAGAACCTATATAGATAGACTCTCTTTTATAAGTGTCTATCTTATAGGTTCCATTTTAAATAATTCATCTTCCTTATTTTTATTTATTTTAAAACTTTTTTTGCAAAATCTAAACCGAAATTATAAGCAGCATTTAAGTTTTCTTCACTAGGCTTAAATAATATTCCAAGTGGTTCAGAAACAATATTTAATTTTAATTGTTTATATCTTTCATTTATATTTTTAAGAGCTTCTCCACTCCAACCATAAGAACCGAAACAACTTACAGGTAATCCTCTATGAATTACAGGATTTAATGAAGATAAAATAGTCCATATTTGTGGTAAAGTATCAGCTAGTAAAGTAGAAGAACCAAGTAATAATCCACTACATTCATTAATTTCTTTTAATACTTCGTTCATATCAGCAGTTACTAAATTATACATTAATATATCGGCATCAAAGTTAGCTGCTTCAATTCCTTTTTTTATTGCTTCAGCAATAGTTTCAGTATATCCATAAG
This sequence comes from uncultured Clostridium sp., assembly GCA_900547475.1. Taxonomy (GTDB): domain Bacteria; phylum Bacillota; class Clostridia; order Clostridiales; family Clostridiaceae; genus Clostridium. The sequence continues at coordinate 41,764 of URGW01000036.1, read as the reverse complement.
CAGTTACATAAGGAATAACTATACTTTGTTTTTCTCTTTTTACAGGTTGACACCATTCCTTATATAAGTTCGTAAATTTTTCAATATTTGAGCTATCTAGAACTAAACCATGCCCAGGACAAATATAACTTAATTTTAAATCTTTAATCTTATCCAGTGCTTTTAGCATAAATGGCTTGAATGGACCCATAATCATTCTAAAGTAATAATTATAAGCTTCAACATAATCATCTTCTTTATTATCCTCTATAGAGCTTTTTAATATACGTTCATCGCAGTAGTGAGCGCCGAAAGAGTCACAAGTGATTAATGTTTCATTTTCAATAACGTAAGTATACATTGTATCAGGCCAATGTAATTGAGGAACACTATAGAATTTAAGAGTTTTATTTCCTAATGATAAAGTTTCACCATCTTTTACAATTTTGCTTTTGAATGGTTTATTGATAATTTCACTTAAATACTTAATGGCAAGTGAAGATCCAACAACAGTTGCATTTGGGGCATATTCTAATATTTTTTCTACAGAACCAGCATGGTCTGGCTCTGTATGATTTACAACAACATAATTTATATCTTCTAAATTTACTATTGAACGAACTTTTTCTAAATGTTCATCAAAGAATTTTTCTTTTACAGTTTCAAATAAAGCAATACCTTCAGAACCTTTTAAAATGTAAGAATTGTATGATGTACCGAATTTAGTTTCCATTATTATGTCAAAAATTCTTAAGTTTGGGTCAAGAGCTCCTACCCAAAATAAGTCTTCAGTTATTTTGAATGTTTTAGCCATGTGAATAATCTCCTTTTATAATTTAATATTAAATCTATAAGTTCTAATTCTAACTTCTATAATAATTATAGTCCAACAATAATTATTGTCAATAAACAAACAAAGAGATAATTATAAATTAATAAACTTAAATTTAATATTTATAAAATAGTAGATAAATATTCTAGTTATATATTTAAATAGTAATTTATTTCTATAAATTTAAGTGTTAGAATAAGTAGAAAATAGCTAAGAGAAATAACTTAGCTATTTAAATAGGTTGTTTAGTTTTTGAATATTCAATTCCATATGAATACATAGATCCTAGAATAGGAATTATTTTTTTTCCTATGTCAGTAAGCCCATATTCTACTTTGGGAGGAATTACTGGGTATACCTTTCTAAAAATAAGGTTATCTTCTTCAAGACTCCTTAATTGATTAGTTAGCATTTTTTGAGTAGTATTAGGTAATTTTCTTTTAAGTTCACTAAATCTTAGTGTTCCATTACTTAAATACCATAATATTAGAATTTTCCATTTTCCTGATAATATTCTATGTACAAGAATCATAGGGCATGTATCATATTTTGCACAACGATTTTTAAGATGACAATCATTATGAAAAGAAAGGGTTTTACTCATTATTAAACCTCCTTATTAAAGTACATTTATATAATAACATATTTAATAGTCTAAAACTATATACTTAGTATCTTTTTTGATACTATATATAAAAAAAGTGCCTTATTGTATAAGAAATATATAAATAGTATTATTAGGAATGTCAAATATGATTTAAATTTATTTGAAAAAATATATTTAAATAATAAAAATAAATATGATCATTAAAAAAATTTTTTATAACCATAAAAAAAATAAATGTGTAATCAGGGTATTTTTCTATTGAAGAAATGGAAATACATGATTATACTAAAAAGTGAAAAAAGGTTACAAAAATATAATAAAAATTTTCTAAATAAAAGAAATAGAAAAAATAAAGATAAGTATAATTATTACTTCAAAGTAATAATTATTATTTAAAATACTTAGGATGATGAAAGAAGGTATATTATCATGGCAAAGAAAATGATGACTATTGATGGTAATACGGCTGCTGCTCACGTAGCATATGCGTTTACAGATGTAGCTGCAATATTCCCTATAACTCCATCTACTACAATGGCAGAAGTTGTAGATGAATGGGCTGCACAAGGGAAGAAAAATATTTTTGGACAAACAGTTAATGTTGTAGAGATGCAATCAGAAGCTGGGGCTGCTGGTACATTCCACGGTTCACTTCAAGCAGGAGCATTAACAACAACTTTTACTGCATCACAAGGTTTATTACTTATGTTACCAAATATGTATAAGGTGGCAGGAGAATTATTACCAGGGGTATTCCATGTAAGTGCTAGAGCAATAGCTTCACAAGCATTATCAATATTTGGAGATCATCAAGACGTTATGGCCGCAAGAATGACAGGTTGTGTAATGCTTGCAGCAGGTTCAGTACAAGAAGTAGCTGACTTAGCTCCAGTATCTCATCTTGCAGCTATAAAGGGAAGATTACCTTTTGTAAACTTCTTTGATGGATTTAGAACATCACATGAAATACAAAAAGTTGAAGTTTTAGATTATGCAGATTATGCAGAAATGATAGATAAAGAAGCTTTAAAAGAGTTTAGAAGTAGAGCATTAACTCCAAACAATCCAGTTACAAGAGGAACAGCTCAAAACTCAGATATTTATTTCCAAACTAGAGAAGCTTCAAATAAATTCTATAACAATATAATTCCAATAGTTGAGGAATACATGGCTAAAATGGAAGAAAAAACAGGAAGAAGCTATGGATTATTTAACTACTATGGAGCAGAAGATGCTAAAGAAATAATTGTTGCTATGGGTTCAGTTACTGAAGCTATAGAAGAAACTATAGATGAATTAAATGCTAGAGGAGAAAAATATGGATTAGTTAAAGTTCACTTATTCAGACCATTCTCAGTTGAGCATTTATTAAAAGTTATACCACAATCAGTAGAAAAAATTTGTGTAATTGATAGAACTAAGGAGCCAGGATGTAATGGTGAACCATTATACTTAGATGTATGTTCTGCATTCTATGGAAAAGAAAATGCACCTAAGATAGTTGGTGGACGTTATGGATTAGCTTCTAAGGATGTTACTCCTTCAGATATTAAAGCTGTATTTGATAACTTAAAGAAAGAAGATTCTAAAAACTTCTTCACAGTTGGTATAGAAGATGATGTTACTTTCACTTCAATTCCAGTAGAAGAAGAATTAAGAATAGCTACACCAGGAACAGTTAGATGTAAGTTCTGGGGATTAGGATCAGATGGAACAGTTGGAGCAAATAAGCAAGCTATTAAGATTATCGGTGAAAATACAGATAAGTATGTACAAGCTTACTTTGCATATGACTCAAAGAAATCTGGTGGAGTTACTATGTCTCACTTAAGATTTGGAGATACACCAATAAGATCAACTTATCTTATTGATGAAGCTGATTACATAGCATGTCATGTACAAGCTTACGTAAATCAATATGATTTATTAAAAGGACTTAAAAAAGGTGGAAACTTCGTATTAAATACTATTTGGAACGAAGAAGAAATAGAAAGAAAATTACCAGCTAAGATGAAGAGATATATAGCTGAAAATGAAATAAACTTCTATACAGTTAATGCAACTAAGATAGCATCTGAAATAGGATTAGGTAGAAGAATTAACATGATAATGCAATCTGCATTCTTTAAATTAGCTGAAATAATACCACAAGAAGAAGCTACTGAATATTTAAAAGCTTCAATCAAGAAAGCTTATGGTAAAAAAGGTGAAAAAGTTGTTAATATGAATTACGAAGCTGTTGAAGCTGGTATGAATTCATTAGTTAAAATTAATGTACCAGAAAGCTGGAAGACTGCTACTGAAGAAGCAAAAGTAGAAACTAAAGAAGTAACAGATTTCGTTAAGAATATAATGAACCCAATGAATGCTTTAGAAGGAGATAAGCTACCAGTAAGTGCATTCAATGGAATTGAAGATGGTACATTCCCTGCAGGAACAGCAGCATACGAAAAAAGAGGAGTTGCAACAGAAGTTCCAGAGTGGAATATGTCAAAATGTATTCAATGTAACCAATGTGCTTTCGTTTGCCCTCATGCATGTATTAGACCAGTTTTAGTAACTGATGAAGAATTAGAAAAAGCACCAACTGGATTTGAAACTAAGAAGGCTACTGGTAAAACATTAGCAGGATTAAACTATAGAATTCAAGTTAGTACATTAGACTGTACTGGATGTACAAACTGTGTTGATATTTGTCCAGCTCCAGGTAAGGCATTAGAAATGAAGCCACTTGGAACTCAAGTAGAAACAGAAGTAGCAAACTGGGATTTCTCAGTATCAAAAGAAGTATCAAACAAAGAGCATTTAACTCCAGGTAAAACAGTTAAGGATAGCCAATTTAAACAACCACTTATCGAGTTCTCAGGAGCATGTGCTGGTTGTGGGGAAACTCCATATATTAAATTAGTAACTCAATTATTCGGAGATAGAATGATGATTGCTAATGCAACTGGATGTTCATCAATATGGGGAGGTTCAGCACCTTCAACACCATATACTAAGAACCATGAAGGTAAGGGGCCAGCTTGGGCTAACTCATTATTTGAAGATAATGCTGAATTTGGATATGGTATGTTCTTAGCAGCTGATCAAATGAGAAAGAAAATAGCTTCAAATATGGAAAGCTTAATTTCTATGGATATAGCTGAAGAATATAAAGAGGTATTCAAAAACTGGTTAGAAAATAAAGATAATGGTGAACTTTCAAAAGTTTCTTCAAGAGAAGTTGAAGCAATATTAGCAGAAAACAACATTGAAAATGAAGAAGCAAAAGTTTTAGTTGAAGAAATTAGAGAAAGAGCTGATTTCCTTGTTAAGAGATCACAATGGATCCTTGGAGGAGATGGTTGGGCTTACGATATCGGATACGGTGGATTAGACCACGTATTAGCATCTGGACAAGATGTAAATGTATTAGTATTTGATACAGAAATTTACTCTAATACAGGTGGACAATCTTCTAAATCAACTCCTGCAGCAGCTATGGCAAAATTAGCAGCATCAGGTAAGAAGACTAAAAAGAAAGATTTAGGAAGAATGATGATGTCTTACGGAAATGTTTATGTTGCACAAGTAGCTATTGGAGCTGATAAGAACCAAGTAGTTAAGGCAATGCTTGAAGCAGAAGCTCATAACGGACCATCAATCATTATTGCTTACTCAACTTGTATCAGTCATGGATTAAAGAAGGGAATGGGATTCTCTATAAGAAACATGGAAGAAGCAGTTAAGGCTGGATACTGGCATCTTTATAGATATAATCCAGAATTAAAAGAACAAGGAAAGAATCCATTTAGCTTAGATTCTAAAGAACCACAAGGAAGCTTTAGAGACTTCATAATGGACCAAGTGAGATATGCAGCAATTGCTAAGCAATTCCCTGAGCAAGCAGAGGAATTATTCCAAATGACAGAAGAACATGCTAGACAAAAGTATACTGAATTAAAAAAATTAGCAGAACAAGAATAGTATAATTTAAAACACCTTAGAAAAAATTCTAAGGTGTTTTTTTGCATATAAAATTTAAGCTTTAAATTAATTTAGAAAGTGATATAATGGTATAAATATAGGTATATTAGAAGATTTAGGAGATATAAGGATGGAAATAATATTTGCTATAGCCGTGATTACTGGGGCTTTTTGTTATTATCAAAATAATAAAATTAGTATAACTAATTTAAAAGTAAGTTGTAAAGTTAATAGTAGAATACGAATAGTACAAATATCAGATTTACATAGTAAAGAGTTTGGAAAAAATAATAGTATTTTATATAATACTATTATGAAACAGAAGCCAGATATTATTGTAGCAACAGGAGATTTGATAGATTCAAATATGAAAAGAATTGATGAGATAATTGAATTTTGTAGTAGGTTAAATAAGAAAGCGCCTGTGTATTATATATTAGGAAATAATGAAATACGATGTTCTAAATTAAATGAAATAATAAAAAAGTTAAAAGAAAAAAATATTAATGTTTTAGAAAATGAAATAGAAACAATAAAAATTAAAGATAATATAATTAATATTTTAGGGTTAGCAGAAAAGAGAGTAGATAAAGGTGAAATGTTTTATAGTAAGATAAATAGTAGATATCAAATTTATAATGTGGATAGTTTATTTAGAAAGTTAGAAAAATTAATAGGAATTAAAATTGTTTTATCTCATTATCCAGAGAATTATGAGTATGTAGGGGAGTATTCCTATAGCAAATATAAATTTGATATAATGTTTTCAGGACATGCACATGGAGGACAATTCATATTACCAGGTATAGGCGGTATATTTGCACCAGGACAAGGATTATTTCCAAAGTATTATAAGGGTATATATGGGAAAAAAAGCAAATTAGTTGTAAGTAGAGGATTAGGGAATAGTGGGTTTCCTTTAAGATTGTTTAATAGACCAGATTTAGTTGTTGTAGATATTTATAAGTAATAATAAATAAAACAATGTAAAGTATTTTTAATAAATAAGAGCTTATTGCAGTTGCAATAAGCTCTATTTATTATTATAAACTAATTACATTGATTTGTGGAATGTTCTGTTTATAACGTCTAATTGTTGTTCTCTTGTTAATTTAATAAAGTTAACAGCGTATCCAGAAACTCTGATAGTTAATTGTGGGTATTCTTCTGGGTGTTCCATAGCATCTAATAAAGTTTCTCTATTAAATACATTTACGTTTAAGTGTTGAGCACCTTGAGAGAAGTATCCATCCATCATAGTACCTAAGTTATGGATTCTGTTTTCAGGAGTTTTTCCTAATGCATCTGGAACAATTGAGAATGTATTAGAAACACCATCTTGTGAATGTTCATAAGGAATCTTAGCAACAGAGTTTAATGATGCTAATGATCCGCTACAGTCTCTTCCGTGCATTGGGTTAGCACCTGGTGCAAAAGGTTCTCCAGCTTTTCTTCCGCATGGAGTTGTACCAGTCTTCTTACCGTAAACAACGTTTGAAGTAATTGTTAATACTGATTGAGTATGGTAAGCATTTCTGTAAGTCTTGTTTTGTCTGATTTTATTCATCATGTTTTCAACTAACCAAGCAGCAATTTCATCAACTCTATCATCGTCATTTCCGTATTTAGGGAAGTCACCTTCAACTTCGAAGTCGATAGCAACACCTTCTTCATTTCTTATTGGCTTAACCTTAGCAAATTTGATTGCAGAAATAGAGTCAGCACAAACTGATAAACCAGCTATACCACAAGCCATAGTTCTGAATACATCTCTGTCATGTAAAGCCATTTGTAATTTTTCATAAGAATATTTATCATGCATGTAGTGGATAACATTTAAAGTATTAACATAAAGGTTAGCTAACCAGTCTGTCATAACGTCAAATCTTTCCATTACTTCATTGTAATCTAAGTATTCACCAGTTAATGGAGCAGTCTTAGGTGCAACTTGAACACCAGATTTTTCATCTTTACCACCGTTTATAGCGTAAAGTAAAGTTTTAGCTAAGTTAACTCTAGCACCGAAGAATTGCATTTGCTTACCAACTCTCATTGCAGATACACAACAAGCGATAGCATAGTCATCTCCCCAGTATGGAGCCATTAAATCATCATTTTCATATTGAACAGATGATGTATCAATAGAAACCTTAGAACAGAAATCTTTAAATCCTTGAGGTAATCTAGTTGACCATAAAACAGTTAAGTTTGGTTCTGGTGATGGTCCTAAAGTATATAATGTATTAAGTACTCTGAAAGAGTTCTTAGTAACTAAAGTTCTACCATCTAATCCCATACCACCGATTGATTCAGTAACCCAAGTTGGATCTCCTGAGAATAAATCATTATATTCTGGAGTTCTTAAGAATTTAACTAATCTTAACTTCATTACGAAGTGATCCATTAATTCTTGAGCTTCAGCTTCAGTAATAACACCGTTTCTTAAATCTCTTTCAATGTATATATCTAAGAAAGTAGAAGTTCTTCCTAGAGACATCGCAGCACCATTTTGGTCTTTGATAGCTCCTAAGAATCCAAAGTATAACCATTGGATAGCTTCTCTAGCATTAGTAGCTGGCCCTGATATATCAAATCCATAACTAGAAGCTAGTCCTTTTAATTCTTTTAATGCAACAATTTGATCAGAGATTTCTTCTCTTAATCTGATTACATCTTCATCTATAGTTTTAACTTCTAAGCTTAATTTTTGTTGTTCTTTATCTTGGATTAATCTATCAACACCGTATAGAGCAACTCTTCTGTAGTCACCTATAATTCTTCCTCTACCATAAGCATCTGGAAGACCAGTGATAACCCCAGATTTTCTAGCTAATCTCATTTCAGTAGTATAAGCATCGAATACACCTTGGTTATGAGTTTTTCTATATTTGCTGAATATTTCTGAAATTTTTGGGCTTACTTCATATCCATAAGCTTTAGCAGCACTTTCAGCCATTCTTATACCACCATATGGCATTACAGCTCTTTTTAATGGAGCATCAGTTTGTACACCAACGATCTTTTCGAAAGCTTGGTCAATATAACCAGGGTTATATTCATTAATTCCAGATATAGTTTCTGTATCTACATCTAAAACTCCACCATTTTCTCTTTCTTTTTTAAATAATTCACTAACTTCTGCCCAAAGTTTAGTTGTAGCTTCAGTAGCTCCAGATAAGAAACTATCATCTCCTTCATATGGAGTGTAGTTAGTTTGAATAAAGTTTCTTACGTCAACACTTTTTGTCCATGAACCTGTTTTAAAATCGTTCCATTCTTCTCTCATTTATAGCGCCTCTTTTCTTAAAATTATTACATAAGTAATGTCATTTAATGTTAAACAATAATTAAATTTAAATAATAATAATTATCGTTTAACAATGGCATATTTAAACTATATCACTAAAATTTAAAATTTTCAAGATTTAAATTAAAAAAACTTGAAATCAAAATTATAGTAATTTAATTCCTTAAATATAATAACATAGTATTACTTTATAATCAAAGGGGTTGAATAGAAAATAAGGGACAATATTGTAGAAAAAAGGCAATATTATTAATAAAATGCAAAAAAATAATAAAAATGCATTTAAGTAGTTAAAAAATTAACAATTATATAAAACGAATTTATAAATTTTACAAAAAATAATAAATAAAAAGAAGCCTTACAATTATAGTATGAAAAAGAACTTTTAACACCTAATGAAATATTTGGGGAATAATGAAGAAAATAAGTTTGTATAAAAGAAGTCTCTCTATTTATTATGTGATGACAAAATAGAAATGATAGAGTTATTATTAAAAATATTAATAAGTTATTAAAATATTAATAAGTTATTAATATTTTAATAGTAAATATTTTCAAATTGATATATGATATAAATTTTATCATAAAAAATATTAAATTTAAAAAAATATAAGATGATATAGACAAGGATATATATTAGTGATATGCTTTAAAAGAAAATGATAACTAATATCATTTGATAAGTGTTTTTGAATGATATGTTTTTTGGAGATAATAATAAGTCACGGGGGACAATAAATGAAAAAGAGATATTTATTTATTATATTGCTACTAATATCAATTACATCAATATTTATTGGTGTATCAAGTATTACTATAAATGATATATTAACTTTTAACATAGATAAAATACATGTATTACTTATAAGTAGAATTCCAAGATTAATAGCAATATTAGTTGCAGGAATTGGTTTAAGTATAAGTGGTCTTATAATGCAACAAATTAGTAAAAATAAATTTGTTTCACCAACTACGGCAGCAACAGCAGATTTTGCAAAATTAGGAATATTATTTTGTATAATGATAATTCCTAATGCAACAACTATGGAAAAGATGATTATATCATTTATTTTTGCAGGTTTAGGAACAGTTTTATTTATGAAAATGATAAAAGCTATAAAGATAAAAAATATAGTTTTTGTACCTTTAATGGGTATGATGTTAGGTAAGATAGTTGGATCAATTACTACTTTCTTTGCTTATAAATATGATTTAGTCCAAAATATTTCATCTTGGATGGAAGGGGATATGTCATTAATAATGAAAGGAAGTTATGAGTTACTTTATTTAAGTATTCCAATGGTAGTAATAGCATTTCTATATGCTAATAAATTTACTATAGTGGGAATGGGAGAAGATTTTGCAGTTAATTTAGGGCTTAATTATAATTTTGTAGTAAATGTGGGACTAGCTATTGTTTCATTAATATGTGCAGTAACAATTATAACTGTAGGTAATATACCTTTCTTAGGACTTATTATTCCTAATATAGTTAGCTTGTATAGCGGGGATAATTTAAAGAAAACATTATATCATACAGCGTTATTAGGACCTATATTCTTGCTTGTTTGTGATATTTTAGGAAGAATAATAATCTTCCCATTTGAGATGTCAATAAGCTTAACAGTAGGAGTAATTGGAAGTATAATATTCCTTTATATGATAATAAGGGGGACAAAAAATGAAAACTAAAGATAAAAGAAGCATAATTATTTTATCAGTATTGGTTTTAGTATTAGTAAGTTCGTTTTTATTTATTGGAGTAAATAGCATTAATTTTAAATATGCCTTATATAGAAGAATTCCTAAAATATATGCCATGATATTAACTGGTGGAGCAATAGGATTTTCATCATTAATATTTCAAACAGTAACAAATAATAGAATATTAACACCAAGTATCTTAGGAATAGATTCATTATATGTATTGCTACAAACAACTGTAGTATTTTTACTAGGATCATCTTCAGCAATAATGAGTAATGGTAATATAAATTTTATAATTTCAATAGTAGCAATGCTTTTATTTTCAAGTTTAATGTATAAATTTATATTTAAAAAAGGTGGTAAAAACATATTTACATTATTATTAGTTGGGGTAGTATGTGGAACTTTATTTGAAAGTTTAACTACATTTATGCAAGTTTTAATTGATCCAGTAGAATTCCAAATGGTACAAGATAAAATGCAAGCTAGCTTCAATAATATAAATACAGATTTATTATTTATATCAAGCATAGTAATAATTGTTTGTATAGGATATGTTTATGATTATTTAAAAATATTAGATGTTATGGCGTTAGGAAGAGATGAAGCTATAAACCTAGGTGTAGATTATGACAAAATGGTAAAGAAAATATTAGTAGTTGTAGTTTTATTAACATCAGTAGCTACAGCATTAGTTGGACCAATAACATTTTTAGGATTGCTTGTAGTAAATATTGCACGACAACTTATAGCAACTTATAAACATAGTATTTTAGGGATTGCAACTATATTAATTAGTACAATAGCATTAATAGGTGGACAATTATTAGTTGAACATTTAATGGATTTTGGTGTTTCGGTAAGTGTAATAATTAATTTTGTTGGAGGAATTTATTTCATTTATTTAGTAATGAAGGAGAGAAATAGATGATAGAAGTAAAAAATATAACTAAAATTTATGGAAATAAAAAAGTAGTAGATAATGTATCTTTAAATATACAGGAAGGAAAAATAACTTCTTTCATAGGACCAAATGGAGCAGGTAAAAGTACTCTTCTTTCAATAATGAGTAGACTTTTAAAAAGAGATTCTGGAGAAGTTTTAGTTGATGGTAAAGATATATTAAAATGGGATAATAAAGAGCTAGCAAAAAAAATAGCTATTCTAAGACAATCAAATAATATTAATATTAGGTTAACTATTAGAGAGTTAGTTAGTTTTGGTAGATTTCCTCATTCTCAAGGAAATTTAAAAGAAGAAGATCATAAATATATAGATGAAGCAATTAACTATATGCAACTTAAGGAGTTTGAGAATAGATACTTAGATGAGCTAAGTGGAGGACAAAGACAAAGAGCATATATTGCCATGGTAATAGCTCAAAATAGTGATTATATATTTTTAGATGAGCCTTTAAATAATTTAGATATGAAGCATTCAGTTGAAATTATGAAAATTTTAAGAAAGCTTTGTGATGAGTTGAAAAAAACAGTTGTAATAGTAATACATGATATTAACTTTGCATCTTGTTATTCAGATTATATAGTAGCTTTAAAAGATGGAAAACTTATAAAGAATGGACTTGCTGAAGAGACTATACAGAAGGAAGAACTAGAGAATATTTATGAAATAGATTTCCATATTGAAAATATTAATAACAGAAATATATGTATATATTTCTAATATAAAATGATTATAAGGGCAAATTTTTAATTTGCCTATTATATAAAAAGCATACTGATAATGAATATCAATATTAAAAACGAAATTTATATAAAGAGGTGGATAATAATGAAGAAAAAAACAATCATATCAATGGTAATTTTATTAGTAGTAGTATTAGGTATATTCGGTATTACTAAGTTTGCAAGAGTAGGGGGAAATAGTGAAGGAGAAACTGTAGTAGTTACTCATGAACTTGGAGAAACAACAGTTAATAAAAATCCTAAAAAAATAGTAGTATTTGATTATGGAATTTTAGACTCATTAGATAAATTAGGAGTTGAAGGAATAGTAGGTGTAGTTCAAAGTGGACTTCCAGAGCATTTAAGTAAGTTTGCAAGTGAAGATTATTCAAGTATTGGATCTTTAAAAGAACCAGATATGGAAAAGATATTTGAATTAACTCCAGATTTAATAATAATTTCAGGAAGACAATCTGATTACTATGAAGAATTAAATAAAATTGCGCCAACAATACATTTAGGTGTGAAAAATGAAAATTATTTAGATTCATTTGCAGAAAATATGAATATATTAGGTGAAATATTTGGAGAAGAAAAAGCTGTTGAAAAAGAGCTTGCAAATATAACTGAAGCAATTGAAGAATTAAATGCAAAAGTTACAGAAAAAGGTGTTAATGGACTTATAGCTTTAGCTAACGATGGAGCATTTAGCGTTTATGGAGCAGAGTCAAGATTTGGAATAATACACAATAGTTTTGGGGTTACTCCAGTTGATGAAAATATTGAAGCTTCTACTCATGGTCAAAAGGCTTCATTTGAATATATTGTAGAAAAGAACCCTCAATATCTATTTGTTGTTGATAGAGCTGCAGTTACAGGTGGAACAACTTCAGCTAAAGAGTTATTTGAAAATGAATTAATGGCAAAAACAGATGCATATCAAAATGGTAATATAGTGTACTTAAATCCGAGTATTTGGTATACTGCAACAGGTGGATTCACATCAACAATGATGATGGTAGAAGAAATAAACAATGCAATAAAATAAATTTAATAAATAAAAATAAGCTAGTTACAAATTAGTATCTAGCTTATTTTTATATGAAAAATTATAATTAAATATAAAATAATATAAAAAAGAATAGGTAATAAAATTAAATTTTACTAAAAACAAAGCAAAATATGATAAAATAATAATTAATGTAGCTTTAATTTATAATAAGGTTACTTTACAAGAAAATAGTATAGGAGAATGCAAAATGGTTAAAGCGGTAGTTTTTGATTTAGATGGTACATTATTAGATACATTAGAGGATTTGGCAAATGCATGTAATTATGCATTAAAAAGTTGTGGGTTTAAAGAACATAATTTAAAAGATTATACTAGATTCGTAGGAAATGGAAGATATAAATTAATTCAACGTATAGTACCAGATAAGTATAAAGAGGATAAAGAGGTAATAGATAAAGTTTTGAGGTTATTTGATGAGTATTATGAAGAGCATATGGTTGATATGACAAAACCTTATGATGGTATTATAAGAATGATAGAAGAGTTAAAAAATAAAAATATAAAAATTGCAATAGTTTCAAATAAACCAGATGAATTTGCGGGAGAGGTAGTTAGAAGATATTTTGGAGATGTTTTTGAAATAACATATGGACAAAGACCAAATCATCCAACTAAGCCAGATCCTAAAACTATTTATGAAGTAATTGAACTATTAAATGTTGAAAAAAATGAATGCATATATGTTGGTGATTCCGACGTAGATGTAAATACTGCAAAAAATGCAGGAGTTAAATCAGTTGGAGTGTCATGGGGATTTAGAGGTGAAGCAGAGTTAAGAGAAGCTGGTGCAGATTATATAATTAAAAATCCAATTGAGTTATTGGAGTTATTAATATTATAAAAGCAAATAAATTTTTGACAAAATAGATATATGAGATTAGCTTATATATCTATTTTGCTTTTAATGTAAATGATAAAAAATATTGACAAAGTATGAAAAAAGATATATTATAAACATAATACCGATAGGAAAAGTAGGAAATATGAAATGTTGAAGGTAGGTGAATTTATGAAAATTTCTACTAAAGGAAGATATGGAATTAGAGCTTTAATTGATTTAGTAATTAATTCTGAATGTGGAAGTGTAACTTTAAAAGCTATATCAGAGCGTCAAGAAATATCAGAAAGATATCTGGAGCAAATATTTTCATTACTTAGAAAATCAGGCTTAATAATAGGAAGGAAGGGAGCACAGGGTGGATACACTTTGTCAAAAAGTCCTAAAGAAATTACAATAGGCGAGATTTTAAGAACTTTAGAGGGGGAGTCCCTTCTTATAGATATAAGTGATGATAATTCAAATGATATGGAGAGATTTGTGAATAAAGTCATTTGGAATGAAATTAATAAAAAAATAAATGATTACTTTGATTCAATAACATTAGAGTATATTGTTGAACAATATAGAAAAGAAAAAGAAGAAATTATATATTATATATAATTTAAACTAGTATAAGTTATAAATTTAATGTAATATATATGTTGATATATATATAAATATATAGGAGGAAAAAATGAATAATACTTTTTTATCAGATTTTATAATGATAACAAACTTTAAGACAATAGCATTTATTATTATTCTTTTAGCTGTGTTATTTGGAGTAAATATTATGGCTAAAAGGAAAGTGAAGTTTTCTACAAGAATGATAGTTTCAACTATTGCAGGTTTGATATTAGGAATAATAATTCAATTAGTAGCAGGATTTCCCAATAATCCAGGGGAGGTTCAATGGATTAATGAAGTGAATAAGTGGTATGGACTTATTGGATATGGGTTTATGGACCTATTAAAAATGCTTGTAGTACCTTTAATATTTGTATCTATAATTAGAGTTATTATTAATATGAAGGCAGGAGAAAATCTTGGAAAATTAACTGCAAGATCACTGCTTATTCTACTAGGAACAACGACTATTGCAGCTATTGTTGCTATTATAGTAGGTAATTTATTTAAATTAGGAGTTTCAGCTAATGTAGTGGAAAGCACAAATGAAATAAGAGAAATAACACCAGTAGTTGATACATTAAGAGGATTGCTTCCATCAAATCCAGTATCTGCAATGGCAGAAGGAAATGTAGTTGCAGTAGTAATATTTGCAGCATTTATTGGTAACTCTATGAAAATATTAAATAAAAAATATAGTGATGTTATTAAGCCTGTAACTGATTTAGTTAATGGTTCTTATAAGATAATTACTAGTATAGCAATGACTGTTATAAAACTTATGCCTTATGCAGTAGTAGCATTGCTTGCCAATACAATAGCTGGAAGAGGTTTAGCAGCAATAAAAGAAGTTGTTGAATTTATAATAGCCTTATATGTAAGTATAGGTATTGTATTTATTATACATTTAATAATTATTGCATTTTTAGGTATTAATCCATTCAAATATTTGAAGAAGGTTATGGAACCATTAATTTTAGCTTTTACATCTCGTTCTAGTTTAGGAACATTACCAGTTACAATAGAAACATTAACTGAAGGTGTTGGTGTAGAAAATGGAATAGCATCATTTGTAGGAAGTTTGGGTTCAAATATGGGGATGAACGGATGTGCTGCTATTTATCCAGCATTAATGGCTGTAACATTAGCAAATATGTCAGGAACAACAATGGATATAAGCTTTTATGGAATGCTTATAGTAATAATAGTTATTGGTTCACTAGGAATTGCAGGTTTACCAGGTAGTGCAACTATGGCAGTTTCAGTAGCTATATCGGGAATGGGAATGGGAGCATACTTCCCATTAGCAGGAGGAATAATAGCAATTGATCCTATATTAGATATGGGACGTACAATGTTAAATGTAAATGGAACAATGGTTACAGCAGTAGCTGTAGGGAAAAGTTTTAATAAAATAGATAAAGAAAAGTTGAATAAAAATTAATATATGAAATGAAAGTAGTTAATTTAATACTAAATAAATTAATTTAGTATAAATAGCTACTTTTTCATTTTATTCAGCTAAGAGAGAAAATAATAAGGTTATTGTATATAAAATATAGTAAAAATACATGCTTATATGTGAAATTTATATAAAATTTTATCATAAATTAGATAATATTTAGACTTAGTATCTTTTGATATAAATAAAAATATAGTAAAATATAATTTATTAATATTATTAGATTTTATGAAAAACTTCTTATTTAAAAACACGGGATAAGTTCATCTATTTAATTAGAACCTACTTTTTAAAAGCTAAACTACTTTATTAAAAATTATAGCTCTATTTTAAAGAGATATTTAAATTAAACATTATGATAGGAGAAAAAAAGATGGCATATAAAAAGAAAAAATATAAAAGGAATAAAAAAACAATTGGCTATAAAAGTAGATTATATATTGTTTCAATTATTATATTCTGTCTATTAGCATTTCTTGTATTAAGATTAGCATGGTTAACATTAGTAAGTGGACGAGCATTAGAGGCAAAGGCAAATTCGGAATGGCAAAAGGAAATTAGTGTAACTGCTAAAAGAGGGGACATTTTAGACAGAAATGAATCAGTACTAGTATCTTCTGCTAATGTATATAGAATAGACTTTGACTTAGATTCAGTTAGAAATCATATAGAAGACAAGGATTTAACTATGGATGATATTGCAGTTGAAATTTCAGAGGTAACAGGTGTAGAAGTTGATGAAGTTCTTGAAGCGTTAAACAGAAAAAATTCAGATGGGAGCGATGCTAGTTATGCACCATTAGTTAGGGGAGTTACTAAGGCTGTTGCTGATAGTGCTGATGAATTGGGGATATATGGCCTTATAGTTTCGAGGGATGTAAAAAGATATTATCCTAATGGAAACTTTTTAGCAAGCGCATTAGGTGGAATTAACTCAGAAGGAACAGGCTTAACAGGTATAGAATTACAATATGATGATTATTTAGCTGGAATTGCAGGTATGAAAATAGGATCTTATGATAGTTGGGGAAATAGGTTACCATTCGATACATATAAGTTTACTCCAGCTATAGATGGTAGTGATGTTATAACAACAATAGATGAAAATTTACAGTATATAGCTGAAAAAATTGCACAAAAAGGGTTAGAAGAACATAATGCTAAAGGTGTTCATGTACTTATTATGGATCCTAATAATGGAGAAGTATTAGCAATGGTAAATAAGCCTGACTATGATCCTAATAATCCATTTTCAGGATATGAAAGCTTTGAAGGTGAAACTGATAATGATAAAATACAAAATATGTGGAGGAATTGGTTAGTAAGTGATACTTTTGAGCCAGGTTCAACATTTAAAACTGTAACAATGATTGCAGCATTAGAAAAAGGTGTGGTTAGTGATTCTGATACATTTGTTTGTAATGGATCAGTTAAATTTGGAAACACTACGGTTCATTGTTGGAAGCATGAAGGACATGGTACACAAACTTTAGCAGAAGTTTTAAAGAACTCTTGTAATGTTGGAATGATGGAAATTGGTGAAAGGCTTGGAATTGAAAATTTAAATGAATATATATATAAATTAGGATTTGGAAAAACAACAGGTATTGATTTACCAGGAGAAGCATCAGGAATAGTTAAATCAAGTGATACTGTATCTGCGATTGATTTAGCTACTATATCGTTTGGACAGACTAATACAGTTACAACAATGCAACTTATGACAGCATTTAATGCAATTGCAAATGGTGGTGATCTTATTCAGCCACATATAGTAAAAGAAATTTCTCATGAAGATGAAAGTGGGAATAGAGTTATTGATGAAACTATAAAACCAATAATAAAGGAAGATGTCTTATCTGATGAGAGTACAGCTTTACTTAGAAGTTATTTAGAGAGAACAGTTACTAAAGATGGACCTGATGGGGCCTTCGTACAAGGTTATAATATAGGTGGAAAGACAGGAACGGCTCAAAAGGTTGATCCTACAACTGGAACATATTCAACAGATAAATATATATCATCAATGATTGCTTTAGCTCCAGTAGAAAATCCACAAATAACAGTATTTATAGCAGTAGATGAACCAAGTAATGGAGCTTATTATGGTGGAGAAGTTGCTGCTCCATTAATGAAGGAGTTATTCGAAGAAGTATTTAAATATATGGATTCACCACTTGCAAAAGAAAGATTTTCTATTTATAAAAATGTAATAATTCCAGATGTAAGAGGTAAATCTATTGAAGAAGCAAAAGAAATACTAAAGGAAAATGGTTTAGAAGCTGAAGTTAATGGAAATGGAAAAACTATTATTTCAATGGATTCTTATCCAGGTTCAACAGTAAAAGAAGGAACTACTATTTCCATTACAGCTAAAGATAGTGGACAAGTGGAAAAAGAAATTATAATGCCAGATTTGAAGGGTACTACTGAAGAGTTTGCAACTTCTATTTTAGATAATCTTGGATTAGTATATGAGTTTAAAGGAGAAGGAATTGTTGATTCTCAAAGTATAGCTAGTGGAAATAAGGTTGTAAAAGGAACAAAAGTTACAATAACATTAAAAAAAGAATATGAATATTAAATATTGTATACTGGAGAAAAGAATATGAATAGTAATGCGAAAAGGTTAAAAAAAGGAAAGAGTGGGAAGAAAGTAAAAAGAAAGTCTAAGATAAACTCTGTAAATCCATATATACTATATTCTGTATTAGCGCTTGTTGCAATAGGAATAATTATGGTATTTTCAGCAAGTTATTATGATGCACTTTATAAACATAAAGATGTATTCTATTTTTTGAAAAAAGAACTTACATGGGCCCCTGTAGGATTAGTAGCATTAGTAGTTATGATGTTAATAGATTATCATATATGGAAAAAATTTACGGGAGGTGCATACTTAGTTACAGTGGTAGCTTTAGTAGCAGTTTTACTTGTGGGAAGTAATATCAATGGTGCTACACGTTGGTTAAGGATTGCTGGGGTTTCCTTTCAACCATCAGAGCTTGCCAAATATGTTATAGTTTTTTTCTTGGCAATGATGATAGATAAGTATGGGGGAGTAAGCAAAAGTTGGAAGGCACCATTAGTATATTTAGGTTCAGCGGCTTTATTTGCTGGCTTAGTATATAAGGAAAATAACTTAAGTATTGCATCTATTATAATGTTTGTTGCATTTATAATGATTTTTGTATCAGGAATGAGTTTTAAGGAGACATTTGCCTTAATAGCTATTGGTGGAGTTGCAGGTAGTATAGGTATTTTTAGCACAGATTATAGAAGAGATAGATTTATAAGCTTTTTAGATCCGTGGAAATATGCCGACAAGGAGGGGTATCAATTAATACATTCTCTTTATGCTTTAGGATCTGGAGGATTATTTGGTGTAGGTTTAGGAAACTCAAAGCAAAAAGCTTTATATATGCCTGAGCCTCATAATGATTTTATATTTGCTATAATAGGTGAAGAGTTAGGTCTTATTGGATGTATTGTAGTTATTGCAATATTTGTAGTATTAATAGTTTCAGGAATAAAAGTAGCATCTAGGGCAAAGGATAGATATGGTAAGCTTTTAGCAACAGGAATTATTTCTGTTATTGCAGTACAAGCTATAATTAATATTGCTGTTGTTACAGGAAGTATGCCAGTTACAGGTGTTCCTTTACCTTTTATAAGTTATGGAGGGACTTCGTTAGTGTTTAATTTGGCTGCTATGGGAGTATTGTTAAATATATCAAGACAGTGTAAAAGTCCTAAGGATGAAATTGAAGAAAAAATAATAAAAAGTAAAATGAATATTTAATAAAGAGGTTGTGAAAGCAGCCTCTTTATTTTATAACATCAATTATTTATCGTATAACGATAAATAATTCTTGATTTAATATAAGGTATAATATAAAATATTTATGAGGTGATTAAGATTGAAGAATAATATATTCAGAAAAATATTATATATAATATCAGTTTTAGCAGTTTGTATTACAGGGGTTGGATCGATATGGATACCTTCTATTACTAAGTGGTACTATTTAAACTTTACTACTATAGAAGAGCCAAGATTTATAAGTACATTTTTATTTATAACAGTAATTCCTTTTTTACTTTTATTAATTGAGGTTATGAAACTATCTAAAAGTTTACTTAATGATACATATTTAAATATAAATACATTAAAAAGATTAAAGAGAATAAGTATTTATTCTTTAATAGAGTTTATTATTTATTTAATAGCAATTACAGTTATTTATCATAATTTGGTATTTATAGTAGTTACTATTGCAACTTTAATGGTTTTTATGATTACGTCAGTAATTAGAGAGCTTATAGTAAAAGGAATAGAGTTAAAAGAAGAAATTGATTTAACGATTTAAGAGGAGCAAACTAAATGATTATTGTAAATTTAGATGTTATGATGGCAAAAAGAAAGATGAGTGCAACGGAACTTTCAGAGAAGGTTGGAATAACTATGGCAAATTTATCTATACTTAAGAACAATAAGGCAAAAGCAATAAGATTTTCAACTTTAGATGCTATTTGTAAGGCTTTGGATTGCCAACCAGGGGATATTTTAGAGTATAGAAGTGGTGAGGAATAATAGAAAATGAGAAATGGGAGCAAAAAGTCTTTAAAGTATATATGGACAATAGCTTTAAGTTTAGAAGTAATTATATATTTAATATTTTATTTCTTTAGATTAAAGATATATTTATTTAATATTAGTCCTAATATTATTGTTTTAGGACTATTAATGCTTATTTTAATACTACCTATGATGTTTTTTGATTATGTTAATAAAACATTGATAAAAGTTATATATAATTTAGCTGTTGTTATATTAATTCCTATAATTATTTTTGGGTATATAATGCTTTATAGTGAATATAGATATTTTACTTTTAAGTCTCCTAATAAAGCAAATACTTTAATTGTTGAAGAAAAGACATTTCTTTTATCTGGATGGAGTGATGTTTATGAGAAAAAGTATGGAATATTTATTAAGCAGATAGAGGGCGAAATTTCAAATGATGATGGATTTAGGCCATTTTCAAGTGGAGCATATACATTGCAGTGGAAGAATGATGACACAGTAATTATTAATTATAGTTTTGATTCAGGAGATGTATGGAAAACTGAAGAAATAAACTTCAAATAATATTATTTTATGGTTATGGGGATAGATAATGAGAAAGTTAAAAGTAAATAGAGTAAGAAGAATCATCGTTATTGTTTTAAGTTGTATTGTATCAACAATATTTTTTGTAGGTTGTAACAATATGAGTAATATTAAAAATACAGAATTAAATAATATTTATATTGATAACTTAAATATAGGAAGCTCTATAAAAAATATTAATTTAAATAAATATACGGAAAGTAATA
Source organism: uncultured Clostridium sp. (assembly GCA_900547475.1). Classification (GTDB taxonomy): domain Bacteria; phylum Bacillota; class Clostridia; order Clostridiales; family Clostridiaceae; genus Clostridium. The sequence continues at coordinate 20,318 of URGW01000036.1, read as the reverse complement.
AGTGTTTAGGGGGGTATACATGTGAGTTTGAAGAACTTATAATTGATTCAAAAGATAATAAAATTAATTATTTGTTTGGAAGATTTGATGAGAATAAAACTGTCATTTCTGTAAATGGTAGAAGAAATTTAAGAAATATAAATGAAGTATCAGATATACTTGGAGAGAGCTATAAAGAAAAGTGGAAAGATAGAGAGCTAAAATTAAAGGAGCATGTTTACTTTGATAATAGGAATAATATAAAAGCTGAATTTATATATTCGACTTTTGATGATAGTTTAGTTTGGATTATATTATCTAAACTAAAGAAGGAGTAATAGTTATGAGGTTTAAAAGTAAAGTATATTTAAATATTTTTATAGTAGGTATTTTAAGTTTATTTGCAGTATATTTATTTGTAGAGTATAAATTATCAAAAGATTCCTCACAGCTATTTTCAGTATGGATTAATACTATATTATTTACAGCTGCAATTACATTTATTTTTATCATATCTATCATTATATCTTTTATAAGAATATTATTAAAAAAGAAAAATTGCTATTTGAGATTAATAGTAAGTATAATAGGGATAATTACAGTTATTATGTTGATGGTATCTATAATAATAACGAAAGAAAGAAATCGTTATTTCCATGTAATTAATATAAATTGGAATCTGGATTTGCCGAGAAATTATGAAGAAATTTATTATAAAGATAGCGGTCCGAGTTTTAATGGTGATGGTGAAAGATATTCTATATTTAAGTATGAAAATTTAGAAGAAATTAATGATGCAGTAGATTGGAAAGAGAAAAATAGTAGTATAGAAACTAATGTATTAAATATATTAAGAAAATTAAAGGTGCCTGAAGAGTATTATCCTAATAATAATAGTAATTGTAAATACTATTATTATATAGAAGAAGATAATTCTAAAATATATATGATTTTAGATATTAATCTAAATAAAATTTATATTGTAGAGGATATATTTTAAAAAGTATGAGGGGTAAGCATATGGATGAGGAGAATAAAATAATAAAAAAAATTAAAGTTCAATCAACTATAGCATTTATATTAGGTTTACTTATATTAGGTCTTCTTATAGGGGGAATTATATTTCTAAAGGAGTTTTTTAGTCCAAGTAAAGAGCTAATATCAACAACAGAATCAATAGATGGGAAATATAAAGTAGAGGCTTATCTTATAAACGGAGGAGCAACAGTTGATTGGGCAGTAAGATGTTATTTAAAGAGTGATAAAATTTTAGGTAAGAAGCTAATATATAATGATTATCATATTGATAGTGCATCATTAATTTGGATTGATAATGATACTATTTCTATAAATGGTCATAAAATAGATTTACCTGATGGAAAGTACGATTTTAGAGATGAGTAAATTAGTATTATAAATTTTAAAAATAAAGAAATATAAAATTTAGTAAAGAAAGCATTAGAAGGGATAAAATTTGGAGTAGAAGCACTATGAACATTTTTAAATTATTAAATAATGATATTCAAGACTTAAGTGAAGAAGAAAGAATATTTGCAGAAAGCTTTAATGAAGCATTAAGAAATAATATAATAGATGCTTTAGTCGAGTATGAAATAGAAGAGCTTATTAGACAATTAAAAGATGATGAAGAGAGTTTTAGAGAAAAGTTATCAGAGATTTTTATAAATGGTAAAAAGGGATATAATAAAATGCCCACTAAAACTCTAATTGATATCTTCCTTGATAAAAAGGATGAAGGTGAATTTGTAAATTTAATTGAAAGTATAAATAACTTATAAAATGTTTTTGCCTTTGAAATAAATCAATATAATGGATTTGTTTCAAAGGCACTTTTATTATAGATATATGAAAAATTTTTAGAGTCTTAAACAAAACCATAGTTTCATACGTCTATATATTAGAATTGCTAATAGTACTATTTATATAATTCTAGATAGGAGAAAATATTAATGATTAAAGTTAGGGGTAGGAGCTTAGAAAAAAGATTTGAAAAGTCTGTAATAGAAAATAAGGAAAGCTTTTATAGGTTAGCATATTATTATGTTAAAAATCATCATGATGCTATGGATATTTTGCAGGAAAGTATATTAAAAGGATATTCAAGTTTATCCAAGATAAAAGATGAAAGTTCTATTGATAAATACTTAAATAGAATAATAATTAACACTGCAATAGATTTTATTAGAAAGAATTCTAAAATGATTTTTACAGATGATGAATGTTTAAAAGAAAAGATAGTTGATTTTGATGAAAATGATATTAATTATGCAGTTGAGGATTTAGAATCAGAGCTTAAGTCTATTATAGTTTTAAAGTATTTTCATGGATATAAAATTAGTGAGGTGGCTGAAATTTTAGATATTTCAGTTTCTACAGTTAAAAATAGAATGCATAAAGCTTTAAAGCAATTAAGGGTTGAGATTAAGGAGGAGAGTTATGAGTAATATTTATTTTGATGATGAGAAATTGAAGTATGAGAATATAGAAATACCAGAAGAACTAGATTTTATGATAAAGAAGACTTTAAAAGAAGGACAAGAAAGAAGAAGATTTAAAACTATATATAAATATGGCATTGGAATAGTGAGTACATTTTTAGTGTTTGTATTATTAGTTAATATATTTCCGACAGTAGCTTATGCCATGAGTAAGGTTCCTGGTCTTGATAAATTAGTAGAACTTGTGACCTTTGATAAGGGGTTTGATAATGCAATAGAAGAAGGCCTTGTTAAAGAAATAAACTTTGAGGAAGAGCAAAATGGAGTAAAACTTAAATTAAATACTATAGCTGGTGATTGGAAAAGACTTTGGGTAGGTTATGAAATATTAGGAGAAATTGACTTAGGGGTTGATGTTAGTGTTATTAGTGAAGATGTTGCAGCATGGAGCACTTTTTATACTGAACCTTATAGTATTACAAATGAAGAAGGAGGGCAAGAATCGTATATAGAGATATCATTTGATAAGTTTAATGAAGAATTTAAGTTGGAGTTTAATATTTATGATAATGAGAAATATATAGAAAGTAATTTAAATAAGGAGTATCTAGCTAGTTTTTCTGTACCAATAAAACTTGAAGAAGAAATATTTAATAGTGAATTAATAAATATACCTATAGATAATACTGTTATTAATACTGAGATTGGAGATATTGAAATAGTTAGTCTAAAAAGTAGCAAAACTAGAAGTGTTATGGAATTTAAGCTTAATAGTGATATATATGATTATATGACTTTTGAAAATCCTAGATTTATAGATGATAAAGGAAATGAGTATAAAATAAGTTCATTTTATGTAAGCAAAGGCGTTGAAAATAATTTTGTAGAATTTCAAGGAGAGATAAAAGAAGATATTAAATCTTTAACTTTTATTTTTGATAACTTGTACTATGCTGGAAAAGATGATAGAAAGATTATAGTAGATTTAAAAAATAAAGTAGTAGAAAAAAATAATTATAACTTTGAATTTATAAGTCTTATTGGGAATGAACTTACGTTAAAAGCTGACTTTGTTAAAAGTGTTTCATTTGAAAATATTATACTTGAAAATGGAGAGGATTTAATAAGTGAAAGTGGAACGTCATGCATAGGGGATGAAGATAGTGATGAATATTATGTTAAGTCATATTTAAGGATAAATGATCCTAATGTAGATAAAATAGAGTTAAAAATAGGATGGATAATGAAGAGTAAGATTGAGGGAAATTCTATAGAGCTAATTGAAAAATAGGAATATATTGATAAAATGGAGGAAAGCAATGATAAAGGAATTTAAAATGGATTATTTAGATGAGGTAATGAAAATTTGGCTTGAAACTAATATAAATACTCATGATTTTATAGAAAAAGAGTATTGGATTAATAATTTTGATTTAGTTAAAAAAATATTGCCAAATGCTAAGATTTATATATTTCAGGAAAATAATATTATAAAAGGATTTATAGGTATTATTGAAGATGGATACATTGCAGGTCTTTTTGTAAAAGAGGAATATCAAAGAGAAGGAGTTGGTAAAAAATTAATAGAGTATATTAAGCCTAAATATAAACAACTTAAATTAGATGTTTATGCTAAGAATGAAAACGCAATAAATTTTTACCTTAAAAATAATTTTAAAAGAGTAAATGAAAAAAATAATGAAGATACAAAGGAACTAGAATATGAGATGATTTTTAGTTAAAAGCTAAATTAACAAAGGGCGGTTTTAACGTCCTTTATAGCTTTGTATAAAGAAATTATAAAAAGAGATAAAATTAAAAAAATATATATAATTAAAGTTACTATAGTAGAAATATTTGAAAATAAGATGGATAGAATATTAGTATAGTATTAAATTAGCATGAAAAACTAAAGTTGAGGTGTGTAATATGAAAATATTAGTAATGACATTAGAATTTAGAGCAGAGTGGGTAAAGTCATTAAAGGAAAAAAGAATGATAGTATTAAGCTTAACTAAACGTCTTTCAAATAAATTTAATGTATCAGTATCAGAAGTTGATTATCAAGATATTCATGAGCAAATAGTAATAGGTATTACATCAGTAGCTACTACAAAAGAGGTGTTATATTCTTTAAAGGAAAAAATATTAGATTTTGTAGAGGATAATACTGATGCAGAATTAGTTAAAATAGAGGAAGATATTATTGATTACTAATAGATAAGTTTTCTTTATATAATCTAGAAAATTAAGTTATAGAAGAAAAGATAATTTTTTTATAATAAAAAACTCTAAAAGAAATTATTGACAAAATAGTTAAATTGATATATATTTATATCAATAGCACAAAACAAGTAAATATTATATCTTATCAAGAGTGGTGGAGGGACTGGCCCTATGAAACCCGGCAACCTATAAGTAATTAAGAAAGTAAGATTTCACTTGGTGAAAATTTAAATTAATTATTTAAATTTTAAAGCTTAGTAGCAGCAGGCTACTTAAAGAGTGAAAAATCTTAATGAGCGTAAGCGTCTTAATTATTTTATGTGGTGCTAATTCCTGCAGTTTTTAACTGAGTGATGAGAGAGTAAATTAATATGTGATTTTTATACGCACTTGAGTTTATTCTCTAGTGCGTTTTTTTATTATTAAAATAAGGAGGGGATACTATGATTAAAATAAATAATGTGTATAAGAGTTTTAATGATGTAGAAGTTTTAAAAGACATAACCTTAGAAATAAAAAAAGGAGAAGTCTTTGGATTAGTTGGACATAGTGGTGCTGGAAAATCTACATTATTAAGATGTATAAATGGTTTAGAAACATATGATGAAGGAAGCATATTAGTAAATGAAGATCAAGAAGTGAAAGCAGTAGGAAATAAATCCATAAGAAGTTTTAGGAAAAGCTTAGGGATGATATTTCAACATTTTTCATTACTTGAAAGAAGAAATGTATATGATAATGTAGCTTTACCATTAGAATGCTGGGGATATTCTAAAGCTGATATAGATAAAAGAGTTTCGGAACTTTTAGAATTAGTTGGTTTATCTGATAAGAAAGAGAGTAAGCCAAGAGAATTAAGTGGTGGGCAAAAGCAAAGAGTTGCAATAGCAAGAGCATTAGCTTTAAATCCTAGTATTCTTTTGTGTGATGAAGCTACATCAGCATTAGATCCAAATACAACAAAATCTATCTTAGCTTTATTAAGAGATATTAATGAAAAGTTAGGTATTACAATAATTATTGTTACACATCAAATGGAAGTTGTAAAAGAGATTTGTCAACGAGTAGCTATTATGGAAGGGGGAGAAGTAATAGCAGTTGGGAAAACAGAAGAGTTGTTCCTAAAAAATTCTAAGGCATTAAAAGATTTAATTGGTGAAGAAGAGATATTACCAAATGAAGGAATTAATATTAGATTATTCTTTCCAAAAGATAACTCAAATGATAGCATAATTACGGCAATGGCAAGAGAACTAAATATAGACTTTTCTATAGTATGGGGTAAATTAGAGAGATTTAGGGATGATGTTTTAGGTTCATTAGTTATTAATATAAAAGAAAATCAAAAAGATAAAGTTATAAAATACTTAACATCTAAAAATATGCCATGGGAGGTGATATAAAATGGAGAAGTTTTTAAGTTTTTTTACTGATATATTGATAGAAGCGTTAGGACAAACTATATATATGGTTGGTATATCAACTATATTAGCTACATTAATTGGTTTTATATTAGCAATTATATTAGTTGTAACTGATGAAGGAGGATTGCAACCTAATAAAATTATTAATTCAATTTTGGGATTTATAGTTAATACTTTAAGAAGCTTTCCTTTTATAATTTTAGTTGTAGCTATTATTCCATTAACTAGAGCTATAGTTGGAAAAAGTATAGGAGAAACAGCAGCGCTAGTTCCTTTAACAATAGGATCAGCTCCATTTATTGCAAGAGTAATAGAAGGAGCTTTAAAGGAAGTTGATAAGGGGCTGATTGAAGCTGCCAAGTCTTTTGGGGCATCAAATTTTCAAATAATATTTAAAGTTATGGTTAAAGAGGCAATGCCTTCTATTATATCAGGTATAACATTATCTATAATATCAATAATTGGATATTCTGCAATGGCAGGGGCAGTTGGTGCAGGTGGAGTTGGAGCCGTAGCTTTAACTTATGGATATCAAAGATTTGATAATGCTGTAATGATATATACAGTGATAACACTTATTATAATTGTTCAATTACTACAAGGGGCAGGTAATTTAGCATATAGGAAACTAAAATAATAAAAGCAATAAGCAATAATTAAAGGGGATTAATATACAGGAAGTTAAAAAATTTATAAGTTTAAATTAAATAAAATTAGAAATTTTATGTATTAAAATAATTAGGGGGAAACAAAAATGAAATTTAAAAAAATATTAGCAACAGTATTAAGTGGAGTTTTAGCATTATCAATAGTTGGGTGTGGAAGTAAAGGGGATACTTCTTCAAATGATGATAAGAAAATTGTAGTTGGAGCTACAGCAGTACCGCATGCAGAAATTTTAGAATATATCAAACCATTATTAGAGGAGAAAGGTTATAAACTTGAAGTTAAAACATTTGATGATTACTCTTTATTAAATCCTGCAGTTGATGAAGGATCTTTAGATGCAAACTTTTTTCAACATATACCTTATTTAGAAGAGTCAATTGAAGCAAAAGGATATGATTTAGATTATACAGTTAAAGTTCATATAGAACCAATGGCACTATATTCCAAAAAGGTTTCAGGGATTTCAGATATAGCTGATGGTGCTGAAATTGCAGTGCCAAATGATCCATCTAATGAAGCAAGAGCATTACAATTATTAGCTGATAATGACTTAATAAAATTAAATGATACTGAATTACCTACAGTAAAAGATATAACTGAAAATCCTAAAAATTTAAAAATTACAGAATTACAAGCAGAACAATTACCAAGAGTTCTAGAGGATGTTGAAGCCGCTGTAATTAATACAAATTGGGCATTACAAGCAGACTTAAATCCGGTAAAAGATTCTTTAGCTATTGAATCTACTGATTCCCCATATGCTAATATTCTAGCTGTTAAGAAAGAAAATAAAGATAGTGATAAAATTAAAGCATTATCTGAAATATTAACTTCTGATGATGTTAAAAAATTTATCGAAGAAAAATATGATGGAAGTGTAATTCCTGCTTTTTAGTATAAATAATTTTTTTATATTAAAAATAGTAAATTACGGTCATTGCATATATAAGGCAATGACCGTAATTTTTGTATTTTTTAATGGAAAATACTATCTTTAAAATTTTTAGTATATGAAGTATACTTTATATTATGTATAGATGTTATAGAAAAATATTACAGATATAAAATAGTGAAGAGGGGAAAAGGACAAGCTATGAATGTTTCGAATATTAATGTTGGATTAACTGGAGAAAATTTATTAAGTATATATAATGACTTTGTATCAATAAAAGAGCTTAATATAGAAAGTATAGAAATAAAAGAAGATATAAGAATAATAGGTTCATTTACTAAAGGTATTGTTATAAAATTTGAGTGTAGGTTTAAGCTAACTTCTATGGAAGATGGATTAATAAAAGGAGAAGTTACAGGATTTAAAATTCTTAATATAGGAATAGCATCATTCTTAAGAAAAATTGCATTAAAATTTGCTTTGAAATCTTTAGGTGACATGGGAATAAGCTATAAAAATGGTAAGGTTATAATACAATATAAATATTTATTGAAGGATGTTCCATATGTAGATTTTGATATTTATAGTATATACTGTGCTTATGGAGTTTTAAATGTAGAATTAAGAAATATACAATTATCTTTAGGTGGAGAATTAAAAAAAGAAATAGAGCTTATAAATTTTGAAAAAGAAAATAAGGTTGAGTTTAATAAAGAGGAAATAAATAAAATAGAGGATTGTTATACTAAAGGAAGAGAAAAAGTTAGCGATAAGTTACCAGAAAAAGCTCAAAAATATAAAGATTATATATTTCTATTACCGGATATAGCAGCATTAATATATAGACTACTTAAAGATAAGAGAGTAAGTGTGAAAACTAAGCTTGTTATATCAGCAGCAGTTGCATATATGACAGTTCCAAGTGACTTAATACCAGATAAAATACCATTTGTGGGTAAAATTGATGATATAGCAATTGGAATATTTGCACTAAATGTTATAATGACAGATATACCATTAAATATAATAATGGAAAATTGGCAAGGACAGAGTGATATATTAATAGTTGTTAAGAGTGCAATAGAATATGCAACTAACTTTACTGGAGCTAAAAATATAGATAGTATTTATAGAGTGATGGAAGAAATATTATCAGTTTAAAAATAAAAAACGAATAAGCATATATGAAAGGATGATTAATTTGAAGTATTATGCTGTTTATAAAGGAAAATCAGGAGCACCTAAAATATTTACTTCTTGGGATGAATGTAAAAAAGAAGTTATAGGGTTTAAAGGGGCTATATATAAAAGTTTTACTACAGAGAAAGATGCTATTAATTTTATTGCATTAAATTCAGAAGGTAAGACGCCGGAAAGGTCTGAGGAATTAGTAGAAAGTGAGAAAGGATTATTTATATATGTAGATGGAAGTTTTGCTGTGGATAAAGGAAACTATTCTTATGGATTAGTGGCTGTTAAAGATGACGAGATAATATATAAGGATAAAGGTAAGGGATTTGATAAAGAAGCTATTTTATTAAGAAATGTTTCAGGAGAAGTTTTAGGAGCAAAGATGGCTGTAGAATATGCTATTGAGAATGGGTTTAAAGAAATTACTATAGCATATGATTATCAAGGTGTTGAATCATGGGCTATTGGAACGTGGAAAAGAAATAATAGAATTACTGCTGAATATAATGCGTTTATGCAAAGTAAAATGAAGGAAGTAAAAATAAGGTTTAAGAAAATAAAAGGGCATAGTGGTAATAAGTATAATGATTTGGCTGATAAACTAGCTAAAGAAGCTCTTGGTATAGGGAGTTAATTGAGAATATTAAGATATAGATAAAATAATATATGAGTATTTTCCCCTAAAATACACATACTATTTTTATAAATTAATATAAAGAGGTGTTATTTTTGGGAAAAGTAATTAAGAGTTTAGCAATAGGAACTATTTTGGGAATGGCAGTTGGAATGATGGTCTTACCAGAGTTAGATAGAAAGACTCAAAGAAACATCAGGAGAACTAGTAAAAAACTTAGATGTGCGGCTGGGGATGCCTATGATAATATTTTAGACTATATAAATTAGTATTAAAAACTGCTATAGAATTCTATAGCAGTTTTTATATTATTTTAAATATAATTGAAGTTAATACTCAAAAAATATACTTTTTTGGTACTTTATATGATATAATGGAAAATATAATAAGAAGCTTTGGAATTTATATAAATGTGGGTAAAGGAAAGATTATGCGATGGAGATACTTACTTTAGGTGAAAAAATAAAAAGACGTAGAAAAGAATTAGAAATGACACTGAAGGACTTAGCAGGAGATAGAATTACCCCAGGACAAATAAGTTTAGTTGAGTCTGGGAGATCAAATCCATCTATGGATTTATTGGAGTATTTAGCAAATTCACTTCAAACTTCTGTAGAGTATTTAATGGAGTCAGAAGAAACACAAGCAGAAAAAATATGTGTGTATTATGAGCAAATGGCAGAAACATATATATTAAATAGTGATTATATAAGTGCAGAAAAAAATATAGAAAATGCTCTATATTATGCAGAAAAATATAATTTAGAGTATAGAAAAGCTAGAAATTTATTTTTGAGAGCTAATATATATAAGGAAAAGAATGAGTTAGTTTTAGCTCAACAATTATATCTATCAGCAAATGTAATTTTTATAAAAAGAAATAATTATGAGGAAATTATTAATACATTTTTAAATTTAGGGAAAATAACATTAAGCTTAAAAGCATATCATTCTGCTACAAGTTATTTGAAACAAGCTGAAAAAGTATATTTAGATAATAATGTTGGAAATGATTTTATTTTAGGAGAAATATATTATCAAATGGCTGAAAGTTATTTAAAAATTGATAATATAAAAAAAGCTATAGATTATACTTTTTTAGCTAAACAAAAATTTGAACAAGTTCAAAATAGAGAAGAATACGGTAAAACATTAATGTTATTATCAAAAGAATATAATAAAAAAGGTGATATAGTAAATGCTATAAAGTATTCTAAGAAGACTTTAGAGGTATATAAGGAATTAGAAGAAGAAAAAAATATATCTAGTGTTGAAAATAATTTAGGAAAGCTATTCTTTGAATTTGATAATATTGAAGAGGCTTTTAAGCACTATGAAATAGCTAAAGAAATTAGAATGAGAAATAAAGATAGCGAAGTAATAGAAACCTTAATTAATATATGTGAAGGATATATCAAAATAAAGGAAATAAGAAAGTGTGAAAAGGTTCTTTCTGAAATTGATATTCTTATAGATGAAAGTGATTTAAAACAAATAATAGAAAAAAACATTTTATGTTATAGATTATATACAATAAAAGAAAAGTTTGATGAAGCAGAATGTATATTATTAGAAACCTTTAATATAGCAAAAACAAATGGACTAAGCAAAAAAGCAGCAGAGATAGCAATACTTATTGGGAAATATTATATTGGAGTTAAGCGAGAAGCAGAAGCTGCTAGATACTTAGATGAAGGTGTAAGTATTTTTAGAAGTTTAGGTATATTAAATAATTAATTATCTGGGGGTAGCTATGGAGATATTATCAACAGGAGAAAAGATTAAAAGATCTAGAATTTATAAAGGAATAACATTAAAAGAATTATGTGGAGATAAAATCTCTATTTCAAAAATGAGTTGCATAGAGAATGGTAAAATTAAAGCGGATGAAGAAGCGCTTAGATATATCTCAAAGAAATTACAAGTAGATTATGATTATTTAGTAAGAGATGTTTATGATCAAATAAAACATAATGTTGAAGAGATAAAAAAGAGCACTTGTTCATTTGAAAAATTAGAAGATATAATAAATTATAATTTAGAGTATGCATGCAAATGTGGATTTAATGATTTGGCATTAAAGCTAATTCATATTTTGTTTGAGTTATATATGAATAATGATAAATTAGAAAATATGCAACTTTTGATTTCAAAGTATTATGATTTATATCAATTAACTCAATGTAATGAAGAAATTATTATTTATTATAATGATATGTCTACATTTTTTATGAAAACAGCAGAGTATCATGAAGCAATAAGTTATTTTGAAAGAATAAGAGAAATTTATGAAAATAACCATATAGAAGATAGGTTAAGTTATGTTTATGCGTGTTTTTATGAAGGAATTTGTTATAAGAATATTAATATAAAAGAAAAAGCATACGAATGTTTAAAAAAAGTATTAGAGTTTATAAATATTTTGAGTGATAAGGCTAAAGGAGATTTTTATCATGAGTTTGCAACTTTAAATATTTTATTATATAAAATAGAGGCAGAAAAATATTTAAAAAAGGCTTTTGAATATAAGAAGAATGATTTAAAGGAATTAGCTAAATTTAAGGGAAAGAATGGAGAAATGTATTTTCAAGTTCAAGAATTTAATAAGGCTATGAAAGAAATAAAAGATGCAATTGAAATTTATCCAAGAGAAGATAAAAAAGGTTGTGGGGAATTCTTAATAGAATGTATTAATACATTATATAATAATGGACAATATGAAGAAGCTTTTAAATATACAGAAGAAGCTTTAGATTTAGCTATTAACATTGATGAAATAAAGCTAATAGAAAAAGGGTATTATTTCAAAGGTATGATATATCAGAAAAAAGGTGAGTTTATACAAGCAGAAATGTATATGAATTTATCTACAGATTTTTTATTTAGATTTGCTAATAGTGAAGAAAGATATAAGAGATATAATGAAATGGCTGAATTGTATTATAATTTAGGCGAATTAAAAGAATCTGTTAAATATTTTATATTAGCTATAAATATTGAAAAAAAATTATAATATAAAAAATAGAGAAGTTTAAAACTTCTCTATTTTTTATATTATAATTAATTATTTGCTATCATAATAAAAATTTAGTTATCGTGATGTAAAAGGTTAGACATCCAAATCCAAAATGACCACTTTGATTTAGTATCATTTAATAGTGATGGATTAAAAAATAGCCCTCTCATAAGAAACACCCTTTCATAAAAACAATTTATATTATTAGTATAGCTTAAAAATAAAAATAATGTATTCATGTAGATGCTTTAGTTTTAGTACAATAAGTATTAAGTATATAAATATAAATATTTATAAAAAGCATAAAAACACCTAAAAAAGGTGTTTTCGGTACATTATTTTATGTTTTTAAGTACTATTAGTTTAGCACCATATCCCTTAAGTTCAGTAATTATATTTAAAACTGAACTTTTTTTAGAATATTTAAATTCTATTTTAGGATAAGATGCCTTATGAAGAATTTCTTTTTCTTCTTTGCTAAGTCTATCAGGAGAACCCATAGCTAGCCAATAATTATAAGAGGAACCTAGGGATTCATTAAGTTCATAGGTGATAATTCTAGTTGAATTTTTAATATTTACTATATTAAGTGAGTATTTTCTTTCAAAAGATTTTTTTATGCCACCTTTTTGATATATATCTTCATAACTAGCCAAATTATTAACATCATCATTATGAGAGTATAAAAGAATAGCATAATAGTTGTCTGATTTTGTAACAATGTAGCCATCATCAAGAGCAATTATATCATTGCCTAATTTACTTAATAGGTAATATGCATAATATGATGGCTTTCTAATTCCCATATCATTAACTATGCCTGGAGCTCCTATAAATACTTCATTTGTAATATTTATTTCTTTCTCAAGAACATCAAAAGCTTTAAGAAAGCTTAGAGAGTTACCTTTAAAAATAGTATTATGAATTATATATGGAAGCATATAGGCTGTATCATAAATTGAATTTAAATCAGATTTAGATGTAAAATCAATTTCACAAACTTCTAATTGATAATAATTTTTTATATACTGGCGTAGATTATACTTTATATCTTCAGATAATCTAGAATTAAATTGAAACTTAAAGTCAGCAACCTCTACTATATCTAACTCAGTAAAATAGTCTAAAAAGCTACTTAGAATATTAATATACTTTTCTAAAGAGTAATCTAAGTTATCAAGTAAAATAAGAGGCTTTAGATAAATATTAGATAAAAATTCTAATACACCCTTTGCTTTGTTCCAATTATAAAAATCAGAATCTAGAAATACTCCCATATCGCTATGAAACATTTTTTCTAGACGCCCATATTCAAAATGTATTTCTTCTTGTATTTCTTCTAATATATCTTTATTATCTTCAATTAAAAGGTCAAAAGATTCCCCTAAGTTTATACATTCCTTAAACTCTTTTTCTAATGGATTTAAAATTTTATCTACATTAACATGAATATTCCAAAGTTTATTTTCAAAGTTAAATCTATTATAGTTTTCTAAGTTGTAAGAAAGGGTTTCAAGAGCATCATTAAGAGAAAGTTCTACAAATTGTTTAGATAGCTCATATTCTTTCTCTGTGGTAGCATATTTTTTCCTATATTGAAGAGGAGTGCATCCAAAGTAGTATTTAAAATTTTTATTAAAATAGCGAACATGAGAAAAACCTATTTCATCAGAAATTTCAGAAATACTCATATCACTATCAAGTAATAATTTTATAGATTCCTCAATTCTAGTTAAGTTAATTAAGTCTGTAAAGCTATATCCAGTAGCATATTTTATTTCATGAGATAAATAGTGAGTGCTTAAAAACTCTTTTTTTGCAATTTCTTGCAAAGTAATATTATTATTATAATTATTGTAAATATACTTTGAAATTCTATGATACCTAGCTAATTGATCGGTTTTTTCCTTTAATTCTTCTTTTTCATATGTTAAGTAGTGGAAGTTATTTACTAGGTGATAAAGTAGTGTTATAAGAAGTTCTTCTATTTCTTCATCATAATCTTCAAGCTTTTGAACATACTCACAAAGCATTTGAGATAAAAGAGTTTTTAATTCTTCATATTCAGATCCATTTTGATCTTCAGTATCATTAGAATTAGTATAGAAAAATATATTATTTATATCCTTATAATACTTTTCAAAGAAAAATGGGTCTATATTGAAGATTAACACTTTATTATCTTCTAAACTCTGAATTTCATGAGATTCATCAGAATTTATTATTTCAACCTCACGCTCATTGAGAATAAATGAGTCAGTGTCTATTTTTATTTGCAAAGAACCTTTTAAAACATATATTATCTCAATTGAATTATGCCAGTGAGTTGGATAATTTTTAATATTTAAATATGATATTTTTATGGGTAATTCAAAGGGATAATTTATATATTCTCTTCTCAAAATTTCACCTCTAATTTCTATATAAATTTATCTTGTAAATATTATAACAATAACTACCATTAAAAACAAAAAATAAATAAAAAAAGTATTATACTATATATGTATAAAAGACAAAAAATAAATTAAAATTTACTTTGACTTTCTTTGACTTTTGTATTAAAATTAAATTAAAGTTAAGAATACTAATAAGAGGTGAATATAAATGAACGTTGAGAGAATGACATTAAGAGTACAACAAGCGTTAAATGATGCAAATTTAACAGCAGTAAAATATAATCATCAACAAATTGAAGTTATTCATTTATTTTCTGCTTTAGTAGAAGCTGAAGATGGATTAATTCCTAATATCTTTACTAAGATGGGTATTAATGTAAAGATGATGATAATAGATATAAAAAATGCCTTGGATAAAATGCCAAAGGTTATAGGTGAAGGTGCTAATGGATCAGGAGTTTATATAACTAGACATGTAGAGGAAGTTTTAGTTAAGGCTGATGATTTAGCTAAGAAGTTTGGAGATTCATATATTAGCGTTGAACATTTAATATTAGCGATAATTGATGTAGATAAAAATGGTACAACAAAACAAATATTAAATAAGTATAATGTTACAAAGGATAACTTTATGAAAGTATTATCTGAGGTAAGGGGAAGTCAAAGAGTAGATACTCAAGATCCTGAAGGAACTTATGATGCATTAGCTAAGTATGGTACTAACTTAGTAGAATTAGCTAAAAAGCACAAGTTAGATCCTGTAATAGGAAGAGATGATGAAATAAGAAGAACAATTAGAATTCTTTCTAGAAGAACTAAAAATAATCCAGTATTAATTGGTGAACCTGGTGTTGGTAAAACTGCTATTGTTGAAGGATTAGCTGAAAGAATAGTAAGAGGTGATGTTCCAGAAGGATTAAAAGATAAAATTATATTCTCATTAGATATGGGTTCTTTAATTGCTGGAGCTAAATATAGAGGGGAATTTGAAGAAAGATTAAAAGCTGTTTTAAAGGAAGTTCAAAATAGTGAAGGTAAGATTATATTATTTATAGATGAAATTCATACTATTGTTGGAGCGGGTAAAACTGATGGTGCAATGGATGCAGGTAACTTAATTAAACCATTACTTGCAAGAGGTGAATTACATTGTATTGGTGCAACTACTTTTGATGAATATAGACAGTATATTGAAAAAGATAAAGCTCTTGAAAGAAGATTTCAACCTGTTATTGTTGATGAACCATCAGTTGAAGATGCAATTTCAATATTAAGAGGATTAAAGGAAAGGTTTGAAATTCATCATGGAGTTAGAATTCATGATTCAGCGATAGTTGCAGCTGCGAAACTTTCTGATAGATATATTCAAGATAGATATTTACCAGATAAAGCTATTGATTTGATTGATGAAGCTGGAGCTATGATAAGAACTGAAATAGATTCACTTCCAGCAGAATTAGATGCAATTAGAAGAAGGATTGTACAACTTGAAATAGAAAAAGAAGCTTTAACAAGAGAGAAAGACGAAGGTTCTAAGAAAAAACTAGAGGCTTTAGAAAAAGAATATTCAGAGCTTAAAGCTAAAAATGATGAAATGACAGCTAAGTTTGATAGAGAAAAAGGAGCCATCTTAAAATTAAAAGAGTTAAAGGCAAAACTTGATGAAGCTAGAGGAAATCTTGAAGTAGCTCAAAGACAATATGACTATAATAAAGCTGCAGAAATTCAATATGGTGAAATTCCTAGCTTAGAAGCAGCTATTGAACAAATGGAAGTTGAAGTTAAGGAAAATTATGAAGGTGCTTTATTAAAGGAAGAAGTTACTGAAGAAGAGGTTTCACAAGTTTTATCAAGATGGACTGGTATACCTGTATCTAATTTATTAGAAGGTGAAAGAGAAAAGTTATTAAGACTTGAAGATGAAATGCAAAAAAGAGTAATAGGGCAAGAAGAAGCTATTACATCTGTTACATCTGCAATACTTAGAGCAAGAGCAGGATTAAAAGATATAAATAGGCCAATAGGTTCATTTATTTTCTTAGGACCAACAGGTGTAGGTAAAACAGAACTTGCAAAGACTTTGGCAAGAAACCTATTTGATTCTGAAGAAAATATTATAAGAATAGATATGTCTGAATATATGGAGAAACATGCTGTATCTAGATTAGTTGGAGCGCCTCCAGGATATGTAGGATATGAAGAAGGTGGTCAATTAACTGAAGCAGTTAGAAGAAAGCCTTATAGTGTAATATTATTTGATGAAATTGAAAAGGCACATGAAGATGTATTTAATATGTTTTTACAAATATTAGATGATGGTAGGCTTACAGATAATAAAGGTAAAACTGTTGACTTTAAAAATACAATTATTATTATGACTTCTAATATAGGAAGTAGCTATCTTTTAGAGAATAAATCAGAAGAGGGTATAGATCTACGAATTAGAGAAGAAGTAATGAATGAAATGAAAATGAGATTTAAACCAGAGTTTTTAAATAGAGTTGATGATATTATAATGTTTAAACCATTATCTGAAAATGGAATAACTAAGATTATTGATATCTTTGTTAATGAGGTTTCTAATAGATTAAAGGATAGAAATATTGCTTTAGAGGTTACACCAGCAGCTAAGCATATTTTAGCAACAGAAGGTTATGATCCGGTTTATGGAGCAAGGCCACTTAAGAGATATATTCAAAATACTTTAGAAAATAAACTTGCAAGATTAATTATTGCTGGAGATATTAACTATGGATCACATGTTATTATTGATGGTAAGGATGATGAAATTATAATTAAAAGTGAGTAATTAAAAATTAAATAATTAAGATAAAAACAAAAATACTCAAGAGTCATTAGAGAGTCTTGAGTATTTTTTATTATGAGTGTTTATTATTTATAATTAAGTTTGAGTTCAATGGAATTAGAACTATAAAACTTATAAAAACTATAATGGCTGAAATTAAAAATGGTAATTTATTTCCTAAATCAAATATAAAACCAGCAGTTAATGAGCCAGTAACTTGGCCTATTGCTTTAGAGGAATTTAAAATTCCCATAAGGGAACCATAATTTTCTTTAGCAAGTTTTGTTATTATACTTTGTTGTAATGGTATGTGTATACTTGCAAATGATGCAAATATAACTGCACAACTTAAGAATAAAATAACATTTTTAGATATTACCATAAGAAATAATGAAGCTGCAATACATATAGTTATTGTTTTAAATAGGTTAATTTCTTTAAAGTGTTTTGCAAGCAAAGGTGTTAAAAATAAATTTATCATAAAGCCAACTATTCCAACTAAAGCCATGAATCCACCTATAAAGGTAGGAGGAAGTTTTAAAACATCTTCTATGTAATAATTAATGCTAGAGTTATAACTTGTTGATGCAAAGTAAAAAGCCATAACAATTATAAACATAATTAATAGGTTTTTATTTAAAAGTTTTGAATAGTTAATTTTATCGTGAGCATCATTTACTGAATTAGTAAGAGTTTTATCCTTTGTTGGTTCTTCTAATAAGAAGTATACTAAGATACCTAAAATTAAACATAAAATAAATTGAGAAAAGAAAGTATATTTAAAATTAGTGTTACCTATTATACCACCAAGAAGTGAACCTAATGAGGTACCTATTGTGTTTGCAGCTGCATAGTATGTGATATACTTTGTTCTATTTTCATTTGTTGTTATGTCAGTTAAATATGCCATTGATGTAGTTAAATAGCTCACTACAAAAAATCCACCAGTAAATCTAAATATAAGTATTATAAATGGATTAGTATTAAAACCAAAGCCAAGTTGGCTTAAACCATATCCCATTGCACCTAATACTAAGAATTTAATTCTTCCTTTTTTATCAGATAATGTACCGAACAATGGTGAACCGATAAAATTACCAATAGACATTGTGGCAAAGAATAGTCCAAACATAAAGGTAGGCAATCCAAGCTTATTTATAAACATAGGGGTAACTGGATGTGCCATGTTAAATGCAAGTGAACTAAACATATTTAAAAGTATAATAAATATTAGTGATTTATTTTTATTTTTCATTTTCCCTCCATAATTTAATTGTTTAATATTGCAATTTTTCTTACTATATAAATAGTATTCTATAAAATGTATAAAATCAAATGCTAATGGTAGTTAAAATTATAAGAGAAAAAGTTTTATTATAATTAAATATAAAGAATCACAGTTAAAATGTAATTCTTTATATTGTGAAAGTTATTTTATAGTTTGTAAATTACATAGTTATTTTTAATAACATTTTAATTTTACTAAGGTAGCATGTTACCAGCAGATAAGTAAATTTCATACCATTCTTGTCTAGTTAGATTTACATTTGAAGCAGTACATATATCTTTTAATCTATTTTCATTTGTTGTACCAACAATAGTTTGTATTTTAGCTGGATGTCTAAGTATCCAAGCAGTAGCAATAGCAGTAGAGCTTACATTATATTTTTCTGCAAGTTCTTTAAGTTTTTTATTAAGTTCAGGGAACTTAGGGTTATCTATGAAAGTGCCTTCAAAGAATCCATATTGATATGGAGACCAAGCTTGGATGGTAATATCATTTAATCTGCAATATTCTAAAATAGAGTTATCCCTATCTATAGAAGGAGAATTTTTCATATTAACATTTAAGCCAGAATCAATAATTCCAGTGTGCATTATACTAAATTGAAGTTGGTTAATTGTAATTTTATTTTTTAGGTATTTATTTAACAATTCAATTTGCATTGAATTATGATTGCTAACTCCGAAGTTTCTAACTTTACCTTCATTATATAATTTTTCAAAAGCTTCACTTACCTCCTCAGGTTCCATTAAGGTATCTGGTCTATGTAGTAATAAAATATCTAAGTAATCAGTTTTTAGTCTTTTTAATATTCCATCTACTGAACTTAATATGTGCTCTTTAGAGTAATCATACATTCCAGGTCTAATAGCACATTTTGATTGAAGAATAATTTTCTCTCTTAAAGATGGTGACATAGAAAGTGCTTCGCTAAAGATTTCTTCAGATTTTCCTTTACCATAAATATCAGCATGATCAAAGAAATTTATATCACAATCTAAGGCAGTATTAATTAAATTATTAACTTCTTTTTTATCTAGATCTGCAATTCTCATGCAACCTAAACCAATTTCTGATGCTGTAATATTACCATTTGCCATACTTATTTTTTTCATAAATATAATATCCTCCGCATAATGTTTTAATCATTTACATTATATCATTTAGATATGTGAATGAGGTATAAAAAAATAAAATAAAAAAATGAAAAAATAGTGTTGACAAACATCGACAAAAATAATATACTAAACAACGTAGTCAATGCGCGGGTATCGTATATCGGTAATACTCCAGCCTTCCAAGCTGGAAAGGTGGGTTCGATTCCCACTACCCGCTCCATTT
>URGW01000035.1 GCA_900547475.1 uncultured Clostridium sp. | reverse complement strand
GCTTTACGGAATCAATTATATAAATTCTAGGTGAAAATTTCACGTTTCCTGGAAAATAAATATTTCATTTTTTCGCTAAACGTAACGAATAATTTAGTTAAAATTTTCTTATAGAATTATGGTCAAGTAATTCTTTAAATATCATATTAGCTCCAGATAAATAATCATAGTCAGATTTAGAAGATGAAGATTTAACTAAGGACCAAGTGGCGTTGTAAAATTTGATTATAAAAAGATAGTCTAAAAGCTTTTGATAATATTCATTTTTAAATTCTCCGAAGTATAGAGTTAATAACTGTTTTCGAGAATCTTCAGTAAAAAACCATGAAATAGTTGCTAAATCAAAAAAAACATCACCCATAGAAGAGTATTCATAATCTACAAAATATAAATTATCATTACTTAAAATAATATTTGAAGCATTTAAGTCATTATGACAAAGTCTAATTAAAGGATCATTAGTAAACTTAATTTCTAATGCGCTTAAATGATTTAGAAGCATATCTATAGATTCAGGTAAATGAAGATCTAAGTTTTTACATATAGTTATTCTTTTTCTTATATGCTCAAAAGGATTAAAGTATTTTTCACATTCTAAGCTATGAAAACTTTTTAAAGAATCAGAAAGTCTGTGTAAAAATTTTATTGAAGAAAAATCAGTTAAGGACGGCATATTTCCATGAATCCAACTGCTTACCATATTCCCAGTTTCAGTAGAAAAATAGTATAGATGAGGAGCTATATTTAGTTCTTCTGCTTTATTTATTACTGATAATTCATTGTTTCTATCAGTATGAAGATAATTGTCAGTGCATATTTTAACAAAATAATTATTGTTATTATAAGAAACTTTATAGTTTTCACTACTAAGGCCACCTATTTTTTCTATACAAGAGATGTTTAGAATATTCCATTTAAGTTCAGTTTTTAAAAATTTTATTAAACTAGTGTTCATATTGTTCTCCTAAATGAAAAAGTATTTCAATATGCCATTGTTGACATTTAAACAAATAATAAAGTATTATAACAAAAAAAGAAGGTATTTCAAATAAATAATTGGGGTGGAATCATGGAAGATGAAAAATTAAAATATATAATTGATAATACAAGTGATTTAAATAAGCAAGCTATGTTAGAGGCTAAAATAAGAGTTGATTCATTGGCAAAGCCTTTAGGAAGTCTAGGGAAATTAGAAGATATAGCAATAAAGCTTTCTGGAATTACAGGGAAAATAAAAAATTCTATAAATAAAAAATGTATTATTATAATGGCATCAGATAATGGGGTGGTAGAAGAGGGAGTTGCTTCAGCACCTCAAAGTGTGACATTAGCACAGACAATTAACTTTTCAAGAGGGTTAACAGGGGTAGCTGTACTTGCTAAAGAAAATAATTGTGATTTAAAGGTAGTAGATATTGGAGTAAATACTGACATAAAAATACCTGGTGCCATAGATAGAAAAATAAGAAAAGGAACCTATAATATAGTTAAGGGACAAGCTATGAGCTATGATGAATGTGTAAAAGCAATTAATATAGGGATAGAAATGACAAAGAAGGCTCATGATGAAGGATACAAAATATTAGGTGTTGGCGAGATGGGAATTGGAAATACAACAACAAGTAGTTCTGTTCTTGTAAGCTTAACTGGATGCTCTGTTGAAGAGGCAGTTGGAAAAGGTGCAGGAATAACTAAAGATGCATTTGAAAAGAAAAAATGGGTAGTATCAGAAGCTATTAAAGTTAATGAACCTGATAGAAATGATCCTATTGATGTAGTTGCTAAGGTTGGTGGATTTGACATAGCAGGAATGATTGGTGTTTTTTTAGGAGCTTCTTATTATAAGTTACCTGTAGTTATAGATGGATTTATTTCATCAGTTGCAGCATTAGCAGCAGTAAGGATAAATCCATTAGTAAGAGAGTATTTAATACCATCACATTGCTCTAAAGAGATTGGTTATAATATTGCAATGAGAGAATTAAATTTAGAGCCTATGGTTAATTTGGATATGCGATTAGGAGAAGGAAGTGGGTGTCCAATAGCATTTTCTATAGTTGAATTTAGTTTAGCCATGATGAATAATATGGCTACTTTTGATGAAGCAGAAATAAATGATGATTATTTAGATGAGGTTAGAGGAGAAGAAAATTATATAGTTTAGGAGTTAATATGATTGCTTTAGTAGTTGGTGGAGCTAAAAGTGGAAAATCAATGTTTGCACAAAATTTAGCTAAATTATTAAATGAATCTTTTGAAATATGTTTAAAAGAATATAAAGATGATTTAGCCAGAAATTTAGATAATCCTTTTAAAAAGAAAAATGGAAAACTATATTATGTAGCAACCATGAATCCATATGATTTAGAAGATTTAAAAAGAATAGAAAATCATTTAAAAGAAAGAGAAGGATATGGATTTAATACAATAGAAGAAACAATGGATATGGTTAAAGTTTCTAAAATGATACAAAAAGAGGATACTGTTTTAATAGATAGTATAACATCCCTTGTTACAAATTATATGTTTCAAGGAAAGGATTTTTTTAAGGAAGTTAGTGAGGATATTTTATCTGGAATATTAGAAATTATTAGTGCAGCTGGCGATATAGTTATAGTATCGGATTATTTATTTAGTGATAGTATTCAATATGATTGCTATACAGAAAGCTTTAGAAAAGAAATAGGAATTATAAATAGAAAGTTAGCAGAGGTTTCTGATATTGTAGTTGAATGTTCTTATGGTAATATAATTTATCATAAAGATAGAGCCAGATAATGGGAGCGCCTCCGGGGTCAATCCAAAATTTGGATTGACCCCGGAGGCACACCCACATATTGTAAGGAGGAAAAATGAAAAAATATTTTAAGGGATTTTTAATGGCAATAAGTATGTTTACTGTTATTCCATTACCAAGATACCAATGGGATGATGAAGGTGGAAAAAATATAATGAAGTTTTATCCTGTAATAGGATTAATTGTAGGGCTTATTTGGTATGGAGCTTTTAGACTACTTAGTTTATTAGGGGCAAGTATAATGGTAACAACTGCAATTACATTAATAACGCCATTTATATTAACTGGAATGCTTCATTTAGATGGATATATGGATGTTTGTGATGCTCTATTATCTAGAAGAAATAAAGAAGAAAAGTTGAGAATATTAAAGGATCCCCATACTGGAGCTTTTGCAGTTATATCTGTAGTCATGTTATTTATAGTAAATTTTTCTGGGCTTTATACTGTTATAAGCAATAGTATACAAGGTAACTCTGTCAATAATAATAATAATAGTGCTATTGGATTGATTTTAATACCTATTATTTCAAGAAGTTTAATGGGATATTTATTATTATCAAAAGAATCTATGAAAGGAAGCTCATTAGGAGCATTTTTTAAACAAGGAACTGGAAAAGTAGATAGAGTTATATTGCTATCATGTTTGACATTAGCAAGTATAATTTTAGTATTTATTTTCGGATTATATGGACTAATAATAAGTTTAGCAATGATTTTAATAAGCACCTTTTTAGTTAATAAAGCAGCTAAAGAGTTTGATGGAATGTCAGGAGATAGTGCTGGATATGGACTTGTTATTGCAGAAACTATTGGAATTTTAATTTTAAGTTTTATATAATTATTAAGATTATATAAAATCAATAAGTATAAACATATATAAGAACTTTAGGTTAAAGGAGAAAAATATGGTTTTAGTTTTTGGTGGAGCATATAATGGAAAACTAGATTTTGTTAAAGAGCAGTTCAATGTTAGTGAAGATGATATATTTTACTGTGGTGTAAATGAATTTGATTTTTCTAAAAAAGTTATTTGTGGACTTCATAAATTTACATATAACAATATATTAAAAGAGATAAATTCATTACAATATATAAAAGAAAATATAAATCTATTTAAAGATAAAATAATAATTGCTGATGAGATTTCAAGTGGAATAGTTCCTTTAAAAAAAGAGGATAGAATGTGGAGAGAAGAAACAGGAAGGTGCCTTCAGTATCTATCAAAAGAATCTTCATGTGTATATAGAATCTTTTGTGGTATACCAACAATAATTAAAGATTAATATATAAGTTTACAAAGCTATGTTTAATCAACAATATTATTTGTTGGTTTTTCTTTTTTTAAAAGTTAGTTGTATAAAAGCCTTAAAAGTGATATTCTCGTAGAAGACAACTATAAGGAGAAAATAAAATTATGAATAAGTTGATGTTAGCTTTAATAAGGCATGGTAAAACAGAAGCCAATGAAAAGCATCTTTATTGTGGTAAAAGTAATATACCATTAAGTGAAAACGGAATAAAAGAATTAAATGATATTAAAAATTCAATAAAGTATCCAGAATATAATAAATTTTTTTCTAGTGGAGCAAAAAGAGCAAATGAGACATTAGAAATTCTATATTCTAAAAAAGTATATGATGAAATTAATGAGTTTTGGGAATATGATTTTGGTGATTTTGAAATGAAAAGCTATGAAATGTTAAAAGAAAATAAAGAATATATTAATTGGATTACTGATAAAGATGGACAAGTATCATGCCCTAATGGAGAAAGTAAAATTCAATATAGAAAAAGAATAAAAGAAGCATTTAATAAGTTTATAGAGAAGTGTTATAAAGAAGGTATAGGTACAGCAGTTTTAGTTTGTCATGGAGGAACAATAGGAACTATATTAGAAATTTTTTATGATTGTAGTAAAAATTTTTATGAGCATCAACCAGCATGTGGAAGAGGATATACTTTAATCTTAGAGAAAAAGCACAAGGGATTTGAAATTATAAATATAGATAATATTTAATTATAGAAAGGTTAGAACAATGATAGAAACGATATTAGGTTTTTTATTAGATTTAATAATTGGAGATCCTCAAAATCCAATTCATCCAATTAGAATAATAGGATCTTTATGTAAAGTAACAGAAAAGTTTTTTAGAAAAATATTAAAAAAATCATTAAAAATGGCTGGGTTATTAACTTGGATAACTGTAGTATTAATTGTGTTTTTATTTAATTATCTTTTATTAAAAGGTGCATATGCAATTAATAATGTTTTAGGAGTAATATTATCAGCTATAATGATCTATTTCTGTATATCAACAAAGGCCCTTAAAGTTGAAGGTTTAAAGGTTGTGAAATATGTGATACAGGATGATATTGAGGGAGCAAGGAAGCAGTTATCATATATAGTTGGAAGAGATACCAAAAACTTAGATAAAGAGGCCATATTAAAAGCTGTTGTAGAAACAGTAGCTGAAAATATGTCAGATGGAGTTATTGCTCCACTTTTTTATGTTGGTATTGGTGGAGCTCCATTAGCTTTCTTGTATAAAGCAGTAAATACAATGGATTCAATGTTTGGATATAAAAATGATAAATATATTGAATTTGGATATTTTCCAGCAAAGTTAGATGATGTATTTAATTATATTCCAGCAAGATTAAGTGGATACTTTATATTTATAGCATCTTTTGTTTTAGGTTTAGATTATAAAAATAGTTTTAAAATTTATAAAAGAGATAAAAATAATCATAGTAGTCCCAATAGTGCTCATCCGGAAGCCGCTGTAGCAGGAGCATTAAATGTTCAATTAGGTGGTGCAAATTATTATTTTGGAAAGCTTGTAGAAAAGCCAACTATAGGTGAGGATATAGAAAAAATAGATATTTATAAAGTAAACAAAACAAATAATATATTATATTGCAGTGCTATTTTAGGATGTTGTATGGCGTTAATTATTAATTGGATTATAAATTTGATTATATAACTCAATCTTAAGGAGATTTAGAGTTAAGATTGAGTATATATTTTTTAGGAGGAAATATTTTGGCGGTACATGGTGGAAATACTGAGGAAATTGCAAGAAAATATAAATTGAACTCAAAAGAAATATTAGACTTTTCAGCTAATATAAATCCTATAGGATTAAATGAAAATGTTAAAACTGCTATGATAAATGCAATTGATAAAGTAGTTAAATACCCAGATATAACTTATTTTGATTTAAAGAACTCTATTGGAGAGTTTGAAAAAATAGATATGAGTAATATCACATTAGGAAATGGTGCGGCAGAAGTAATATTTAATATTGTACGAGCTTTAAAGCCTAAAAAAGCATTATTACCAGCACCAACTTTTTCAGAATATGAAGAAGCGATTATAAGTGTTAATGGTGAAATAGAATATTATAAACTAAAGGAATCCAATGATTTTAATTTAGATTATGAATTTATTGATAAAATAAAAGATGATATAGATATAATTTTTATTTGTAATCCTAACAATCCAACAGGTTGTTTAACTACAAAAGAATTTATAAGAAAAGTGCTAAATAAAGCACTAATTACCGATACAATAGTAGTGATAGATGAATCTTTTTTAGATTTTGTTAAACCAAATGAACTGTATTTAAGTAATGAGTTACTAATGGATTATAAAAATCTTATAATTGTAAAATCATTAACTAAATTTTTTGCCATTCCTGGAGCAAGAATAGGATATGGACTATGTTCAAATAATGAAATAATAAATGAAATTAATAAGGTTATAGTACCTTGGAGTGTTAATGTAATAGCCTCAGAGGCAATTATTCAAGGATTAAAGGAAAAAGATTATATTGAAGAAAGTATAGTATATGTAAAAAATGAGAAAGAATATTTATATAGTGCTTTAAAAGAAATTAATAATCTAAAAGTTTTTGAGCCTAGTGTAAATTTTATAATGTTTAAATTATTAATAGACTTAGATTTAAAAAGTGAGCTTATAAAACGAAAAATATTACTTAGAAGTTGCGATAACTATATTGGACTAAATAATGAATTTTATAGAGTAGCAGTACGAACTAGGGAAGAAAATGATAAATTAATTAGGGAATTAAAAAATATTTTGTTTGACAAATAAAATATAGAAATATATAATCAGTATGAATTTAAACCATAATAGGTGTTTATAATCTTAATAGGGAATTAGGTTAGAAGCCTAAGCTACCCCAGTAACCGTAAAACTGACGAAATTCATTTAATTTGCCACTGCATAATAATTGCGGGAAGGTATGAAAAGTAGGATGAAGTTAAGCCGGGAGACCTGCCTACTATGAGAAAAATATTATCTTCTGAGGGTGAGATAATAGATACGAATAAGAGATAATAGCATTAATAGCTTATTTATGTAAATTTTAAATATTAGAAATTTATATTAACAAGGTAAATTGTTAAGTTTATTTTCTAAACATTTATTTAAAAAGAGATATTAATCGGGAAATTATCAAAATTTATTATGTATTTTAGAGCGCTCTTACAAATGAAGTGCTCTTTTTTAGTTAGATATAAAAATTATTAAAGAATTTGGTATAAAGATAATTATAAGTTTAAATTTTATACTACTAACTAAATTAGTACTACCCTAAGATATAAATTTAGGAGGAATAATAATGCAAAACACAAAAAAAGTTTTATCATTAATAGCTACTTTTGTAATGGCTATGATGATATTTGTAGGATGTTCAAGCAAACCTACAACAATGCAAGATAGAGAAGGAAATGAATTTAATGTTCCTAAGGAAGTAAATACTATAATATCTACTGCACCATCTAATACTGAGGTATTAGTAGCTTTAGGTTTAGCTGATAAATTAGTAGCTGTAGATAAGTACTCAGCTGATGTTGAAGGAATAAGCGAAGATTTACCTAAAATAGATTTTAGAAATCCAGATGCAGAAGCTATTATAGCTTTAAATCCTGATATTGTTATTGCATCAGGACATAATAAATCAGGAGATGAAGATCCATTTGCTTTAATAAAAGAGGCAGGAATTCCAGTTGCTTATATTCCAAGTAGCTATAGTATTGATGGAATATATGGAGATATTGAATTTATTGCAAGCTTAACTGATACAGAAAAAGAAGGAAAAAATTTAATAAATTCAATGAAAGAAGAAGTAGAAGCTATAAAATCTATAGGTGATAATATAACAGATAAGAAAAATGTTTATTTCGAAATCGGAGCAGGTTCAGGGCTTTACACATTTGGAAATGAAACATTCTTAAATGAAATGATAGAAACTATTGGAGCAACTAATATATTTGGTGAAGAAAATTCATGGATAACAGTAACTCCAGAAGCTGTTATAGATGCTAATCCAGATGTTATTTTAGCAAATACTCCAGGAACAAATGAAGCAGGTTTAACTGCTGTTGAAGATATAGAAAGTAGAGAAGGATGGGACACAATAGCTGCTGTACAAAATTATCATGTATATCAAATAGATAAAAATTCTTCTTCAAGAGCATCACAAAATATAATAAAAGCATTAAAAGAAATGGCTAAGGCTATTTATCCAAATGAATATACAGACTTCTAAAAATAAAATATTATTAATACTATCAATTCCATTGGTATTATTAGCTATATATATTGGAACTTCCAGTGGGAGTTCCAATATTAGCATATTTGATACTTTTTCTATTTTAGCTAATAGGTTTTTTAGTGTCCCACTATTAGATGGAATTGATCCAAAGCAAGTGACTATTATATGGAATTTAAGATTACCAAGAGTTTTGCTTGCATTTATGGTTGGTGGATCTCTTGCAGCTAGTGGTGCTATAGTACAATCAGTTTTAAAAAATCAATTAGCATCACCATATACATTAGGATTATCTTCTGGTGCATCATTAGGTGTAGGAATCATCATTGTAACAGGAGCATCAATTCCGTTTTTAGGAAGATTAACTATGCCAGTAGTTGGATTTACTTGTAGTTTAGTTACTATGATAATAGTATTGAAGTTTTCTCAAAAAGTTGATAAGGG
Organism: uncultured Clostridium sp.; assembly: GCA_900547475.1. Taxonomy (GTDB): domain Bacteria; phylum Bacillota; class Clostridia; order Clostridiales; family Clostridiaceae; genus Clostridium. Next base: position 35,256 of record URGW01000035.1, on the reverse strand, counting down.
ATTCTCTAATACAACAATAATACTAGCAGGTATGGTATTATCACTATTTTTTAGTGCAACATTAACTACTATTTCAGCTTTAGCTTCAGATAAAATGCAAAGTATAACTATGTGGTCAATGGGATCATTTTCCATGAGAGGGTGGAGTTATGTAAAAGCAGGTTTACCATTCTTTGTTATAGGTATTTTAGGTATATCTTTTTATTTTAAAGAAATGGATGTATTAACTTTTGGAGAAGATCAAGCAAAAGCTATTGGAGTAGATACAAATAAGGTTAAAAGAAGATTATTTTTATTTGTAGCAGTGCTTACAGGAAGTGCTGTTGCTCTTAGTGGAACTATAGGATTTATAGATTTAATTGCTCCACATGTTGTTAGGAAAATATTTGGATCGAAGCATGCTTATGTTATACCAATGTCAGTAGTATTAGGTGGTTGTATGATGATAATTACTGATTTAATATCAAGAACAATAGTAGCACCATCAGAATTACCTGTTGGAGCAATAACGGCATTAATTGGTGGACCATTTTTTGCTTATATATATTTTAAAAAGTCAAAGTAGGAGATGTTTTAATGCTAGAAATAAAGGAAGTTAGATGTGGCTATGATAATAAGGAAATTGTAAAAGGTGTAAGTTTTAGTGTTGAACGTGGAAATAATCTTTGTATAGTTGGACCTAATGGATGTGGTAAAAGCACTCTTTTAAAATCAATTGCTAATTTATTAGAATATAAGGGTAATATAAAGCTTGATTCAAAGGAAATTAGTAAATTAAATAGAAAAGATTTAGCAAAGAATGTTGCATTAATGACTCAAGCTAGTAATATATATTTTCCATATACAGTTTATGAAACAGTAGCTTTAGGTAGATATGCACATTTAAAAGGAGTATTTTCAAGAATAAACAAAGAAGATGATGAAATAATTATCAAAAGTATAACTAATGTAGGGTTAATAGATATTAAAGATAAATTAATAAGTGAATTATCAGGAGGACAATTACAAAGAGTTTATTTAGCTAGGGCATTTGCACAGGATCCATATGTAATTCTTTTAGATGAACCTACAAATCACTTAGATTTAAAATATCAAATAGAAATATTAGATTATCTAAATAAATGGACTAAAGAAAATAATAAAATTGTTGTTGCTGTATTACATGATTTAAACTTAGTTCAAACTTTTGGTGAAAAAGTAGTAATGATGAATAATGGTAAAATTATTAGCTCAGGAACTCCTAAAGAAGTATTGAATAGAGAAATATTGAAAGAAGTTTATGGAGTAGATATAAAAGGATTTATGATTGATGCTTTAGAAAAGTGGAAATAGTTATTTTATAATATTAATAAGGGGTGGTATTAGATGAAGAAGTTTATAATGTCATATAGTTGTGGAAAAGATAGTACTTTAGCATTATATAGAATGATAAAGAGTGGTAATACTCCAGTAGCTTTACTTGTAACAGTAAATAAAGAAGAAAATAGATCTTGGTTTCACGGAATTCCTGAAAATTTAATAAAAAAAGTATCTAAATCATTAGATATACCTTTAATATTAGTAGAAACTAAAGGTAATGACTACGAAAGTAAATTTACTGAAGCATTAATTAAGGCAAAAGATACATTAGGAATTGATTCATGTGTATTTGGAGATATAGATTTAGAACCACATAGAGAATGGTGTACTGCAAGATGTAATGAAGCAGGAATAGAAGCAAATTTTCCTTTATGGCAAGAAGATAGAGAAGAGCTAGTTTATGAATTTATAGATAGTGGATTTAAAACAATAATAAAAAATGTAAAGCTTGAATGTATTGGAGAAGATTTCTTAGGAAGAGTTTTAACAAGAGAAGTAGTTAAAGATATAAAAGAAACAGGTTCAGATGCTTGTGGAGAAAATGGTGAGTATCACACATTTGTATATGATGGTCCAATATTTAAATATCCAATTAAATTTCAGCATTTGAATATTATTAAAAATGAAACTCATGGTTTCTTAGATGTAAAGGAAAGTGAAAATGAATAAGATAATGGTTTTAGGAACAGCTTCAGGTGTAGGTAAAAGTACAGTAGCAACAGCATTATGTAGGTATTTTAAAAATAAAGGTTTTAAGGTAGCACCATTTAAAGCATTAAATATATCATTAAATTCTTATGTAACTGAAGAGGGGTTAGAAATGGGAAGAGCACAAGTTGTACAAGCAGAGGCTTGTGAGTTAAAGCCTATTGCATATATGAATCCTATATTATTAAAACCTAGTGGAAATAATAAAACTCAAGTTATTGTTAATGGAAAAGTTCATTGTACTATGGATGCTTATAAATATAAAGAGTTGAATAAGGAACTAAAGAAAATTGTTAAAGATACTTTTGATAATTTTTCAAAAGATTACGAAATTATGATATTAGAAGGTTCAGGTAGTTGTGCTGAAATTAATTTAAGGGAAACCGATATAGCAAATATGTCAATGGCAAAAGCAGCAGATGCAGATGTAATATTAGTTGCAGATATAGATAGGGGTGGGGTATTTGCATCAGTTTTAGGAACTTTAATGCTTTTAAGTGATGATGAAAGAGCTAGAGTAAAAGGTGTTATTATAAATAAATTTAGAGGTAATGTAGATTATTTTAAAGATGCAATGAAACAATTAGAAGATATTATAAAAGTACCAGTCCTTGGTGTATTGCCTTATTTTGAATTAGATATAGAAGATGAGGATAGTGTAACTGAAAGAATAAAAAATAAAGATATAACAGGATTAGATATAGCAATAATAAGATTACCACATATGTCTAATTTTACTGACTTTAATAATTTAGAAAGATTGAATGATGTTACTGTAAGATATGTAAATAATGTTGAAGATATAAATAAACCAGATTTAATAATAATACCAGGAACTAAAAATACTATAAATGATTTAAGATTTATAAAAGAAAACGGAATTTTTGATAGAGTAAAAGAGCTAGAAAAAGAGGGTACAATTATATTTGGAATTTGTGGTGGATATCAAATGCTTGGTAAAAGTATAAATGATTTAAAAGGTATTGAAGGAGAAGTTACTTCAGAAAAAGGATTTGATTTTCTTGATATAGAAACTATATTTAATGAGGAAAAAAGAACAAAACAAGTTAGTGGAATTATTAAAAATGCTTGTAATATATTTAAATCTTGTATTGGAGTTAAGGTTAAGGGATATGAGATTCATAATGGTATTACAAAGGTTAAAGATGAAAGCTCAATTTTCATAAAAGGTGAAAATGATGAAGCTCTAGGTGTTTATAATAAAGAAAAGAATGTTTTAGGAACTTATTTACATGGGATATTTGATGAGAAAGAATTTTTATTGAATTTTATTAATGATATTAGAGTAAATAAAGGTTTGAATATTATAGAAAAAGAATTGTTGGATTATAGAGTTTATAAATTAAAGCAGTATGATGAGTTGGCTAAGATATTTGAAGAAAATATTAATATAAGACGAGTAATAAATATATAGTTACTTAGTATGTTTAACCTTTATATAAAGTATATTTAAATTAAGAAGTAGTAAAAATAAATTATGCTACTTCTTTTTATTTATAAAATATATAATAAAAGAATTTTGTTAACTATTTCAAAAGTAAAAAGGAAAAAAATATTAAATTGAAATATAAATATTGTTAAAAAATATAAAAATATATTGAATTTAAAATGGAAATAATATACAATTATTTTATGATAGATAATAAAATATTTTTTTAATGTTAATAGGAAACGATTCCAATAACTATTCCAGAAAATTTAGTGATATATAAATATTTTATAAATATTTTATATAATAAAGTAATTTATTTTAAGGGAGAGGGAATTTATGAAAATTAAAAAACTATTAGCTATTGCTCTTGCAACAACACTAGTAGCAAGTTCATTTGTAGGATGTGGAAGCAAAAAGAATAGTGATGACTCTACAAGTACTTCTAATAATAAAAGTACAGAAACAGAAATTTATTTTTTAAATTTTAAGCCTGAAATTGCAGATGTATATAAGAAGATTGCTGAGGACTATGAAGCTGAAACTGGAGTAAAAGTGAAAGTTGAAACTGCAGCAAGTGGTACTTATGAACAAACATTAAAATCAGAAATAGCAAAAAAAGATTCTCCAACAATATTTCAAATCAATGGACCAGTTGGGTATGAATCTTGGAAAGATTACTGTTTAGATTTAAAAGATACAGAGCTTTATGATCATCTACTTGATAAAAGCTTAGCAGTTACAAGTGGGGATGGTGTATATGGTATACCTTATGCTGTTGAGGGATATGGAATTATATATAATGATGAAATAATGCAAAAATATTTTGCACTAGAAAATAAAGCAACAGATGTTAAGTCTATGGATGATATTAATAATTTTGATAAATTAAAAGAAGTTGTAGAAGATATGGAAGCTAATAAAGATCAGTTAGGGATTGAAGGTGTATTTGCATCAACTTCAATGGCTTCCGGCAATGCATGGAGATGGGAAACACATTTAGCAAACATACCATTATATTATGAATTTAAAGATAATTCAGGTGAAGATGGTGATGCATTACAAGCTGGCTTAGATGCTAATGAAATTGAATTTAAATATAACGAAAACTTCAAAAATATATATGATTTATATACTGATAATTCTGTTTCAGAAAAAGGTGTTTTAGGAAATAAGAGTGTAGATGATGCAATGGCTGAATTTGCTTTAGGTGATTGTGCTATGGTTCAAAATGGTAACTGGGCTTGGTCACAAATAAATGGTATAGATGGTAATACTGTTAAAGAAGAAAATATTAAGTTTATGCCAATATATACAGGTATGGATGGTGAAGAAAATCAAGGTCTTTGTATTGGTACTGAAAACTATTTAGCTATTAATAGCCAAGTTTCAGAAGAAAAGCAACAAGCTTCTATTGATTTTATAAACTGGCTATTTACAAGTGATACGGGGAAAGCTTATGTTACAGGTGATCTAGGATTTATTGCTCCATTTGATACATTTAATGATGATGAAAAGCCTGCTGATCCATTATCAAAAGAAGTTATTAATTGGATGGAAAAAGAAGATGTAGAAACAGTCAAATGGACATTCCAAGCATTTCCAAGTCAAAACTTTAAAGATACTTTTGCTGGTGCTTTACTTGAATATATTCAGGGTACTCAAGATTGGGATTATGTTGTACAAACTGTAAAGGATTCTTGGAAGTCTGAAAAGGCTGAATAATATTTAAATGAAGGCAGCATATAGATATGTGCTGCCTTCATTTAAATATATTAGTCTATAAACATAGAAGTACAATATTGATAACATAATAACAATATAATTTTTTATATAGGGGTGAATAGAATATGCAAAAGAGTATGAAAAAATATTTTTGGCTATTTGCATTACCTACATTAATAGCTTTTATAATAGTGTTTTTAGTGCCATTTGTAATGGGAATTTACTTATCTTTTACTAAATTTACGACTGTAACTAATGCCACATTTGTAGGATTAGATAATTATATGAAGGCATTTGCAAGTTCAGAATTTATGAATGCTTTAATTTTTACAACTGAATTTGTTATTGTATCAGTTATAACTGTTAATGTATTTGCATTTGCATTAGCATATCTTTTAACTAGAAAATTAAAAGGTACAAACATATTTAGAACTGTATTTTTTATGCCTAATTTAATTGGAGGAATAGTTTTAGGTTATATATGGTTAATAATCTTAAATGGAATACTTAATTATTTTGGTGTTAATTTAACATATGATCATAAGTATGGATTTTGGGGATTAGTTATCTTGCTTAACTGGCAACAAATTGGATACATGATGATTATATATATAGCAGGAATTCAAAATATACCTGGAGAATTGATAGAAAGTGCTAAAATCGATGGAGCATCTAAATGGATAACTTTGAGAAAAATTACAATTCCACTAGTTATGCCATCAATAACTATATGTCTTTTCTTAACTATGTCAAATGCATTTAAATTGTTTGACCAAAACTTAGCATTAACTGATGGAGCACCAGGAGGAAAGACAGCAATGCTTGCTTTAGATATATATAAGACATTCTATAATAAAGTTGGTTCAGAAGGAGTAGGGCAAGCAAAAGCAGTAATATTCTTCTTAATAGTTGCAGTAATAATGTTACTTCAATTAAGTATTACTAGAAAGAAGGAGGTTGAAAATTAATGGAAGCAAAATTAAACACTAAAAAAAATACAGAATTAAAATATATTCCTAAAAAGAAAAATAATATATTGCTTTATATTATTTTAACAGCTTTATCAGTATTATTTTTAGCACCCATATTTATAGTATTATACAATTCATTTAAAGGTAAATTATATATAAGTAGGACACCTTTTGCTTTACCCAATGTAACAACTTTTTCTGGATTAGATAACTATATAAATGGTATAGAGAAGACAGGATTTATTTCTGCTTTTGGGCTATCTGTATTTATAACTATATGCTCAACAGCTGTAATTATTTTATTTACATCAATGACAGCTTGGTATATTACAAGAGTGAAATCAAAAGTTACAAGCTTTTTATATTATTTATTTGTGTTTTCTATGATAGTACCATTTCAAATGGTTATGTTCACAATGAGTAAAATAGCAAATATGTTAAGTCTAGATAATCCTATTGGAATTATAATAATATATCTTGGTTTTGGAGCTGGACTATCTGTATTTATGTTTAGTGGATTTGTTAAGTCAATTCCTATAGATATTGAAGAAGCAGCTATGATAGATGGATGCAATCCAATACAAACTTTTTTCTTAATAGTATTACCATTATTAAAACCAATAGCCATTACAGTAGCTATTTTGAATGTAATGTGGATATGGAATGATTATTTGCTTCCAACTTTAGTTTTAGGTTCAGATTATAAAACATTACCTATGGCAGTACAATATTTACGTGGTGGATATGGTGCTGTTGATATGGGAGCTATGATGGCTGTTTTAGTTCTTGCTATTATACCAATAGTAATATTCTATTTAATTTGTCAAAAATATATTATAGAAGGCGTTGCAGCTGGAGCTGTAAAAGGATAAATAATAAAAAAATCTCTATTTATTGATAAAGCAACTCTATTAATAAATAGAGATTTTTTTTATTATAATTTAATGTTTTTATTAGAATGCAAACCTGATAGAAACTATTGCTACTATAATTGCTGTAGTAAAAATAGGTATAACAACAGATGTCACAAATATATCCTTATAGCTTTCTTTATGAGTTAATCCACAAATTGCTAAAGTAGTTATAACAGCACCATTATGAGGTAAAGTATCTAATCCACCTGAAGATAAAGAAGCAATTCTATGTAATATTTCTGGGGAAATAGATAATTTTTCACTCATTTCAATAAAGGTTGGAGCAAGTGCAGATAATGTTATTCCTAATCCACCAGAAGCAGAGGCTGTAAGGCCACAAATTATATTTACAGAAATAGCTTCTGAAATAATTGGATTAGATGAAATATTCATAATAGTAGTTTGTATTGAGGCAAAAATAGGCAATACCTTAATTATAGCACCATATCCAACTATAGCACTAGAATTTAATAAAGGAAGAAAAGAGTTTTTAACTCCCTCACTAAGTGTATTATTTAAATTTTTAAGCTTCTTATAATTTAATAAAATAATATAAATTATTGAAAGTATTATAGCAATTATTACACTCCATGTTCCAGAAGCTTCATCTAGTGTGATACCATATTGAGTTAAATAACTTCCATCAGTATTAGGAAAATAAAATTTTGAAAGTGTAAAGTTAGCAATAAATATTATTAAAATAGGTATAATAGATACAAATATACTTGGTAAATTTTCGTTAGAATTACTTTTACTTGTATCAGTATGGTTTCCATATCCTTCGCCATTATTTCTTGCCTTTTTAGATCTTCTTGTAAGCCATAGCATCCCTAAACTAAACATAATAATACTTGCTATTAGCCCAATTAACGGTGCTGCAAATGTATCAGTACCAAAATAGCTCATTGGTATTACATTTTGAATTTCAGGGGAACCAGGCATAGCTGTCATTGTAAAAGTAAATGCACCTAAAGCAATAGTTCCTGGTATAAGTCTTTTTGGTATATCTGCTTCTTTAAACAAAATATTTGCCAATGGATATAATATAAAAGTAACAACAAATAAAGACACGCCACCATATGTTAAAAGTGCTCCAGATAGAACAATGGCAAGAATTGCTTTATCTTTTCCTAGTTTTGTTGTAATAAATGATGCTATAGATTTACCATAACCTACTTCATCTATTAATTTTGCAAAAATAGCTCCTGTTAAGAATAATGGAAAATAGCTTTTTACAAAGTTAGCAAATCCACTCATATAAACTTCTGTATAATTAGCCATTAAATGACTATTAAGGCCAAGTGAAATTAGTAGTGTTAATAGTCCAACTATAGGGGCGGTAATTATGGTAGAATAGCCCTTATATGCTAAATACATAATAAGTGATAAAGAAATTATTAATGTGATTAAACTTATCATTTTTTTCTCCTTGTATAAAATTAATTAAATTTATTATATGTACTTAAGTAAAAAAGTATTATATAATACATATTAAAAGATAATAATTATTATATAATATAAAATATACAAGTAAAAGGTAAAATTATAATATATTTAAGGAGTATATAAATGGATAAAGAAAATTTAAAAGATAAACAACAAGTAGAAATAGAGGCACCAAAAAAGATAAAATATCAATGTTTACATACTGAAGAGGCAAGAGAATGTACTTGTATAAGAAGTAAGGGATTAGTTTTAAAGAAATAATATTAAGCAATATCAATTGGTTTAGAAAATTAATTGATATTGCTTTTTCATTTATAAAATTTAAATAGCAATATTGTTTATTTGTATACTTTGTATTATAATATATAATACAAAGTATACAAAGGGGGAGAAACAAATGATTATTAATTTAGATATGACTAGTAATATTCCTATTTATGTACAACTTAGAAATGAAATTGTAATGGGAATTGGGAGAGGGGAATTAAAAAAAGGAGAAGGGCTTCCAACAGTTAGGCAAATGGCAGAGGATATAGGCGTTAATAATATGACTGTTAATAAGGCTTATACAATACTAAAAAATGAAGGGTATATTGAAATAGATAGAAGACATGGAGCTAAAATTAACCCAGCATTAGATACTAGTAAGGAATTTAAAGAAAAACTAGAAAGTGAACTAGAACTTATAATTGCTGAATCTGGCATAAAAGGAATTGAATATAAAGAATTTATAAAAATGTGTGAAGATATTTATAAAAATATGAATGGCTTGAAAGTAACATGGAATGAGGGGTAAAAATGGGTGTTTTTAATATTATTTGGGGGAGTGTAGCATTAGTTGTTATACTATCAATGTATTTTAATTGTAGATATATTGTTAAAGGTAATAAGAATATTATTATTGGAGTAACAATTCCTTTTCTAGAGTTAAAAAATAAAGAAGTACTAGATATAGTAAAAAGTTTTAAGAGGGAGAATATAATTGCTTTTATTATTTCAGCTATTTTGTTTATTCCATCTTTCTTCTTTAAATTCAATTCAAATCAAATAATATATTTATTTTTATGGTTATTTGGATTGTATTTTTATACTAGGAAATTATTTATTAAATATAATAAAAAGCTAATGGATATTAAAAGAGAAAATGATTGGTTATTACCAAGTAAAAGATTAGTCACAATAGATACAGAAGTTACGAGATTAAAAGATAAAATGCCTGTATCAAATTTATGGTTTATTCCAAGTTTTATAATTTCATTTATTCCAATTATCTTAGTTTTTAGCAATATAAAAGAATATGGAATAAGTTTTGGGATTGTATCAGTTAATGCATTAATAGGAAATATAATTTTCTTTATTATGCACAAAATATATTCTAAAGGAAAGACAGAGGTAATTAGCGAAGATTCAAATGCTAATATAGCTTATAATACTATATTTAAAAGAACATGGACATTAGGAACTGTAATTGCAGCTATAACTCAAAGTGTTGGTATGTTATTTATGTTTTTACTTATTTTAAATAACAATAATAATATAGTTTTATTTGTTTTATCAATAGTAATACCTGCAACAATTATTTTTATAGGTGTATTTTATATAAACAATAAAATAAAAGAAGAACAAGCTAGAATATTAAATACATGTAAGAATCCTATTTATACTGATAATGATGAGTTTTGGAGTAAAGGAGTATATAATAATCCTAATGATAGAGCTGTAACAGTTGAAGATAGGACTGGTTATGGAATTACTTATAATTTAGGAACTAAAAAGGGGCGAAGAATTTATTATGGCACTTTAATATTCGCTGGAATAATTATTATAGGAGTTACAGCGATGATGATAAGATTTGATCATACTAAGTTTACTTTAAATATAGATAAAAATATTGTGAAGATAAATGCACCAATGTATGGAATAGAACTTGAAATTGATGATATTGAAGAAATAAGAATGTTAGATAAACTGCCTTCTGGATTTAGAACAAATGGAGTAGGTGCATCAACATATAATTTAGGGAACTTTAGTATTGATGATTATGGAAAGTGTAAATTATATGTTTATTTTGAAAATCAAAATTGTATTAGTATTAAGTTAAAAGATAACAGTTATATTTTCTTCAATGATAAAAGTAATGATGAAACATTGAGGTATTATGAGGAATTAGAAAAAGCGTTAATAAAATAATTTTATGTAAGGCAATGATATTAAAAGTATCATTGCCTTATGGTATAATTAAGGATAGTGAGATTTTAAAAAGAATATTAAGATAGATATTTATAGTTTTAGAGAAATTATAGAGGAGGAGATGAAATGAGAGGCTCTGATTTAATTAATATAGTTAATAAATATTCAAGAGAAGATGAATATGATTTTAATGGTTTTTTAATGTATAAAGATGAAGTTGTTGCAGAGATTAGAAAAACAGAGTTAGTAAAAGTTTTTAAAAAAGATTTATTACCTATAATTATGCTAAATGAATCACCAGGTTCTTTCGAAGTATGGCTACAAACAAGAGTTATAGATACGCATAGAACAAATTCAAGGCAAGTTAGAAGACGATTAAGTGTTAAAACAGAAGTTCCAAAAGAGATTGTTATTAAAGCAAGAGCTGTAAGTATTACTGATTCATATTGGCTAAAGTGGGAAAATGAAAATATATCTTATGAAGAAGTAAGAAAAAGCTTATCAGATGGATTAAATTCAATTGCACTTTATGGTAATGATAATTATGTAAACTTTAAAGCAACAGATATAACGCCAGAGTTAACTAACATAGGGAGTTTCGAAAAATGCTGGAAGCTTTTTAATGATGAATGGTATATGATAAAAAAAGGATCATATAAAGAAAATTTTGCAGAAGTATTAATTTCTAATATAGCAATAGAATTAGGGTTTAATACTGTAAAATATGAAGCTATAGATGAAGGACGTTTAGTTAAATGTAGAGATTTTACCGATAATGCAGAGGTTGACTTTGAACCTATGTATAGTTTTGTTAGGGATTATTGGGAAATTGATGATTGTGTTAATATAATAAATGAATTAGGATTTATAAATGATTTTTTAGATATTACTTTTATTGATGCATTATGTTATAACATAGATAGGCATACATTTAACTTTGGACTTTTAAGAAGAGATGGAGAGATATTGGGATTAGCACCTAATTTTGACAATAATCTAGGACTATCAGGAGTATTAAATGACAGAGCTTTAGAAAAAACATGGTATTCAACATCGTTTATAAGAAATACATATATTCCTATATTACAAGAGTATAATTATAAAATGCCACAGATTAATTTAGAAAAGATAAAGAATATTATAAATACAACAATAAGTGATTTTCCTACATTAGTAAATGAAGAAGGATTTACGGAGGTTGTATTTAACATAATTAAGAGCAATTATGATGAATTAGAAAAAGCATTAAAAAAATAGTTAAGAAGTTTGTAACAATTAAACAATACTATGTAAAAACTTCCATGTATTATATAATTAAATAATATGTGGAGGTTTTATTTTATGAAAAAAATAATAAATATGATATTAGTAACAACTTTATCTTTAAGTCTTATAGGTTGTAAAGAAAGTGTTGTATTGGAGGAGAAAGTAAAGAGTATTGATGGAGTAAAATCATTTAATGTAGTAGAGACTCCTATTGAAATTGAGGATCAGCTTATTTATCCTTCTTTGTTTATTAATGACAATGTATATGGTGCTGAAGCTATTAGGAGTGATTCTGATTACAGTAGTATAATAGGTTTAAAAGGATATTATATTGATAAAGATGGGAATTATAATGTTGATAATGAATCGAAAATATTTTTAACCGAGTTTGGAAATGTTAGCAGCATGAGTTATTGCGGGCTTACAAAAGAATATGATAATAGATATATACCAATTGATGAAAAGGAGTATTATTATAGGGATAATTTAAATGATATTACTATAAAAATAGAAGGATTAAATGAGTTAGTAAATGAGATTAATTTATTATCTAGTGATTATTTGACTTGGGATAATTATATTCTAGGAGATAATAAATATTTTGTATTGATTCTTAATTTATATAATGATGACTTGAGTAGCAGTAATTTAATTGAACAAACTTTATTTATAATAGAAATGGAAAGTGGAAAAACAATAAAAGTCAAAGCTAAAAATAAAGATGAAAGTAGTAGTATTTTATATATGTATTATGATGAAAATATAAATTCTATTATGGCTATAATGTCTGATAATAAAGTTAAAAAGATTACTATTACAGATAATGATATTAAATTAGAAAATTATAAAGAATTAAATTTTCAGGATTATGAATTATATAGTGATTTTGGTAATTATATAAAGAGTTATAAGGATAGTCTAATATTTACTTTAAAAGATAAAGATAATTTTAGTGAAGAAAATTTTATAGAAAACACTAGGTTTGGAGTATATAACAAGATAACAGGAGAAGTTCAATTATTAGATAAAGATATTTTTGTTATGGAGGTATTAGGAGAAAGCAATTTGATATCTGTAATATATAATGATTATACTTATTTAGCACAAATAGATGAAGATAATAATATTGAATTAATATATAAATTCGATAAACAGGGATATGATCATATTTCCATTTATGGAGTAGTTAATGAAGAAGGAAATAGATTATTTATTAGAAAAACATTATTTAATAATGAGACTCCAAGTTATAATAAACCAGAATATTCATTTATAGATTTAAAATAATATATGGAGAGAAACCTATGGATAAAAAGAAGATATTAGTAGTGGAAGATGAGTATTCCATTAATGATGGATTAACCTTTGCTTTAAGAAAAGAGGGGTATGAGGTTAGGAGTGCATTTAATGGAAAAGAAGCATTAGAATTAGTAGAAACTTTTAAACCAGATTTAGTATTGTTAGATTTAATGTTACCTGATATGGATGGATTTGATATATGTAAAGAAATATCTAAAAATACTTATGTAATAATGTTAACAGCTAGGGGAGAAATATTTGATAAAATAGTAGGATTAGAATTAGGAGCTGATGATTATATTGTTAAACCTTTTGAAATGAAGGAAGTATTAGTGAGAATTAAGGTTATATTTAGGAGAAATAACAAGAGTTTAAATGAAACTATACAACAAGATAAAAAAGAAATTAGTGGTATAAAAATTTCTTCTAAAGATAGGTGTGTATTTAAGGATGGAAATCTTGTTCCGATGAGAAAATTGGAATTTGATTTGTTAAATTTTTTATATGAAAATAGAGGTATTATTTATTCAAGGGAAGATTTATTACAAAAGGTTTGGGGATATGACTATGAAGGTGATACTAGAACTGTTGATGTTCATATAAAAAGATTAAGAGATAGATTAAAGGAAGATAAAGATAATTCTATAATTGAAACAGTTTATGGTATAGGATATGTTATGAGGTGATTTATTGTTTAAAACACTAAGGAGTAAATTATTATTTGGAACAATAATTTCAGTATTAATAATAAATATAATATTTACTATATTTATTGCATTATTTTTAGAAAATACATTAAGAGCTGATATTATAAATGAAATAACAAATATAAAGAAATTTTCTATAAAGACTATTAATCAAAATGAACTTATTGGAGAAAGTAAGTGGAAAAGTTTAAATAGTATTAAGGGATTAACTAATTCATATGTTTCTATGATAAATGATAAAGGCGAAACAAATGAATATATTAGTGTAGCAATAAGTGAAGAGGAAATAAATAATATAGTAAATGAAAGCAAAAACCTTAAATCTATTATAAGGTTTAAAAGATTAAATAATATTTACTGTGTAACATATAATTATCCTATTTATTTAGATAATGATTTTTATTGTAATTTAATTATACAAAAAGATTATATTGAAAAATATAATAAAAATCTAAATATTATAACAATAGTAGTTGTGGGACAAGTTATTGTGGTTTTATCAATAATTACTGTTATATCAATTATAATAAGTAAAGTTACTAAACCAATAAATGAATTAAATCAATCAATGAAGGGTTTATCAAAAAGTATAAATTCAAAGGATATTGTTATTAATAGCAATGATGAAATTGGTGAGCTTTCAAAAAGCTATAATTTAATGAAAAATAAAATAAGAGATCAGATGGAAGTAATAATTAAGGAAAAAGAAAAGGTTGAAGAACTACAAAAAGTTTCAAGGGAGTTTTTTAATAATGCAACACATGAGTTAAAAACCCCAGTTACAGCAATATCACTTTATGCACAAATATTAAAAGAAAACAGACTAAAAGAACTAGATGAAGAATTTATAAATAGAGCTAGTGATAGAATAATAATGGAAAGTGAGAAGATGAAAACTTTAGTAGAAAAGATACTTGATATATCAAGAGGAAAGATTAATTCATCTAAAAATAGATGTGAATTTTCATTTACAGAATTAATTGAAGAAATAATAGAAGATTTTCAAGTAAGAATAGAAAGTAATGGCTATATAATAAATAAAAGACTACAAGATGTAACTATATATTCAGTTTTAGAAGATATAGAGTTAATAATAATTAATTTAATTGATAATGCAGTAAAATATAATGCTGGGAAAATGATAGATATTAATTTATATAAGGAAGAGGGAAATATAGTTTTTTCAATAATAAATAAATGTGGTGATTTTCCAAATGATATAAAGGATAAGCTATTGGAACCATTTATAAAATATAATAACTATAAAGACATTTCTAAGGAAGTAAGCAGTTCAGGGTTAGGATTGTATTTATGTAAGGAACTTGCGTATGAGAATTATGGAAAGTTATCTTATGAAATAAATAAAGGGAAAATAACTTTTATTTTAAAGTTTGACTTAGATAAAGGTTAATTATTAGAAATATTAAGGTTTTTATATAAGAATATTAAAGCAAAAACGTATTGTAAATATTATACAATACGTTTTTGCTTTAACTATCTACTATTGTTCCACCATTTACATGAATTACTTGACCAGTAACATAGCTAGAATCCTCTGATGCTAAGTATACATAAGCAGGTGCTAATTCAAAAGGTTGTCCAGCTCGCTTCATAGGAACATCAAAGCCAAATTTTTTTATATCTTCATCTGAAAAGCTTGAAACTATAAGAGGAGTCCAAATTGGACCAGGCGCTACAGCATTAACTCTTATTCCTTTTGTGACCAAGGATTGTGAAAGTGATCTTGTAAAAGTAACCACTGCTCCCTTAGTAGATGAATAATCAATAAGCTTTACATGTCCTTGATAGGCTGTAACAGAAGCTGTATTAACTATTGTACTACCTTTTTTCATATAGCATAAGGCAGCTTGAGTTAAATAGAACATTGGAAATATATTTACCTTATAGGTTAATTCAAGTTGATCTTGAGAAATATCTTCTATACTTTCTTGAGGGAATTGAACGCCAGCATTATTTATTAATATATCTATCTTTCCAAAGTCTTTAACAACACAATCAACTAAGCTTTTACAAAAAGATTTAGAGGAAATATCACCCATGTATAATATACATTTGCTCCCATAGTCTTCTACACAACTTTTAGTAGTTTTAGCATCTATTTCTTCATATAAGTAAGAAATAGCAACGTTAGCTCCTTCTTTGGCAAAGGCTATTGCAATAGCTCTACCAATTCCACTATCGCCGCCTGTTATTAGAGCAACTTTACCTTTTAGTTTTTCACTACCTTTATAGCAAGGGTTATCAAATATTGGTTTGGGATTCATTTTAGCTTCAATTCCAGGTTGAATATCTTGATGTTGGGGTGGAAATTTCTTGGGAAGTTTATCATAGTCTATACAATCATAATTTATATTATTCATAAAATCTCCTATGAAATTTATACAATTATAAAATATGAATTTAGTATTTTATATGTGAAAGATGTAAAAGGTAGAGATCAGATATTATTACTATATAGTAAAATCTTATTATTTATAGAAATAATTAAATAGATTTTTTATTAATAAAAAACAGTAACAACTAATGATAGTATGCTACTGTTCTTTTAATGCTATTTGTCGAAATAACTAAAGTTGTAATATGGTGTAAAATATATTACATTATGTTTTACACTATATTGTATTATGTACAATTTTTTTAACTTTTATACAATAAAAGTACTTTTATCGACCCATTTATATTCAGGTTTTAATTCTTTTATATCGGTTGTAAGTTTAAATAATGCTAAATCTTTTTCTTTACATTCAAGCATTATATCGATATCAGTATTAAAGGAGCTAATGTTTTCTAAGAAATATACAAAATCTTTTGGATTAATAAAATCAGAATGTTTTCTATCTTTTTCACCATTTCTAGGAGAGGAAAAATGGAGTTTAGGAGGAAGTTTTTCATTTTTCCATGTTAAAAATATTTTAGGAATTAATTCATAAATGTTTTCTCCATTATTATTACAATTATGATGATGAATATCTAAAACCATAGGTAAATTTAATTCATTACATAAATTTAGAGTCTCTTGTGCTGTATATGTTTTATCGTCATTTTCAATAATTATTTTTGATTTTACTTCAGCTGGAAAAGTATTAAAGTTAGTAATAAATCTTTCTAAACCAGCTTTTTTACCATTTGTAGCACCACCAATATGTATTACCATTTTTCCTAAATCATATTTAAAATCTTCAAACCATTCAGCTTGCCTTAATAGGTTTATCTTAGTGTTTTCAACTACCTTAGGATTAATACTATTAATTACATTAAATTCATCAGGATGAGTATCTACTCTCATTTTAGAATCATTTATTAATTTACCTACATATTCAAAATCTTTTTTTAAAAATTCTCTATGTCCCCAATAGCCAACTTCAGGATGAGTAACTAGTGGGATTAAAGCAGAAGTGATTCTATAAAAATGAATGTCATTTTCTATATTATATCTAATTATAGTTTCTAAATCCTTTAAGTTAGAAGCTGCTACAGATTTTAGTTTTTCTAATTTTTTATTAGGAAGAGCAATTTTATTATAATTTGAAAAAGTTACAGTACTAGAAGAAGTAACTTTTTTACCTAGTTTTTTAGAAATAGCTACATAGCCAAGTCTTACTCTCATAATTTTCCTCCAATCATACGGATAATTAATAGTACTAATTTATTATGTGCATAATAAATTAGTCATATGTTTTAATTTTAATCATAAATATTTAAATGTAATATTTGCTGTAGTAGATAATAGTAGTTAAAATAAGTAGAATATTACAGAGAATCCAAAAGAAATTTAAGAAAAAAACAATCAAAATTCACAATATTATTGTATAATAATATTGTCGGGGTTATAGATTATTTTAAAATTCTGACGAGGGGAGAAATCTTATGCTAGTAAACACTCATTTAGCAATAGGCTTATATTGTTATAAGTTGTGCAATGAAAAATATAATTTAAGTTTAAATAAAAAAAGATTTTTAGCTGGGTGTGTAGAGCCAGATTTACACAAGAGAAGAAATAAGATAAAACACACATATAGTGTTTCTAAAGATAAAATGCTAGAATATAAAGATTACATTGAAAGTAATGATTTAGATATTAATGAAGTATCATTTATTATAGGAAAAATAGCACATTATATTGCAGATTGTTTTTGTAAGTATCATTTAGACGAATATTATGGTAAGGATATGAAAAATCATTTTGCATATGAAGTTACTTTGCATTTAATGTTAAGAAAGACTTTAAGAAATAATAATGATATTTTTGAAAATATTCTAGATAATATAGATGATTCTGTAGATTATCTAGAAGAATTAAAGAGAAATAGGCAAGAATATTTAAGTTTAGAGGAAGATTGTATAAATGATATATTTTATACAACAAAGACAACTTGTCAACTTTTATATTTAACAGAAAAATATTTTGTTAAAGCATTTGAGTCGTATATTTAATTGGAAAATAGTTACACAGCAATAGTAACATATAAATTACTGTTGCTGTGTTTTTTTATTGTAAGGAATTATTAAATGGTAATTATGGATAGTCATGATATAATTTAAATGTAAATTTATTTATTGTTTATAGAAAAAGGTGATTATATGAAAAAAACAATAGGTGTATTAGCTCATGTAGATGCTGGAAAAACAACTTTTTCTGAACAAATTCTTTATCATACTAATGCTATTAGAAGCAGAGGGAGAGTAGATCATAAAAATTCATTTTTAGATAGTCATGATATAGAAAAAGAAAGAGGTATTACAGTATTCTCGGATCAAGGGGTATTTGAAATAGGAAAATCAAAGTATTATTTAATAGATACACCAGGACATATAGATTTTTCTTGTGAAATGGAAAGGGCTATAGGGATCATGGATTATGCAATTATAGTGATAAGTGCAGTAGAGGGTGTACAATCTCATACAGAAACAGTATGGAGATTACTTAGAAAATATAATGTTCCTACATTTTTCTTTATTAATAAATTGGATAGAATAGGCGCAGATTTAGATAATGTAATTAATGAAATAAAAGCAAATTTAACTAAAAATATTTGTTATATAGATAGTATTACAGAGATTAAAGAAGACTTAATAGAATTTATAGCTGAGAGAGATGAAGATTTATTAGAAAAGTATTTTAATGGAGAATATAATAATGAATTATGGGTTAATAAATTAAGAAGTTTAATTAAAGAAGAAAGTATATTTCCATGTTTTGCAGGATCTGCTCTTCAAGATGAGGGAATTTCAGAGTTTTTAAGTTCTTTAGAAGAGTTAACATTTACTAATTATAATGAAAATGAGGAATTTTCAGGAATTGTATATAAAATAAGACATGATGATAATGGAACAAGAATTACATTTATTAAAGCTTTAAGTGGTATACTAAAGGTTAGAGATGAAATAAATAATGGAAATTTAAGGGGAAAAATAAGCAGTATAAGGGTTTATAATGGAAATAAATTTTCTACAGTAGATAAAGTTGTAGCTGGAGATGTTTTTGCAGTAACAGGTCTTACAAGTTTAAATGTAGGAGATGGAGTTGGGGCATTAAATAAAAGATTAAAATTTAATATGATTCCAACCTTAATGTCTAGGGTAATTTTTGATAAATCATGTAATGTAAAAGAAGTATTGGGATATTTTAAAAGATTAGAGGCTGAAGATCCTGCCTTAAATGTCATTTGGAATGAAATTCTTCAAGAAATACATGTTCATATTATGGGAAAGATACAGTTAGAAGTATTAAAGGAAGTTATATTAGAAAGATTTAATCTTAATGTAGACTTTGGACCATGTGAAATAATATATAAAGAAACTATAAATAATACAGTTAAGGGTTATGGGCATTTTGAACCATTAAAACATTATGCTGAAGTACATTTAATGTTAGAAAGTATAGCAAGAGGTTCTGGAATTGTTTTTGAAAATAAATGTCATGCTGATAATCTAACTACAGGACATCAAAATTTGATAAGAACTCATTTATTTGAGAAAAAACATAATGGAATATTAACAGGTTCAGAAATTACTGATATTAAAGTTACTCTTTTAACAGGGAGAGCACATAATAAGCATACTGAAGGTGGAGACTTTAGAGAAGCAACCTTTAGAGCATTAAGACAAGGTTTAGAAAAGGCAGACAATATATTATTAGAGCCATTTTATAAATTTTCAATAGATGTAGAGTTAGATTATATGGGAAGAGTTTTATCAGATATTCAAAGGCTTTATGGTACTTTTAATCCTCCAGAAACAAGGTTAAATAAAGTTAAAATAAAAGGAAGAGGACCAGTAGCAACTTTTATGAATTACAGTATGGAACTTATTGCATTTACTAAAGGGAGAGGGAATATAAATTTGATATTTGATGGATATGATTTATGCCATAATACAGAAGAAGTTATTGAAAAAAGAGCTTATAATAAGAATGCAGATATAGAATATTCTTCAAATTCAGTATTTTGTTCTAAAGGGCAAGGTTTTATTGTTCCTTGGGATGAAGTAGAGAAGTATATGCATTGTGAAATTATAGAAGAGTAGAGGAGTATAAGTATATGATTAATAACGATAATTATATGAATTTTATAGCAGATCCTAAATTTCCAGATGGAAATAGAGATGAGGATTTATATTTTTTATTTCAAGATAAAATGATTTTAATTAAAGAAGATATGGGAAAGGTGTTTATTCCAACTTTTAAGGATATTAAAAATTTAATTGATGGTCTTGAGATAATGTATCATTTAGGTAAACTTAATGAAATACATTGTTTTGGTGGTGAAATAAATTCATGTGTTAAGATATCAGGAGAATTAAAATTTATTTCATTAAGACAAGTAATTCCTATTGTTGATAGGGATATTGCACCAGTTTGTGGAAGAGCAGCTCAAATTATTCATTTCCATAAAACTAATAAGTTCTGTGGCGTATGTGGTGGGGAAAATGAATTTGTTGGATATGAATTTGCAATGAAATGTAGTAAATGTGAATATATGAGTTATCCACAAGTTTGTCCAGCAATTATAGTAGGAATAACTAAAGGTGATAAGATTTTACTAGCAAATAATAAAAATTTTCCAAAAGGGTTACATAGTAATGTAGCTGGATTTGTAGATGTAAATGAGACTTTAGAAGAATGTGTGAAACGTGAAGTCTTAGAAGAAGTAAGTATAAAGGTGAAAAATATTAAATATTTTTCAAGTCAACCATGGCCATATCCTAATTCTATTATGATTGGATTTACAGCTGAATACGAAAGTGGAGATATAAAGGTTGATGGTGAAGAAATTATTCATGCAGATTGGTACAGCAAAGATAATTTACCAATATTACCGGATGAAAATACTATTGCAAGAAAGATTATAGATTCAATTTTAAAATGAATATAACTAGTGTAAATTCTATCAATATGTTTTAGTATAATGATTAAATAAATTGTAAAATATATAAATAAGCTAATGGTTTTAACTTTTTAAAGATATGGAGGTAAAGCATATGGATAAGAATAAAAAGATATGTTATTGTTTCAATGTATCAGTAGATGATATAGAAAGAGCAATAGAAAATGGAGCAGATACTTTTCAAGAGGTTCAAGATGCAACTAATTGCGGAAAGGGTTGTGGGTCATGTTTAGCAAAAGCTAAATCTGTTGTTGATGAATTATTAAAGAATAGATAATTTAAATATTTAATAGTCAAAACTCACTATGGTAAATTTATATATTGCTATGGTGAGTTTTTTTATTAATAAGTATTATAAAATGAAAAATTACTAATAATAAATTATGTTAAATAAATTATTAGGAGTGATAATATGAATTTTCCAAATAGCTTTCCAGCGCAACATCAAGATAAGCATCCAGGATTTGAGAATGTAATGAATCCAACACCTATTTATTATGATGAGAAGTATATTAAAAAAGGTGATTTGTTAAAAGATAAGGTTGCAATAATAACAGGTGGAGATAGCGGTATTGGAAGAGCTGTATCTTTAGCTTATGCTTATCAAGGAGCTGATATTGTTATTATATATTATGATGAGTTAAAAGATGCAGAGGATACAAAAAAGCTTATTGAAACAATAGGAAGAAAGTGTAGACTTATTCAAGGAGATATAGCAGATGGTAATTTTTGTGCTGAGGCTATAGAATCAGTAATTAAGGATCAGGGAAAAATAGATATTTTAGTAAATAATGCAGCTGTTCAATATGAGTGTAAAGATTTTAAAGAAATCACAGATATGCAGTTTGATAAAACAATTAAAACTAATATTTATGGAACTTTTTATATGACTAGAGCTGCATTAAAATATATGAAATCAGGAGGTTGTATAATAAATACTGCATCAGTTACTGCATATGTAGGTAATGAAAAACTAATAGATTATTCTATGACTAAAGGTGCAATAGTAACATTAACAAGGTCATTATCAACATCCTTAGCTAAAAAGAAAAGCGGAATAAGAGTTAATGCAGTTGCTCCTGGACCAATATGGACACCATTAATTCCATCAAGTTTTGAAGCAACAGAAATTCCACAGTTTGGGGCAAATACTCCTATGGCAAGAGCAGGACAGCCGGTTGAATGTGCAGGAGCATATGTATTTTTAGCTTCAGAAGCAGCATCATATATTACTGGTCAAACTATTCATATAAATGGAGGAGAGATAGTAAATAGTTAATTTTTTATAAGCTATTAAGTTATTTAATAAATAACTTAATAGCTTAATTTTTTTTAAATAAAAAGTTTGAATAAAAATATTGTTAAAATAATGACAATAAATGCTTAAATTGTGATTATAAT
Source organism: uncultured Clostridium sp. (assembly GCA_900547475.1). Classification (GTDB taxonomy): domain Bacteria; phylum Bacillota; class Clostridia; order Clostridiales; family Clostridiaceae; genus Clostridium. Next base: position 12,414 of record URGW01000035.1, on the reverse strand, counting down.
CACAGTTACCTAAAATCTTTAGTGATACAATTAATCTGAAATAATACTGAATATAGAGTTTATTAAAATTGTGAATTGGAGATGGAAGTAGTATGAAGAAAATTCAATCAACATGTAACTTATGTGCATTAGCATGTAACATAGATTTTTATGTAGAAAATGGTAAAATAGCTAAGGTTTCACCTACTGTTGATTATCCTGTAAATAAAGGTTTTTGTTGTATAAAAGGCTTAAACTTAGATAAGCAACAAACTAAAGTTAAAGCAAGAAAGAGCCCTTTATTAAGAGATGAAAATGGAGAAATGAAAGAAATTTCTTGGGAAGAATGCTTTAAAACTTTTGCTAAAAAAATGACAAGCATTCAAGAGAAATATGGTAAAGAAAGTGTTGCTTTCATTAGTACAGGTCAAATGCCAACAGAAGATATGGCTTTACTTGGACATGTGGGCAGAAACTATATGGGCATTAATGGTGATGGTAATACAAGATTATGTATGGCTACATCAGTAGTTGCACATAAACAAAGTTTTGGATTTGATGCACCACCATATACATTAAATGATGCAGAACTTTCAGATACAATAATTTTAATTGGAGCAAATCCAGTTATAGCTCATCCAGTATTTTGGGGACGTATTAGAGAAAATAAAGAAGCAAAAATAATAACAATAGATCCAAGAAAATCAGAAACAGCTATGAATTCAGATATTTGGATAGATATTAAACCAAAGGCTGACTTAATATTAATGTATACTTTAGCTAATGTATTAATAGAAAAGGGATATATTGATGTTAATTACATAGAAAACCATACAGAAGGATATGAAGACTTTAAGAATCATGTTGCTAAATTTACTTTAGATAAAGTTGAAGATGAAACTGGAATAAGTGCAGAAAGAGTGGTAGAACTTGCAGAAATAATTCATGCAGGAGAAAGGGTTTCATTCTGGTGGACAATGGGAGTTAACCAAGGTTACCAAGCTGTTAGAACAGCTCAATCTATAATTAACTTAGCATTAATAACAGGAAATATTGGTAGACCAGGTACAGGAGCGAACTCATTAACAGGACAATGTAATGCTATGGGATCAAGAGCATTTAGTAATACAGCAGGATTATTTGGTGGTGGAGATTTTGATAATCCAGTACGTAGAAAAGCTGTAGCAGAAGCTTTAGGAGTAGATGAAAGTGTACTTGCGACAAAACCAACAATTCCGTACAATGCTATAATTGAAAAAGCTATTGCAGGTGAAATTAAGGGGTTATGGGTAATTTGTACAAACCCTAGACATTCATGGGCAAATAATGAAGAATTCGAAAAATGTGTTAAGAACTTAGATTTCTTTGTTGTTCAAGATATATATGAAGATACTGATAGTGCTAAGCTTTGTGATTTATATTTACCTTCAGTGCCAGCACTTAAAAAAGAAGGTGTATTAATTAATACTGAAAGAAGATTATCAAAGGTTAATCCTGTAATCGCTAAAGAAGAAGGGGAATTATCAGATTTTGAAATCTTCTATAATATAGGTAAAGAGCTTGGAATGGGAGATTTATTAAATGGATGGGAAACTCCAAGATCTACATTTGAATTATTAAAGAAATGTTCTAAAGGAATGCCTTGTGATATTACAGGTATAACTTATGAAATGTTAGAAGGACCAAATATGGAAGGTTCAAGAGGAGTTCAATGGCCATTTAGAGATGGAGAAACTTTAGTTGAAGATGAAAGAAGATTATATGAAGATGGAAACTATTATACTCCATCAAAGAAGGCTAAATTCCATTTTGAAGATATAGCTGAAAACCCAACACAAACAAGTGAAGAATTCCCTTACATATTTAATTCTGGAAGAGGAACAGTAGGGCAATGGCATACAGGAGTTAGATCAAGAGAAATTCCTGAGTCAGAAAGAATTTACTCAAAGGAATCTTATGCATTTATGAATCCAGAATTAGCAGCGGAATTAAATATAGCTCAAAATGAAAGAGTTAGTATAGCATCTCAAAATGGAGTAACTAAAGATTTCACTATAAAAATATCTGATAGTGTTAAGAAAAATCATTTATATGCGCCAATTCATTATATTGAAACAAATGCACTTACTCCTTCAGTTTATGATCCATATTCAAAGGAGCCATCATTTAAAACAGTTGCAGTAAATATAATAAAAAAGTAAAAATGAAGCTCCACTAACGCGGAGTAAGTTCAAATAACCAAATCACAGATTTGGATTTTCACTTAAGGGGTGGTTAAAGATGAAAAGAATTAAGATAGATAGAGATAAATGTGTAGGGTGTTTAACTTGTACAACAGCATGTATCGTAGCTCATGATTCAGAAGATACAAGAAGCAGAATAACAGTAGATAGTGCTGGTAAGTATGCACCTATTTTCTGTAGACATTGTGATAGACCAGAATGTGTTTATACTTGTATGACTGGTGCTATGAGTAAAAATAAGGAAACAGGATTAGTTGAATATAATAAAGACCACTGTGCTAGTTGTTATATGTGCATTATGGCATGTCCTTATGGAGTTTTAAAAGCTGATAGCAGAATGCACAAGGAAATAATGAAATGTGATGCATGTAAAGATAAAGGTACTGCACAATGTGTAGCTAAATGTCCAATGGGAGCAATTACATTAGAGGAGGTAACAGAATAATGAGATATGTTGTTATAGGAGCCTCTGCAGCAGGGATTAGTGGAGCTAAAACTTTAAGAGAATTAGATAAAAATGCTGAAATAGTATTAATATCAAAGGATGAAAATGTATATTCAAGATGTATACTTCATCATTATATTTCAAATCATAGAGAGGTTGATGCATTAAACTTTACAAGTAAGAATTTCTTTGAAGAAAACAACATAACTTGGATGAAAGGTTTAGAAGTTAAAGATGTTAATGATAAAGAACAAACTTTAAACTTATCAAATGGTGAAACTTTAAGTTATGATAAATTATTAGTCTGTAGCGGTGCATCTGCATTTATACCACCAGTTCCAGGACTTAGAGAAGGGAATAATGTAGTTGGATTAAGAAATTTAGATGATGCTGTACTGATAAAGGAGCAAGCTAAGAAGGTTAAAAATGTAGTAGTTTTAGGAGCTGGACTTGTTGGAATAGATGCAGTTAGTGGATTACTTGGACAAGGATTAAAAATATCTTTAGTTGAAATGAGCAATAAGATACTTCCACTACAATTAGATAAACATGCATCAGATGTTTATGAAAAGAAATTTACTGAAGAAGGCGTTTCTTTAAAACTTGATGTTAAGGCTGAAAAATTACTTTTAGGTGAAAATAATAATCCAAAGGCTTTATTATTAAATACTGGAGAAGAAGTACCATGTGAATTAGTAGTAGTTGCTACTGGTGTTAGATCAAATATTGCTTTTATGGAAAATAGTAATATTGAATGTGATAGATTTGGGTTAATAATTGATGCAAAAGGGCAAACTAATATAGAAAATATATATGGTGCTGGTGATGTAACTGGTAGAAATCCAATATGGCCAACAGCTGTAAAAGAAGGTATAATTGCAGCACATAATATGTTAGGAAAAGAAATGATAATGACTGATTTCTTCGGAAGTAAAAATACAATGAACTTTGTAGGAGTAGCTACAATGTCTCTTGGTATAGTAGAGCCAGCTGATGAAACTTATATAGTTGAAACTCAAGTTGAAGGAAATAACTATAAGAAGATAATTCATAAAGATGGAAGAATTTATGGAGCTATAATTCAAGGTGATTTATCTTACGCTGGAGTTTTAACTCAACTTATCAAAGAAAATATTGATGTTTCTAAAGTAACAAAGAGTTTATTTGATATAGATTATGCGGATTTCTTTAATATAAAAAAGAATTTTGAATTTAGCTATAAGTAAGATTTTAAATCTTAGATTAAAATAAAGTTAGATGAAGAAGGGAATTTTTAAAGATTTATTTTAAATAATCTCTTCTTCGCTAACTAGTTATATTAAAATAAACTATTTACAAAATTAATAAAAGTATATATAATGCAAACTAAAAATATAATATAAGGGATGAAATTAATGTCCAAAGTAGTTAATATAGTTGGATCAAGTTCTAATGTTGGAAAAACTTATTTACTTGAAGGATTAATAAAGGAACTAAAATTTAGAGGTTATAGTATAGCTACTATAAAGCATGATGTTCATGGATTTGATATAGATAAAAAGGGAAAAGATACATATAAACATAGAGAAGCAGGTTCAGAAACAGTAATAATTTCTTCTAAAAATAGGTTTGCAATGATAAAAGAATTAGAAGAAGAAACTGAACTTAATGATATTATTAAAATGGTGAAAGATAAAGATATTATCTTAATAGAGGGATATAAAAAAAGTGATTTAAGAAAAATAGAAGTATTTAGAAAAGGAGTAAGCGAAAGAGTAATAACTCCTAAAAGTAAGTTAATTGCAATTGCAAGTGATACTAATTTAAATATTGATGATATAATTGTAGTAGATAAAGAAAATTATAAAGAACTTGCAAATTTAATTGAAAAAGAAAAAGATTTTGATTTTGAAAATTATCAATAAAATATTTTCTAGAGCTAAGTAGCCTAAGGAGTAATCTATGGAGCTTAAGCCGGAATTTATATAATTCAAGGGTTATATTTGAAAAGATATGATCTCCACGTTTTGGGAAGGAAAATAAGTTGATTTAAATATATTTAATTATTTACTAGTTAGTTAAAACCTAATTTTTAGGTTTTTATATTTAAAATAGGCTTATTACTCATACCTAAAATATGAAGTAATAAGCCTATTTTTAGTTAAGGGGTGAATAAATGAAGTCATTTATATCATTAGAAGAAGCAATAAATATATTAAATGATAATGTAGAACAGTTAGATATCGAAGAAGTTAATTTAATTGATGGAATAAAAAGAGTTTTAGCAACAGATATTTATTCTACAATTGATAATCCACCTTTTGATAAATCGGCTATGGATGGATATGCAGTAATAGCTGAAGATAGTATATTAAAGGAAAAGATTAAGGTTATAGACAAGGTTTTTGCAGGAAATGTGTGTAACAGTGAAGTTATATCAAAAACAGCAGTTAGAATAATGACAGGAGCACCTATACCAGTTGGAGCAACGGCAGTAATAAAACAAGAAGATGTTACTTTAACTGATGATAATTTTATTATCTTAAATAAAAGTATAAAGGATAATGAAAATATTTGCTTTAAAGGTGAGGATGTAAGTAAAGGAAAGTTATTAGTAAGCAAAGGGAAAAAGTTAGACTTTGCAGATATAGGTATTATTGCAAGTACAGGAATAGAGAAAATTAAAGTTTATAAACTTCCTAAAATTGCTTTAATAAGCACTGGGGATGAGGTAATAGATATTGATGATACTCTTATGCAAGGAAAAATATTTAATAGTAATAAGTATAGTATAATTTCCAGAATTAAAGAGTTAGGATATGATATTAAATATACAAATCATGTAAAAGATAGTGAAAGTAATATAGAAGAGTATATAAAGAAGTTTTCAGATGATGTGGATTTAATAATAACAACAGGAGGGGTTTCTGTTGGAGAAAAGGATTTATTAAATAAATCAATTGATAATATTAATGCTAAAAAACTATTTTGGAAGGTTAAAATTAAACCAGGATCAGCTGTGCTTTGTAGTAAAGTAAATAATACATTAATTATTAGCTTATCAGGAAATCCAACATCTGCATTAACCTCATTTGAACTTTTTGTAAAAACCTCATTAGAAAAAATGTGTGGATATGATAAATTAGAAGTAAAAAGAGAAAAGGCAATATTATGTGATAATTTTAGTAAAAAAAGTCCACAAAGAAGATTTATTAGAGCAAGATTTGTTATTGAAGAAGGAAAGCAAATGGTATATATAACACAGATTAAGAGTGGAAATGGAATATTAAGCTCTAATTTAAATTCAAATTGTATGATAGAAGTTCAAGGTGGAAATGAAGGGCTTAAGTCAGGAGAAATAGTAGATATCATAAAGTTTTAAGGAGAATATACTTATGATAAATAAAACTTTAGCTATTTTAGCTGGTGGAAAAAGTAGTAGAATGAATTATAATAATAAAGCTTTATTGAATTATAAAGAGAAGAAATTTATAGAGCATATAATTGAAGCTGCCAAAGACTATAAAGAAATAATTATAATTTCAAATAATTTGTCAGAATATAGAGGATTTAATTTAAGGGTAGTTGAAGATATATATAAGGGTAATGGGCCATTAAGTGGAATACATTCAGCCCTTATTAATTCAACTACAGATAAAGTTTTATGTATTGCTTGTGATATGCCATTAATTACTAAGGATACATTAAATATTATAGGAAATTATGATAGAGAATATGATGTATTAGTACCAAGTGTTAATGAAAGGTTGCAACCATTATGCGGTATATATTCTAAAAATATAATTCCTAAGCTTGAGGAAGCAATAAAAGAAAATAATAATAAGCTTCAATTGTTAATAAGATCATTTGATTTAAAAGTAATTGAAGGTGATAATAAAAGCAAATTTATAGAGAGAGATTTTTCTAATATAAATACTGAAAAGGAATATAGAGAGTTGGAGGAATTGTAATGTATACAGTTGGAATAATTACAAGTAGTGATAAAGGATATGCAGGAGAAAGAGAAGATAAAAGTGGAGAATTAGTAAGAGAGTTAGTTGAAGCTGCTGGATTTACTGTAGTAAAACAAATTATATTACCTGATGATAGAGAAATGCTTGCAAGTGAGTTTAAATTAATGTGTGATGAACTTAAAGTTAATTTAGTATTAAGCACTGGGGGAACAGGATTTTCTAAAAGAGATATTACTCCAGAAGCTACAAAAGATATAATTGAAAGAGAAGCACCAGGAATATGTGAAGCAATAAGGATGTATAGTATGCAAATTACTAAAAGAGCTATGCTTTCAAGAGCTGTATCAGGTATAAGAAAGGATACTTTAATAGTTAATTTACCAGGAAGTCCTAAAGCTTGTAAAGAAGCACTAGATTATGTATTAGATGATATTAAACATGGAATTGATATATTATTAGGAACTTCAAAGGAATGTGCTAGAAAGTAAAAAGGAGATATGAGCAATGAAAATGATAAAGGTTGAAGATGCTGTAGGAAGTATACTGTCTCATGATGTAACTCAAATAATTCCAGGAGAGTTTAAGGGGAGATTGTTTAAAAAAGGTCATATAATTAAGGAAGAGGATATTGAAAAGTTGTTATCAATAGGAAAAGAACACGTATATGTTTGGGAGCCTGTTGAAGGGCAGCTTCATGAAAATGATGCGGCAACAAGAATTTCAAATTTAGTTGTTGGAGGTGGAATCAAACTTTCAGATGAAATTAAAGAGGGAAAGGTTGATTTTTTCGCTGATATAGATGGAGTTTTAAAAATAGATAAGGATAATTTATTTAAACTAAATTCACTTGGAGAAATTATAGTATCTACATTACATAATAATACTCCTATAAAAAAAGGTGAAAAAATTGGAGCTACAAGAGTTATTCCATTAATTATAGATGAAGAAAAAATTATAACTGCTGAGAATTTAATTCAAGAAAAAATAATAAGTGTAGTGGAAATAAAATCTAAGAAATGTCTTTTAATAACTACAGGGAATGAAGTTTATAAGGGTAGAATTAAAGATGCATTTTTACCAGTTATAAAGCAAAAGTTAGGGTATTATGGTAGTGAAGTTGTAAGACAAGTGATATTACCAGATGAAAAAGAAAGAATAATTGAGGAAATTCAAAAAGGGCTATCAGAAGGTGTAGATATGGTTATATGTACAGGGGGAATGTCAGTAGATCCAGATGATGTAACTCCAACAGCCATAAAAGAATGTGGTGGAGAACTTGTAACTTATGGATCACCAGTGCTTCCAGGTGCTATGTTCTTACTAGCTTATCATGGAAATACTCCAATATTAGGAGTTCCAAGTTGTGCAATGTATTCAAAGAGAACAGTTTTGGATTTAGTATTGCCAAGAGTATTAAGTGATGAAAGATTATCAGCAGATGATATAGCTGAATATGGACATGGTGGATTATGTTTAGATTGCAATGTATGTACTTTTCCGCATTGTTCATTTGGTAAATAATTTTAGAAAGCAGGATAAATTTTATGGATAATAAATTAACTCATTTTGATAATAGTGGAAATGCAAGAATGGTTGATGTTTCAGAAAAAAAAGAAACTGCTAGAGTTGCAATTGCAGTTTCAAAAATTAGAGTAAGTAAAGAAACTTTAGAACTTATTGAAGCTGGTAAAATTGGAAAAGGAGATGTATTAGGAGTTGCTAGAGTTGCTGGAATAATGGCTAGTAAACAAACATCAAATTTAATTCCAATGTGTCATCCTTTAATGATAACAAGTTGTAATGTAGATTTTGATATAAATAAGGAAGAAAGTTATATAGGAATAACTGCTACAGTTAAAATAGTTGATAAAACAGGAGTTGAAATGGAAGCTTTAACAGCTGCTATGGTTTCTGCATTAACTATTTATGATATGTGTAAGGCTGTAGATAAAAGAATGGTTATAGAAGGAACTCATTTGCTTAAAAAAACAGGAGGAAAGAGTGGGGAGTTTAACTTTTAAATTACCTCTTAAATTAATATGAAAGATAAATTTGGAAGAGAAATAGATTATTTGAGGGTATCAGTAACTGATAAGTGCAATTTAAGATGTATTTATTGTATGGATGAAAAAGATAATACTTTCTTAAAAAATGATGATAAGTTAACTGATGATGAAATATATAGAATAGTAAAAGAAAGTTCTGAATTAGGTATAAAAAAAGTTAGAATAACAGGAGGAGAACCTCTTGTAAGACCTAATTTAGTTAATCTTTTAAGTAAAATAAATAGTATTCAAGGTATTGAAGAAATTTATTTAACTACTAATGGGATTTTACTTACTGATATGATAGATGAATTAGCTATAAACGGTCTTAAAGGAGTTAATATTAGTTTAGACTCATTAAAAGAAGAGAGATTTAATAAATTAACTAGATTAGGAAAGTTAAATAAAGTTTTAGAATCAATAGATAAGGCAATAGCTCTAGGAATAAAAGTTAAGTTAAATACTGTTATTGTAGATCATATAAATAAAGATGAAATAATAGATTTTGTTAATCTTACAAAAGAAAAAAATATAGATGTCAGATTTATAGAGCTTATGCCTATAGGAATTGCTATAAATTATAAAGGCGCAACTAATGAAGAGGTATTAAAAGTTATATCTGAAAATTATTCTGACTACGAAGAGGTAGTAAGAAGTAAAAGTGGTGGACCTGCATCATATATTAAATTAAAAGATGCTAAAGGTAAAATTGGATTTATAAGTGCTATAAGTAATTGTTTTTGTGAAGAGTGTAATAGAATTAGATTAACTCCAGAAGGTTTTCTAAAGCAATGTTTACATTTTGATTATGGAGTAGATTTAAAAAGTAAACTTAGAGCTGGAATAAGTGATGAAGAGTTAAGAAAATTAATTTATGATAATATTTATGACAAGCCAGAAAAACATTTATTTTTAGAGAAAAGTGATCATAAAGAGATAAAATTTATGAATCAAATTGGAGGATAGTAAAGTGGGAAAAGTTATAGCTATATGTACAAGTAAACATAAAGGAACATTAAAAAATGAGGTTTCAGAAGCAAATTTTATAGAAGAGTTTGGAATAGAAGGAGATGCACATGCTGGAAAGTGGCATAGACAAGTTAGTCTTTTAGCTCTAGAAAAAATTGAAGATTTTAGAAATAAAGGTGGTAATGTTGATTTCGGAGCTTTTGGGGAAAATTTAGTTATTGAAGGATTTGAATTAAGTAAGTTACCAGTAGGTCAAAGATTAACTATAGGAGAAGACATTTTATTAGAAGTTACTCAAATTGGTAAGGAATGTCATGATAAATGTGCAATTTATTATCAAGTTGGTGAATGTATCATGCCAAAGAATGGTATATTCACAAGAGTATTAAAAGGTGGAAAAGTAAAGGTTGGAGATGAAGTTACTTTAGTTAAGAATAATAAAATAATATTAAGTTTATAATATTAAGAGATGTAAAAATACATCTCCTTTTTTCTTTCAACAAAATAACAAATATGTCTTAAAAATAAATGTTAAGGAAAAGAGAAAAAGATTTAGAAAAAATAATTTAAAAATTAACAATATTGTGATATAAATCACATACTAAATTAAAAAAAATATATATAATCTAATTTGTTCAAAAGAGTTTAAGTAAATTAGTCAATTTTCAAGTGAAAAAATTAACAAACAATTAAGCTCAATGAAAATTTATAAAGTATATATTGAACTTATTTTATTATTATTTTAGGAGGAAATATGAATAATAAAACGTTTTTACAAAAGATTGAAAATCTACCTGTTCCAATTTTACCAACAATGGTAGGTGCCTTAACTTTATCAACTGTTTACTCTAATATGGGATATACTTGGGTAAGACATATTACTTCATGGATAGCGGTGATAGTATTACTATCATATATAATTAAAATGATGGTATATCCTAAGACTTGTATAAAGGAATATTCTAATACAGTACCAGCATCTCTTTATGCAGGATTTACAATGATAACTATGATTTTAGGTAGTTATTTTTATAATGCAAGTCCTGTATTTGGTAAAACACTATGGTTTACAGGATTAATTTTACATGCAATTCATATTTTAATATTTACATATAGAAATGTTGTAAAAGGTGTTAATATGCAAACTTTTGTTCCAAGTTGGTTTGTTACTTATAATGGGATTATGGTTTCAACCGTTGTTGGAGGAGTAATGAACGAGCCTGCAATATGCAAGATAGTTGTGTACTATGGTATTGCTGTATTTACAATTATAATACCATTTATGCTTTATAGATTATTAAAACACGAATTAAAAGAGCCTATGTATCATACTCAAGCAATTTTACTTGCGCCATCAAGTCTTTGCTTGGTAAGTTATTTAAATTTTATTGAAACACCAAATAAATTTATAATATATTATTTATACCTTGCCGTAATTTGCGCATTAATATTTATAATAATTAAATTACCAACATTCTTCTCATTTATATTTCATCCTGGATTTGCAGGATTAACATTCCCTATGGCTATAGGAACAGTTGCATCAAGCAAAATGTCTGCATATTTAATAGGTCAAGGTTATGAAACATTTGGTAATGTTATTAATCAAATATCAGGAATACAAATATATATTACAACAGGTATAATATCAGTAGTATTATTTAAATTTTTTATGTTGTTAGTAGATAGTTATAAAAATAACTAATAAAAAAACTTCTAGGAAATTTTCCTGGAAGCTTTTTTATTTTATAAAGAAAATTAATTCAAATTAATAATGTTTTGTAGGTTTATCAATTTCAAAAGGAGTATTTTCATTAGCTTTATTTTTAACTTTTTCTGCATAATCTTTGCAACTTGGATCAGATTTTGTAGGATTTTTACTCATAATATCACCTCTTTAAATATTATATTTATATTTTTTACCATAAGGAGAGAAAGTATGTGTGAAAAATAAAGGCATAAGTAGAAATAAAAAGTTGAATAGAAAAATAATAAGAATAAAGAATAAGAATATATTGACTTATAGAAAAATTTTTTTATAATAAAAGCATACGCCACCACAGGGTAGTAGATAGGGAGGCAATTATGGAAGAAAGAAAAAAAGCAATTCAAAGTCTTAAAATAGCAAAAGGGCAAATTGAAGGTATAATTAAAATGATTGAAGATGAAAGATATTGTATAGATATATCTAATCAGATAATAGCTGTTCAATCATTATTAAAAAAGTCTAATATAGAAATTTTAAGAAGACATTTAGATCATTGTGTAAAGGATGCGATTTTAAATAGTAATGGAGACGAGAAAATAGATGAAATTATAAATCTATTTGAAAAAATTTCAAAATAACTAAATTGTTCGTTATGTATAATCGAAAAAATGAAATATTTATTTTCCAGGAAACGTGAAATTTTCACCTAGAATTTATATAATTGATTCCGTAAAGCTGGCTAAAGTTTTTAAACTCGCTATCGCTCAAACAGTAAAAACTTCTTTACGCCACTTTATTCCATCAATTATTAAATTCTACGGCTCAATTTCAATGTTCTTTCCAAATTAATATTTCATTTTTTCTTTTTTCACGTAACTACTTATAACCTTGAACCTTATAGTTAATTATTTATGTTACATATATATGACAAATAATTAACTTTTAAGGTGGCATTGCAGTTCATCAAGTGGAAGAGAAAATATTAATGATATTACCGGAAGGAATATTGTAATTAAGTTTTAGAATTTAATTGTTTTTGGAAGAAAAAGAGCGTTAAGAAGCTGAGGGAACG
>URGW01000034.1 GCA_900547475.1 uncultured Clostridium sp. | reverse complement strand
TCCTGTTAAATACAGAAATCAGCTTTTAGCTTCTTAACTCTCTTTTTTAAAATGTCCTTGACATAGGTACCACTTTACTTAAATCTACCTTTTTATATTATATGTCAAAAGTAAGAGTCAAAAAATGCTTTCCGTATATTTGAATTTATGGTATTATAATATAAGGATGAATATTCAGAATTTTATGAATAAGAATGTAATAATAAGAAATTTAACTGGGGAAAATGCTGAAAAAAATTATTAGATAATGGGGTAGGGAGGAATTTTCAAATGGAACAAAAAATTAAAAAAATAGCTTTATTAACAGGTGGTGGAGATTGTCCAGGCTTAAATGCAGTAATAAGAGCGGTAACAAGAACAGCAATATTAAACTATGGAATTGAAGTAATAGGATACAAGTTTGGATATAGGGGTCTATATAACAATGATTTTATTCATTTGACGTTAGATACAGTATCTGGAATATTACATAGAGGAGGTACTATCCTTTATAGTTCTAACAAGGATAATTTATTTGATTATCTTGTTGAAGAAAATGGAGAGCAAGTAAAAAAAGATGTTTCTGATGTTGCAGTAGAAAATCTAAAAAAGGAAGGAGTTGATGTATTGGTTGTTATAGGAGGAGATGGTACATTAACATCTGCAAGAGATTTTGCGAGAAAAGGTGTTAAGGTAATAGGAGTTCCTAAAACTATAGATAATGATTTAGCATCAACAGATGTAACATTTGGATTCAACACTGCAATTGATGTAGTGACAGAAGCTTTAGATAGGCTTCATACAACAGCAGAATCACATCATAGAATTATGTTGTGTGAAGTAATGGGAAGAAATGCTGGATGGATAGCTTTAGAAGCCGGAATAGCAGGTTCAGCAGACATTATTCTTTTACCTGAAATTCCATACGATATTAATAAAATTGCTGAAAAAGTAAAAGAGAGAGAAGAGGAAGGTAAAAACTTTACTATTATAGTTGTATCAGAAGGTGCAAGACCTAAAGATGGAGAAGTTGTTGTTGCAAAAATTGTTGCTGATAGTCCAGATCCTATAAGATTAGGAGGAATAGGTAATAAGCTGGCAGGTGACCTAGAAAAGCTTATTAAGGATCATGAAGTTAGATGTACAGTGCTAGGTCATGTACAAAGAGGGGGTAATACTTCAACATATGATAGAATACTATCAACAAGATATGGAGTTGCAGCTGTTGAGCTTATGATAGATGGTAAGTTTGGAGAAATGGTTTGTTTAAAAGGTGATATTATAAGTAGTGATAGCTTAGAAAATGTAATCGGACAAAAAACTAAAAATGTTAATGTTGATGGAGAATTAGTACAAGTTGCTAAGAAAATTGGTATTACTTTTGCTGAATAAATAGTTAATATCTTAAATATTATTAGTGGTAAGGGGGAAGAATATAGAAGGGATATTAAGAAGGATAAAATCTATATTTGAAGCTTACCACTATTTATGTATATGATAATGGAAAAAATCAAATGAAATACTTCAAAATATTCTGACAATATGTTATACTTATATTAAAGTAAAAGAAATATTTGAATTAGTGGATTTAGGAGGGTATTATGAAGGAAATAAAGAAATATTTAGAATCAAGAATCGGGAAATATAGTTTCTTTTTTGAAGATTTGAAAAGTGGATATGTGTATGGATACAATGAAAACGTTTCTATGACAGCTGCTGGATGTATGAAACTTCCTATTGCTGTTTCATTAATAAAGGCAGTTGAAGATAAAAAAGTTGATTTTATGGATAAAATAAAGATAGAAACTTCAGATAAAGTTTATGGAACGGGGATAATCCATGAATTTAATGAGAGAGAATATACAGTATTCGAACTTATGGTAATAATGTTAATTCAAAGTGATAATACAGCTGCTAATAAAATTATAGATATAGTTGGAATGGAACAAATAAATGAAGATATTAGAACAATGGGATTAAAGAATACTAGATTAAATAGAAAAACAAATGATGAAAGAACAGCTATAACAGATATTGAAAACATAACAACAGCTTATGATTTATCAAAAATATGGAAGCACTTATCTAATGGAACCTTCTTAAATAAAGATAATGGTCAAATGCTTATAGATATTTTAAGAAGGCAGCAAATAAAAAATAAATTAGCTCTATACATTCCTGATGATTTAAAGATTGAAATATCCAGTAAAACTGGTGATAAAAAAGGCATTGAAAATGATACAGAATATTTAGAATTACCAAAAGGAAAATTCGTATTTACTATTTTATCACAAGATATACCTAATAGTGTATATGGAACAGTATCTTTAGCGAAATGTGGTAAAATGATGTGGGATGATGTAATGAATAATTGGCATTAAAAATATTGACAAATTTTTAATGAAGTGATATTCTAACAAAAAGAACCTTTAAGGGAATCCGAGAGATTCATAAGGAAGTTGTAATAATACTAATATTATGAGATTACTATACCTTCCTTATATTATAAGGAAGGTTTTTTGTATTCTTTAAATTTAACACTGTGATGTTAAAAAGGAGTGACAATAAATGAAAAATAAACATTTAATAAGTCCAATGGACTTTTCTAAAGAAGAACTTAATGAAATATTCGAATTAGCAGAAAAAATCATTTCAAATCCAAAAGAATTTTCACATATCTGTGATGGGCAAATCTTAGCTACACTTTTTTATGAGCCAAGCACAAGAACAAGATTTAGTTTTGAAGCTGCAATGATGAGACTAGGTGGTAAAATCCTAGGATTTTCAGAGCCAAACTCAACTTCAAGTGCAAAAGGTGAAACATTAGCAGACACTATAAGAATGGTTTCTATTTATTCAGATATAATTGCAATGAGACATCCTAAAGAAGGAGCAGCAAAAGTTGCAAGTATGTACTCATCAGTACCAGTTATTAATGCAGGAGATGGGGGACATCAGCATCCAACTCAAACATTAACAGATCTATTAACTATAAAATCACAAAAGGGAACTTTAGAAGGACATAAAATTGGTCTTTGTGGAGATTTAAAAAATGGACGTACAGTACAATCATTAATTGCTGCTATGTCTAGATATGAAGGTACAGAATTTATTCTTATATCTCCAAAAGAGCTTGTAATACCAGAATATATTAGAGAAGAAATATTAAAAAGAAATAATATTTCATTTAAAGAAGTAGAGAATATGGAAGAAGTAATAGATGAGTTAGATATTTTATATATGACAAGAATTCAAAAAGAAAGATTCTTTAATGAAGAAGAGTATTTAAGATTAAAGGATTCTTATATATTAGATAATGAGAAAATGTCTAAAGCAAAGGAAGATATGATTGTAATGCATCCACTTCCTAGAGTAAATGAAATTGCTACAGAAGTAGATGAGGATAAAAGAGCAGTTTACTTTAAGCAAGCTGAGTATGGAATGTATGTAAGAATGGCTTTAATAGTTAAGTTACTGGGGGTAATGTAAATGCTACAAATAACTAGTATAAAAAATGGATTCATGTTAGATCATATAAAAGCTGGAATGGGAGTTAAAATATTTAGATATTTACACCTAGATAAATTAGGAAATCAAGTTGCTTTAATAATAAATGCAGACAGTAAAAAGATGGAAAAGAAAGATATAATAAAAATAGAAAATATTGAAGAAATAAACTATACAGTACTTGGATTATTATCTCCAGGTATTACTATAAATGAAGTTAGAAATGAAGTAATAGTTAATAAAATAAAACCAGAGTTACCAGAGAGGATTCAAGATATATTAATATGTAAAAATCCAAGTTGCATAACTTCACAAGAAAAATATATACCTCATAAATTCACATTAGTTGATAGAGAAAAAGGAAGTTATAAATGTGAATATTGTGAACAGATAATAAATCCTAGCGAGGTGTAAATAGATGGACTTATTAATAAAGAATGCTAATATGATAGATGCTTATGAAAGCTTTTTTGGAGATATATTAATCATAGATGGAATAATAACGGAAATTGGAAAAGATATAAATAAAGAAGGAATT
Source organism: uncultured Clostridium sp. (assembly GCA_900547475.1). Taxonomy (GTDB): domain Bacteria; phylum Bacillota; class Clostridia; order Clostridiales; family Clostridiaceae; genus Clostridium. The sequence continues at coordinate 40,953 of URGW01000034.1, read as the reverse complement.
GATATAATAGATGCAAAAGGTTTAACTTTAATGCCTTCATTTATAGATACACATGCACATTTTAGGGATCCAGGTTTAACATATAAAGAAGATATGGAAAGTGGTTCAAGAGCAGCAGCTAAAGGTGGGTATACAGGAGTTTGCCTAATGGGTAATACAAATCCTATATGTTCAACTAAAGAAGTTGTTGAGTATGTGAGAAATAAGGCTAAAGAAATAGGACTAATAGATGTACATCAATGTGTTTCAATAACAGAAAACTTTGGTGGCAAATCTATAGAACATTTAAATGCCTTTGATGATGATAAAGAATTAGTTGCAATAACTGATGATGGTGTTGGAGTAATGGATTCTAGCATAATGATGAAAGCTATGGAAAAAGCTAAAGAAAATAATTGGATAGTTATGTCTCATGCAGAAGATAAAACATTTTCTAAGATTGATATGAGAATAGCAGAGGACTTAATGACAATAAGAGATTTATATTTGGCTAAAGTAACAAAGGCAAGACTTCATATGGCACATGTAAGTACAGTAGAGTCTATTGAGGCAATAAGAAGAGCTAAAAAAGAGGGAGCTAATGTAACTTGTGAAGTAACACCTCATCATATTGGTTTAACTACTGAAGAAAGCAATTATAGAGTAAATCCTCCAATAAGAGAAAAAGCCGATGTAAATTCTATAATTGAAGGTATTAAAGATGGTACTGTAGATTGTATAGGAACTGATCATGCACCTCATACTGAAGAAGATAAGGCAAAAGGAGCCCCAGGAATGGTTGGACTTGAAACTGCATTTAGTATTTGTTATACAGAGCTTGTAAGGAAAAATGGAATTTCTGTAAATAAGCTAAGTGAGTTAATGTCAAGAAACCCAGCTAAAATTTTAGGGATGAATAAAGGCAGCATTACCATAGGAAAAGATGGGGATTTAGTATTAGTTGATTTAAATAAAGAAGTAGTTATAGATAAAGAAACTTTCCTATCTAAAGGAAAAAATACTCCATTCCAAGGAAGAGAGTATTATGGGGAAGTTATAACGACTATAAAAGCAGGAAAAGTAATATATAGTAAGAATGTTTAAGTTTAGTATAGTTTAAGAAGCGAAAGGTGAGTAAGTTTTATGAAAAGTTTAATAATGGATAAATTATATAAAAGAGTTGAAGAAAGAGGCGTTGTTTGTTTAGGATTGGATACAGCTATTGAATACATACCAGAACATGTTTTAGAAGGGAAATCTATAGAAGAAGCAATATTTGAATATAATAAGGCTATTATAGATGAAACTTTAGATGTTGTAGCTTGTTATAAGGTCCAAATTGCATATTATGAAGCGTTAGGATTAGCAGGGCTTGTAGCATATAAGAAAACATTAGATTATTTAAGAGAAAAAGATGCTATTATAGTTGCCGATATAAAAAGAGGAGATATAATGGCAACAGCTACTCAATATGCAAAAGGACATTTTAGCGGTGATTTTGAAGCTGACTTTATAACTTTAAGTCCTTATATGGGAATGGATAGTATAGAACCATATATGCCTTACATGGAAAGTGGTAATAAGGGAGTATTTGTATTAGTAAGAACTTCAAATCCAGGAGCTGAAGATATTGAAAATATAGATACTAAAGACGAGAGTAAGGTTTATAAAGTTGTAGGAGATAAACTTACTAAGATGGGTGAAAATGTTAAAGGTGAGTGTGGATATTCTGCAATAGGTGGAGTTATAGGATGTACTCATGTTGAGGAAGGTAAAGAAATAAGAGAAAGATATAAGGATATGTTCTTCCTAATTCCAGGATATGGAGCTCAAGGTGGAAAAGCTGAAGATGTAGCTTTATACTTAAGAGATGGAAATGGTGGAGTAGTAAATTCATCAAGAGCAATTCTTTTAGCTTATAAAAAAGAAAATAAACCAGAAGAATTTGCTGCTTGTGCAAGAAGAGAAGCTATTAGAATGAGAGATGAAATAAGAAACGCAGTTAATAACCTTTAGGAGGAAAAGAATTTATGAAGTACACACAAGGTAAAATATTATTAAATGAAGAAATTCAAAATGGAATATATAAAATGGTTGTAGAAGATAAAAATGAAGCTAAAGCAGGACAGTTTTATATGTTAAAGCATAATGGAGCTACATTACTTCCAAGACCAATAAGTGTTTGTGAAACAAATGGTGAAACATTAACGTTTGTATATGCTGTAGTTGGAGCAGGAACTAAGGAATTTGCAACTTTAAAGGTTGGGGATTCAATAAGCTTAAATGGGCCTCTTGGAAATGGATTTAATGTAACTGATGATTTAGGTAGAGTTGCATTAGTAAGTGGAGGAATAGGAACAGCTCCAATGCTTGAGGTATCTAAAAAGTTAAGACAAAATAGAAGTGATGTTAAGATAGATCTTTATGCAGGATTCAGAGATGATATATACTTAATAGATGAAATAAAAGAATATGTTAATGAAGCATATGTTTCAACTAATACAGGTAAGCATGGACATAAGGGATTTGTAACTGAAATTTTAGATTTAGATAAATATGATACAGTTCTTTGCTGTGGCCCAGAAATAATGATGAAAAAAGTAATTGAAATGTGTAAAGAAAAGCAAGTTAAAGTTTACGTTTCGATGGAAAAACATATGGCTTGTGGAGTAGGGGCTTGCCTTGTGTGTACTTGTAAAACTAAAGATGGAAATAAAAGAACATGTAAAGATGGTCCAGTATTCGATGGATACTATGTAGAGTTATAATAAAACCAAAGGAGAAGATAAAATGTTAAAAGTTAATATAAATGGATTAGATTTTAAAAACCCAGTAATAGCTGCATCAGGAACCTTTGGTTTTGGAGCAGAGTATAATAATTTTTATGATGTAGGAATTTTAGGTGGTATTTCTTCTAAAGGATTAACACTAAACGAAAAAGCTGGTAATGATGGAATAAGAGTTTTTGAAACTCCATCAGGAATGATGAACTCAGTTGGTCTTCAAAATCCAGGGATAGATAGGTTTATAGCAGAAGAGCTTCCAAAGATGAAAGCACTTGGCACTAATATTATTGCAAACGTTGGTGGAGGATGCATGGAAGATTATGAAATGGCATTGGAAAAGCTTAGAGGTACTGATATAGATATGATAGAGCTTAACATATCATGTCCTAATGTAAAGTCAGGAGGAATGGCATTTGGAATTAAATCAGAAGTAGCTTATGATGTTGTTAAAAAAGCAAAAGCGATAGTAGATAAGCCTTTAATGGTTAAGTTATCACCTAATGCTGAAGATATTGTTGATATGGCTATAAAGTGTCAAGAAGCAGGAGCAGATTCATTATCTCTTATTAATACATTAAAAGGATTAGCAATAGATCCATATAAGAGAAAAGCAGTATTTAATAATGTATATGCAGGGGTATCTGGACCAGCTGTTAAACCTGTAGCTTTAAGGATGGTTCATGAGGTAGCTAAAGCTGTAGAAATACCAGTAATAGGTTTAGGTGGTATTACAACAGGATTAGATGCTATAGAATTTATGATGGCTGGTGCAAGAGCTGTTCAAATAGGAACTGTTAATTTCTTCAATCCAATGGCAGGTAAAGAAATTATTGAAGAAATGGAAGCTTTCTGCAAGTCACAAGGAATTAAAAATATTAATGAAATAGTTGGAATAATATAAAAAAAATCACTATAAGTAATAATTTACTTATAGTGATCTTTTTTGTTTTAGGCTGTAGCCTCTTTTTCATCTTCTCTCCATTCTTCAACTTCATCACCAAGTTCAGGGATAGAAGATGCATAGAATACAGGATTTTTTCCGGCTTTTCTTTGAGTCATGTAATCTTGTAAAGCCTTAATTGCAATATTGCTTAACAATACTATAGCTATTAAGTTTAAGATAGCCATAAGTCCCATAAATACGTCAGCTATGCTCCAAACAAATTGCATAGAAGCTACTGAACCAAATAGAACCATTCCGATAACTAATACTCTATATAAATATAAATAGATTTTCTTTGTCGAGATAAATTGTATATTAGTTTCCCCATAATAATAATTTCCTATAATAGAGCTAAATGCGAAGAAGAAAATACAAAATGCAATAAAGTATTGTCCCCATGAACCAACTTGAGAGCTAATTGCAATTTGAGTAACTTCAATACCAGCTATATCAGCAAGAGGAATATTATTTGTAGATGCATGTTGCACAAGTGTATCAGAAGATAAAAGAACTATAAATGCAGTACAAGTACAAATTATTAATGTATCTGTAAATACTCCTAGAGTTTGAATTAAACCTTGTTTTACAGGGTGAGAAACTGTTGCTGTAGCAGCTGCGTTTGGAGCAGATCCCATACCAGCTTCATTAGAGAATAATCCTCTTTTGATACCATTTAATAAAGCAGCACCCATTCCACCACCAATTACTTGTTTAACACCAAATGCATTTGAGAAAATCATTTTAAATACTGCAGGTAATTCTGTAATATTTGTTATTATTATAAATAATGCTACTAATATGTATGCAACAGCCATAATAGGAACTATTATAGTAGAAATTTTAGCGATGCTTTTAACACCACCAAAGATTATAATTGCAGAGGCAATTGTAATTAAAGCTCCTAAGAATAGCTTATTTATACCGAAAGCTGAATTAAATGCAGCTGTGATAGTATTAGATTGAACTGAGTTAAATGCAAAACCAAAGCACATTATTATAAGAATAGAGAATGCAACTCCCATCCATCTTTTCTTTAAGCCCTTTTCCATATAGTAAGCTGGACCACCTCTGAAATTATTTCCATCTTTAACTTTGTAAATTTGAGCTAAAGTAGATTCTATAAAAGCAGAAGCTGAACCTATTAATGCAATTAACCACATCCAGAATACAGCACCAGGACCTCCAATAGCAATAGCAGAAGCAACACCTGCTAAGTTACCTGTACCAACTCTTGATGCAGTACCTATACAAAAAGCTTGGAAAGATGAAACTTCATGTTTAGATTTATCTTTTGAAGAAGAGCTTTCTCCAAGCAATTTGAACATTTCTTTAATATTACCAAATTGAACAAACTTAGTTCTAAAAGTAAAATATAATCCTAGTACTATTAACATAGCTATAAGAATATAGCTCCATATAAAATCGTTAACTAATAATATTAGTTTGTTTAAAAATTCCATAATAAAGTATCCCCCTTTTTAATTTATCATTCGATTTATTTACTATGTTCTTTATTGATAGTATACAATAAAAATACAGATGATGCAAGAGGTGAGTTGATATTATTCATAAAATGAAATTAAGTTTATCAAAATACTATAAAAATAGATAAAAATGAAATTTTACTTGCGGATTAATTCAATTGTTAAAAATTAAATACAAAAAAAAGGCAGTCATTTCTGAACTGCCTAAATTTTAATTAAATAAATTATTTAATAAACCATCAAAAGTACTTCGTTGTGAGTTATTATTATTACTATCCTCAGTATTAGTATTATTATCAGGAGATTCTTCTTGTGGAGAAGTTTCTTCATTATTTTCATCTGGTATGTTAGTATTTGCTTTTATGGTTAGTGAAACTGTTTCACCAGAATTTATTTCAGATGTAAATGAAGTTAATGTATATTCTCCTGGACTAATAGACCCAGATACTGATAAACCATTAAATGAATATTTAATTTCTCTATTATTTAGTATAACGATAGCGTCGTATAAATCCATATTTACTTTTAATCCTATTTGAGATAACTTAATTTTTTCCTCAGGTTTAGTATCATCTTCTTCTGTAGGAACTACAAATGGATAATCAGCAGCATTAGGATTAGCATTTGGCTTTTTAATAAATACTTTATCAGCAAGAAGTCTTGCTGGAGTATTATCAGTTGCTAATTTATTATTAGAGCTATTAACAGTAACTTTCACATGAACATCACAAACTGATTTTGGTTCTGTTCCTTCAATAAAGTATTCTGTTTTAACTCTATTTCCTCTTTGATCTTGATAACATAAATCTGTAGGAGATTTACCTGAGTCTATACAAACTTTTGCTTGAACAAGACCAGATGGAGCTTCTATATCAGTATAGCTTAATCCAGAGTGTACAACACTCATTACCTTTCCAAACAAGGTTGCAGCACTACCACTACCACCAGACATTTTTTGTGGTATATCATATCCAATCCAAACAGAACCAGAATAATAAGGTGTAACTCCAGCAAACCAATAGTTATCAGATTCGTTAGTTGTACCAGTTTTACCAGCTACAGGTATATCACTAAATTGAGCTTTACTTGATGAACCTTTTAATATGTCATAAAGTATATATGATGTTTGTGGTGAGAATAGAGTAGTAGCTTTAGACTCTCTTTCTAATAATACATTACCACTAGAATCTTCAACTTTTGTATAAAGTGAAGGTTCGTATATAACACCATTATTTCCTAAGGCACCATATGCAGAAGCTAAAATTGTTGTATTTCCACCATCACGGTTACCTGTTGGCTGCTCAAATTGTCCAAGTGCTAATGCTGACATTGTATGAGATTCAGGAGCGTATTTTAAACCAGCTCTTTCACCATATTCAAGTGCTGTATCTAAACCTAACATATCAACTGTTTTTATAGAAGTTAGGTTTTTTGAATAAACTAAAGCTTCTCTTGCTGTAACGTAACCAGCCATTGACCCATCAGCATTTTTAGGGTTAACACTTCCAAAGTTATATTTCTTTATTATTTCTGATGAAACAGATGAATCATCTAAAGGTGTTCCAGCTGTTATAAGCTTAGTGTCTATTGCCGGTCCATAAACAGTTAAAGGCTTAGTTGTAGAACCAATTGATTTTAAATCAAAATAAGCTCTATTAAGTGAAGTTGGAGGTTGATTTCCACGTCCACCAATTAATACCTTTACTTGCCCAGTCTTATAGTCAATTACTGTAGCAGAAGCTTGTAATTTAGGTACACCATCATTATCTGTAGGATCAGAAGAAGTATCATCAACTTTTAAGTTAGTTCTTTCATTTAATATTTCTTGAACAGAATTTTGCATTTCAGTATTTAAAGTAGTATATATTTTTAAACCACCATTAACTAGTAGTTTATTTACTTCTTCATCAGTATACTTGTACTTCTCTTTTAAATCCTGTTTTACCTGATCTAATGCTGGATATACAAACCATTCTTGATTTACTCCATAGTCAGTATCTAGCTTAGAGAAGTTAAAATCATTTGCTTCAGCTTGTGCATAAGCTGTATCGAATTCCTCTTGTGTAATATATCCAAGTTCTAACATTTTGCTTAATACTGTTTGAGTTCTTCTAATATATCCGTTTGGATAATTTGAGGCACTAGTATTATAAGCACTATATGTTGTAGGAGCTTGAGTAATACCAGCAATATAAGCAGATTCAAGTAATGTTAAATCTTTAGCATTTTTAGCAAAGAAATATCTAGATGCAGCTTCAACTCCATAAATATGTCCGCTAAGAGGGATAGTATTTAAATAAGAACGAATAATTTCTTCTTTACTTAATTCTTTATCTAATTGTACTGCTAAAACTATTTCTTTAATTTTTCTATTAATTCTGTCGAGTGGTGTTGACTCAGCAGAAGCTTCAGAAGCTAATATAGTATTTTTAATTAATTGTTGTGTTAGTGTAGAAGCACCATGAATACCATTTTGTTTACCTAGTATAACCATAACATCTCTTGCAGCAGCACCTAAAATTCTTTTAATATCAATACCTCCATGAGACATGAAACGTTCATCTTCGATAGAAATATAAGCATTAATTAAATTTTGAGGCATCTCATCATAAGAGATAATATATCGTATTTCGGTAGATGGTAAGTCATCTATAATTTCGCCTTGATCATCAAATAACATTGAAGGTTGATTTAAATTATAAATAGCATTTATATCTAATTGGGGTGTTGTTTTAATAACAGCAACAACATAACCAACACCAACAACACCAATTAATAATCCTGTTATTAAGAGTGTAAGGAAAAAGTATTTAAAAAATCGTTTAACCTTCGATGGCTTTTTTTTGAGTTTTTTCTTAGTGCTTTTAGATTTTGCTACTTTTTCTGTAGGACCTTTTGATTTGTTAGAATCTTTAGCCATTTGTTCCTCCTTTTATTTATTTTAATAATATTCTATATAATTATAGCATATTAATTATAATAGTGAAATAATAACTACTAAGGTGAGTGTATGAGATATTATACAAGGAATCCTAAAAAACATAGAAATATGAATTTTAAACAATTTAAAGTACATTCAAGTTTGCTAATAGTGCTTATTATAATTATTGCCTTTAATTTTATAATATACATTTTTGGAAAAAGAATATTACCAATTGTACTTAATATGGGAGAGGTTAAAATAAAATCTGAAGCTGTAAAAATTATGAATGAAGAGAGTGTAAATGTCTATTCGGAAAATTTTAAGTATGATGATATAATTAATATAGAAAAGGATGCTGATGGAAATATAACAATGATAAGGTCAGACACTGTAAAGCAAAATTATCTAGCATCTCAAGTGGTTTTAAAATGCGATGAAAGACTTTCAGAACTTGAAGATTTAGGAGTTAAGATTCCACTAGGATATTTAACTAATAACGTTATGTTTTATAATATGGGGCCTAAAATAACTGTAAAGATGCAACAAGTAGGTAATATAACTACTTCATATGAATCAGAGTTTCAGAGTGCAGGAATAAATCAAACTAGACATAAAATATATTTAAATTTAACTACTACAATGAGAGTTATTGTACCTTTTAATAGCAAGGAAGTCGAAGTAACTTGTCAAATACCTGTTTCAGATACTATTATTGTAGGAAAAATTCCTGAAACAGCAATTAATATGAATGGAAGTAATTCTAACTAAAAAGGTTGTATTTACCATGTTTTTTCGTTTAAATAGAAGAATATAGCTAATTTTAATACAAAATAATATTGCTTTAGTTTAAAGGTTAAGTTCATAATAGTATTAAAGTTTTATATTTTAAGGAGGAGTGGAAGTGGAAAATTTCAACTTTAAGGCTTATACAGAAATGTTATTTGGAAAAGGTCAAATTTCTAAATTACCAGAAGTAATAAATAGATACGGTAAAAATGTTTTGCTTGCTTATGGTGGGGGAAGTATAAAGAAGAATGGAATATATGATAATGTTAAGGGGTTATTAAGTGATTGCAATATAATTGAGCTTGATAAAATTGAACCAAATCCCAAAATTGAAACTGTTAGAAGAGGTGTTAGTCTTTGTAAGGAAAATGACATTGATGTTATTTTAGCCGTTGGGGGTGGAAGTACAATAGATTGTGCTAAGGTTGTGGCAGCAGGAGCTTTTTATGATAAAGATCCATGGGACTTAGTAACAAACCCAGAAAAAATAGATAAAGTTTTACCTATAGTAACAATTTTAACTTTAGCAGCAACTGGATCTGAAATGAATGGCAATGCTGTTATTTCTAAAATGGATACTAATGAAAAGTTAGGTACTGCAAGTGTAAATATGAAACCACAAGTATCTATTTTAGATCCAGAGTATCTATATACATTACCAAGCATTCAAACAGCAGCAGGTACAGCTGATATAATGTCACATATATTTGAAAGTTATTTTAAAAAGACAGAAGGTGCTTTTGTTCAAGATAAATTCTCTGAGGGGTTATTAGAAACTTGTATAAAGTACTGTCCAATAGCTTTAAAGGATCCTAGGAATTATGAAGCTAGAGCTAATTTAATGTGGGCTAGTTCAATGGCTCTTAATGGATTATGTGGTAGTGGTAAACCAGGGGCTTGGACTTGTCATCCAATAGAACATGAATTAAGTGCTTTTTATGATATAACTCATGGGGTAGGTCTTGCAATAGTAACTCCAAGATGGATGAGATATATTTTAAGTGAAAATACTGTAGATAAATTTGTAAATTATGCAATAAATGTATGGAAATTAGAAAATAAGGATGATAAGTTTGCATTAGCAAATGAAGCAATTGATTTAACTGAAAAATTCTTTGAAGATTGTGGAATTCCTATGACTTTAAAAGAAGTTAATATTGATGAAACTCATTTTGATGAAATGGCCAAGGGTGCTGTAGAACATGGTTCTTTAGCTTATGCTTATGTTCCATTAAATGAAGATGATGTTAAAAAGATATTAGAAATGTGTTTATAATTATACTTATAAAAAATGATGCTCTAAAAAATAGGGCATCATTTTTTATTTATAAATATATAATAAATGTGAATTTGAAGGGCATTATTTTAATTTAGCTTCCAACTCATTTGAGATAGCAAGATTATAAATGTAAGCATTATTAACTTCATTAATAAAATCTATTTTCATTTCATTAGATAAATTTATATCTGCTAACATGTTATGATATTTCATAACATATCCTCTTAAATCATTAATTTTAGGGAATTGATAGTAATTCAATCCTTCATTAGATATTTTATAGTTTGTACTTAATAGTGAAAGGAATGTTCTACCACCAAATAAGTCAGCTAAGAATCTTGTGTAGGCATAGGCAACTACAAGTTCAGGTTTAGTTTGTGATAATTCTTCTATTTTTGCAACACAAGCTTCTGTAGAAGCTAATAATTTCAGTGAATTTAATTTATCACCTAATAAAAATTCTAAGTCTTTTCTCATAAGTTCTGAACGATATAATTCTCTTGTAACAAATGGCTTAACAATAGCATTGTTTTCATTTTTATCTAAAGCATCTTCAATAGCTTTATACATTCTTTCTAAATTATAAATATATTCAGCATATCCTTCCACAGATGCATTTCCATCAACTAGTTTCTTTATATAACCTGTATTTTCTGCTGCACTATGTAATAGTGAAGTTTTTTCTCTTATATCCATCATAAATTTCATTATATTCACCTCGTTTAATTATTAATTACTTTAATAATAATATATATCAATAGATAATAATTATCAAATAATTAAAACACTAAGATGAATAAAATCTTAGTGTTTTAGTCTGATATACTCTTATTTTCTTTATTTTTCGTATAGTTTAACTTTATTTAATATATAATTTAACAAAACATGAAAAAATTAACAAATGAAAAGCTTATATTATTAGATTAAAGGTACAAAAAAGCTAGTGAATATATTAAAATCACTAGCTTTAACTAATTTTATAAACTATTTACTTTCCCAATTAAATACGTAAGGAACGTTTCTATAATAACCTTCATAATCAAGTCCATAACCTACTACGAATAAATCATCAATTTCAAAACAACAATAATCAGGTTTTAAATCAACTTTTCTTCTTGAAGGTTTATCTAATAATACACAAGTTTTTACTGATCTTGCTCCTAATTTTTTTACATGTTCTATAACAAATTCCATTGTATATCCAGTATCGATTATATCATCAACTATTAAAACATCTAATCCTTCTATGTTATCTGGAATATCGTTAACAACATTAACAGTACCAGAGCTAACTTCGCTATGCCCATAACTAGAAGTAGTCATGAATCCAACTTTAGCCTTTACGTCTAAAGCTTTAAATATATCAGCTCCAAAAACAAAGCTGCCTCTTAAAAGAGGTAAAACATATAATTCTTTACCTTCATAATCTTTACTTATTTCTTTACCTAATTCTTCTACTCTAACTTTAATTTGTTCTTCAGAGAAAAGAATATTACGTTTTTTATCGTCCATGTAAGAAACCCTCCACTACAGTATTTATATTATTAATTATTATATGAAAAAAATCTCATAAATAGTCGACTTATTTATATTAAGTAAAAGTATAATTGTATTCGACTTAAAATATAATGATAATATAAATTCTAACAACAATTTTAAAGTTTTGCAACGTAAAAATTGGAATATATATTAGTTTACATTTACTTTAGAATAAGATAAAATATAGTGAAATATCAGTAATATTAGTATATATAGGAAGAGCGTTAATAGAAATTATAAAATTAATTTTATATATTTAGTATATACTAAATAAGAAGCTTTAGATGAGGTGATAATATGATATATGGAAATATAGATGGTGTAAAAAAGTCTGCTATAGAAGAGTTAGAAAGACTTTATAAAACTAAATGTCCAAAAGATGAAGTTTGTTCTACTGAAATAATAGAAGTAATTTCTAGAGTTTCATCATTTATAGAAAGAGAAATAAGTGTTGCAATAGATAGAAGAGGAAATATTAGAACTATAGCAATTGGAGATTCTACTTCAGTAGAAATAGAAACTTTAGATATAAGAGAAAAAAGATTAGCAGGTGTTAGAATAATTCATACTCATCCAAATGGTATGAGCAATTTATCTGCATTAGACATTAGTGCTTTATTAAAATTAAAATTAGATGCTATTGTAGCTATAGGAATATATGAAGGAAAGATATTAGATTGCTCTTTAGGAATGTTGACTGTTCTTAATGATACTTTAGATTACGAAGAAACTGCTCATATACCTTTAGAAGAGATAGCTAAAATACATATATTAAATAAAATTAATTATGTGGATTCTTTAATTAAGGAAAAAGATATAATTGAAGATGATGAAGAAAAAGCTATATTAGTTGGTTCTGATACAAGAGAAAGCTTAGAAGAGCTTAAGGAATTAACAAAAGCTTGTGATATTCCAGTACTTGATAGTGTTTATCAAAGTAGAAGTAAAATAGATGCTGCTTTTTATATTGGTAGAGGAAAAGTTTTAGAGATTGCTCAGTTAAGACAAAAATTAAGGGCAAATGTGGTTATATTTGATGATGAATTATCAGGATCACAAGTTAGAAATTTAGAAGCTGCTATAGGGGCTAAAGTTATAGATAGAACTACACTTATTCTTGAGATATTTGCTAGAAGAGCAAAGAGTAGAGAAGCTAAAATTCAAGTTGAATTAGCACAGCTTAAATATAGAATGAGTAGGCTTCAAGGTTTAGGTACAATAATGTCAAGAACTGGTGGTGGTATTGGTACTAAAGGACCTGGAGAAAAGAAGCTAGAAACAGATAGAAGACATATAAAAGAGCAAATTTATGATTTAAATGATGAATTAAAGAAAATCAAAAAAATTAGAGAAACTCAAAGGGAGAAAAGAAATAAAGAAAGTATTCCAAAGGTTTCACTAGTGGGATATACAAATGCGGGAAAATCTACTTTAAGAAATACACTTTGTGATATAGCAGCTCAAAAGGAAGTTATAGGTAAAGAAAAAGTCTTTGAAGCAGATATGTTATTTGCAACATTAGATATAACAACTAGAGCTATTGTATTAAAAAATAAAGGAGTAATAACTTTAACAGATACAGTTGGATTTGTTAGAAAGTTACCACATGATTTAGTAGAAGCATTTAAGTCAACTTTAGAAGAAGTAATTTATTCAGATCTTTTATGTCATGTAGTTGATTCTTCTAGTGATACAGCCTTAGAACAAATTAGAGCTGTAGAAGAAGTTTTATTTGAATTAGGAGCTAAAGATAAGAAAACTTTACTTGTTTTAAATAAAATAGATAAAGCAACGGAAGAACAACTGGAAGCTATTAAAGAAGCTACAAGTGAATATGAAATAATTGAAATTTCAGCAAGAGAAGGTATAAATTTAGATGAATTACTAAAACTAATAGAAGAAAATCTTCCTTATAAGATGAAAAAGTGTGAATATTTAATACCATATGATAGAAGTGATATTAATTCATTTCTTCATAGAAATGGTAGAGTTTTAGAGGAAGAGTATAGGGAAAATGGAACTTTCATGATTGTTGAAGTTGATGATGAAAGTTATAATAAAAGTAAAGATTATATCATAAATATATTAATGCAATAGTTAATAAGGTTTATTTAATATGGGTTTTGATATTGTTAATAAAAAATAGAAATATTTTAAGGTACTATTAAAAAGTAATTATAAGTACTAGTAAAATAATTTGTATTTAGCAATATCAGAACCATTTTTATTTTAAGAGATTATTAAATGGTTAAATATGTTAAAATATTAATAATTATGGTTATAAAGTAGGTGGAAATAAAATGGTTAATGGAACAATGATGCAATATTTTGAATGGTTTCTATTACCACAATGTAAACTATGGAATGAAATATCTAGTGAAGCAAATAATTTACGTGACTTAGGCATAACAGCTGTATGGATGCCACCAGCATATAAGGGGATTAGTGGTGGATATGATGTTGGTTATGGGGCATATGATTTATATGACTTAGGAGAATTTAATCAAAAAGGTAGTATAGATACTAAATATGGTAGTAAAGATGAATACTTAATGGCTATAAAAATGTTAAATAAAAATGGTATTCAAAGTTATGGAGATATAGTTTTAAATCATAAAATGGGTGCAGATGAAGCTGAAGAAGTTATGGCTAGAGAGGAAGAGTTTTTTAATAGAAGCATTCCTATTAGTGGAACTAAAGTAATAAGAGCATGGACTAAGTTTACTTTTCCAGGAAGAAATAATAAATACTCTTCTTTTAAATGGGACTGGAATGATTTTGATGGAATAGATTATGATGATAAAACAAAAAGAAATAGTATTTATAAGTTTTTAACTAAAGAATGGAGTAATAGAGTAGATAAAGAAAATGGTAATTATGATTACCTTATGGGTGCTGACTTAGACTTTTCAAATAGAGATGTTGTGGAAGAACTTAAAAAATGGGGAAAATGGTATGTTGATTTTACAAATATTGATGGATTTAGATTAGATGCTGTTAAGCATATAAATTATGAATTTTTTGTAGAATGGCTGGAGTATTTAAGAAAAGAAAGTGGAAAGGAATTATTTTCAGTAGGTGAATATTGGCATGCTAATGTAGATGTATTATTAGAATATTTAAAAAATACTAAATATGTTATGTCTTTATTTGATGTACCATTACATTTTAATTTATATGAAGCTTCTCGTAGCAATGGTGATTTTGATATGAGAAATATTTTTAAAGGTACATTAGTAGAACAATATTCAATAAAGGCAGTAACTTTTGTTGATAATCATGATACTCAATTAGGAAGTTCACTACAATCATGGGTAGAGTCTTGGTTTAAACCTATAGCATATTCTTTAATATTATTAAGAGTAGAGGGATATCCTTGTATATTTTATGGAGATTATTATGGTATACCAAGTCATGGGTACTTTGGGATAGGAAGTTATTTAGACTTGTTATTAAAGGCTAGAAAACAATTAGCATATGGTGAACAACATGATTATTTTGATGATAAAAATATAATTGGATGGACAAGAGAAGGAGTTAAAGAATATAATAATTCAGGTTTAGCTGTTTTATTAACCAATAAGTTAGGTGGAGAAAAGAAAATGTATATAGGAAAGCAGTTTTTTGGTAAGAAGTTTAAAGATTTGCTTTCAAAATTTCAACAAAAAGTAGTTATTGATAAGGATGGGTTCGGAAATTTTATGGTTAAAAACGGAAGTGTATCTGTTTGGATATTAGATGAGATAGATATATAAATTATTTAATAGTTAAAAATAAGTATAGAAAATTATATAAATAGCACAGGATTATTTGAGTTATAATTCTGTGTTATTATTTTATAAAAATTTGACCACATTTACTATATTTTCTATAATTAAATGTATCAATACATTTAACAATAAGAATGATGGGGTCAATATGGAAAAGTATAATATTGAATTTAATGATTATGAACCTAAGTATATTCAAATTGCAGATAATATTAAGAATTTGATTAATTCTAAGATAATAAAGGATGGCGATAAGTTACCACCTATAAGGGCATTGGCTAAGGAATTAAAAGTAAATAATGTTACAATAGTAAGTTGTTACGATAAGCTTGTAAGTGAGGGGTATGCCTATCAAAAAATGGGTTCAGGAACTTATGCTAAGAAAAGGGAAATTACTGATTATTTTAGAAAAGAGTACTCTAAAGAAATTAAATTAATAAAAAACAATTATGAGAAAAATATAATTGATTTTACAGGAGAAAGTTCTAGAAAGGTGAATTTTCCTATAAATCAATTTAAAAGAGTTATAAATGAGGTTTTAGATAGGGATGGTGCAGATGCACTAATTAAAGAAGAGGCTTTTGGGTATACAAATCTTAGAGAAACTATAAATGAAGTATTTTGGAATAATTCTTTAAATATAGAGAACTTATTAATAGTATCAGGAGCACAACAGGGGATAGATATTGCATCAAAAGCAATATTAAATATTAATGATAATGTTATTGTTGAAAAACCAACTTATGCAGGGGCATTATCAGTATTTAAATTTAGAAGAGCAAATGTATTTGAAATTCCTATAGAAGAGGATGGTATAAATATAAAAAAACTTGAAGATATATTAAGAAAAAATAAAATTAAGTGCTTTTATACAATGAGTTATTTTCAAAATCCAACTGGAATTAGTTATAGTCATGAGAAGAAACTTGCTATTTTAGAATTAGCGGAAAAGTATGATTTTTATATAATAGAAGATGATTATTTGTCAGAGCTAATATTTGATGATAATATAAAACACGAACCATTTAAGGTTTTAGATAAAAATGATAGAGTAATTTATATAAAAAGTTTTTCAAAAATATTTTTACCAGGGATAAGACTTGGATATATAATATCTCCAGAAAGCTTTAGAGAAAGTATCCAAAACTCAAAGATTAATACAGATATTGCCACATCAACATTAATGCAAAGAGCTTTAGAAATGTATATTAAAGAAGGTTATTGGATTGAATATATAGATAATCTAAGAAGTGAGTATATAAAAAGATATGAGTTAATGAAAAAGCTAATTAATGAAAAGTTGAAAAAGTATGTAGGATTTTTTGATCCTAAAGGTGGATTAAGCTTTTATTTAAATATTAAAGATAAAGAAATTAAATCAAAGGAATTATTTTATAGGCTTAAGGAAAAAGGAGTTTATATTACTCCAGGAACATTATTTTATAAGGGATCAAATTTAGGAGAGCAATATTTTAAGGTGAGTTTTTCACAGGTTAACCAGGAAGAAATAATAAGTGGAATTGATATAATTAAGGAGGAACTAGAAAAATGGCATATATAACTATAAGAGAATATGGAGAAGATAGTTTTATTGAAAAAAAATCTGAATTTATTGGATATGCAAAAAGAGTAGAAAATGAAGAGGAAGCAAAAGCCTTTGTAGCGGAAATAAAATCAAAACATAAACAAGCAAGACACAATTGTTGGGGATATATAATTGGTGAAAATATGGGAATTCAAAGATATAGTGATGATGGTGAACCTCAAGGTACTGCAGGAATTCCTATTTTAGAGGTAATGAAAAAATCTAATATTACTGATTGTGCAGTTGTTGTAACAAGATATTTTGGTGGTATTTTGTTAGGAACTGGAGGATTAACGAGAGCTTACACTAAAGGAGCATCTATAGCGTTAAAGGCTGGAGGGGTAGTAGAAAAAGTTCAAGGTGTTAAGGTATCTCTTACATTAGATTATGATATGATAGGAAAAGTACAATATTTTTGTGGACAAAATAATTGGCATATTGAAGATACAGAATATACAGATAAAGTTATAGTAAACATACTTGCGGAAGTTTCTGTGGCAGAAGAAATAGAAAAAGAAGCTATAGAATCAAGCAATGGTAAGATAATAGTTGAAAAAAGCAAGCCAGAGCTTTATTTTAAGGAAGAAAATAGATTGTATAGCATAATGTAGTAATAGAGAAATACTATACTAAATTTAGTTAATATAGGAGTATATACATTTGTAACTTTAATATAAAATTGGGGGTATTTAAGCTCCATTATGGAAATTAAAAATGTGAGTTTAATTTTAGAAATACAATACTAGCTATTGTTTGTAGGTGTAAGTTTGATTGACAAAATTAAAATTTTGAATCTCACTTAAATTGTTAAATAATAATCCTTATGTTATAATATAAAAAGATTTTTATTAATAGATTAAAATAGATTTAGGAGGATGAAATAATGTCAGGACATTCAAAATGGCATAATATACAAAATAAAAAAGGTAAAGCTGATGCTAAAAGAGGGAAAATCTTTACTAAAATAGGTAGAGAGTTAATGATAGCTGTTAAAAATGGAGGACCAGATCCTGATAACAACCCTAAATTAAGAGATGCAATAGCAAAGGCAAAAGCAGCTAACATGCCAAATGATACAGTACAAAGATCAATAAAGAAAGCTTCAGGTGAGCTAGGAGCAGTAGACTATGAAAGAATAGTATACGAAGGATATGGACCATCAGGAGTTGCTGTTATTGTTGATACTTTAACTGATAATAAAAATAGATCAGCAGGGAATGTAAGAAGTGCTTTCACTAAAGGTGGTGGAAATATGGGAACTACAGGTTGTGTAGGATTCATGTTCCAAGAAAAAGGTGAAATTGTTATAGAAAAGGGAGACCTTGATGAAGAAGAATTAATGATGATGGCATTAGATGCTGGAGCTGAAGATTTCAATAGTGATGAAGAAGAAGTATTCATAATCACAACTACACCTGAAGACTTTGGTACAGTAAGAGAAGCTTTAGAAGCTGAAGGATTAGAATTCTTAGAAGCAGCAGTTAAAATGATTCCAGATACATATACTGAAATTGATGAAGAGGCAGCTAAGAAGTTCCAAAAAATGTTAGACTTACTTGAAGACGATGATGACGTTCAAGAGGTTTACCACAATGCTGAATTCCCTGAAGGTTGGGATGAATAATAAATAAGAGCTAGAGTTTTCAATGGTTTCTAGCTAAAAGTTGTAAGTTGGAAAGTGTAACAAGACTACTTAAACTGTACTCAATGATGACATACAACTAAAAAAGCATAGTCAAATAATTACGATAAATGATGGCATAGTTAAGATATACGAAAAGCCTTCATTGTTATGAAATATGTTGAAATATACCAACAAAGAAGTCATAACAATGGAGGTTTTTTATTATGTTATTAAAAGATGTTTTGAGGGAGTTTTTATATGAAATTCAAATCAAAAATTATACACCAAGAACTATCAAAGGTTACAAAAATAATCTTGCAAAATTCTTTAAGTATTGTGAAATTGAATTAGAAATTGTTGAGTTAGAAGAAGTAACACATCTGCATATAAAACAATATCTTAATTATTTAAAAGAAAAGGGATTAACTCCAACTTATATTAATACAATACTTAAAAATATAAGAAGTTTTTATGCGTATTGCTATAAAGAAGGATATTGTATTAATATTGCTAAAAAAGTAAGTTGGCTTAGAGAAAAGAAAGTAATTATTGATACTTTTACTGATAAAGAGGTTAGAAAAATGATAGATGTATATAAGTTTGATAGTTATATTAATGCTAGAAATAAATGTATTATGGCTGTATTGTTTGATACTGGAATAAGAAATTTAGAACTTTGTAATCTAAGTAAATTAGATGTTAGAGAAAGTGTTATATTTATTTTAGGAAAAGGAAATAAAGAAAGATTTGTGCCAATTTCACCGTATTTAAAAAAAGTAATGATTAAATATGAACGTATAAGAGATAATTATCTTAAAGATAATATTTTGCATTATGATAATTATTTTCTTAGTTATAGAAATAAGCCATTAACAACAGAAGCAATTGAGAGAGTTGTAAGATTAGCTGGTAAAGAAGCTAAAGTAGCTGATAACATAAGATGTAGTCCTCATACTTGTAGGCATTATTATGCTCAAGCTCAATTAAGGAATGGTCTTGATGTCTATAGTTTATCAAGATTATTGGGACATGAAACTGTAGATATTACAAAGAGATATCTTCAAGGATTAAAAGATAGAGAAGTATTAGAGTTAAGTGTTAAAACATCACCATTAATGAATTTAAAGTAGGAACATTGTTCCTACTTATTTTAGTTGATTTTTATTTGTGTTTTGCTATAATTTAATTAATAGTCGCTTGGATAAGTATTTTGCAGATACCTTATTATTTGTTGGCTATGATGAGAAAGTAGTCCAGTTTTTTCGTCTAGGGGTAGGGGAAAAATAACTGGTGTTGCTTTCTCTTTTGTTTTATGTGAGTATTTTCTTTGCACATAAATATAATTCTTTTCTTCTAAATTTTTCATAAGCTTTCTTAATGTTGGTCCAGTAATGTTTAAATCTTTGCAGATATTAGCTTGACTTTGAAAACACTTTTCACCAAATCCACGTATGTAAATGTAAAAAGATTTTTCTTGTAAGCTCAATTCGTTTCTCATAAAGGCATTAAATATTGGAGTATAGAAGTTTTCTTTAGAATATTTCTTTTCATATGTTCCTAAGTCTATCACCTTTGATTCCATTTATTCACCTCCTAACACAGTTATTATTACCATTTGAAAAGGTAATTATAATTATATTATAACAAAATAAGACAAAAAAGTACATTTGTGTTTGTAAGAATTTTCTAACGTTAAAAAATTTTTAATTAAGGTTAGTAAAATATTTTCTAACCTAGGAAAAATATTTTTTTAGGTTGAAAAAAAAGTTTCAAGATAAAAATACAAATATAAAAATACAACTTCAAAACTTAAACTATAAGAATTAGAAATAGAAAAGAAAGATTCCAGTTCAGTTCATTTTATGTAAAATAAAATATTAATTTTATTTTAAGATAAACTTAAATTCTGTGTAAAAATGAAATTTCAGAATTAGCTAAAATAATAATTTATATTATTAAATGGATTCTGAAAATTAATAAAAAAAGTAATAGCTAAGCAAACTTTTAATAGTATTTTAAAATTAACTCTGAGGACACTCAGAGTCTTTTTTATTTAATTAATATAAATTTATTATTTAATTTAAAAGAACTCTGAGAGGATTTGTGAGTGTATTTTAAAATATTAATATTTTAAAAAATATAAATTTTTTATAAAAACTAGTAAACTTTTGACCTTGAGCTATATAAATAAGGGTAAATAACTTTATATAAAAATTATATAAAAAATAATGTACCTGTAAAATACTGTATATTATAATTATATTATAAATAAAATTTTAATTTAAATAAATAAAAGGAGAGAAATTATGGAGAAGAAAACAAAAAACAATTTAGTGATTGTCGATTTAGGTAACAGACTTGTAAAGGTAGGTCATAATATTTCATTTGAAAACACTTTAGAAACATACGATGCAAAGGAGCAAGGTGTTGACACTGGTGAATGTACTTTAGTTTATGGAAATAAGTTGTATATCATTGGAAGCAAGAAGGTTTCACCTAATGCAGAATATGTTAAGACGGAAAAAGAATTTATTCCACAAGTTTTATATGCTATTGCAACTACAACAGATTATGATACTACAAGTTTAATGCTAACTTTACCAGTAGACCAATTTGATAATAGGGAAGTATTTACAAGGACTTTTAAAGGGAAAACTTTTAAATTTATTGTAAATGATAAGAGCAGAACTTTAAAAATAGAAAATGTTTATTGCACAAAAGAATCACAAGCGGGTTTCTTTAGTTTAAGCCTTGAAGATAGAAAAGGCCTAACAGGAATACTAGACTGGGGAAGTTATACAGTAAATGTTTTTCTAGCTAGTGGCGGAAAAGAAGTACAAGCTTTTACAATCAATGGATTTGGAGTTTACGATTATTATAGAAAGCTAGCACAACATCTTAGCAAGAAAAGAAAGATGACTGCAAAAGAGGTTGAAATATATCTAGAAATTTTAAAACAAAAGTATTCAAAAGAGGTTACTGAATTTACAAGTAATTTTATTAATGAATTTAATAATAAATTAACTTCCGAAAATAATAATATCTCATTCCATAGCTTAACAATGACTGGCGGTGGAACTTTAGTACTACTTGAAGAATTAAAAGAGGTTTTACCAAATGTTAAAGCACATGAAAATCCATTATTTGCGAATAACATTGGAAATAAAACCATAGCTGAGTTAAAGAAGCTAATATAATTTAAAAGTTCTAGAAGTTCTGAGGGTACTGAGAGTACTCTTAGAACAGGATATTTTATCAAAATTATAAAGATTGATAAAATCCTTGGTCAGAAAGTTCTGAGAGTACTGAGAGTTCTAAGAGTTTAAGTGAAAGGAATGGTAAGAAGTAATGGATATTAAGTTAAATCTGAATCCACAGAAGAAGAAGGATAAGATCATTATCGATTTTCTAGACGAAGAATACGATAATTACTCAGCAATAGTAAAAAATTATTTATATAAAATTGCTACTGGAAGATTCGTTGATAAAAAAAATCTACTTGTAATGAATGGTGTAACATTTAATGAAGTGGCAAGTACGACACAAGAACCAACTAAAGAAATTAAAGAAGAACCAAAAGATGATTTTGGAGATGTTTCAGATATCTTAGATGGAATAGATTTTTAAGGAGATTATGAGATGAAGAAAATATTTGTTCAAATAGATAATGAATTGATTACAAAATATAGATGTAATAAATGTGGCAAGATTTATGACGAGAACTACAAAAGTACAATTTCTCATTGTAAAGAATGCAACAGGAAAATTTGTTTAGAAAACTACCATAAAAGGAAAGTAGCTAGCAATAACAACTAGTTGCTTTTTATATTAAACGCATTTATAGCCGTATGAAACGTATACACTAAATAATATTTACAAAGAACAGAATTAATGGTATCATATATAGTATCAGATGAATAAAATATTATAAAAAAGGAAAAAATACGTAGGAGGCAACGGTGTGTCGAAAAGCGAGAAACTTTATGAGAAGATTAAAAATAACCCAAAAAATGTTTCATTTGAAGAGATAGATAAATTACTAGTAAATATAGGTGGTTTTACTAGAAGAAATGGTTCAAGAGCAAGTCACTTTATTTACTTACATGATAAATTAAAAGGAATAGAAGGCTTTGTAAACATACCGCGTGCAAAACCAATAAAGTCGGTATATATAAAAAAGGCTTTAAAAGCCTATGAAGAAGTAATGGGGATAAATTAATTTTTATTAGAGAATATTGATTGAAGGAGTTTAATTATGAGAAAGATAGTTGCTGAGGATTATAAGATAGAAGTAATGAGGGCACCAGAAGATGAAGGTGGTTATTTGGCATATATTCCTCAATTAGACTGTTGGGGAGATGGAGAAACAGCATCAGAAGCAATGGAAGAAGTGATTGCAGTTGCAAATGACATGATAGAAATTGCAATTTCAGAAGGGATTAAACTACCTATTCCAAATAAAATTAAGACTGATGATGAGTTTAGCGGAAAGTTAACACTTAGATTACCAAAGTTTTTACACGCACAATTAGCTAGGAGTGCAGAAGAAGAAGGAGTTAGTATAAATCAATTAATATTAACTTTTATTTCTATTGGAATAGGAAAAATGTTTGGTGAGAAGAAGATAACAATTAATATAGGTAGGAATATATCAAATATTCAAGAATCAGTTAATAAGAACAACAATAAAACAAGTGATTGGATAAATGGATTAACTAGAAACTTAGATAAAAAACTTTCAAAAAGTCAATAAGAGGTGAAATTATGAAAAATATTATGGAAAAAATAGAGGATAAAACTATAGAATTAAGAAAAATTACAGTTGAAGATTTATCAGCACACGATTCTACAGAAATAGAATATATATCAAATGTAAAATATAAAATTATAGATAATAAATTAGGTATAGTCACAATAAGAGCTATATCTGAATCATTTTTTAATCCAGAAGGTATATTTAAAGCAAATATGGAGTTTAATGTATATCTAGAGATAAATGGAGAAATTTCTAACGAGGAGCTTGAAGATAATATTAAAGATATACTGTATACACTAGGCTCAGAAATAACTTATTTATTGACACCAATAATAAAAAGTATGAAGGGCGGAGCTTTAATAGTTCCACCAATGATTGATAAAATAGAAAAGATATAAATTATTTAAATATAAATTCGAAAAAAATATATGAATATAAAAAGATAGAAGAAAGATTTCTTCTATCTTTTTATTTTATAGAAAAATAGAAAGGAACTGATAAAAATGGCACGACCAAGAAAACCTATAGAAGAACTAACAGGAAAAAGAAGTATGGAGCAATGGGAAGAAAGAATGGAGCAAGATGAAATTTATCAAGCTCAATTTTCAGATGAAGTACAAGCACTTACGACAAGAGAAATGCAACAAATAGGTAAGTTTGGTGAAAAACTTTTCCCACAATTTAAGAAACTTTTAGAAAGTAGAAAACTATACAATAATACTGCTGATAGAATGGCTTTAATTTCATTGTTGACATATCTTAGAACAAAAGATGAATTACTATCATATCTAAACTGCTCTGGTATTGATGATACTTTGAATTATATTAAATCATTAAATCAAATCGATAGAATGATAGATAATCAAATGAAGAATCTACAATTAACTCCTGAGATGAGAAATAAAATTAAAGATGGAGATTTTGAGTTTAATATCAATCAAGATGACTTAGAATCTATAATTAATGAGGTGATGAATAATGATTAGAAGATATGAATTCGTAAGAATGGACTATGAAAAAGTTAATGAATATAAAAATTATGAAAAGAAAGAAAAACTAGCAAAAGCTGTTGTAGATAAAACATCATTTGACCCAGTTATTGCAACATTAATTTTTTCTGCTGATGATAACATTAAAAACTACTATAAGACTAGAAGAATAGTTCTTATGAAAATGAATAAGCCACAACTTCTTAAAGAGTTTGATGATATGTGGAGGGATTATCCATTCTAGCATAGTTTAAGCAGTCTTGTTTTCATAGCAAAATTGTAACATTGAGGACAAGACTGTGAGTTTCAAAAAAACAATGGTTTCTAAACTTTTGCACCACTCCATCCTACCCTTCGTATTTAGGACATTTCAGTATTTTTTTCTCAGCAAATAGGGGGTATTCCTATTGATGGTGTACTAATATAACCATAAGGAAGGTAGCCTGTGTGCTTGTGTTTGTTGTTGTTTCTACCCTTGTTTTGTATGTATATTTTATATTTATTTTTTTTATCTTACATATCATAAGACACTCATTCATACTACTTAGTAGTCTTTGTGTGTAGTAGTAGTTGTTTGTTGCTATGACTATTATATCTATAGAAATATCATATCAATAAACTACTACCTATATTAATTATATAACATCTAAGTAGTTATATACATTAAATACTTACACATCATATAAACATCTCATAAGACTATCTATGCACTTAATATAATACTTCTATATCATTACATATATAACACCTTAGAACATCAGCAGTACCAACTAAGAAGATCATTACAGTTCTAATGAGCAGAAAGTAAGTATACCCTTAATGATAGGTATATTAAATGATGGTGTAAATTTTATGGTAGTATGAATGATAGTTAATAAATAATAACATTATTATTTTATTATTCATTAAATAAAGTATTGATACACTCATTGTTACATCATTAGTGTTGCTACAACAGTAATAGTACAACTACTAAGAGTATGTTATAGGTAGGAGAGTCAAATAAGGATGTATATAATAACATATATAAGATAATGCAGTATAGGTTATATATAGTGTATATAGGTGGTATATATAAGGGTTTATAATGTTAAAAAAAGTTATAAAAGTTTACAGAAAATGGAAACTTAATGACTTCTAGAATATATATATTATGTAAGGGTAATATATGTTTTTTCTTCTACCCCTTACATAGTTTTCTTTTGTTTATTTATAGTGTAAAGCAAAGATAATTAAGAGTGGATTCTTTCCACTCGTCCTCCTTATAAGGTTCATTATTTTTAAGTTGATTTTTTATTCAACCACTAAAAAGTCAAGTTTTATCTTGACTTGTACATAATCCACTTTTCTTGATTGTTTTAAACTATGTTGTTAGTAGAAAATAGATTTATGCAATTAAAAAATTGGAAAACATGAAAACTCTTAAACTCCCCAAAAAGGTCTCAGATTTTTATCTGAGGCTTATTTTTTTAGCATAAAAAAGTTAATAGAAATTAATAAAATTAAAATAAAAAAGAGGTGTTAAAAATTGAAAGAATGCACAAAATGTAAAAAAGTTGTTACAACAGAACATTCATTATGTATAAGTTGTAGAAAATATTATCAAAAACGCTATAGACTTCAAAAGATTAAAAAACATAAGTTATTTTTTGTTAAAAATGATGAAGAAATTAAATTAATATTTACAGAAAATGAAAATGAAATAAAAGAGTTTTTAAAAAGAGCTTTTGAGGTAGTGGATTTTACTACATGGGAATATCCTATTCAAAACTTTAAATTATTAAAACAATTAATAGAAATTATTGAATTTAGACTTAATGCAAATGTTGAGATATCTTCTAAGGCAACAAAGTATTTAGTTGAGTTTATAGAAGAAAATAAAATAATATTAAAGGAGAATTATTAAAAATGTTAAAAGAAAATGTTAAAGAAATGTACTCAGATGTAAAAGAAATTGATAATGGAGGGGTTATTACTACTCAATCAGTTGAGATGGTACAAGCAGTACTAGATGTGCCAAACATTGCTAACTTTGTAGAAGCTGTTATTACTGATGGAAAAGTAGCTTTAGTTGATGAAAATGATACTGTTCAAGCAGAAGTTTTAGGAGAAATGGAAGTTGCCAATGATAAAGATATAAAATTTGCTAATGACAGAGTGATTGGTGAAAAGAAAGTAAGGATAACTACTAATGTAAAAGCTACTAAGCAATTATTACATGATGTTATTGATTTTCCAGAGAATGCAATGAAAGTTATGAATAAAAGAGTAGCAAGAGCATTAGCAAATGTTATTGTTAATGGTAATGAAAAATTTGAAGGCCAATGTTTAACTGATGTTGAAGCTACATTAACAGAAGAAGAGTTAACAGTAGATTCTTTAAGAAACTTAATGCTAGAAATGAAGGAAGAGTATTTATCAAATGCTTGTTTCATTTTAGCAGAAGCTGAGTTTAAAAAACTAGCAAAAGTTAAGAAAGCAAATGGTGAATATGAGATAACATTTAATTCAAATATGGGATTATATGAAATTCATGGACTACCAATCTTCGTGATAAAAGAATTAAACTGTAAAGTATTGTTAGTAAATCTTCATCAAGCATATAAATTAGTAATCTCACCTAACTTTGATTTGAGAGATTTTTCACAAGATGCTTTTTTAGCAATGCAAGGAGTAGATGGAATAATCGTAAATCTTTATTGTGATGGTGGAATTAAAAACAAAGCTGCAATCAAAAAATTAGCTTAGGAGTGATTAAATTGATAAGTGTTAAGAGAGAAAAGAAAGGCCCTACTAGTAAAATAGTTGGGTCTTATAATTATAAAAATGATAAAATAACGAATCTTGAGATGATGGTAACTAAAATTGAAAGATTAGTTGAGAAAGGAAATTATGAAGAAGTTAAAAAATTACTTAAGACACTCAAACTTGCTAATAGAAAAATTAATGCTATTGATGAAAAAACTATTGATAATCTTACAAAGCTAGTTGAAGATATTAAACCTAAAGATAATGAACAAAGAGAGTATCTATTAGAGCAAGTTGAAGTTAGAGCTTTAGATGATAGTGAAGATTTAACTATCAGTGGATACGTTCAAAAATGGGGAAGTCTTTCAGAGCCTTTAAAGAGAGGTAGAAAAGTCTTTAGAGAGAGAGTTGAAAAAGGTGCATTTACTAAAGCAATTGATAGAGCATTAGCAAATGATAAACATATCAAGCTTTTATTTAAGCATGACCATAATAAGTTGCTAGCTTCAACTAAGAATAGATCATTACAGTTAGAAGAAGATGATATTGGATTAAGATTTACTGCTAATATTGTAGCTACATCTTTAGGAAAAGATGTTTATAAATATGTTAAAAGTGGATTAATGTCAAATATGTCATTTGGGTTTAATAATGCAGAGGATTCTTGGAGCTATGAAAATGGAGAAAATATTAGAACTTTACATGATTTTAATATTACTGAAATTTCAATCTTAGACAATCCTGCATATAAAAGTTCTATTGTAGAATAACCAATTAGGAGGAAATGAAATGGAAAGATATATAGAATTAATTGAAAGAGAAAAAAACTTATCGGCTTATTGTAAACAGTTATATAAAGGTAGGGATAGAGTAATGTATTCAATTTATAAAGCTCAACTTGATGATGTTCGTGAAAAATTGAAGAATTATAAATAATTGGGTGGCCTTTGTGCCACTCATTTTTTATTTGTCCGAGTATAGTTAAACTCTGTATAAAATTAAAATTTTAGAATTTCTTCAAATATAAATTTATATTAATTGATATTAGCTTTGATTTTGATTTTGCTCAGATTTAATATTATTTTATTAACTAGATAAAGACAGAATGAAAATCTATTAGCCAGAATTGAAACTATTGATAAAGTGATAAAGATGTCGAAATATGGAATAATTTAATGTTAATTTCCATTATTTTGAATTATAATAAATATATAAATTAAATAAATCATTATACCTTGAAAGGAGGTGATAAAATGACTGAATTAGAAATATTAAAGTTTGCTAGGAAAGGAATTGAAGCAGAAATATTAAAACTAAATAAAAAAGAAGAAAGAGGAGAAAGTCTTAGAAGAACTTATCAAAATGACTTCAATATATCAGTAGAGAAATATGAAAATGTTATTCGTTCATTACAACATATTAGAAAAGAAAGAAGAGAGCTATTTTATAAGGAACAAGAAGTAAAAAGAATGATAGCAAACTTACAATTAGATGAAGGGATTATTGATTTATAAAAAAAGAAAGCATACCAAAGTAGGTACACCATCTAACCGCAATTAGATTGTATCACAAAAGTATGCTCCAATTCAAGGAGGAAATAAAATGTCAATATATTGTTTAATAGCTTACATAGAGCAAGTAGGGGTTAATGCTACTTGGGAAGGATTAAAGGCTTGGAAAGAAGAAAATTGGAGAGAATAACTGGAGGATATAATTATGAACATAGAAATAGCAATAACTAACTTAGGAACACATTACTTTTATTATAGAAATATAACTTGCAAAGAAGATTATGATAATGCTGTAAAAGAATTTTGTGATAATTACCCAAATGATTTTGAAATACAATTAATAGAGAGTGATATAAGATATGTTGATAGTGATAATTTGTATGACTTTTTAGAAATAGTTGATGAAACAGAAGAAAGCGAAGAAGTAATAGCATTTTTATTAAATTGGTATAGCAAAGAAGATGTCAAAAGGATTTTTGAAGATTATAATTTTTATGTAGTAGAAGCAACATCAGCTACAGAAGCAATAGCAGAATATTTAAGAAATGTAATATGTATTGAGATACCTGAACATCTTGAGTACTATATTGATTGGGAGCAATTTCAAATAGATTATGAATGCAATGGTTATTTTATTAAGGAACTTAACTTAGAAGAATACATTATTGTGGCACCATTCTAAAATAAAAGGAGCATTTAAGCTCCTATTATTTTTTTGCTCGTTTCAGCTAGAGCAACTAAGAAGATCATTAAAGTTGTTGCTGATAGAAAATGAAGTATAAATAAAAATTGATTTTTATTTAAAGCTGAGTAAATTTAAAATTTCAACATTATTTTAAATATATAAATATAAATTTATAATCAAGCTTTGATTTAAAAAATTATCAGAGTTTAAATTAAGATTTGATTAATTAACTACATTAATTCTGAGTGCAAATGAAATTTTAGAATCAGCTTAATAATATAAATTTATAATTTTAATATAAGCTTGAAATTTGGTTTTTATCTCAGTTTAAGTTATGTATTGAAAATGTGTTAATGAGTGTAATAGCTATTAAAAATCTATTAACTGAGGTTTTAATTATTAATAGAGTTATAAAGATTCCTCAGCCTATGTACGTCAGTTCTCAGCATTATATAATTAATATATAATAAATTTTTAAATAAAGGACGGTATAGAAAATGAAATATTTTGAAATGGATAGAAACGAATTTAATGCTAAATTAGTAGAAATGACAGTAAAGGAATTATTAGAATTAGTTAAAGTTTTAGGATTTGAAATTAAGGGAGCTAGTAAGATGAAAAAGGTTGATTTAGCACAAGAAATATTTACTCAATGGGAAGCTAAAGTTAAGGAAACCACAACAGTTGAAGAAACACAAACAGAAACAACAGAAGCTGAAACTAATGAAACACCAGTTGCAACCGCTATAACTGAACAACAAAAGAAAAAATATAGAACAAAAGCATTAGTTGGAAAAATAGTAATTTATAATCCTAAAGGGGAAGTAGCTTATACTTTTGATTCGTATGAAAAAGCAATGATTGAATTACAAGTATTTAACCTTTCAGAAGTTAAATGGTTAGTAAATGGAAATAGACAACCTTCATATGGACCAAGAAGTAAATTTTACAAATTCAATGGTTACAAATTTACAATTGATAAAAATTTATAAAATTAAAAAAACAGTAAACTATTTTATTTCTCAAATATATATATTATGAATAGGTAAATATTTACCAAATTCTTCTGAAGAATATTAGGAAGTATCAAGAAGATACACAAAAGTCACAAGTCTTATGATTTGTGGCTAATTTTTTTATTACTTAAAAAATTAAATAATAAATTGTTTAACAAATGGAGGAATTAATAATGAGAGTCAAAATTAAAACTAATAAATATGAATGTCCAAAGTGTAGAAAAGTTTATGAAATAGAACATATGGGTAATAAAGCATATTGTAAAATGTGTTACAGAGAATACATGAGAAATTATATGAAGAAAAGAAGGGAGCAAAATAAATGCTAATTGACATTAAAGAGATTAAAGATTTAAAAGAAGCAGAGATTATTAAAAGGCTTATTTCTATAGGAGCTATAACTAAAATAGGCAAAAGCTATGAGATATTAGCTTTTTCAGATTATGAAAGTGAAGTTAAAATTGGAAATGGCACGATTTATATTAGCAAAAACCTTTTAGATACTATAAGTTAACAATTATTGGAAAAAGTTATATAATTCAATATTAAAATATTTAACCCTCAATGATTTGTTGAGGGTTTATTGTTTTGGAGGTTGAGAAAAGTATGGAAGTATATTTACTAAAAAATAATGAATTAAAAAAGGAGTGTTTATCAATGAATAACACATTTGACAAAGAAACTTTATTAAATTATGAACATGATACTGAATTATCAATGTCAACAATTTTCAATGTATTATCTAATAAAAAGGTGGACTATAAAACTTTGGGAGCTTTTAATAGTTTATCATTACAAAATGAATCACAAAGAGCTAATGGGATAAGAGTGTTTGATATGAGTGAAATTACACAAGATGATTTATCAGAACATTTTAATATACCTAGGCAAACATTATTAAGAAATATTAAAGTTCTTGTTGATAGTGGATTAATTAAGAAAATACCACATCCAGAAAAGAAAAGAAAATTCTTATATGAAATACCACAAGATAATAATGGTGGTTGCTTTACGTTAATACCACAAAAGCAATTAAAATATATGAGTGTGTCATTAAGTTCAGAATGCATAAAGGTTTATTGTCATATAAGAAATAAAATTAACATGAAGCAAAAAAATGGAGAAGCTATAAAAATAAGTAATAAAGAGTTGATAAATATTATTGGATATAGCATAAAAAATACAAATCAAACTTCAATAATAGCGATAGTTCAAACACTTATTGATTGTGGATATATAAATAAAATCCAAGAAAGAGTTAGTGGAGATGAACATTTAAAGACGGAAAATTATTATACGTTAAATGATTGGTCTAAGAAGAATGTAAAAGATGAAAATAATCATAAAGTTTTAAAAGAAGAAATTAAGAAAAAACAAATAGATATGGAAAAAATAGCGGAGGGTAATAGTAGTAAATCAGATAATGATTTTATAGATAAATTTTATGATCCATTTTAAGAAGGAGCTTTATGCTCTTTCTTTTTTTATTTGATTGAAATAGTTTGTACCAAACTAAAATATAGGTTTGTATCAAACTAAAATATAGGTTTGTATCAAACTAAAATAACTATTAAACAGATAAAACAGATAAACAGATTTATATGAAATAAAAAGCACAGCTTGTTTATTTCATAAATGATTCTTATTTGTCAGAAATAAGAAAAAAGAGTATCATGTCGTATCCGCTATTAAGCTATAAGAAGTAATCTATAAATATGAGTAAAAGTAACAAGTTGCTTGTTTTACTCATGATGGGGTTTTTATTATAATAATTCTATTATTATACAAAATATGATATAATTAGATTAATTATTCTATTTAAAGGAGAAAGAAGTTTATGAGTAAAATTTATTATCATTATTGTTCTTTAGAAACTTTAATACATATTATTACGGATAAAAAAATTAGATTATGTAACATAAGCAAGATGAACGATGAACAAGAATGCATTAATATAGAGGAGATTTTATTAAAAACTATAGTAGATAAGGAATTAGATAAAACTAATCCTGAGATTATTGATTTGGTTAAAATATATAGAGATTACAAAGATGATAGACATATGCCATATATAGCTTGTTTTTCTCAGGAGAATGATAGGCTAAGCCAATGGAGAGCTTATGCTAATGATGGACAAGGTGTTTGCATAGGGTTTGATTTTGAAGAGTTTGAAGATATAGAAGAACAATCACCATCATTAGTTAAATCAGTGAGAAAATCTTTAGGATACAGTAAAGTTATATATTCATTGGAAGAAAAAATAGGAACTATAGGTAAAATACTTACTTCTTACGATATTATACGTAAAGATTTAAATAAAGAGCTGAATGGTAGGGAGATAAAGAGATTAAATGATTTTTATGCTAGTAAGCTTTTAGAATATAGTACTATATTTAAAAATGATGCATTTGATGAAGAAGCAGAATATAGAATTATTTATTTACCTTTTCCAGCAGAAATTAAGCAAATAAATGAATTACCTAATAGTATAACTTTATATAATTTAGAAGATAGAATAGAGTTGCAAAGAGGGTATTATTCTAAAGGGAATACAATTGTTGGATTTTATGAATATCTATTTAACGAAACTGCTATTAAAAGTATCGTTTTAGGGCCTAAATGTAAATTAGATGTTGATGATATAGATTTGAAGAACCTATTAAAAGATAATAATATAAAAGCAGAAGTTTCTAAGTCTAAAGCATCTTATAGATAGAATTATATATATTAGAATTTATGATGGAGGGATTATACATATGTTTAAAGAACCTAAATATAAAGAAAGTGCATTTACATGTCCATGGTGTGGAGCATATGCACAACAAAGTTGGAGCGAAAATTTTGTAATAGAAGATGAAGAATGTAAGTGTAATTTAATATCTATAGAAGAATATTCAAATTTATCTGTATGGGAAAAACAGGAGACTAGGGTTATATCCAATTTGCATATAAGTTTATGTAGAGTTTGTAAGAAGTATCATGTTTGGGAAGGAAGTAAATTAATTTATCCAATTATTTCGAATATACCTATGCCGTTAGAAGAAATGCCACAAGCAGTTAAGGAGCTATACTTAGAAGCAAGAGATGTTTATCCAATATCTCATAAGTCAGCTTGTGCATTATTAAGACTAGCAGTTCAACATTTATGTAAGGAGCTGGGCGAAAAAGGAAAGAATATAAATGATGATATTGGAAGCTTAGTTTCAAAGGGATTACCTCAAAAAATACAAAAGGCTTTAGATATTGTTAGAGTTGTAGGTAATAATGCAGTTCATCCAGGTTTTATGAGTGAGGAAGATACTAAGGAGTATGCACAAAAAATGTTTAAGTTATTAAATATTATTGTTGATGATAGAATAGTGCAACCAAGAGAAATTGATGATTTATTTAAAGGTTTGCCAGAAGGACCTAAAAAGGCAATTGAGAAAAGAGATAATAGAGAGTTAGTTAATTCAAAATAACAATCTCTGCTGATAACAACTAACAAGATCATTTTAGTTCATGTTGCAGAAAAATCTTTTATTACCATAGAAGAAGCAGTTAAGTAAAATTCATTGCTTTTTTTATTTTACATATGATTATGATATATGCTATTATAGTTATATGTTGGTATGATAAATAATTTAAGATAGGTTTTTTGATTACGACATATATTCATAAAATTGTAATACATAAAATGACTATAAAGCTAGTGTTTAAGCCATTAAACGATCAAGACGATGATGATGTTCAAGAGGTTTACCACAATGCTGAATTCCCAGAAGGATGGGATGAGTAGAAGGTTTGACGGTTATATAATAAATATTTATTATGGCATACAACTATTAAGGCTTTATTTATGATATATATAGTAAATACACTTTTTATTGTTTTTATAAGAGCAATAAAAGGTGTATTTTTTATTATCAAAATAACTTCTAGAAAAGTTTATATTAAGATAGCTTAGTGCGTTTAATATTATATAAAATTAGAAATATTATATAATGAATAAAAAAATATTCGTATAATATATTATTCTTAATGTAGTAAAAGATGTAGGGCTATTCATCTTAGATATGTTAAGGGGGATAAAAATGTTAAAAAATAAAACTAAGTTACTAGCGCTTATAACTGCATTTACAATTAGTGCTGGATTAATAACACCAGTAAAATCGGTTAAAGCCGAAGAAATTAAAACTGAAGTAGTACATAATATTGAAAATGTAGCTTTAAATGAAGAGGAAAAGAGTGATGATAAATCTTCAAATAAAGTTATAGAAATATTAAGTTTTAATGATTTCCATGGAAATGTATTAGAAAGTGGAAAAAATATTGGGGCTGCAAAATTAACAGGTATTATAAAAGAATATCAAAAGAAAGATGAAGCTAGTGATACATATGGAGTAGCAACAGTTTCAGGTGGGGATATATATCAAGGAACAGCAATTTCTAATATATTATCAGGTGCACCTGTTAGTGAAATGCTTAAGGAAATTGGAATAGTAGCATCTGCTATAGGTAATCATGAGTATGATTGGGGATCAGATAAAATAAAGCCATGGGCAGATGAAGTTGGGTTTAAGTTTGTAGCAGCAAATTTAATTGACGAAGCTACTGGAGAAGCGCCAGAATATGCGGAACCTTACGTAATGACTACTGTTGATGGTATTAATATTGCATTTATAGGTATTGCAACACCAGAGACATTAACAAGTACAAAAGCTGAAAATGTTGTTGGTTTAAAATTCTTAGATATAGTTGAAACAATTGATAAATATTCAAAAATTGTTAGAGCAGAAGGTGCAGATATAGTAGTTGCATTAACACATTCACCGGCTGTAGAAAATAGTGATGGAATAATAACTGGTGAAGCTGCAGAAATAGCAGAAAATGCTGCTGATGTTGATGCAGTAATTGCAGCACATAATCATAAATTTGTTGATGGATTTGTACAAAACAGCAACACTGGAAAAGATGTACCTGTTGTTCAAGCTGGATATAATGGTAGAGGATTATCAGTAATTACATTTACTTTTGATGAAAATGAGGAAATTCTAAATGTAGATGCTAATACTAGACAATTCTATGCAGAAAGTACAACAAATGAATTTACTGTAGATGAAAAAGTTGCACAGAGTATAGCTAAGTATAATGAAGAGTTAGCTCCAACATTATTAACAGAAGTAACAGAATTAAACTTTGATTTAGATCATGATAGATATGCTGGGGTTACACCTCTTGGAGTAACTGTTGCAGAAGCAATGAGACAGGCTGGTGGAACACAAGTAGCAATTGCAAATGGTGGTGGAATTAGAGCACCTTTAACAAAAGGAACACTAACGCTTGGGGATATGTACACAATATTACCATTTGATAATAATGTAGTTACTATGAAAGTAACAGGAGCTAAATTAAAAGAATTAATTCAACATGGAATTAATCCAGATGGTTTTGGATGGGGACAATATTCAGGTTTAACAGTATGGTATGATTCAGCAACTGATGAAATAACTTCAATGAGATTGTCAGATGGAACTAAAGTTGAACATGATGAGTATTATACTTTAACAAGTATAGATTTCTTAATGACTGGTGGAGATAGTTACAACTTTGATGGACATATTGATCCTGTTATTATTGGAGAAATGAGAGATGTTATTATTAGCCAATGGGAAAAAGGTATTGATAAGTTAAATTATAATTTATTAATAGATGGTGAAGATACAGCAGTTATTCCAGAAGCTATGTCAGGAATTATAGATACATCTATAGTTACATTAATAAATGGTAATGGAAGCTATGAAAGTCCATTAGAAATGAAGATTAATGATGTTGAAATTAACAAGGTAAAAACTTTCTTAAATAACTTAAAGCAATTAGGTAGTTTAGAAATTGAAGCAGAAGAAACTGATGACTATACAGTATTCAAGATAAAGATTTCATTACAGGATAAATCATTAGAAGATCTTTATATTACATTTAATGTAGATAATACATTAGCAGAAGTGATATCAGCAATAAATGAATTAAAAGAAGATAACTCAGCTGAAAGTAACCCAGAAGAAGCTCCAGAGGAGACGCCAGAGAAATCTCCAGGTGAGAGTGGAAATGATGAAAATATTGAAAGTGGAAATAATACAGAAAGTAACACTAATGAGGGAAATAATAAATTACCTCAAACTGGGTCACCAATTTCTTCTTCACAAGTTGTATTTATAGCATTAGTTATAACTGCAATTGGAATTGTAGCTCTTAAGAAAAAAGAAAATATTGTATAAATTTAAAAGATATAAGCATTGACAAATCTAAAATTAAATGATAGGATAAAGAAAAAATCCCTTTAAATTGATTCGAGAAATCAATAAGGAAGTTATAGTATGCTTATAAAATTATCTTTTAATATAAATATAATTATTAATAAAGATAAAATTTTTGAATTACATTAGCCTTCCTTGTTTTAAGGAAGGCTTTTTTGTATAAATCAAAAAAGTATATTATGCCTTATTTAGTTATTTGAATTAGGGAATAAACTAGTAAGGAGACTGAAACAAATGAAAAGAAGTAAATTTAACAACAGTAACAAATTAGCCATAAAAATGGCAATAGCTCTTATTTTAGGGTTAGCAGTAGGAGTATTATGTATAATACTTAGAGAAAATCTAAATGCTAATGGAAATGGACATATATGGACAAGTATTAACAACATATTATTCCAAGATATTTCACAAGAAGGAGCAACAAGTGCTTTAGGAATCTTTTATATAGTAGGTCAATTATTTGTAAATGCACTTCAGTTAGTAATAGTACCAATGGTATTTACATCAATAGCTTTAGCTATGTGTAAAATAAGTGATACTAAAAAATTAGGTCGTATTTCATATAAGACAATATTAGGTTTCTTAGTAACATCAGTTTTTGCTTTAGCATTAGCAGGAACAGTTGGATTTATAATTAAAAATTTAGGCTTATTTACAGCAAATGTGGAAAATGTTACAGCACAAGCAGGTGTAGCAAGCTCTACAAATCCATTATTAATAATAGTACAAGCAATACCAAGTAACATAACAGCAGCATTTTCTACAAATGGAAGTATTCTTGCAGTAGTTTTTGTAGCAGTAGTATTAGGACTTTGTATAAATACTTTAGGAGAAAAAATAAAGGTATTAAAAACTTTATTGGAAGAAATAAATTCAATTATAACAGTATTTTTAGGTTTTATAATAACAAAATTTGGACCTGTAGCAATATTTGTATTAATTACAAGAACTTTTGCAATATATGGAGTAGAAAACTTAAAACCAGCTCTTGTATATGTAATTACTACAGTATTTACACTATTATTATTCTTAGTGTTTGGATATGCAATATTTATAGCAATTGGTGCTAGACTTAACCCAATTAAATTTGTAAAAAAGATAGGGAAAGTTGCTTTATTTGGATTTTCAACTTCATCTTCAGCAGCAACATTACCTTTAAATACAAAAACTACAATTGAGGAATTAGGTGTTAGTGAAGATATTGCATCATTTATATTACCGCTTGGAATGACTGTAAATATGAATGGTACAGCAATAATGCAAGTTATAGCAGCTATATTCATAGCTACAAGTGCAGGATATGATGTAACTATCGGAAATATAGTAGTTATAGCTCTATTAGCTTTAATATCATCTGTTGGTACACCAGCAGCTCCAGGTGCAGGAGCAATAATACTATTTACTGTATTAACAGGAATGGGATATAATAATGATGCAGCAATACTTGCTTATTCATTAATACTTGCAATAAACAGACCAATAGAAATGTTAGTT
Organism: uncultured Clostridium sp.; assembly: GCA_900547475.1. Taxonomy (GTDB): domain Bacteria; phylum Bacillota; class Clostridia; order Clostridiales; family Clostridiaceae; genus Clostridium. Next base: position 2,760 of record URGW01000034.1, on the reverse strand, counting down.
ACTTCTCTAAATGTAGTTGGAGATTCAGCAACAAGTGTTGTAGTTGCAAAGTCAGAAGGTATGTTAGATGAAGAAGTTTATAATAATGAAATAGTTTCAGATAGAGAGTTAGCTTAATAAGTTAACTCTTTAATTTTATATATTTTTATATAAAGAAAGGACAACTAAGTGTTGTCCTAAATAACTATTTAAATGTCATTGTATTTTTTAATCTAGATTCAGCCATTAGGAATAAAGGTACTCCTATACATGTAATAACAACTAATTCTCCTAATGCAACTTGTCCCATAGATAAAATTAGAGGAAAACCATATAGCTTATTTAACATCCAACCAACTATAAGTCCATTGAATATTGTTGGCCAAATAGATGCTATAAAAAGTTTTACCTTATAATTGTCTATAAGCTTACCAGTTAAGTAGATAGCATATACACTAATTAATGTAGCTAATGTTCCAAATAATACATCCATAGGGCCATTAGGACCTAATAAATTAGCAATTAAACAACCAAGTGTTAATCCACCTATGTATAATGGATCAAATATAGCTAGCAAAACTAAAATTTCAGAAATTCTAAATTGAACTCCCATGTAAGATAAAGGTGCAATAGCAATAGTTACAACTGCATAGATTGCTGCAATAATTGCAGTTCTAGTTAGTCTTTTAGTTAAATCATTTTTCATTAAAAAAACCCCCTAATAAAAATTATTAGGAACCTAAGGTTTATAATAGTTATAAGTTAGTATTTACTAGTTATTAAAGTAATTCCTAAATTTACTATTATTTTAAGTATAAACTTTTACCTAGTTTTGTTTTAAGACAGGAGGTTCCCGAACTGTCTATATTACAAAAATAAATTATACTTAATATTTTATAACAAATCAAGAGAAATTGATTTTATTAAAAATAAAATTTTTAGTGGTGAATTATTAATTTTAATCATAGTATAATAAGAGAATTGTTAAATTTATTTTGAATAATAAAAATTTATACAGGATAATTAAGAAGTTAATATACATAGACGGGATAAAATATTTTAATATTTGGAGATAAAAGTTTTTTAATTGTAATAAGGGGGAGTCTGTATGGAATTTAAAAATGAAGATTTAAAAAATAAGTTTGAAAGTCATAAAAATAAGATACAAGAAAATATTGATATGGGAAAAAGTATGGGTGTAAATAAAATTAGTGCAATCCTTGCTATGGATGATGAAAGTGAAGAAATTCAAAGACAGTTAGTAAGTTGGTTATTGTTAGAAGGATATAGAATTTCTCTTAAAAAAGAAGATTTTAGTATATTGACAATTGAATGGTAAAGGCTCATTTTTGAGCTTTTATTTTTTCTAAAAAAATTAAAGTTTATGAATATCATTTGTAAAGTTGTCAAGAATTACAACTAAGGAGTGATGTTCATGAAAAATATATTTAAAAATAATGATAAAAAACAAATAAATAATGAAAATAAATATACAAATAAAAAATTATCAATAATTTCTGCAATAATTGTATTTGCTCTTGTAGTTAGCTTTTTTGGAAGCTATTTTATAACAAATAGATTGACTAATCCTAAATATTCAAAAAATACTACAGAAGAAGATAAAACTGTATACAACAATACTAAGGCTTTAGATGATGATATGATTTTAATTTTAATGAATGAAGGTGTTGTTGAAAAGGAACAAAGTATTTTAGAATTTAAAAAAGAAAACTTTATATCAAGTGATGTTAGTCAACAATTTATTGTAAACTTTTTTGAAGCAAATGGATATAATTTAGAAGAATTACAAGATGAAAAAGTAGTTTTTAGTAAAGTTGGAACTACAAATGTATTAAAACCTAATAAGTATTATATAGGTGAGAAAGATGGATACTTTGCAATTTATAAAACTGATAATGAAGGAAACTTAACAATTGAAAATGAAGATGATGTATATAGAAATAGTAGGTCTATAAATTTTTTGCAAGGTGAAGATTTAGAAGATATTAAGAATTTAAAACATTGTTATGATACAAAAGATGAAGCAATAGAAAAATTAACTGCATATATTTCATAATGTTTATCCCATATGATCACTTTTAAAAGTGATTTTTCATATACCTTTAAATTATATATATTTATACATGAAGAGATTATAGATAGAATTTGGTTCTTATTTATAATCTCTTTCATTATAGGAAAATAGATGCTTGTATAACATTGTACATGAGAGGAGAAAATATTATTGTAAGCAACTAAGGAGGCGAAGATATGAGTATTATGCCAAACTTTGAATATTTATTAGTTATGCCTAGTGGAAATGTTAGAGGTTTTCATGATGAAGAAACAGCAAAAGCATATATTAATAACTACTATTATTTTAGGACAAGAAATAATGATGTAGTTGGAGCATATGAAGATTTAACAGAAGATTTTGATGATATTGCTAATGTAATTTGTTATAAAATTGGAGTTGAAGAAGGAGAATGTAGATTATATAATACACGAGAAATAATAGAAAAAATACAAGATGAAGCAATTTTTCAAGAGGAAAAGGAAGAGCTAATTTCTAAACTATTATTTAATCCTTCCGAAATAAATATATTTGATTATGCAATAGACAATATATTTACCAATACAGAGTCTATTGATATTATGGAAACTTATGGAGATCCAATAACAGGACAATAACATAGTAAGAGCTAAAAGGGGCTGTATCAAAATAAATTTTGATACTAGCCGATAAGAAAAGGAGGATTCGAATTTGAATCCTCCTTTTTG
>URGW01000033.1 GCA_900547475.1 uncultured Clostridium sp. | reverse complement strand
TAATAAATTAATATATTTTAAATTATATTACATATTTGTATAAAATTAAAGACTGCTGACACTTTGTCAGCAGTCTGAAGAAGTTCCTATTTATATAGGAACTTCTGTCATACTATTAATTATACTTTTTTTATCTATAGGTTTTGCTGTTACCATGGGATCTGTGGATATTAGTATAAAGGAAGTTTATGAAGTTATATTATATAAATTATTTAATATTGGAGATTCATCTATAGAAGCAGGAGCTGTAGCAGATGTAGTTTGGTTAATAAGAATGCCGAGAATAGTATTAGCTATAGCAGTTGGAGCAGGATTATCAGTGGTAGGAATAGTAATGCAAGCAATAGTTAAAAATCCACTGGCTGATCCTTATATATTAGGAGTTTCATCAGGTGCATCTTTAGGAGCAACACTTGCAGTAGTATTAGGAATAGGAAGTGTATTTGGAAGTAATTCACTAGGTATAATGGGGTTTATTGGCGCTTTTGGAGTTTCTATATTAGTCTTAATGATATCTAATATAGGGGGAAGAAGTAACTCTATAAAGCTACTTTTGGCAGGAATGGCATTAAGCTCTGTTTGCAGTTCTTTTTCAAGTTTTTTAGTATATATATCAGATGACTCACAAAAGCTGAAAACTATAACTTTTTGGTTAATGGGGAGTTTAGCAGGAGCTAAATGGAATGAAATAGTCATTATACTACCCGTTATAATTTTAGGAACAATATTTTTTATTACTCAATATAGGACATTAAATTTAATGTTATTAGGAGATGAAGTATCAATTACATTAGGTACAGATTTGCATAAATTTAGAATCATATATTTAGTAATAACCTCACTTATGATAGGGTTATTGGTTTATGTATCAGGAATGATAGGGTTTGTTGGACTTATAATACCTCATATAGTTAGAATTATTTTTGGAACCGATCATAAAAAAATAATTCCAATAACAGCTTTGTTGGGATCAATAATTTTAATATGGGCAGATGTTATTTCTAGAAGTTTGATAAAGGGTACAGAAATACCTATTGGAATAGTTATATCAATAATAGGAGCACCGCTATTTGTATGGCTTATGATAAAGAAGAATTATGGGTTTGGTGGTAATAAGTAATGAATATAAAGTCTGAAAATATAAATGTTACTTTAGAAAAAAACAATATTTTAAAAGGTATAAATATAGAGGTAGATAATAAGGAAGTTGTAGGAATAATAGGACCTAATGGAAGTGGAAAATCAACCTTGCTGAAATGTATATATAGGGTATTAAAGCCTAATGATGGGGCAATACTGTTAGATAATGTAGATATAAAAGAGATGTCAGTAAAAGAAAGCTCAAAAAGATTGGCTGTATTATCTCAGCATAATAATTATAATTTTGATTTTACTGTTAAAGATATTGTTTTGATGGGAAGATCTCCTCATAAAAAGTTTATGGAAAGAGATAATAAAGAGGATTATGATATTGTAAATGAAGCTTTAAAAAAAGTTGATATGTTTGAGTTTAAGGATAGATCTTTTCAAAGTTTATCAGGTGGTGAACAACAGAGAGTAATACTTGCGAGAGCTTTAGCGCAACAGCCAAAATGTTTAATATTAGATGAGCCAACAAATCATTTAGATATAAAATATCAACTTCAACTTATGAGAATAGTTAAAGGATTAGGTATTGAGGTTATTGCGGCTATTCATGATTTGAATATTGCTGCTATGTATTGTGATAAAATATATGTTTTGAAGGATGGGGAAATTATTAAGTATGGTAAGCCAAAGGATGTATTAACGAAAGAAATTATAAAAGATGTTTATGAAGTTGATGCAGAAGTTATTGTAAATGAAGATAGGGTTAATATTTATTATATCTGTTAGATAAATAGTATTTTCCATAGTTAAAATTTATATAGTATAGCAAATATTAAAGGGTATTAGTAAGTGAAATTATTTATAAAGCAATGAATGTAGTATATAATATAAATAATTAAGTAGAGTTAAAGGGTGGTAATTTTATGTTTCTAGATAATATCTATTGAAGATGCTAAGAGTAAAGATGAAATTTTAGATATTATTAATAGTTTTGATTTTAAAAATATTTTTTTTAGGAGAGATATTAAAAATATAATTATATTTGGAAGTTTGTATAATGGAAACTTTACAGTAGAATCAGATGTAGATATAGCTATAATAAGAAAAAATAAACTAAGCTTTACAGAAGAACTAGAAATAACTACTGAATTAGAAGATATACTAGGAAGAAATGTAGATATAATAGATATAAATGATGATAATATTAATAATGTTATTAAATTTGATGCATTAAATAGTAAACTTATAATAAATAATGATGAACTACTAGAAGAATCAAGAATTTATTATGATAGACTTTATAAAGAAAATGAAGAGTTTTGGTATTTTTTAGACAAGGCGGTATTAGGCGATGAATAAGGAAAGATTAAATAGCTAAATAATAAGCTATATCTAAAATCAAATTTTAAATTTAGATATAGCTTGTTTTATATTTTATTCAAAAGGTCTAACTCTTAGTGTTATTCCTAAATCATCGCATACTTTTTGACTTGCTTCAATAGCATTTTTACCAATACAATCTACAACGGTGAATACAACATTAGGAATATAAGACTTACATGATACAGCAAACTTTTTCATAGCATTATAAGATTCAATTCCAAACTTGTTTTTAGTTATTTTATAAAACTCTTCAGCTGTTGGTGCATTAAGGCTTATAGAAATTGTATCAATTAAACCATTTAGTAGAGGAGATATCTCCCTTTTATTAATTAAATCCCCTAATCCATTAGTATTAATTCTAATTGGAATTTTTGAGTTTCTTTCTTTTATATATTTAGAAACTTCAATTATTGCATCTAATCTTTCAGTTGGTTCTCCAAATCCGCAGAATATAATTTCATCATAAAGATTAATATCTATAGATTCAAACTCACTAATTACTTCATTAACTGTTGGTTCTCTTTCTAACCATAGGCTATTGGATTCAAGCATTTTTTTAGTTTGTCTCAAACAAAATACACATGCACATGGACAACGATTAGTCAAATTTACATATATATTTTTCTTTATACCCTTAGATTCCATTTCTTTAATTGTTATATTTTTTAAATTTATAAAATTCCCCTTATCACTAGTATATAAAATAACCATATTACCTCATCCTTTTATATTATTTTAATTCAGTTAAGAATTCCTCAAAACAAACGCCATAGCTACCAGGTAAATTCAAATTAGTAGTAAATTTTAATGATTTACTAATGAAACCTGTTGCTTTTTTTACTGAATCTGCAAAATCTTCGCCTTTAACAAGACTAGCAGATACAATAGAAGAGAAAACATCACCAGTTCCAGAACGGTCTTCTCCAATTTTTTTAACTTGTATAACTTTATAAGGTTTATTACTTTCAAAAATAAAGTTTTCTATAGCATCTTGTCTTTGTAATCCAGTAATTACTATTTTACTTGGACCCTGAAGAGATAATTTTTCACATAGTAAATACAACTCTTCATGTGTTGGAGTTTCTTCTGGGTAAGGTAAATCCAATAATCTACAAGCTTCTGTAAGGTTTGGTGTTAATACATGTGCATATTTAATTAAGTTTTGCATTTCTTTACACATTTCATCTGTGTAAGTAGAATAAAGTTTGCCGTAGTCCCCCATGACTGGATCTATTAAAACCATGTTATTTTCAGTTTTAAATTTTTCTAAAAATTCTACTACTATTTTAATTTGTTCTTTAGAACCTAAAAAACCTGTACATATTCCATCAAAGTTTAATCCGAGGATTTCCCAATTATTTATATACTCTTTCATTTTAGGCGTATAATCTTCAAAAAAGAAATTATTAAATCCAGTATGGTTTGAAAGTATAGCTGTTGGTATAAAACAACATTGAACCTTAAGTGCTGAAATAATAGGTAATGAAACGGCTATGGAGCATCTACCAAAACCTGTTATGTCATTTATAAGAGCTATTTTTTTCTGATTAAATCCCATCATTCTTTTCACATCCTTTAAATACTAATTATAAAAGAAGAATTTTGGAAAATCAATTTTAGATAGTTTGTAGCGATACAATATTTGAGTTGTAAATATATAAAAGAACTTAATGGACGAATTAAACTTAATTATGCAGAAAGGTACAAATAATTACAATAATTTGAAAATTATAGTACAATAAAAGATATAACTTATGAGATAATTGATATAGTAAAAAATTAAATATTAGCAAATAAAAAAATAGAAAATTTAGGTGATATATTTATGGTAAATAGGGAAAAGGTATTAAATAATTATAGAAATATGGTTGATAAAATTAAAAAGATAGATTTTACAATGTTGAATAATGAAGAGTTATTAAATAAATCAAATAATTTAAAGAAATTAATTACAGTAGGGACAAGAATTAATAAAATTGTAATAGAAGGCTTTGCCTTAGTTAAAGAATCAATAAAAAGAACTTTGGGATTTGAAGTATATGATGTTCAACTATTAGCTGCTTTAGCACTTAATGATAAAAAGCTAATAGAGATGCAAACAGGGGAAGGAAAAACCTTAACAGCAGTATTTCCAGCATATATAAACTCACTCTATGGTAAGGGAGTTCATATCTTAACATTTAATGATTATTTAGCAAAAAGGGATGCTAATTGGATGAAACCAATATATGATATGCTAGGGATAAATGTTGGATTTGTACAAGAAAATATGAGTTTAGAAGATAAAAAGAAAGCGTATTGTTGTGATATTACCTATGTTACTGCAAAAGAAGCTGGTTTTGACTATCTTAGAGACTCTATTGCTTACAGTGCAGAGGAATTAGTGCATCGACCTTTTTATTGTGCAATTGTAGATGAAGCTGATTCAATACTAATAGATGAAGCAAGAATTCCATTAGTAATAGCAGCTAGTACAAATGAAAAAGATTCAGAAGTTAGAAGAATAAGAGATATTGTAGTCAAATTAGAAGCTAAAATTGACTATATGACTGATGAATATGATATGAATATATTTTTAACAGAGAATGGAATTAATAAAGTTGAAAATTTACTTAGTTGTGGAAATCTTTATGATAATAAGAATTTTAATTTATTAAGGTTATTAAATAGCACCTTATATGCAGAAGTGATGCTTAAAAGGGATATAGATTATATTGTAAAAAATGAGAAAATTGAAATGATTGATGAATTTACAGGGCGTATTGCAAGGAATAGGCATTGGGCTGATGGAATTCAGGCAGCTTTAGAAGTTAAAGAGAATTTAGAGGTTCAATGTACAAGTAAAATTCTATCACAAATAACTTTACAGCATTTTGTTAAATTATATGATAACTTAGCTGGAATGACAGGGACTGCTATTGATTCAGAAAATGAATTTTTTGAGTATTATGATCTAGAGCTACTAATAGTTCCACCAAACAAAAAGTGTATTAGAAAAGATTTAGATAACATAGTTTTTACACATAAAGAAGCTAAATATGTTGCTTTAGTTAAAGAAGTTCAAAAGATTAATTCTACTGGACAGCCAATTCTTATAGGTACAAGTAATGTTAAAGAATCAACTTATCTAGCTAAAAAACTAATAGATGTAGGAATAAGATGTCAGGTGTTGAATGCTGTAAATGATGAACTAGAAGCTAAAGTTATAGAAAAAGCAGGTGTATTAGGAGCAGTAACTGTTTCTACAAATATGGCTGGGCGAGGTGTTGATATTTTACTTGGTGGTCCAGAAGGTAATGAAAAAGAAAAAATTATAAATTTAGGTGGATTATATGTTATAGGAACTAATTTATATGAAAGTTTAAGGATTGATAAGCAGTTAAGGGGAAGAGCTGGAAGACAAGGAGAACCAGGAATAACACGATTTTTTATAAGCTTAGAGGATGACCTTATAGTTAAGTATGGAATTAAAGAGATGATACCTAAAAAGTATTATCCAACACTTCAAGAAGAAGCATTATCTAATCCTATTTTTAATTATAAGATAAATAAAGCACAGAAAGTTATTCAAGCCAAGCTTTCGGATTTTAGAAAAAGCATATATGAATATTCAATTATATTAGAACAACAGAGATTATATATATATGATATCCGTATGAAATTAATAGAGGGTAAAATTGAAGGTAATATTTTGAATTATGGTTATCCTCAACTTTATGAGACTTTAAAACAAAAATACGGTAAGGATAAAATAAAAGAATTTGAGAAGAATTTAATGTTATTTTACATTAATAAATATTGGGCTGATTATCTTATAAAAGTTTCTAATATTAAAGATGGTAGTCAGTTTAATATATATGCAGGAAAGAATCCTTTAAGTGAATTTAATACAACAATAATAGAAGAATTTCAAAATCTTCACGAAGAAATAAAATTAGCTATTAAGGAAGATTATAATAAACTTAATAATTCTAAACTTACATTTTTAGAAATAAATAATCGTATTAGAAATCCATTATCCACTTGGACTTATTTAATAAATGATAATTCAATTGATGCATTTATGAGCTTTTTGCCAGGGATAGCATTAATAAACTTAGTAAAAGCATATGGATTAGGGAGTATAAGAGAATTTATTGACTCATTAGAGTTTTCAATAAGGGCTTATTTATATAAGATATCTAGAAAAAATATTATATAGATATTATTTAGTTCAATTAATTAGATAAGTTAGAATTTCTTGAGGAGGTAAGAAATGATTATTAGAAGGTATGAAATATCAGATTGCAAGTATGTAGCAGAATTATTTTATAACACAGTACATTTCATTAATTCAAAGGATTATACAGAAGAACAATTAAACGTATGGGCAACGGGGAATATAGATTTAGAGCAATGGAACCAATCTTTGATGTCAAATTTTTCACTTGTTGCAGTTGAAGATGAACTTATAGTTGGTTTTGGTGATATAGATAGAACAGGATATCTAGATAGGCTATATGTTCATAAGGACTATCAAAATAAAGGAATTGCTACTGAAATTTGTGATAAGTTGGAATGTATTTTGAATGTGGATAAAATAATTACTCATGCTTCAATTACAGCAAGACCATTTTTTGAGAAAAGAGGATATAAAGTTATTAGGAAACAGAGTGTAGAAAGAAGTGGGGTTTTGTTACAGAATTATGTTATGGAAAAACAAATAAATTGAAAGAGTTAATATCAAATTGGTGTGTGTATGAAAGATATATAAATAGAGTTCAACATATATATTTATTTGTAATATTAAATTAATAGGGAAGGGGATTAAAATAAAAAAAATAAGTTTTCTATTGATGCTTATAAGTGTATTTTTATTATGGAGTTGTAATGATAAAAATGTAGGAAAAAGTGAAAATAAGGGTGCAAGCGATAAGACTATTAAAGAAGAAAGTCTACAGGAAGAGTTTACAGTTGGAGAAGTAGTTGAATATCTATGTTCGGATGAAATTGAAGATAGAGAATATAATAAAGAAGGAAATCAAAAAGCAGCTGAATATATTGATGAATTGTATAAAGAATTAAATTTAGAATTTGTTTTTGGCAAATCGTATTTAGATAATTTTTTATATGATGATATAAATCTTAGTAATGTTATTGGTAAGATTAGTGGAAAAGATAGTGGTACGGCTATTATTTTAACAGCTCACTTTGATGCTTGGTTTAATGGAGCTGTTGATAATGCATCAGGTGTTGCTACAGTTCTTGAAATCGCTAAATTGTTAAAAGACACATCGAAAAAAGAAGCTCTTAATTATGATGTTATTTTCTTAATGACTAATGGAGAAATGGCTCTTTTTTCAGGTAGTAGAGATTTTGTAACAAAGATTGAACAGCTACAATACCAAAGTGTTTTTAATATAAATATTGACTGTGTTGGAATGAAAGATTCATATAATTCTAATCCTTTAGGTTTAAAAAATTTAAGTAGAATTAGTGAGTCACAAATATTATATTCAGGTATTAAAGAGATTTTTAATGATAATAGTATAGACTTTGTTGATGATTATCCTACTGAAAAAGCTAAAATGGCTTTTGAGCAAAATATGGGAGTAAGTGATTACTTTTCATTTGAGGAAAATGGTTATGCAAATATTCATATATGTCAACAGGGCATTTCAGATTTTATTTTAAATGAAAAAGATACTCCAGAATTGATAGATTATGAAAAAATAGAGAAGCTCGCTGATGTATTATCACGTTATATAAAAAATGTAACATTATAATGTATTAAATTTTACTACTGAAGTCTAATATGTTATATTTGATTCAAAATAAAATAAGTTAGAAAGGAGATAGGTGAATGGAAGTTAATAAAAGTATTTGCCCTATTTGTGGAAAGCCTAATAACTGTGCCTATGAAAAAGGATTATCACATGGAGGTTGCTGGTGTGAAAAAATAGAAGTTCCTAAAGAATTAAGAGATCAAATACCTGAAAATTTACGAGGAAAAGCTTGTATTTGTCAAGAATGTGTAATTAAATATAAAGAGAAAATTAAAAAATCTATCAATTAAAATAGAGAATTAAAATAAATGTATTGACAAGAAATTGGAAAGTTATATAATAAAATATAAATATAATAATTAAAGCTTTGAAGAGAAATAGTAGAATTAATAGAGTTTTACAGAGAGGTTCCGGTTGGTGAAAGGAACAAAACAAGTTAATTTGAATACGTCTCTGAGCAGCACTCCGAAAGATAACAACCAGTAGGCAGATGTCGTATCGCACACGTTATAGTGCTAGGGTATAACCAAGATAATTTTTTGGCGTACCTGAAGAGGTTGTTATTGTGAAGTAATGATAAATTTAGGTGGTAACACGTGAGTATATAGCTCTCGTCCTATTCGATAGGATGAGGGCTTTTTTGTATTTAAAAATATTAATACTGATGTGTAATATAACAGAAATAAATAAGAAAATTAATTAAGAATAAAATTGCGCAGTTTATATAGAGATTAAGCGATATTACTAATTAAAGTGCACATTAACTAGTAAATGCTTAATAAAAATTTTAGTTTTAAAATCTAAAAATAATTGGAGGAAATAAAAATGATAAATATAGATGAACAAATTAAGATAATTTCAAAAGGTGTAGATGAGATAATTGGTTTAGATGAGTTAAAGGAAAAGTTAGATAAGAATAAGTCGTTAACAGTAAAATTAGGACTTGATCCAAGTGCTCCAGACATTCACTTAGGACATACTGTAGTTTTGAGAAAGCTAAGGCAACTTCAAGATTTAGGACATAATATTGTAATAATAATAGGAGATTTTACTGGAAAGATAGGAGATCCTACTGGAAAATCTAAAGCAAGAAAGGCATTAACAACTGAACAGGTTTTAGAAAATGCAAAAACATACGAAGAGCAAATATTTAAAGTATTAGATAAGAAAAAAACAAAAGTTAATTTCAATAGTGAATGGCTTTCAAAAATGAATTTTGAAGATGTAATAAGATTGGGATCAAAGATGACAGTAGCAAGAATGCTTGAAAGAGATGATTTTAAAAAAAGATACGAAAATCAAATGCCAATAAGTATTCATGAATTTTTTTATCCTTTAATGCAAGGATTTGATTCTGTAGAAATAAAAGCAGATATTGAACTTGGAGGAACAGATCAAAGATTTAATTTACTTATGGGAAGAATGCTTCAAAAAGAGTTTGGACAGGAGCCACAATGTACTATAATGATGCCATTACTTGAAGGATTAGATGGTATTAACAAAATGAGCAAAAGTTTAGGGAATTATATTGGAATAGATGAAGATGCAAGGGTTATGTTTGAGAAAATAATGACTCTTCCTGATGAGTTAATAGTTAAATATTTTGAATTAGTAACGGATATTCATCCGGATAAAGTAGAAAAGATAAAAGAATTATTAAGGGATGGGGCTAATCCACGAGATATAAAAATGCAGTTAGGAAGAGAAATAGTAAAACTATATCATGGGAAAGATGCAGTAAAGGATGCTGAAGATAGATTTAAATTAGTTTTTCAAAAGAAAGAGATACCTGATGATATAAAGTGTATTGAAGTAAGTAAGGAAAATTTAGATTTAGCAGAAATAATAACTAATAATTTATTAGTTAAAAGTAAAAATGAATTTAGAAGATTAGTAGCTCAAGGTGGAGTTAAGATAAATGGAGAAAAATTAAGAGATATAGAAGATTTAATATTAAGTGAAGAAATGATAATACAGATAGGAAAGAAGAAGTTTATAAAGATAATTATAAAATAAAAAATATTTTATAATTTAAAAAATATGATAATAACAATAAGAGGAATAATTATTTTTATAAATTCCTCTTATTTTTCTGTATCAAAAGATAGGAGTAACTTTACCTATATGATATACCGATATTTTGTTTAAATTTTGAAACAATATCTATTAATTTAGTCTTTGTTTTAGATTTGTAATAATTAGGGTTTGTAATAATATCTACAGGTATAGGTGGTTTCTTCTTACCTGATAATCTATCATTTATATTCTTTAAATAATGACTTACAAATCTAAGATTTGAATTAAGTTTAGCTAGTTTTTTAAAGTATTTTTTTGCATTAACTAAATCATTTGTATAATAAAAACTAATTGCATATTTAGTTAAAAAATCTTCATTATCAAGTAGCATACTACCTGCAATAGTATTAACACTTTTATTTAAATAATAAAGAGCTTCTTCATAATTTTCTATCTTAGTTAGTAATAAAGCTAAACTGCAAATAGAGTAATAATCATCTTCTTTAAAAGAAAGAACTAACTTAAAGTTTGTAATTGCAACATCATAAGAATTATTATCTGAATAATATTGACCAAGCAATTTATATAGTTCAAAATCTTTATTATATAAGTTTAATGCTTGATTTAAATAATATTCTACATCCTTTGATCCGCTAGAAACTAAATCATAAGCGATGGAACGAAGGTCTATATATTCTTCTAATATGTTAGCATCAATATCTTTTAGAGAATCATAACTTAATGTTTCACCAAAAGATAATCTATCAAATAAATAATCAATTTTTAAAGTAGGATAAATTGCTATTAGTTCATCATGTCTAGATAGCCAATTAAATTTAGTATTTAAAAATGTAAAAATATTTTTAGGAATATTTTTATTATTAGTTATAAACTCTATAATATTTTGTTCTACTAAATAAAATAGCATTTCATTTGAAGCTATAGGTAAAGAAAATAATTCTTTCCAGCTTTCCTCGTTTATCCTAAGTGAAAAATCATTATAGATTTCTTTTAGCTTATTCATAAATGGTTCAATATATGGATTAAGATATTTTTTATAAATAGGAATTGTTAATGGTGAAGATACTGAAGTATTAGAAAGTTTACTCTTAATAGTATCTAGTTCAACCTTTGTTGAAATATCCCAAGGTCTTAATTTAATTATTAAAGTATATAAATCTTTAGCTTTTTGTAGATCATATGAATGATGATAACAGTGAGCCAAATCAATAATACGCTCTAAATCAATTGAATTTTTTAATTTTTTTATATACTTTTCAAGGTAGTATATAGCATTTGAAAATTGGTTACTTTTTGCTAGTAAATGTCCAAAGTTTGAAAGACAAAACATATCATTAGGATTTATACCAATGGCTTCTCTAAAGTAATTTAAAGCCATAAGATTATCATTTTTAGAAATATAATAACTTCCTAATAGCTTTAATAAGTCTAAATCTTTTGTATATATAGCATAGGCATCGAATAAATAGCTTTTATCAGTATCTTCTTCATTAGAATTAAGGGATAAATAAGCCTTTTCTCTAAGAGTGAGATATTCATCTAATTGATTTTTATCAATAGTAGATAAATAGTTATAAGTTAAAGGTAATGGATTATTTATCTCATTTATGATAAAATCAACTATTTCATTTGAAATCTTAGCTTTTAATTCACTAATTCTATTTGTCCAATTAAATCTAGAATTTAATAGAGTATAAATGCTTAAAGGAAGATATTTATGTATATATATATACTCAATAAGTTCAATTTCTAAGTTTTCACTAATAGAAGGGTTATTTAAAATAGGCAACGTTAATAAACTAATCCATGAATCCTTAGAAAATCTAAGAGTAGGATTATTATATATTTCATTTAATTTGTCAATAAATTTATCTATTGAATCTATAGCTGTATTATCTATTGACGAGTTTATTAAAGCTGATAAAATATCGAAATTAGAATTATGCAATAAAGTCATATTTAAATCTCCAATAGATGCAGTAGCTAAAGAAATAGCTTTATTATATGCTAATTCTAACTCCTCAACATCTTTATTATTTTTAGTTGTAGAATTACTTAATTCAACATAAGCCTTCTCAATTTTATCAATATTTCTAGTTGGTTTTATTCTTAAAACATTCCAGCAACTCATACGGTTAAATTACCCTCCCATTCATCAAATTTTTATTAAATTTATCTCTTGCTATAAAAAAATAGAAGAAATATAAAAAGTATTGTATATACATATTTTATATTAAATAGAAAATAATGTAAAAATAATTAATCACAAATATTCTTACATTATTTTCAAAATAAATATGTTTAAATGTAGATAATAGAAGAAAATAATAAAAAATTAAATATAATAGTGAAAAAGTGTAGATTTAAATTATGATATAATTAGTATGAATTATTACTAAAATTTTTTAATTATAATAATTGGGGAGAAGGTGACAGTAGTTATATGATTTTAGAGATTGATAAAATAAAAGCTATAATATTTGATATGGATGGAGTAATATTTGATACTGAAATGATATATTTAAAAGTATGGTCAGAGGTTTTTGAAAAGTATGGATATAAAATGACAAAGGAAATGTATGCATCAGTATTAGGAACTGGTCGTGAAAATGTTAAGAAAGTATTTTTAAATCATTTTGGAAGTGATTTGAAAATAGATGATATGTATATAGAAAAAGATGAAAATTTAGCTAAAGAAATAGAAAAAGGTGTTCCTTTAAAGTTAGGAGTATATGAAATTTTAAAATACTTAAAAGAAGATAATTTTAAAATTGCATTAGCTACATCAGCTATTTCAAAAAGAGCATTTAAACAACTAAAGCAAGCTAATATCGAAAGTTTTTTTGATGTTGTAATATGTAGGGATGAGGTAATAGAAACTAAGCCAAATCCGGAGATATTTTTAAAGGCTGCAGATAAGTTAATGGTAAAGCCAGAGCAATGTATTGTAATTGAAGATTCAAGTGCAGGAATAGAAGCTGCATTTAATGCTGGTATGATTCCTATTCATGTTGTTGACTTGAAAGAGGCGGATGAAAAGATTTTAAATAATTCTTACAAAAGCTTTAATGATTTAAATGAAATAAGAAATGAATTAATGAGTATAAAATAGAAAAAATTTTGATAATAATAGTAATGTTTTTTGAGAATACTATTTATATAATTTTTTTTAAAGGAGTAGTATTAATGGAAAGAGAACATTATATGGTAAATGGTATCGCAAATGAAAATATGAAGACACAAATTAAAAATGCACTTCAAAAAATAGATGGTGTAGATAACGTTTGTGTAGATATGGCACGAGGAAGTGTTGAAGTAATTTATAATAAACCAGCAACTGAGCAAGAAATAAGAAGTTGTATTGAAAATACAGGACATAAAATTGTAAATTAAATGGAAAAGGTAAGAGGAGTAGCAATTACTTGGTTAAGCACAGCTATGTGTATGCTAGTATTATAAATATATAAGATTAGAAAGATAAGAAAAAAGTGATTAGAATAGAAAAATAATAGTTAAGTAAAAATGAGCTATCATGCTAATATAATTTTAATTTATTAACATGATAGCTCATTTTTTATAAAATTTAAATACAAGTAGTGTTTAGAAATTTTTTGCTTTTTAAAAGTCAATAAAAGATTAATTTTTTTTATGAAATTTATTAATATTTTATATGATTAATATTAATAGATTAAAACTATGCTAAAGCGTTGAAATAACTATGAAAAATGATAAAAAAATAACAAAGATTATAATTAGATTTTATAATACTATTCAAAAAAGGAATAATATCATTCCTAAAATGAATTGAAAGTGGGTTTAATTGTCTGTAATATAACAAATGTAAAGTTTATGTATAAAACTTTGTTGAAAATTGTAGAAAAAATAACAATAAAAACGAGATTGAATTTAGGAATTAATTTTAGGGGAGGTATAAAATGATTTTCGGAAATATAAAGTGTAATGAAAATATATCAAGCTATCCAGTAGCTGTTCAAAAAGCTATAAATTACCTTAAAGAAAATGATTTAGTAGCTATGGAACCGGGAAGATATGAATTAGATGGCGATAATATGATTTTACAAGTGCTAGATGTTCAAACTACTGAAAGATGTAATTTGCGTCCAGAAGTACATGAAACATATGTTGATGTTCAATTCTTAGCAAAAGGAAAAGAAAAAATAGGTTGTTATCCAGACATGGGAGACAATGAAATAGATGAAAATCTTTTAGAAACAAGAGACCTTATATTCTATAAAAACAATCAAAATGCAAGAGAAACTCACTTAGAAATGGAAGAAGGCTCTTATGCAGTATTCTATCCACATGATGTTCATATTCCTGCAATAATGAAGGATGAATCAATGATAATAAGAAAGATAGTTATAAAGGTTAAAGTTTCAACTTTATAATTTTAAGCCAAAGGAGAAATTAAAATGGAAAAATTAAATAAAGTAGTATGGGGCATGGTTGGTTGCGGTGTCGTAACAGAAAAGAAAAGTGGTCCAGGTCTATACAAATCAGAAAATTCAGAATTAAAAGCAGTATTTGACTTAGATTATGATAGAGCATGTGATTATGCAAAAAGACATGGAGTACCAGTTGTTTATAAAACTGTGGAAGAAATGCTTGCAGATCCAGAAATAAATGCAGTATACCTTCCAACACCTCCGAAGTTCCATAAGGATTATTCAATGAAGTGCTTAGAAGCAGGAAAGATTCCTTATACTGAAAAACCAATGGCATTAACTTATTCAGAATGTTTAGAAATGATTGCAAAATCAGAAGAAGTTAATCTTCCGATATACGTAGCTTTCTACAGAAGAGGAATGGCTAAGTACATGAAGATCAAAGAAATAATCGAAAGTGGAGCATTAGGAAAAGTTAATTTTGTTCACTTAAGACAATTCATGAAAGTTGAAGATATTGATTTAGATAGAGATAACTTACCATGGAGATTAAGACCAGAAGCAGCAGGGGGCGGTAAGTTTGTAGATATGGTTGCTCACGTCTTAGATATAGTTGAGTACCTATTTGGTAAAATTGAAAATGTAAGTGGTATGGCTGAAAACTACGGTGGATACTATGAAGTTGAAGATACAGTAAATGCAATCTTCAAGACAGAAAGTGGAGTTATGGGTAACGGAATATGGTGTTATGTTGCTGACCATGATGAAGAAGAAATGTTAATCGTAGGTGATAAAGGTAGAATAAGTACTACAGGATTATTCTATGGACCAATAAAGGTTATAATCGATGGACAAGAAGAAGTTATTGATTATCAAGAGCCAGAACATGTAGCTCAACCTTATATTCAAACTATAGTTAATGAATTAATCGGAAAAGAAAAATCTCCAGCTGATTTAGAAAGTGCAGCACACGTTATAAAAGTAATGGATGAAATATTAGAAGATTACAGAAAAAGATATTAATTAAATCTTAGCTAGGCATTGCTAATTTAGAATATAGATTATATTATTAATAGGTTGTCTATATGAAATTTGTATTAGCAGTGCAAAGCTAAAAATTTAAAAAACATTGTTAATTAATAAATTAACGAATTAATACGTTAATAAACTAAAGTTAAGGAGAAACTAAAATGAGTATTGAATTTATTATTGGTATTTTACTATTAATATCATTTGCCGGATTAGTTGTATATGCTGTTAAGGGTGGAAACTTAATGACAGGTATCTTAATCATGGCTGTGATTTGGACAGTATTACCTCTTATAGGAAATGCATTTGTAACTAATCCAGATTTTATAGCGCAGAATAGCGATATAGTCAATATAGGGGTAGTAGGTGCACTTAAGCACGTATTCCAAGGAGGACCAGAAGGTTGGGGAGGAGTTTTAGTTAACTTCATATTTGGAGCATGGTTTGGTAGAATAATGCTAGAAACAGGTATAGCATCTACTATGATTAAGAAGACTGTAGAGTTTGGTGGAGATAAACCAGTTGTTACTTCTACACTTTTAGCTATAGTTACAACAGCAGTATTTTCAAGTATGTTTGGAGCTGGAGCAGTTGTTGCTATCGGAGTAATTGTACTTCCAATATTATTATCATTAGGTATTCCTAAGGTTACAGCAATTATATCATTCTTATTATCAATTGGAGCTGGTTTATACATAAACCCAGTTATATTTAATCAATATCAAGCATTTTACTTAGGAGCTAATGGAGAACAAGCTTATTTCTATGATTCAACGTATTTAAGATGGGGGTTTGTGGCTTTAGGGGTTCAATTATTAGTAGCGATATTAGTTCCTATTATAGCAATGAAAAAGAAGAAGAGAGTTCATGCATGGGCAGCACAAGCACCTAAGATTGAAGAAGAAACAACTTCAGCACCGATGGTTGCATTAATAACACCATTTATACCAGTTGTATTAGCAATTGGATTCCAAATTCCAGTTATAGTTGGATTCTTAGTAGCAAGCTTCTTTGCTTTGGCAGTATGTGGAAAATTAACTTCATATAAAGCTGCGACAGAAGTATTCAGTAAGACATTCTTTGATGGTGCAATAGATACTGCTCCATTAGTTGGATTCATGCTTATGATACCAATGTTCAATAAAGCTGCTGAATTATGTGTACCATATTTCAATGCAGTATTAGGTGGAATAATACCAAATAGCCCAATAGTAATTTGTATTGCATTTGCAATATTAGCGCCACTTGGAATGTTCAGAGGACCATTCACATTAGCTGGATGTGGGGCTGCTACATTAGGAATATTAAAGAGTGTTGGATTCTCAAACCTTCTATTGTTCCCATTAATGTATGCACCAACAATAACAATGAACATATCAAGCTGTATAACTCAATCATGGATAGTTTGGGGACTTGGATACACAAAAGTAGATACAAAAGATTTCTTAAAGAGAAGTATACCACTAGGATGGATAATCTGTGCTATATTAAGTATAGTAACATTCATTATGTTTGGTATGTAAGATAAAAGTTTTAATTTCCGTCTTAACATTGTGTAGGGCGGAAATTATTTTTTTATATAAGATAATTAAATTTTTAACAACTTATACTAGAGATTGTGATATAATCGGAAGGCTTAGTGGTATAAGATTGTATATGTGAATGCAGAAAAATATATATATGGAGATAATATAAAAAGCAATTCTTAATTATATATTAAGTAGAAAAAGAGGTATTTGTTGTGAAAAGTAATGTAGTTAGAATAGGAATTGATGTTGGGGGCACGCATACAAAAGCAGTTGCTATTGATAATGATACACATAAAATTATAGGAAAATATTCAGTTAAAACTACTCATGATGACGAATTTGGGGTAGCTACAGGTGTAATAAATGCATTTAAAGGTTGCTTAGAATCTAATGATATAAAACCAGAACAGGTGGTTTTTGTCGCTCATAGTACAACACAAGCAACTAATGCATTATTAGAAGGTGATGTAGCTCATGTCGGAGTTATAGGGGTTGTAGATAATGGAATAGAAGGATATTTAGGCAAAAGACAAGTACAATTAAAAGATATAGATTTAGGAACTGGAAGAGCGATAAAAATATCGAATGCTATAATTAATAAAAAGGATTTAACTGCTGAAAATATTGAAAATACAATTAATGGATTAAGGGCATTAGGAGTTCAAGTACTTGTTACTTCAAGAGCTTTTGGAGTAGATGATATGACTGATGAAACAATTGTTGCAGAAGTAGCAAAGAAAATGAAAATTCCTATTACTATTGCATCGGATATTACTAAGCTTTATGGACTTACAAGGAGAACAAAGACAGGTGCCATAAATGCAAGTATATTACCTAAGATGTTAGAAGTAGCAAATAGTACAGAAAAATCAGTAAGAAATGCAGGGGTGACAGTTCCACTTATGATAATGCGTGGAGATGGTGGATCTATGGATATTGAAGAAATGAAGAAAAGGCCTATTCTTACAATGTTATCAGGGCCTGCTGCAAGTGTAATGGGATCTCTTATGTATCTTCGAATATCTAATGGAATTTATTTTGAAGTTGGAGGGACATCTACTAACATAGGTGTAATTAAAAATGGAAGACCTGCCATTGATTATTCAGTAGTGGATGGACACAAAACTTATGTCACTTCTATTGATGTTAGAGTCTTAGGGGTAGCTGGTGGTAGTATGATCCGTGGAAATAAAAATGGTGTAGTAGATGTAGGTCCAAGAAGTGCACATATTGCAGGAATGGATTATGCAGTTTTTACATCAGAAGAAGAAATAGTAGATCCAAAAATAGAATTCTTCTCTCCGAAAGAAGGAGATCCTAATGATTATATTGCAATAAGGTTAAAAAGTGGCAAGAGAATTACTATAACTAATACATGTGCAGCAAATATATTAGGGCTGGTAAAACCAGAGCAGTTTTCCTATGGAAATGTAAATTCGGCAAGAAAGGCAATGCAAGTAGTTGCAGATTATATGAAAACTACAGTTGAAGATGTAGCAGCACAAATATTAGAAAAATCTTTTAGAAAAATAGAACCAGTTATTTTAGAATTGGCGCAAAAGTATAAGTTAGATAAAAGTCAAATTTCACTTATTGGTGTAGGTGGAGGGGCTTCATCGCTTATTGGATATTGCGCTGATAAGATGAATGTAAAATATAGTATCCCAGAAAATGCAGAGGTAATTTCTTCTATAGGAGTTGCACTTTCTATGATAAGAGAATCTGTAGAAAGAGTAATACCCAACCCAAGACCGCAAGATATAAAAAATATTAGAAGTGAAGTTATGACTAGGGTAATAGAGAATGGAGCAGATCCATCAAGTATAGATATACATATTGAAATTGATAGTACTACATCTAAGCTTATTGCAATTGCAACAGGAGCTGCAGAGGTTAAAGCAAGTGATTTATTAAAAGAATGTACAGAGCAAGAAGCAAAAGAATTGGCTGCAAAAGATATGAATATAGAAATTGAAAATGTGAGGTTAAAAGAAAAAACTAAGCATTTTTATGTTTTTGATTCAGTAATAAACGGAAAAGTATTAATTCGCATATTAGATAAAAAAGGATTTATTAAGGTACAAAGAAATAATGGTAGCATCATAAAGGTAAAAGTAAAAGATTATAAACATGTTGTTAAAAATATTTATGAAGATCTTACTGTATATAAAGCTGATAGTGTTTTAAGACCAGATTTTTATTTGTGCGTAGGACCAAGAGTTGTGGATTTTGATTCTGGAACAGAGCTTAAACAAAATTTAATGTTAATGGATGTAATAGTTCAGGATGTACAAGAAGATGATGATATCTTAGTTATAGGAGTTAAAAATGAAATATAATGATAATTTTGCAAAAAAGTTTATGAATTCTTTTATTGGAAAAAAGGAAGAGGAAAAATATGAAGTTGCAATTCCACATATAAGACTAATGTTAAAAGATTTGATTAATGTTAGAGATGAAGATTGGGGAATGTATGCATTTCGAAGAGATCCGTTACATGGAAAATTTAATAGAGAAGAAAAGCTAGAATTAATAGAAAAGGCTAATTTATGTGGAAGTGAATATGCAAAGAAAATAAGAGAAGAAAATGGGGATATAGATGTATATGAAATTGCAAAAAGAATAGGTATTGAAGTAGATTATCCACAAAGACCAAATGGCGGAGGGCATATTATATTTGCTCAATTCGTTAATCCTAATAAAGTTACGGTATTTAAAGATAGTGTAGATAAAGCTCTAGATTTAATAGAAAAAGAAAAACTTCAAGAGCTATTTAATAATGTAAATATAGAAGAAATTTTATTAGCACATGAGATTTTTCATTACATAGAAGAGTATAATGGAGATGATATGTTTACTCAAATAGAAAAGATCAGATTATGGAAGCTAGGTCCATTTAAAAATGATTCTAATATTGTTTGTTTAGGTGAAATCGCAGGTATGGCATTTGCAAAGGAATTATTAGAATTGCCTTATTCGCCATATATTCTTGATTCATTTTTAGTATATTTATATCACCCTAAAGTTGGATATGACTTATATAAAGAAATAATAAATATAAAGAATAAAAAATAAAGAATATAGCTGAAAATAGAAATAAAAATATAGAAACTCCTTAGGGAGTTTCTATATTGAATTGCAATTTAAAGATTATTTCATTGTATTTTTAATTATAAAATCTTTAAAAAGGTCAAATTCCTTATAGTTTTTAGATTCTTTATTAGTAACTAACGCAAGGTTAGAATTAATAGGGGTCTTAAGAGGATGAATAGATATATTAGAGTTGCTAAAAGGCTTTAAAACATTATTTACAATTAATGTTATACCAAGACCTTCAGAAACTAATCCTAATATAGTTTCAATTTTATTAATATTATGTACTACGTTAGGTGTAAAACCTAATTTGTTACACTCTTTTACGCAAATATCATAAACCCCAGACTTTGCACAAATGATAAAGTTTTCATTTTTTAAGTCATTAAATGATATATATTTCTTTTTTGTAAAAGAATGATTGTTAGATGTAACTACTACTAATTCATCTTCAGCTAACGGGGTAACATTAAAAGCATTTCTAGGTAAATTAAAATCCCTTACAATTGCAAAGTCAATTTCAGATTTAATAAGCATATTCAATATTGCATCATTTTCATCTTCAAATATATTAATATCAATATTAGGATAGTTATGCTTAAATGATGCAAGTGTTGATGTTAAGCCATATTGAGTTAAAACTGCAATAGTACCAAGTTTTAATGTGCATTTTTTTGAAGTAGCATGTTTTTTCATTGCTTGAAGAATATTATTATAATCATCTAAAAATTTTAATGCATATATATAGAAGTCTTTTCCTGCCTCAGTTAGTGAAGTAATCCTTGAAGTTCTATCAAAAAGAGTTGTATCAAGTTCTTTTTCTAAAGATTTGATTTGCTTTGATAAAGATGATTGTGATATACATAGTTCATTGGCAGCGGTTGAAAAACCATTATATTTTTTTATAGCTAGAAAATACTGTATTTGTTCAATAGTGATAGTAATCACCTCTCTTAAATAAATGTCATAATATATATTATATACAGATAATTTAAAAAGGCTAGTGTTATTAAAATAACAAATTAAGAGATTACAAAATTGGTCTTATGTCATTTTGGGCATAAAAAGTCAAACTTTTTTATGATGCACTACTAGCTATTAATTCACATTGATTCGGAGTCATGTAATTGCTTTCAAGGATACATTTGATGAATTGAAGTAAATGGAATAAGTGTTAATAGATTATATAAAGTAGGAAATATAACTAATAATATAATAAAAGGTGTAGCTTTTGGACCAGAGGGAGGAATAATAGTTACAATAGTTACTTGTTTAACTTTTGGAGTTGTATATTGGTTTTATAAAGATGAAAAAATTAATGATTTCATAGGAATTGAAAATAAAGAAATAATAGGTTTAAAATAAGAATAAGAAAGTAAAAATAACTGTCTCTATAAGAAAAATAGAAGACAGTTGTTTTTTAGTTTTTATTTTTTAGGTATTCATCTCTAAATTCTAACGGAGTTTTTGATGTTATTTTTTTAAATACAGTACTAAAATAGCTTTGATTATTATAGCCTACAGAAAGTGAAACATCAAGTAAAGATATATTAGGATTTTTTAATAGTTCCTTACTTTTTTCTATTTTATAGTTATTTAAATAATTTATAAATGTAGATCCAACTTCTTTTTTAAATACACTACAGAAATAACATTTATTTACATTCAATTCTTTACAAATATCATCTATTGAGATTTCATGGGCATAGTTTTTTTCAATATACTTAATAGCATGATTTACAAAAGGAGAATTAATGATGTTTGATTTATTAATACTAATATGATTATCAATAATATAAGAATGTAATTTAATAATATTTTCTAACCCATCCTCTGTGAGGGTATTAATAAAATTAGTATTATTATAATCCTGAGAGAGTTTATATGGTCCTATCAATAGATACATTTTATTATTGTCATAATGATTAAAATTAATGCAAGTAAAGGATATATCCTGATTTATATTAAATGAAAAAGTATTTGAGGAAAAATCTATTTTTTTTATTTGCTCTATAGCTTTAGACGTATAAAATGAATTATCGATTTTGGAGTCATGATTATGGGCAAATATAGTTTCAAACCTATAATTTAAAACTAGTATTGGAACAGCAAGGCAATTAAAGAAATTAGTTAATATATTTGAAATCATTAATCTAAGCATCCTTCCTTTAAAATTTGTTCTAAATTTATTAAATATAGAAATATTGTTAAAAAATATATAAATATAGTTAAAACGTATAAATAAAATATATGATATTATCTTAATAGTAAATGAGAATCAATATCACTAATTATGAAAGAAAATTATTAATATGTCAATTAGAAAAGAAAAATAAATTTTAGAAATACATTTAGGGGGAATAGGATTATGGTAAGAAAGAAGCTTTGTAAGATATTAGCTGCATTAATGGTGTCAACAATTGTATTAGGAACTAATGTACAAGCGGTAGGAGCAACAACAGTTGATGCTATTGCTAGTCCATCAATAGATAACTCAGGAAATGAAGATGCAAATCAAGGCAGTAATTTAGTTAATGGAACATATACAGTTAAAAATGAAACTCAATATGTTGAAGCAGGAAACACTACAGGTGAATCTATGGCTAGAAAAGCATTAAAAGAAGATACTATTATTAAAATTGAAGAAGATAAAATAACTATGACATTACAATTTGATGATCAGTTATATCCAATGATGAAAGATATTAAAGTAAGTTTAGATGGGGTTGATTTAAATGGAGTTAATGATACAACAAATAAATCAATTACTTTTGAAGTACCATCTGTTGATGCTAAAGTACAAGTAGATATGACTGTAATAGCTATGGGAAGAGAAGTAACTTTCTTTGTAACAAATGATACTAGTACAATTCCTACTGAAGATAATTCAGTAGAAGATAATGAAAATCAAGAAAATATTTTAGCTGATGGCGTATATAAAATAACAAATAAGACATTAAAATCAGCAGCAGATGCTGAGAGTGCAATAAGAAATTATATAGCTAAAGATTCGATTGTAACAGTTAAAGATGGAAAAATTACTGTAACTATGAAATATAATGAATCAGGATTAGAAACTGTAAAATCAACAAATTTAATAAAAATAAATGGACAAGAAGTTTCATTTGTAAAAAATGATGATGGATCAATAAGCTTTGATATTGAATCAATAGATACATTATATACAAGAATTAGTGTTAATCTAACATACTACAATGAAGGTCTTCCAGAAGCGATGTTCCCAGGGAAATTACACACAGTTAATGTTGATTTATTACATGAGGGAGAATTAACTGAATATACAGGGGATGATTCTTCTAACGATTCAGGAAACGGAGAAGAAGAACAAGTAAAGCCTGATAATAATGGTGAAAATGGCCATGGTGGACAAACACCTGGAAATCCAGAAAATAATGGTGGTAATACTGGAAATGAAGATTCAAATAATGGAGTAACTGAAGAACAAGGCACTAAGGTTTATACAGGAAAAAATAATGTAACTCATGAGAGTGAAACTGGGCTTAGTATGGCAAGAAAAGCTTTAGAAGAGACATTAAAGGTTGAAGAAGTAAATGGAAATAAATATGTTACACTAACATTTACATCTATGGGATCAACAATGATGAGTAATCATACAGTATATGTTAATGGAGCAAAAGTAGATGCAACTAAATCAGTAGATGGTGATATTGTTAGTTTAAGATTTGCTATTGGAAGCTTAGAAGATTCAATAAAGGTTTCAGCTTATGTTACTATGATGGGAAGAAATGTAGATTTCGGAGTTGATATATTAGAAGATACATTAACATTAGTTACAGATGGAACAACTAATAATGGTGGAACAACTGGAGGTACTACAGAAGGAACAACATCTGGATCAAACAACAATGGTAGTACAAGCACTGAAAACACAACTACTAATAAAGAGGAAACTAAAGTAACAAAAGGTAAGTTATACTCAATTCAAAATAGTGTAACTCATGAGAGTGAAACTGGAAAATCAATGGCTAGAAAATATTTAAATTCTACTTCAAAAGTTGAAGAAATAGATGGTAAATACTATGTTACTTTAACTTTCACTGGAGCTGAGTTTATGCAAAATCATGAGATTTATGTAAATGGTAAAAAAGTTGCTATAACTAAGAATACAAGTGGGGATACAACAAATGTTAGATTTGCAGTTTCAAGCTTAAGCGACAGTATAAAAGTTAAAACTTATGTAGTACCAATGTCTAGAGAAGTTGAATTTGGTGTTACATTATTAGAAGATACTTTAACATTCATTAAAGAATATACAGTAGATACATTACCACAAACTGGTGCACCTATTGCTTCAACAGCAGTTGCAGGTTTAGGAGTGATTTTAACATCTGCAGGAGCTGTTTTAGCAAAGAAAAGAAAGTAATATAAAGTACTAATAAAATTATATGAGGGGGTAAATAATAGGAAAGCTATTTATTTGCCTCCTAATTTAGGTTTAAGAATTAAGGAGATTAGAAAAATGAAAATATTAAATAAATTTAAAGGGATTTTAGTAGCCGTAATGGCTTTAGGAATATTCTTAACTTTAGGAACTAGAAATACATATGCAACAGAAAGCGATATTGCAAGTGGAGTTTATGAAGTACAAAATGATGTTTATCATGAATCAGAAACAGGAATGGCTATGTCAAGAACTTATCTTTTACCATCAATGGAGGTAGAAGTTACAAAAGCTCATATAATTTATACTATTGGTTTTTCAGGAAGTGAGTATATGGAAAACTATAGAATGAAAGTTAATGGAGAAGAGGTTCCGGTTGAGATAGTAGAAGAAACTAGCGAAGATGGAACTGTTAAATTAAAGGTTGAAGTTGATAAAGTAGATGCAGATATGAGTGCTCTTATTTATGTTGGTCCTATGGAAAGAGATGTTGAATTTAAGGTTATACCTAAGATGGAAACTTTAACTTTAATAGAAGCTATAGAAGAGCCTGAAGAAGTAGAGCAAGAAGAAAGCACATCTTCTGTAGAAGCTGAAGAAGAGAATGTAGAAAGTTCAGCAGTAGTAGCGGATAAGGAAGAAAATAATAATGGTACTTTAATTATAGCTGGAGTAGTTATTATAGTTGCAATTGGAGCATTAGCAGTTGTAAGAGCAAAAAAGAAGTAATAAATTATTAAAAATATTTATAGGAAGGTTATATATTATGAAATATAAAAGAATTATATCTATGATAGCAGCAGGGGTGATGACTCTAGGATTAGTAAGCTGTAGTTCTGAAGGTAGTGCAGATAAAACTGTTGAAATAGGAAACGGAGAAGAGGTAGTAGTTGCTACATCTGTTGCAGTAACAGAAATATTAGATGCCTTAGGAGTTAAGGTTTCAGGAGTACCAAGTACATCTTATGAATTACCAGAGAGTACTAAAGGTGCAGTTGAAGTCGGAAATCCAATGAGTCCAGATTTAGAAATAATTAAGTCATTAAAACCAACAGTAGTTGTATCAGTAGATACTTTAGGGTCTGATTATATGAATTTATTTACAGAAAATAACATTCCAAGTGAATTTGTTTCTTTAGAAAGTTTAGATGGATTAAAAGAAGCAATAACAACTTTAGGAGAAAAATTTGATAAAAATGAGGAAGCCAATGCATTATTAGAAAAAATAGAATCAAAGGAATTAGAAGTTAAAGAAAAAGCTGAGAATTTAGAAAGCACTGAAGTTTTAGTTTTATTTGCAGCACCAGGATCAACAATGATAGCAACAACAAAATCTTATATTGGAAGTTTAGTTGAACTTGTTGGTGGAAAAAACATAATTGAAGATAATAGTACATCATTTACAACTTATAATAAAGAGGATTTAGCTATGCTTAATCCAGAAAAGATTTTAGTTATGGTACATGCTTTACCAGAGGAAACAAAAGCAGCATTAGAAGCAGAAATGGCAAGTGATTCTGCATGGCAAAATATAAATGCTGTAAAAGATGGAAATGTAATTTACTTAGATAACGAGTATTTTGGAATGAGTGCAAATCTTAATGTTATTGAAGGATTAGATATGCTAAGTGATATAGTTCATGGTACTGGAGAATAATTATGAGAGTTTCAGATAAAAAATTTAAGGTATCATTTATAGTAATAGCTTTAATTATATTGTTAGCAACTATATTAATTTCATTAAAATTAGGGAGTGTAAATATAACATTTAAAGAGCTTATAAGTGGATTATTTTCAGGACAGTCAGAGGGGAATCTAGGAATAATTAAAGATTTAAGAATGCCTAGAGTACTAATAGCTGTATTAGTTGGAGCAAACTTAGCAATTGCAGGAGTTTTATTACAATCTGTAATAAGAAATCCATTAGCAGATCCATATATAACGGGTATATCTTCAGGAGCTTGTGTAGTTACAATTTTCTTTATGGTATTTATACCAAGCGTAACTAATTTAAGACCTATATTTGGTTTTTTTGGTGGATTAGTATGTTGTGTAATTATTTATTTTATGGCATATAAAAATGGATTATCGCCAATAAGAATTGTATTAGCAGGTGCAGCATGTAATGCATTATTAGGTGGTTTTTCATCTATGATTACTGTTAGTGCAGGACTTGGAGCAAGTAATATTCAAAAATGGATGATGGGAAGTCTAGCAACAGTTAATTGGAGCAATGTACATATACTATTAATTTATTCTGTTGTAGGAATAGTTGCAGCATTATTATTAAGTAAGGTTTGCAATATATTAGCCCTTGGTAGTAAAAATGCAAGAAGTTTAGGTTTTAACTCTGATTTATACATGATAATAGTTACTGCTGTAGCGGTATTTTTAGCAAGTATATCAACTGCAATTGCAGGTATTATATCCTTTGTTGGATTAGTTGTTCCTCATGTTTGTAGAATTATTATAGGATCTGATCATAAGTATTTAATTCCTTGTAGTGGAATAGTAGGAGGATTCTTAGTATTGTTTGCTGATACTGTTGGAAGAATGGCTATGAGACCAAATGAAATACCGGTAGGAGTAGTAACTGCTATATTAGGAGCACCATTTTTCTTATATCTTTTAAGAAGGAGTGACTTAAAGTAATGATAAAGGCAAAGGACTTATACTTCTCTTATGATAAAGATAAAAGCTTTATTACTAAGTTAAATGTGGAAATAGAAAAGGGAAAGATAACAACTATATTAGGACCTAATGGTAGTGGTAAATCTACGTTATTAAGTATATTTGCAGGATTAAATAAACCTACTTCTGGAGAAGTAATTATTAATGGGAAATCTATAAGGTCTTTAAAACAAAAAGAATTAGCAAGAGAAATTGCCACAGTTCATCAGCAAAATACAGTTCCTAGCGATATTACTGTTAAAGAATTGGTGGCTTATGGCAGAATTCCTCATAAAAAGTATTTCCAAGGAAATACTGAAAGTGATGATAAAATTATTGAGTGGGCTATAAAAAGAACAGGGCTTGAGAAGTTAAAAGATAAAGCTGTTATGGGGATGTCGGGGGGAGAAAGACAAAGAGCGTTTATAGCAATGGCATTAGCACAAAAAAGTGAAATTTTATTTTTAGATGAACCTACAACATATTTAGATATCTATCATCAAGTTGAGATATTAGAACTTGTTAAGGAGCTAAATAAGGAGAGCAAATTAACTGTTGTTATGGTATTACATGATATTAATCAAGCTATAAAATATAGTGATAATGTTATAGTAATGAAATCTGGAGAAGTAGTATCAAGTGGTATAGCTAATGAAGTTATAAATATGGATTTACTTAATAGTGTATATAAAATTGGTGGATTTATTAATGAGGTAGAAAAAGAAATAGTATTTGTTCCCTTAAAACTAAAAAATAAAATATAGAGTATAAAATTGATTTAATAATTAAGGTTATATAAATTAAGGCTAAAATAAATTTAACTAATAAAATATGTTGAAAAATAAAGGGGAATTTGGTATTATTTAGTTAAGTTAATAATTGTAAGTAATTTTAGCGTGCAATCAATAAGAATTGAGCATTAGCTGAGAAGGATAATACATGTCCTTTTCAGCTTTTTTTATTTCTTTTTTGCATTTTAAAATTAAATATATAATTAATAGGGGGGAATTTTTGATGATTAAAAGGTCAAAAAAGTATTTAGCGGTATTACTTGCAGGAGCAATTGCATTATCTAATATTACGGGAAGTATTCAAGTATCTGCTAAGATAATTACACCAGGGGTACAGGAATATGAAATTTATCCAGTACCTCAAAAGTCTGAGTATAAGGAGGGTAGTTTTAGTGTTGGTGACAATGTAAATGTTATCTTTGAGAGTGGAGTAGATGTATATACTAGAAATCGTCTTACAGAAATTTTAAAAAATCAAAATATTACATTCCAAGTTTCAGATGATATGGTGGAAGGAAAAACTAATGTATTAATAGGAATTAATGATTCTGGTGAGTTAGTAGATAATTATTTTAATTCAGAGGTGCCACATGAAGAGGCATTTTTTGATGAAAAAACAGACGCACATTTAGTTTATTCAAATGATGGAGTTATTGGAGTATTAGGTGAGGATGCCGATAGTGCATTCTATGGAGTTACTACATTAAAACATGTATTTAATCAATTAGATAATAATGAAATTAAAGAATTCAGAATAGATGATTATGCAAATGTTGCATACCGTGGATTTATAGAAGGATATTATGGTAATCCATGGTCAAATGAAGATAGAGCTGCCCTTATGACTTATGGTGGAGATTATAAATTAAATCAATATATATTTGCACCTAAGGATGATCCATACCACAATTCTAAATGGAGAGAATTATATCCAGAAGAAAAGCTTGAAGGAATTAAAAAATTAGCTGCAGCTGGTGAAGCAAGTAAGACTAGATATGTGTATGCATTACATCCATTTATGAACAATGCTATACGTTTTGATTCAGATGAAAATTATCAAAAAGACCTTAATATAATAAAAGATAAGTTTACTCAATTATTAAAAGCGGGTGTTAGACAGTTTGGTATATTAGCAGATGATGCAAGTGTACCAGCACAAGGACCTAGCTCATATGTAAAATTATTAAATGATTTAACAGAGTGGTTAAGAGAGCAACAAAAAACTTACACTGATTTAAAAGATGATATAATTTTTTGTCCAAATGACTATATGGGATCAGGGGCTTCTGAACAATTAAAGGAAATCAATAAAGCTGGAGATAATGTTAGTATAGTAATGACTGGTGGTAGAATATGGGGAGAAGTTTCTCAAGAATTTGCAACAAACTTTAAGAATAATATTGCTTCAGAAGGATATGAAGGTAGAGAGCCTTATTTCTGGATAAACTGGCCTTGTTCAGATAACTCTAAAAAGCACTTAATAATGGGTGGTAATGATACTTTCTTACATCCAGGTGTTCAACCTGAATCAGTTAAAGGGATTGTGTTAAATCCAATGCAACAGGCTGAGGCTAATAAGTCAGCATTATTTGCAGTTGCTGATTATTCTTGGAATATTTGGGATAATAAAGATCAAGCTAATCAAAACTGGCAAGATTCATTTAAGTATATGGACCATGGTACGGCTGAAGAAACAGAGTCATCTACAGCTTTACGTGAAATATCTAAGCATATGATTAATCAAAATATGGATAGCCGTGTTACTGCACTTCAAGAGTCTGTAGAATTAGCACCTAAATTAAATGCTTTTAAGGAAAAGTATGAAAGTGGAGCTAATATCAAAGAAGATGCAGAAGCGCTAATTCAAGAGTTCACAAAATTAAAGGAAGCAGCAGCTTATTATAAAGAAAATCCAGGGAATACAAGGACTAGAGATCAAATAATTTATTGGTTAAATTGTTGGGAAGATACAACAGATGCAGCAATTAATTATTTAAAATCAGCAATTGCTGTTGAAGAAGGAAATAAAGAGGAAATTTGGAATTGCTATTCAGAAGCACAAGCTTCATTTGAAAAATCAAAAACATATGGTTTCCATTATGTAGATCATACTGAATATGCAGAAGTTGGTGTTCAACATATAGTTCCATTTATTAAATTTATGGGAGAAAGTTTATCAGGTGTTGTTAGCTCTATTGTAAATCCTAATAAAGTAATAACTACATTCATAACTAATAGAAAGGATTCACCAACAGGAAATACAACAAATGCATTTGATAATAATGCAGCAACTGAAATTGTATATAAAACACCTAATAAAATTGACGAAGGAACCTTTGTTGGAGTTAAGTATAATAAAAAGGTTAAAGTCAATACTATTGAATTCTTAATGGGAGCAAAAGCGAATTTAAATGATACAATGGCTAAAGCTAAAATTCAATATACTGAGGATGGAAAAACATGGGTTGACTTAAATGGTGAAATTTATACATCACCTCAAGAGATTAGAGTGGATAATTTAGATTTAGAAGTTCAAGGAATTCGTTTAATAGCAACAGAAGCGAAAGAAAATACTTGGTTAGGTGTTAGAGATATTAGTGTAAACAAAACTGCATCAAAAGATGAAATTAACCCAACAGTTATAAAAACACCAGAATGGAGTATTTATAACAATGGAAATGAGGCTAATTTAACAGATGGAAATGATAATAGTAGCATTTGGTATGTAACTCATAAACCAGGAGACATAACACGTGTAGGAGATTATGTTGGGGTAGATTTAGGAAAAGTTATTAATGTTGGAAAGGTTCATCTTGCTGTTGGTGCAGATGGCACAGATAAGTGGACAAAATATAAATTAGAATACTCTAGTGATAATACAAACTGGACAACATTTAAAGAATATGAAGGTGCAGCTAGTGGAAAAGATATTATTGATGAAGATTTTGAAGGAATTGAAGCTAGATATGTAAGAATTACAAATATGAAAGAGGAGCATAAATGGGTTAAATTCTCAGAAATTAAAGTTGAACCATGCAAATCTCTTCCATCAACAGATCATATTTATACAAATACAAATAATGAGATAAAATCAGTTTATGAAAGTGACGCTTTAACTAAATTAGTAGCAAAAGAGAATATTACTTTAAATGAAGGTGAATATATTGGTATTAAATTAGATCGTATAAAGGATTTAAAAGATATTGATTTAGATGTTTCTAACATGGAAGGATTAACATTACAAACTTCATTAAATGGAATGGAATGGAGTAATGTAACTAAAAAGTCTACATTAGAAGATGCTCGTTATATAAGAATAATTGCAGATAAAACTATTACCTTTGATTTGAATAAACTTGAAGTTACTTCAAATGAAGTTTATGAACCATCATTAGTTAGTGCTTATGTTGGGACATATGGAGATAATGTTGCAAAACTTGCCTTTGATGGTAATTTAAATACTTATGCTCAGTTTAGTGCTGTACCTAGAAAAGGAAATACAATTGTTTATGATCTAGGGCAAACTATAGATGTAAATAATCTTAAGTATCTTGTATTAGACACAGAAAAAGATCATATTCGTGATGCTAAGATTCAATTATCTTTAGACGGAAAAGAGTGGACTGATGCTATTGTTATAGGTGATGGAAAAAAAGATGAGGGAGGAGCTGATGCAAAACCTCAAGACAATGGATATACTCATGGTAGTTTATCAAATGGAAAAGTACCAATATCACATGCGTATATGGATAGTGGAAAAATTAATGTATCTGCTAGATATTTAAGAGTAGAGTTTACTGCAGATTATGATCATCGTTGGACTGTTATAAATGAGTTTTTAATAAATGATGGAGAATATATACCTACTGTTAATGATCCAACATTTATTTCAGATCCAATTGAAATTAAAGGATTTAGCCCTTCAAATATAATGGATGGAGATTTAACAACATTTTATAAGCCAGATACTAAAGATGGAGAAATAAAATCTGGAAGTTTAACTTATAGATTATCAGAAAATACAGATGTTAAGAAAATTAATATTGTACAAAGTGGTAGCTCAATTTCGAATGCAAAGGTAATGGTTAGGACTGGTTATAATAAAGATGGTGAACCTATTTGGAATCAAATTGGTGAATTAAATAAGAGTTTAAATGAAATAGTAAATACTAAGTATGATAATATTTTTGAGATTAAGATTGAATGGGAAGGAGCAGCTCCTACTATTTATGAATTAATTACACTTAATGATTATGAAGTACCTAATATAAGTGAATTAGAGGAACTTATAGCTTCAAGTAATTATAATAAAGAGGATTATACTGCCAACAGCTGGAATGTATATAATGAAGCATTAGAATCAGCAAAGAATATTATTGAAAATATTGATGGAACATCACAAGAAGATGTTAATAATGCAAAGGAAAGTTTAATAAATGCAATAACTGGATTAGTTAATATATCAGAGTTAAATAAAGTTATTGCTAATGCAAATGATATTATAACTGGAGAAGTTCAATATACTGAAGAAACATTAAATATTCTTAAGGAAGCCGTAGCTAATGGAACTAAAGTAATAGAAAATGACGCAGCAACAACAGAAGATGTTAAGTCTGCTATTGATTTAATAGAAAAATCAATAGATGGATTAATAGAAGAAGAAAGTAATTTATCTAATAAGCATTTACAAATTGCTGTGGAAGAAGCACTTAAAATAACAGATGAAGAGCTTTCTAATATAGCTCCTGCAGTTGTTGAAGAATTTAAAGCTGCATTAGAAGAAGCTCAAGCAATATTAGCTAATAAAGAAGCAACTCAAGAAGAAGTAAATAAATCATTTGATAGATTAAGTAAAGTAATGCAAATGTTATCTTTTGAAAAGGGAAATAAGGAATACTTAATTCAACTAGTAGAAAGAATTAACTCATTAAATAGTAATGATTATATTGTATCAACTTGGGATAAGTTACAAGAAGTTTTAGTAAAAGCTAATAATGTAATAGCAGATCAAAATGCAATGGAAGAAGAAGTTAGTAAAACTTATGATGAATTATTAAGAGCATTCTTAGAATTAAGATTAAAGCCAAGTAAAGATAAGTTACAAGATTTAATAAATAAAGCTGAGTCTTTAGATTCAAGTAAGTACACTAAAGAGTCATGGAGTGTATTAGAAAGGAAATTAAAAGTAGCTAAGGATGTATTAGCAGATGAAAATTCAACAGAAAAAGAAATATCAGAGGCTGCTAAAGGCTTAGAAGATGCTATTGATGGATTAATTATTGCAGATGCAGGAAATAACAATTCTAACAATGGGGAAAGTAATAGTGGTTCTTCTTCTAATAATAATGGAAATTCTAATAGCAATAATTCAGGAAATAGTAATAGTAAACTGCCTAAAACTGGAGGAGCTTCTTCAGTTGCTATGAGTTTATTGGGATTAGTAACAGTTGGAGTAGGAAGTTTTTTAAGAAGAAAAAATAAATAGTTAAAGACTGTAGATAATTTGGTGTAATATAGTTTCTTATGAATTAAATATTACTGGAGATTTTGATTTCCAGTAATATTTTTTTGTGTTTATTTAGATTAAATTATAAATCATCTACATCTTGTTCTTCACCATATCTTACAGTTCCTTCTGAACTAAAGCTATCATTAGGCTCTTTTTCTATAAAGTATCCATCATTAGGCTCTTTAGAGTTTTTTGCAAACTTTGTACAAGACTTCATTTGAACATTTCTTAAATCTTTAATTTTTTTCATTTTACTCATTAGTAACACTCCTTTATAAATAAAATAATATACTTAGTATTAGTAAAAATATATTAAATATATAATTACAAATTGTGTTTGAAAAGGTAAAATTAAGAAAAGGGTTTATATGAGATAGGGAGGTTATAATGAGATTAGTAAGATTAAATGATATAAAGGAATATTTGCAATCTTATGCTAATGCTATTTCTAATATATTAAAAATTGATGTTGAGATAGTTGATGAAAACTTAAATAGAATTATTGGAACTGGATTTTACGAAGAGAAGATTGGAGTTAACATAAAAAAGAATGGTTTAGTTTATTCAGAAACATTAAGAACAAGAAAAATGCAGGTTATAGAAAATCCAGGGAAAAATAAGCTATGTAAAAAATGCATAGATAAGGATAATTGTTTTGAGAAAATGGAAATAAGCTATCCAATTTATTATGGAGAGGATACTTTTGGGGTCATAGGATTAGTATGTACAAGTAATGAACAAAAGCAAATATTAGTGGATAATTTTAAAAATATAATGTCTTTTATAGAACACATGTCAGAATTAATTGCAGCAAAAATTATTGAGCAAAATGAAGAAATTATACAAAGGAAAAATCTTATATTTTTAAAGCAAATAATTAATTCAGTAAATGATGGAGTAATAATAATAAAAAATAATAATATTATAAGTAGTATTAATTTAAAAGGAGTAAAGGAACTAGCGTTAAATAGTAATATAGTAGGAGAAAGTATTAAAGTAGAATTAACTGATGATTATTTTCAAGAATCACAAATTTATAATGTTGAAATAGATGGTAAAAAATATGAGGTTGTAGGAAAATTAATACCTAGTTCTACAAACTTAGAAGATTATAATAGTGTATTAATTTTTAATAAGTTAAAGAAGATAAAGGAAGAAGCAATAACATTAACCTATGGAATAAATAAGACAAGCATATTTTCAATTTTAGGTGATTCTAAAAAAATAATGATTTTAAAGAGTAAAATAAGAAAAATTAGTAATTCAAGTTCAACAGTTTTAATTACAGGGGAAAGTGGGACAGGAAAAGAATTAGTTGCAAGAGCAATTCATTATGAAGGTAATAGAAGGGATAAGCCTTTTATTGCAATTAATTGTGGTGCAATACCTGAAACTTTATTAGAAAGTGAACTTTTTGGTTATGATAAAGGTGCCTTTTCAGGTGCAAGTTCTAATGGGAGGATAGGAAAATTTGAACTAGCAAATAAGGGAGTTATTTTTTTAGATGAAATAGGGGATATGCCATTATATTTACAGGTTAAATTATTAAGGGTGTTACAAGAAAAAACAATAGTAAGAATAGGTTCAAATAAGTTGGTTTCATTAGATTTAAGAGTAATAGCAGCTACTAATAAGGATTTAAAAGAATTAGTTAGAAGAGGGAAATTTAGAGAAGATTTATATTACAGATTAAATGTTATACCTATAGAAATTCCACCTTTAAGGGAAAGAAAAGGTGATTTAGAATTATTACTAAATTCCTTAATTGATAAATATAATATAGAATTCAATAAGTCTGTATACTTAATTGAAGACAATGTTTTGGAAATGTTTAAAAAATATAAGTGGTATGGAAATATAAGAGAGTTAGAAAATGTAGTTGAATTTATGGTTAGCTTGTGTGATGAAAAAGGAATAATTAATGAAACTATGTTACCAGATTCATTTATAGAAAGTTTTCATGAGCAAATGGGATTAGAAGAAAAGGGAAATGATGATATAAAAGAAATAATTCCATTAAAGGATATTGAGAAAAAATATATAAAAAAGGCTATTGAGATATATGGTGATAGCACTGAAGGAAAAAAGATAGCTGCAAAAAAATTAGGAATTGGAATTGCAACTTTATATAGAAGATTAGAACAGTAATAAAAAATTATCAAAATGATAAGTTTTTATTGATTTAATAGGTGTAATTAGCATAATACTAAACTTAACCCAGTTATCAAAATGAGAAATTATTATCATTTTGATAACTGGGTTAAGTTCTTAGTGGAAATAATAAGATAATTTACAAAATTTTCTTGATTTATAATGAGTTTTTATATAAAAAGTTTAAATTTATATTTAAATTTAAAAATATTTTGGCATGTTTATTGCTATAGATATTAGTGTAATCATTTATTAAAGAAATTGTTTGAAATAATGGGAGGTTATTATGGATTTTAAATCAATTAAGGGACAAGCGGAAAAATATGAAAGTAGTATGACTAAGTTCTTAAGGGACTTAATAGCAATACCAGGAGAAAGTTGTGGAGAAAAAGATGTTATAAATAGAATTGCTCAAGAAATGGAAATGCTAGGCTTTGATAAGGTTGAGATTGATGGAATGGGTAATATATTAGGATATATGGGAAATGGAGAAACATTAATTGGGTATGATGCTCATATTGATACAGTTGGACTTGGAGAGTTAAGTAATTGGAATATTGATCCATATAAGGGGTATGAAAATGATGAAGAAATAGGTGGACGTGGTGCATCAGACCAACTTGGAGGAATTGTATCAGCAACTTATGGAGCAAAAATAATGAAAGACTTAGGTCTTTTAAGTGATAAATATACTGTATTAGTAACAGGAACTGTTCAAGAAGAAGATTGTGATGGTTTATGTTGGCAATATATATATAACGAGGATAAAGTAAAACCAGAATTTGTAGTAATTACTGAACCTACTAATGGAAATATTTACAGAGGTCAACGTGGGCGTATGGAAATAAGAGTTGAAGTTAAAGGAGTTTCTTGCCATGGTTCTGCACCTGAACGTGGAGACAATGCAATATATAAAATGGCAGATATACTTCAAGAAGTAAGAGTGTTAAATGATAACCTTCATTATGATGAATTCTTAGGAAAGGGCACTATTACTGTTTCTGAAATATTCTTTAACTCTCCATCACGTTGTGCAGTAGCAGATATGTGTGCAATATCATTAGATAGACGTTTAACAGATGGAGAAACATATGAATCAGCTTTAGAAGAAGTAAGAAATTTACCATTTGTAAAGAAATATAATGCTGAAGTTTCAATGTATAAGTATGAAAGACCAAGCTATACAGATCTTGTATATCCAACAGATTGCTATTTCCCAACTTGGGTAATACCAGAAGATGCACCAGCAACTAAGGCTATGGTTGAAGCTTATAAAGGAATGTATGGAGAACCAAAAGTTGATAAATGGACATTCTCAACTAATGGAGTTTCTATAATGGGTAGATTTGGAATACCTTGTATTGGATTTGGTCCTGGAAAGGAAGAAGAAGCACATGCTCCTAATGAAAAAACTTGGAAAGCTGATTTGGTAAGATGTGCTGCAGTATATGCTGCAATGCCAACTATCTACTGTAAAAATAAATAATTTTAAGTAGTGTGAAATAATACTTTGAATTAAGAAATTGTTTAGAAAATTTGTAATATATAAATCATGTGTAGATGAGTAATATTTTAAAATGATAAGGATAAAGGGAGAGATATAAGATGGGATTAATGGACAAATATGTTGAAATGTTAGATGGATTAAAATTTGGGGATATGTATAATGACGACTTTTTATTAACTTGGGAAAAGTCTGAAGATGAATTAAAAGCTGTTTTTACTGTTGCAGAAGCTTTAAGAGAATTAAGAAAAAATAATATTTCATCAAAGATTTTTGATAGTGGCCTTGGAATTTCGTTATTTAGAGATAATTCAACTAGAACTAGATTTAGCTTTGCATCAGCTTGTAATTTACTTGGACTTGAAGTTCAAGATTTAGATGAAGGAAAATCTCAAATTGCTCATGGCGAAACAGTAAGAGAAACTGCAAATATGATTTCATTTATGGCAGATATAATTGGAATTAGAGATGATATGTATATAGGAAAGGGCAATACTTATATGAGAGAAGTGTCAAATGCAGTTAGAGATGGACATGAAGATGGATGTTTAGAACAAACTCCAACTTTAGTTAACTTACAATGTGATATAGATCACCCAACTCAAGTAATGGCAGATACTTTACATTTAATAAATGAATTTGGTGGAATAGAAAATTTAAAAGGGAAAAAAGTAGCTATGACTTGGGCATATTCTCCTTCATATGGTAAGCCATTATCAGTTCCACAAGGGGTAATAGGATTATTAACTAGGTTTGGAATGGATGTTGTGCTTGCTCATCCAGAAGGATATGAAGTAATGGAAGAAGTTGAAGAAATAGCAATGAAAAATGCAAAAGAGTCAGGTGGATCATTCACAAAAACAAATTCTATGGCAGAAGCATTTAAGGATGCTGATGTAGTA
This sequence comes from uncultured Clostridium sp., assembly GCA_900547475.1. Taxonomy (GTDB): domain Bacteria; phylum Bacillota; class Clostridia; order Clostridiales; family Clostridiaceae; genus Clostridium. Next base: position 6,750 of record URGW01000033.1, on the reverse strand, counting down.
TATCCAAAGAGCTGGGCTCCATTTAGTGCTATGGAAAAACGTACTGATCTATATGCAAAAGGAGATACTGAAGGAATTAATAAATTAGAAAAAGAATTATTAGCACAAAATGCAAATTATAAAGATTGGGAATGTACTGAAGAATTAATGAAGACAACAAAGGATGGAAAAGCAATATATCTACATTGCTTACCAGCTGATATAACTGGAGTAAGTTGTGAAGAAGGAGAAGTAGAAGCATCCGTATTTGATAGATATAGAAAATCATTATATAAGGAAGCTAGTTTTAAGCCATATGTTATTGCAGCAATGATTTTCTTAAGTAAGATTAAGAATCCACAAGAAACTTTAAAGAGTCTTGAAGAAAAGGGAAAAGAACGTCAAAGCAAATAATAATTTATTGAATAAATAAGAGTTAATAATCAATAAGATGTATCTAAGAGGTAAGGGAATATAATCTTATCTCTTAGATAAAATATATACTGAAATATTTTTGGAAAAGGGGTGTAGAGATGAAAAGAAAAATAGTAATTGCTTTAGGTGGAAATGCATTGGGTAATACATTAGCAGAGCAAATGGTAGCTGTAAAGTCAACTGCAAAAGCTATAGTTGATTTAATAGAGCAAGGTAATGATGTTATTATATCTCATGGAAATGGACCTCAAGTAGGAATGATTAATAGTGCAATGACAGAATTTCATAAAACAAATAAAAAGTATTCAATATGTCCTATGTCTGTATGTGTTGCAATGAGTCAAGGATATATAGGATATGATTTGCAAAATTCAATAAGAGAGGAATTATTAAATAGAAATATAAATAAAGGAGTATCAACAATAATAACTCAAGTTGAGGTAGATCCAAATGATAGTGCATTTGATAATCCAACCAAACCTATAGGTGCATTTATGAGTAAAGAGGAGGCTGATAGCATAATTAAAGAAGGAAAAAAGGTAATAGAAGATAGTGGAAGAGGATATAGAAGGGTAGTTGCATCACCAAAGCCTATTGGAATAGTTGAAGTTGATACTATAAAAACTTTAGTGGAAAACGGACAAGTAGTTATAGCTTGCGGTGGTGGTGGAATTCCTGTAGTTAGTGAAGGAAATCACTTAAAAGGTGTAGGGGCTGTAATAGATAAAGATTATGCTAGTTGTGTATTAGCAAAGGCTATAGATGCAGATTGCTTTATAATTTTAACTGCAGTAGAACAAGTTGCTATAAACTTTGGAAAAGAAAATGAAAAATGGCTTGGTGAAGTTAGTACAAAAGAAATGAGACAATATGTTGAAGAAGGACATTTTGCACCAGGATCAATGAAACCTAAGGTGGAAGCTGGTATTGATTTTGCAAACTCTAAGGAAGGTAGATATTCATTAATTACTTTATTGGAAAAGGCCAAGGATGGAATAGAGGGGAAGACAGGTACAAAAATATATAAATAGTTATTTTTTTAATAATAAGTATTATAAAAACAAATTTATGTAAACGTATTTAATGGAGGGTGGAGAATTTATGGAGTGTAATAAAAAATCACAGCTTTTTAACTTTTATGGAAAGCTTAGCTTTAAGGAAATTTTACCATTAGGATTACAACATGTTGTAGCTATGATTGTAGGATGCGTAACACCAGCTATAATTGTTGCATCAACAGCAGGATTAGATACAACAGATAAAATATTATTAGTACAATCATCCCTTGTTTTTTCTGGGATTGCAACATTAATTCAAATATTTTCAATAGGAAAAAAAATAGGAGCAAGATTGCCAGTAATAATGGGGGTTAGTTTTGCTTATGTACCAACTCTAACGGCTATAGCTGGAGAGTTTAATATGGCTACAATATTTGGAGCACAAATTTGTGGTGGAGTAGTTGCTATAATTTTTGGAGTATTTTCTAAAAAGCTAATTAAATTTTTTCCACCTATAGTAACAGGAACGGTAATTTTTTCTATTGGACTTTCTTTATATTCTACAGCTATTAAATATATGGCAGGAGGAGCTGGAAATGAGGGATTTGGTTCACCTTTAAATTGGATAGTTGCATTGATTACATTAGCTGTTGTAGTTTTTTTGAACTTCTTTACAAAGGGAACATTAAAACTAGCATCCATATTATGTGGAATAATAGTTGGATATATTATTTCATTATTTTTAGGAATGGTTTCTTTTGCAGATGTGGGAACTTCTAATTGGTTCCAAATGCCTAAGTTAATGCATTTTGGATTAAGCTTTAATGCTACGGCTATAATATCTATGATTATAATGCATATAGTAAATTCAGTACAGGCTATTGGGGATTTATCAGCTACTACAAATGGAGCAATGAATAGAGAGGCAACTGATACAGAAATTTCAGGTGGAATAGTAGGTAATGGATTATCAAGTATATTAGGATCAATTTTTGGTTGTATGCCAACTGCTACTTTTAGTCAAAATGTTGGTATAGTAACTATGAATAAAGTCATAAATAGGGGAGTTTTTATTTTTGCATCAATAGTAATAATATTAGCTGGTTTAATACCTAAATTTTCATCTATATTAATAAGTATACCTCAGTGTGTATTAGGAGGTGCAACAATTACTGTTTTTTCAACAATAACAATGACGGGAATAAAAATGGTTTCAGCTGCTAAATTGACAAATAGAAATACAACTATAGTTGGACTTTCTATAGCTTTAGGAACTGGTATTGTTCAAGTTGAAGGTTCTTTAGGATTGTTCCCAGCCTGGGTAATTTCTATATTTGGTAAATCATCAATCGTTGTAACGACATTAGTTGCAATAATATTAAATTTAATTTTACCTAAGGGAGAAAATAGTAAAGTTGAAATAGATAAAAAAATAAAGATGATATTGAAGTTATAAATAAGGCTTAAAGGGGAGAGCAAATTAATATGAAAGAAAGAATAGAATGGAAAGAAAATACTTTACCAAAGACAGAGGATGAAAATAGATTAAATTTTTTAAGTAAAGAAGAAATTGAAAAAACAAAACAATTTCATAGTAGTTTTCCACAATATAAAGAGACACCACTAGTTAATTTAGATAATTTAAGTAAGAAAATAGGTGTTGGAGGAATATATATTAAGGATGAATCATATAGATTTGGATTAAATGCATTTAAGGTTCTAGGTGGTTCTTTTGCTATGGCAAAATATTTAGCTCAAAAATTAGGTAAGGATATTTCAGAGCTACCATATGAAAAGTTAATATCTGATGAAGTAAGAAAAGAGCTTGGAGAAATAACCTTTGTAACTGCTACAGATGGTAATCATGGAAGAGGAGTAGCTTGGACTGCTAATAAGTTAAAGCAAAAATCAGTAGTATATATGCCTAAAGGTTCTTCTCAAATAAGATTAGAAAATATAAGAAAAGAAGGAGCAGATGCATCAATAACTGATATGAATTATGATGAAGCTGTTAGATTGGCAGCTAAGTATGCAAGTGAACATAATGGTGTAGTTATTCAAGATACTGCTTGGGAAGGGTATGAAGATATTCCAGCTTGGATAATGCAAGGTTATGGAACTATGGGCTTAGAAGCATTAAATCAACTTAAAGATTTTGGAGTTGAAAGACCTACTCATATATTTGTTCAAGCAGGGGTTGGATCTTTAGCTGGTGCAATTCAAGGATTTTTTGCATCTGTATATAAGGATAATTGTCCTATAACAACTATTGTAGAAGCTAGTGAAGCAGCTTGTATTTATAAGTCAGCTGCTGCTAATGATGGAGAGTTAAGAATTGTAGATGGTGATATGCCTACTATTATGGCAGGGTTAGCTTGTGGTGAGGCTAATATTATTGGTTGGGATGTCCTAAAAAATTGTTCAAGTATGTTTGTTTCAGCGCCAGATCATATTGCGGCTAATGGAATGAGAATACTAGGAAATCCAATTGCAGGTGATACTAAGGTAGTTTCAGGAGAATCAGGTGCTGTTACTTTAGGATTACTATATGAAATAATGACTAATAGTGAATATTCAGAGTTAAAGGAAAAATTAACATTAGATGAAAACTCAAAAGTTCTTTTATTTAGCACAGAAGGAGATACTGATCCAGATAAATATAGAGAAATTGTTTGGGAAGGTGAATATTAAAATTTCTATAAATAATCCACTAGTTATTTAGAGCTTTAGGTTTTTAACATGATTATAATATATAGTTAATTTATGAGTTAAAAATACAAAAAAGTAGGTGGGAAGAATGATTTTAATTGGAAATGGAAGAGTTATTACTAATGATGAGAGTAATACTTTTATAGAAAATGGATGTATAGCTATAGAAGGAAATATTATTAAAGAAGTTGGAGAAACTTCAGAAATTAAATGTAAATATGCTAATAAGTATGATGAATTTATAGATGCTAAAGGTAAGCTTATAATGCCAGGGATGATAAATACTCATCATCATATATATAGTGCTTTTGCTAGAGGATTAGATTTAAAAAATCCCCCTGCAGAAACATTTATTGATATTTTAAAAAATGTATGGTGGAGAATTGATAAAAAGCTTTCACTAGAAGATATAAGATATAGCGCTTATACAACTTTAATTGAGAGTATAAAAAATGGTGTAACAACTATTTTTGATCATCATGCAAGTCCTATGTCAGTAGAAGGAAGCTTATTTGCAATATCAAATGTGGCTGATGAATTAGGAATAAGAGGATGTTATTGCTATGAGGTTTCTGATAGAGATGGACAAAGGATACTTAAGCAAGGAATCAATGAAAATATTGATTTTATAAAATATGCAAATACAAAAGATGATGATATGACTAAGGGTATGTTTGGGATGCATGCATCATTTACTTTAAGTCATGAAAGTCTAGAAAAGTGTAGAGAAGCTATGAATGGAATTGATGCAGGATATCATATTCATGTATCAGAAGGTATTGAAGATCTCAAGAATAGCTTAAGGTATAGTGGAAAAAGAACTGTTGAAAGATTAATGGATTATGGAATATTAGGTGATAAAACTATTGCTGGGCATTGTATTCATGTTAATGATGCAGAGTTAGATATATTAAAGGATACTAATACAAGTGTGGTAAATAATCCTGAATCTAATATGGGAAATGCTGTAGGAGTAGCGCCTGTCATTAAAATGATAGATAAGGGAATTAGAGTTGGAATCGGAACAGATGGATATACAAGTGATATATTTGAGTCAATGAAAGTTGAGAATATCATTCATAAGCATAATTTATGTGATTCTAATGTTGGATTTATGGAAACTGCTAAAATGGCATTTAATAATAATAAAGAAATTGCCTCTAAATATTATAAAAATCCATTAGGAATATTAGAAGAGGGAGCATATGCAGATATTATAATAGTAGATTATAATCCCTTAACTCCTATGGATAAAAATAATTATTTTGGACACATTTTATTTGGTGTTTCTGGTAGAAGTGTGGATACAACTATTATTAATGGAAAAGTTGTAATGAAAGATAGAGTATTAGTTAATATTGATGAAGAACTTATTTATAGAAAGTCACGAAAAGTAGCTGAGAAGTTATGGAAAAGACTTTAAAAATTATTAGTTTAATTTTTAGTGGATAAAATAAAGGGGAGTATGAGAATGGCAAATTTAAATATTGATATATTAGGAATGAAATTTAATAATCCTATTTTTACTGCAGCTGGACCTGGAGCTAAAGATGGTGAACTTTGTGTAAAGGCAGTACAAGGGGGCGCTGGTGGAATAGTTACAAAAACTATATCAGAAACTCCAGCAGATGTACCAAGGCCTTGTATGGCAAAAACTAATTCAGGATTTTTAAATACAGAGTTATGGTCAGAATTACCAAAAGAACAATGGATAGAAAAGGAGTATAAGAAAGCTAAAGAGGCTGGTGTACCTATGATTGTAAGTATGGGGTATACTGCAGAGCAAATTTCAAAAGTTGCACCTTTAGTTAAGCCATATGCAGATGCTGTAGAGCTTTCTACACATTATGTTGGAACAGATATTGGACCAATAGTAAATGCAATGAAGGCTGCAAAAGCAGCATTAGATTGTCCTGTTTTCATGAAATTAAGTCCTCATACTGATATTCAAGGTATAGCAAAAGCATTAGAAGATGCAGGAGCAGATGGATTAGTAATGATAAATTCATTTGGACCTTGTATGGCAATTGACATTGAAACTGGATATCCAATTATGGGAAGTCAAAATGGGTATGGATGGCTTTCAGGATCACCTATAAGACCGTTAGCAGTAAGAAATATATATGATGCATCACGAGTAGTTAAAATTCCTATTATAGGTGTTGGAGGAGTAACATCAGGAAAAGATGCAGCTGAAATGTTAATGGCTGGGGCTAGTGCAGTTCAAGTATGTACCGAAGCTATATTAAAGGGACCAACAATCTATGGAAAAATTGCTAAAGAATTAAATAAATTCTTAGATAGTCATGGATATAAAGAAGTTAGTGAAATAATAGGGCTTGCACATAAAAAATTAGTTGAAAGAAACTTTAGAACAAAATCAATACCACCAACTGTAAATTTAGATAAATGTATTAAATGTGGTCAATGTAAAGTAAGTTGTGTTTATGATGCCATAGAAATAACAGACAAGCTAAGTATAGACAACGGAAAATGCTTTGGATGTGGACTATGTGTAACCAAATGCCCTAAAAATGCATTAACAATACAATATAACTAAATTGTTCGTTAGGTGTAAGCGAAAAAATGAAATATTTATTTTCCAGGAAACGTGAAATTTTCACCTAGA
>URGW01000032.1 GCA_900547475.1 uncultured Clostridium sp. | reverse complement strand
CAGTAAAAACTTCTTTACGCCACTTTACTCCATCAATTATTAAATTCTACGGCTCAATTTCAATGTTCCTTCCAAATTAATATTTCATTTTTTCTTTTTTCACGTAACTACTTATAACCTTGAACCTTATAGTTAATTATTTCTGCTACATATATATGACAAATAATTAACTTTTAAGGTGGTATTGCGGTTTGTCAAGTGGAAGAGAAAATATTAATGATATTACCGGAAGGAATATTGTAATTAAGTTTTAGAATTTAATTGTTTTTGGAAGAAAAAGAGCGTTAAGAAGCTGAGGGAGCGAAGTGACTTTCGAAGCTTTAGCTCTTTTTATGGAAAAAACAATATAAATTCTTAACGCAAATTACACAATTCCTGGAGGTTATATCATTAATTTTTCGGATCCACGTGACGAACAATATTATTTATTAGTATCATTTCTATATTCAATAATTGATTCATAAAGTGCATTGGCAATGTTAGATTGTCCAAGATCTGAAGTAAGATATTTTTCATCAGAAGAATTTGTTAAAAATCCTAATTCAATTAATGCTGATGTTGAAGTATTTAATTCTAAAACTGCAAGCTCCTCACCAGGAACATATGATTTTAGGCCTCTATTAGTAGTGTACTCTAAATCTATTAAAGATTGTTGTAGGTATTTTGCTAATTCTAGACTACTATCATTAGAAGGGTTATACCAAGTTTCAACACCTAAAACATCATTAGAATCAGAGCTATAGTTACAATGAATAGAAACAAATATATCTGCATTGCATAGTTTAGAGATTTTAATTCTTTCTTTTAAACTATCATTAGCTGTTTCTATCCAATCCATAGTATCTGTTGAACGAGTATAAATGACCTTAAAGCTACCATCTTCTTCTAATAGTTTTCCTAGCTTTAGGGAAATAGCAAGTGTGATATCTTTTTCTGCTGTACCATTTGGACTGATTGCACCATAATCCCAGTCACCATGACCTGGATCTATGCAAACAGTATAAATTTTTTTTTCTTCAGTTTGAGGCATAGCTAAATTAAAGGTAGCAACTGTATTGTTTCTGTTTAACATAATAACTATTATGGTTATTGATAGAGTCAATAGTGGAATTGATAAGATCATTGCTCTAAATCTTTTTTGTCTTTTTCTTTTTCGTTCATGAAGCAATTTTCGTCTTGTGTTTAAGTCAAAATTATTATGGTCTATATAAATCACCTCATTTCATAAAATAGAAACTCTAAAGTTTAATTAACTATTATTTAGTTAGTTGAAATTACTAAAGTGATAATTATATTAATAAAACTTTTACTTGAAATTTAAAAGGAGAAGGTATTTCTTAATATAAGTATAATGAAAACAACAATAAATGTAAATAATTGGAATAAAATAAAATGAAAAAATTTTTAACTATAGGGAACAATTTAAATAAGAGGATAGTCTAATGAAATGATAAAACAATTAATATAACAAAAGAGTAAAGTGAGGTTATAAAAGTGAAAAAGATATTAGTAAGTACGTTAATAGCAATTATGATTGGAGCAACTTTAACTGGATGCGGAAATAAGAGTGCTGGAAATTCATCATCAACTGAGCAAAGTGAGCAACAAACATCATCAGTATCAGCAAAAGAGGTAGTTGAAAAGTTAAATGAAAAAGAATATGTAAGAGCTGCAGCTGAAATTGATGATACTATGGCATCAGAAATATATCATTTAAATTTAGATGATGTAGAAGATTATGGAATATTAGAAACTCAAATTTCTCCAGGACCTGGATTTATTATGGTTGTTAAGGCTAAAGAGGGTAAAGTAGATGCTGTTAAAGCTTCAGTAGAACAGGTTTTACAAGATAAAATAGGAAAGGCTTTTTATCCAGAAGAACAGGAAATTACTGAAAGTGCAGAGGTTAAGGTTGATGGAAATTTAGTTTCATTATTTATATTAAACAGTGAAGTAGCTTCAGAAGCACAATCAACATATGAAAAATTAATAAAATAATTTAGATAAAAAGGAGTATTTTAAAATAAAGATACTCCTTTTTATCTTATATAATAAAGTTATTTTACTAATATAAATTTTTAACTTTATAGCATTTTTACAAGTTAGTTTCCTTATTAACTTTACCACTCTCCGGGATATGCCAGGACATGTAAGGTAACATTTCGTCTTCCCCAGTTAATACATTCATTTTCAGAATTTAAAAATAAATCAATTCTATGACCTTTAATAGCTCCACCAGTATCTTCAGCAATGGCTTCACCATATTCAGGGATATAAACTTTTGAACCTAAAGGAATTATTGATGGGTCTACAGCAATAGTACTAAGTCCATTTGGATTACGAACAGGGGTAGCACCAGTGGCTGTAATAGTATCTCCAGCATATGCAGTAGCTTCCATTGTATATGTAGCTTTATATGAAGTACTAGCTTCTTGAGTTTCAGCTGCAATTTCAGCTTTAATATTAGCTTCATTATCAGTTATATTTGAAACTTCAGTAGCCTTTTGTTCCTCTACTTTTTTATTATAGATAGAAACATCATTCATAATGTTATCAATTGTTGAAGTAAATTCAATATTAATATTACTATTATTAGTAATGTCACTAAGAATTATATCTTCATCAGAAGTAATTAGTACAGCAGTACCTTTATTAGTTGAAACATTATTTGAGTTTATATCATTACTATCAATATTATTAAGTTTTTCTAAATAACTAACATTAACAACTTTTTTATTTTCATTATTTAAAACACTTGCATGTGCATGAAATTCATTTACACCAAACATTGATATAGCAAGTGAAGTTGTTAAAACAAAAATTTTCTTAAACAGAAAATACACCTCCAAGATTCTGAATTTAATTCCTTCGTCCTGCAAGTAGGTTATACTATACATAAAAAATACTGTCAAATTTATATGGATAAATACACCAAGGTTTAAAATTCCAAAAATTAAATAGAAAATAGTGGAAAAGTACTCTTAGTACATTAAATGAAAGCGATTGAAGCATATTGATAAATAAAATTCAAGAAAAATTAAAAGTATAAATATGGATATATAACCTTTAATATTATAATAGAGTAAATTAAAATTTTAATGAAAATATATAGACAAATTCTAAAATGGTGTTCTAATAAAGTTAATATTTAAAATCTAAATTAGAATTAGTATTTCGAATAAAATGTAAAAATATATGGTATAATTTTATAGATAAAAAACTATTAAATTAGGGGGTAAGAGATGTCTGTTATTGTATATAAATGTCCTAATTGTGGAGCGGAAATTAAGTTTGATCCAGAATTACAAAAAGGAAAATGTGATTTTTGTCTAAGTGAATTTACAGTTGAGGAAATAGAAAGATTAAATAATTTAGACAATAAACATATAAATAAGGAAAATTTAGAACATGATTACAATAAAGAATGGGATGATATAGAAGAAAAAACAAGAATTTATTCTTGTCCAAGGTGTGGAGCACAGATAGTAGCAGATAATAATACTACAGCTACATTTTGTTGCTATTGTCATGGACCTGTAATATTAAGTGATAAGTTTAATGGAGAATTTAAGCCATCTAAAGTTATTCCATTTAAAATAGATAAAGATAAGGCTATTGAGAACTTTATTAATTGGAGTAAAAAGAAGTGGTTTTTACCTAGTGAGTTTTCATCTTCTAAACAGTTAGAAAAGATAACAGGAATTTATATTCCATTTTGGATAGTTGATTCTAATGTAACTGGACAAATGAGTGCAAGAGGTAAGAAAATTAAAACATGGGTTAGTGGAGATTATAGATATACTAAAACAGATATATATAATATTTATAGAGAAGCAAATTTAACATTTAAAAATGTGCCTAGTAATGCATCAAGCAAAATGGATGATAAAATTATGGAAAGTATAGAACCATATGATTCTAAAGAGTTTAAGGAGTTTTCTATTGCATATTTACCAGGCTTCTTTTCGGAGCAATATGATAAAACAAAAGATCAAGTATTACCTTTAATAGAAAATAAAATAAAGATAGGAACTAATGATATATTAAGAAATTCAATAAGTGGATATTCAATTGTTGATGTTGTAGGGACACATGAGAATTTTAATAAAACTTCTTGTAATTATGCATTAATGCCTGTATGGATGATGACATATAGTTCAGGAAGTAAAAATTATATTTTTGCTATGAATGGACAAACAGGAAAAGTTTTTGGGGTGTTACCTGTATCTAAAGCAAAAATATTTATATTATTCTTAGTTATTTTTATAATAGTATTTTTATTAGTATTTATAGGAGGTATGACTATATGAAGGGTTTAAAGAAAAAGGTTATACCTTGTATTAGTATAGTAATTTTTATATTATCATTTAATTTAATAGTTAAAGCGCATGTAAATCCAGTAGTTGATGATGCTAAACTTTTATCACAAGATGAAGCACAGAAGTTAAGAGAAGACATTGAAAATTTTAGGGAAAAATATAATATGGATGCAGTTATAGTTACATCAAAAGATTTAGAAGGAAAAAGTACTATGGACTATGCAGATGATTATTATGATTATAATGGTTATGGCTTAGGTGATAATAAGAGTGGAATATTATTATTAATAGATATGAATGATAGAAAAATATGGATTTCTACTAGCGGAGATGCAATAGAGTATTTTACTGATAATAGGATAGAATCTATTATTAGTGATATAAGTAAATATTTGAGTGATGCAGAATATTTTGATGCATGTAATATATTTTTAAATAATATACAATATTATATTGATAGTGGTATACCAGAAGGACAATATACTTATAGTGAAGAAGAACATACTTTAAAGATAGTATTAATTGCTTTAGGGGTTGCAGCTATAGTAGCTGGGGTAACCTGTATAGTTGTAGTGAATTCATATAAAAATTCAAAGTCAGTATCAAGTATAAATTATATTGATAATAATTCTATAGTATTTACTAAAAGAAGAGATATTTTTATAAATACCTTTACTACTAAAACAAAAATTGAAAGAAATAATTCTAGTGGTGGAAATGGAAGTTCTACTCATAGGTCAAGTAGCGGAAATACTCATGGCGGCGGTGGAGGAAGCTTTTAAAATAAGAAATAGCTCTTTAAGATAAGGTCTTATAGAGCTATTTCTTATTTTATGTATAAATATTCAAGTTAGTAGTAAAAATTGATTAATATTAGCAAATAAACTATACTAAGTTTATATGAAAATAAGAAATTTAAAGGAGTGATTATTTGTTTGGTTATGTGACTCCACTTAAACCTGAACTTAAAATAAGAGAGTATGAAATGTTTAGGGCATATTATTGTGGTGTATGTATGCATATTAAAGATAATTTTGGTAATATTCCAAGGTTAGCTTTAAATTATGATATGGCTTTTTTAGGTTTACTTTTAGATGCTTTACATAATGAAGAGCCTAATATTGAATTTAAAAAGTGTATGGCTCATCCTTTAAAGAATAAGCCTATGATTATAAGTAATAAAGCATTAGAATATACAGCAGCTATGAATGTGTCATTAGTATATTATAAGGTTATTGATGATGTAAATGATGATAATAGTTTAAAAAGTAAATTTGAAAGTGTAGCTTTATCTCCATATAAACGAAAATTTAACAGAAATGTTACTATGATTAATGATATAATAGAAGAAAACTTAAATATACTATCTAATTTAGAGAAAAATAAAGAGTTTTCATCGATAGATGAAATTTCACATCCTTTTAGTCTAATAGTAGCTAAAATTTTAGAGCTATATCCAGAGAAGGTTGATGATGATTGTGATGAACTTAGGTATAATCTTTATGATTTAGGATATGCTCTTGGAAAATGGATATATTTAATAGATGCATTAGATGATTTAAAGGAAGATATAGAGAAAAATAAATTTAATCCAATAAATTATTTATATAATAAAGATAATAAAAGTTATGAAGAGTTATTAGAGGAAATTAAACCAAGAATGGAGTTTACTATTTTAAATTGTGGATATAATTGTAAATATGCTTTAGATAAATTACCTTTAAAAAGGAATAAAGCTATATTAGAAAATATAATTAGTCTTGGTATGATGGATAAATATGAAAAAATAATTAACAATTGTAATTGTAAGGATAAGAAAAATAAGCATTAAGATATATTTAAGATTTATGAATTATAATGGGAGCAGATGATAAGGAGAGTGTTTAAAATGAATCCGTATGAGGTATTAGGAGTAAAGCCAGGGGCTTCTCAAGAAGAAATAAAATCAGCTTATAGAAAATTAGTAAAGCAATATCATCCAGATCAATATGGAGATAATCCACTTAAGGATTTAGCACAAGAAAAATTAGCTGAGGTAAATAAGGCATATGATATGTTAAAAAATGGTGGGGGAAATACAAGTTATAATTCTTCATCAAATGGATATAATGCAAGTTATAATACTGGATATAATTCATATAGTAGTAATACAGCTATTTATGCAGAGGTAAGAAGCCTTATTCAAATGAGAAGTATATCTGTTGCAGAATCAAAGCTTAATGCAATAAAGCAAAGAGATGCAGAGTGGCATTATTTATATGGAAATGTTATGATGGCAAAAGGTTGGTTTGAATCAGCTTATAATAATATACAAAGAGCATGTGCTATGGATCCTAATAATTTTGAGTATAGGCAAGCATTAAGTCAATTACAATCAAGGGGTAGAGGTTATAGTCAAACATATAGAACATCAAATGGAACTATGGATACTTGTGATTGTTGTATAAACTTAGTTTGCTTAGATTCATTGTGTGAATGTTTTGGTGGCGATCTTATAGGCTGCTGTTAATAGGGGGAGATTTATGAAGGCTAAGGATATAGCTCTTGGGGGTATTTTAGTTGCATTAACTACTATAGTATTATATTCAACGTCAATAATACCAATAAGTACATTAGCAATATTAACAATTGCATCGTCTTTAATACCGGTTTGTATTATAAGAAGTAATATTCAAACATCTATTTTTGTGTATATATCATCTAGTTTAATTGCTTTTTTCTTAGTTCCAATTAATATATCATTTTTATATTTTATATTCTTTGGAGTATATGGAATAATCAAATATTTTATAGAGAGAATAAGAAAAGAGAAGCTAGAAATAGCACTTAAGCTGGTATTTTTCAATATATCATTTATAATTGGTTTTATAATAATGCAGAATATTTTAGGAATAAATATAATAGCTGGATTAGAAGTATTAGTATCTAGATTTTTTAATACTTCAAGTAGAACTATTGCATCTATAATATTATGGATAGTAGCACAACCAGTTTTCCTGATTTATGATTATGCAATGACTATGATTATTACATTTTATATGGAGAGAATACATAAAAATATATAGAGTAATAGTAAAAAATGAACTGCTAAAAGTAGCAGTTCATTTTTTATGTTAAATATCTAATAAGTTTTTCTTATAAGAAGAGTATAAATGTCTTAATAAGCTCATTTTATCTTCTAATTCTAAATAAAGATCAGAAGCAAGTGATAAATTATCTTCATTAATTGCATCTTTAAGTCTTGTGAAAAGACTCTTAGTAGAATTAGTATCTTTCATTATATAAAGTCTTAACTCGTGAATTCTCATCCAATTAGTTAAATCTAAGTCAAGAGCTTTGCTTGAATCATGAAGGCACTTAGAAGCTCTTATTTCAGCAGTGAACTTATTTACTATTCTATGAGATATTTCCATTTTCCATCTTTTAATAGTTGCCATTCTAAAGCTATTAATAAGTTGATCAGTTAATACACCATTTCTCTTTAGAACTTCTACTTTTTCAGGATACTTGTCTAGAGCACTAATATTTTCATAAATTGTAGCTGGTGCTTTACTAAAATATTTATTTCTTTCTTCTTCAGTGAAGTCTTCAAATACATCTTCCTCAGCTCTGTATTTTCTATTCTTTTCTAAGTAATCTGCTTCTTCACCATACTCTTTAGAAAGTTCAGCTAATAATTCGTCATCAGTTTTATTATTATTTACTGCATAAAGAATACCATCAAGCATAGCCATATAGCATACAGCAATAGTTATATATGCATTTGAATGAGGATTTGGAGAACGTAATTCAAATCTTGTAGCTAGGGGATTAGCTAAATCTCTAATAAGTCCAACAAGTATAGATCTATTTCTAGATGGATTACTTGGAGATAATCCAAGAGAAGTAACTATACAAACTGGAGCTTCAAATCCAGGTTTTAATCTCTTTAAAGAGTTATTAGTTGAAGAGATAAATGGATTCATAACCTCATAATTTTTAAGAATACCCATTAATGAACCATAACCAATAACACTTAAGAAGTGATCTTTTGTAGTGTGGAATAAGTTTATTCTTTTACCATTTTTAAGTTTTAAGCTAACTCCTACGTGAACGTGCATACCAGAACCAGCAACACCATCAATTGGTTTAGCCATAAATGTAACATCCAATCCATATCTTCTATAAGTTTCTTGAACTAATATTTTTATAAATAATTCATTATCAGCAGCTTGTACTGCATCAGAATATTTCCAATCAACTTCGATTTGTTCCATTACATGGTCAAAGTTACCAGAAGCATCTAGCTTAGCTCTAACTCCACCAACTTCCTTATGACCCATTTCAGGTTCAAAGCCATAAGCTTCCATTAATAATAAGCTTTCTTCTAGAGCTGTACGAACTTTACCTTTAGTTCTTGTCCAATATTGTTCATGAAGCACTTGAGAAGTAGATAATTCTTCAAGTTCAGCATCAGTATTTGGGGTTCTAACCCAAAATTCTAATTCTGTAGCAGAAGTTATAACTATTTCATCAATATCATCTTTTTTGATGTTATAAATGTCTAATACTTCAGGATGTGTTTCGAAAATATTCCATAAATTATCTTTAAAAGTTTTAACTGCATTATTTAAGATATTTCTTGAATCTACAGGTTTATTATCGTGATATAAGAAACAAGGTATTCTTAAAGTACCGACAGGTTTATTTGTTGAATAATCAATAAAATCATAATTATAATCAACAAACCATTTGCAGTTTAAATCAGCAATCATATCTACTTTTGCATTATTTAATGTAGCAATTCCAGGTAAAACAACTGATGAACCGTCTGTTTGAACAGCAACTCCATGTAGAAATGAATCTAAGTCATCTAAAAATAAGTTTACTGGAATTTTTTCATCAGTATCATTTCCAGAAAGGTCAATACCAACAAATGATACAAACTTTATTTCTGGATGTTTAGATAGAATTTCTCTTACTTGATCTTTTGTGTGATTTTCCTTAGGTATAGTGTAAAGTAAATTATCAATCATAAGCTTTAATTTCGTAATATAAATATAATATCTACGAAATAAATTCACATCCTTTCTTTTATGGGTCGAATAATATTAGTAGTAAAAAGAAAAATATTCGTAAATTCTTTATAGTGATTTTATTACAAATTTATCAAATATGTCAATACATTTATTATCATAGTATAATAAAATATAGCATTTATTTGAAATTTATTCCTATTTGCAAATTATAACATAGTTTTATAATAATTCAAAAGATATATTTAAAAATTAGATAATATAATTGCATAATAATAGATATATGATTAATAATAAAATTATATAAATATAAATTTAACAATAAGAGGAGATTAATTATGGATAGTGTTTTATGTCCTAAATGTAGGGAAATAATTTTTGAAGAGCCAGGCTGTGAAGCTAATGGGATTATAACTTGTGATAAATGTAAAGAAAGAATTATATGGAAATGTGATGGAGAAAGAACAGTAGTCAAAATATTTAACTAAATATATAAAGTAAATCTCATTTAATAAATGATATTTTTATTTTTGTTACGAAAAATAATATGTATTTTAATTTATGTAAAAATATGGTAAAATGATGTGGTGGTATACGTTTTTATTAGTTGTTTTAAATAATAAATTAGAGAGTAAGTAATAAAGGAGATGGGGAGAGAAGTGAATAAATGTAATGAAAGGGTTAAAGAGGAAAGGTATGGAGTAGTAATTACATTAGTAGTAATGATTATTAGCGCTCTTCTTTCTAGGAGTTATTTAAATCAATATTTTGATGTAATATTAGGTTCAGGTGTATTTTTAGTAATAGGTGGTTTTATATATTCTATTATAAAGATTGATAATATAAAAATGGGACAAACGGTAATTATAGGTGGAATAGCTACTATGCTTTTAAGTTGTGTACTATAGAGTTTATTTAGAAAAATAACATAATGATAAAACAAAAAAGTCTGAATTTCAGACTTTTTTGTTTTATAGATAAATATTTAATTTTATGTTAAGTTTGAGTTTGTATATTCTGAATACCATTTATTAAATAAAACTCTGATAGAAGCTGCAACTGGAACTGCAAGTAACATTCCTAACAATCCACCTACATTACCACCAACTAGAATTGCCATCATAGTAAATACAGCATGAAGGCCAACACTATCACCAACTATTTTAGGAGCCAATAAATTATTATCAATTTGTTGAACAACAAGCATAGAAATAATAGCATAAATAACTTTTATAGGTCTGCCACTTAATAATCCCATAACTGCAGCTAAAATAGTTCCCACTAAAGGTCCAACATAAGGTATCATATTACAAATACCTGAAATAAGCCCTATTACAATAGCATAATCTATACCAACTATAGACAAAGCTATTGATGATAATACACCAACACAAAATGCTTCTAATAATTGTCCACGAATAAATTTTGAAAATACTTCATTTATTAGCCTAAATATTTCTGAAAATTTTTTCCCGATATTACTTTCTCTAAAAATTAAATAGTATAGCTTTTTCCATAAATCAATAAAGTATTCAGAATCTTTAAGTATATAAATACTTATGATAATAGCAATAAAGAAAGAAGCAATACTACTACCTATAGACATAATATTAGAAGTCATAGCTCCAAGATTAATCATAATATATTTTTGAAGAGCAGTAACTATTTGAATTATATAAGGTTCTAAGTTATCAATAAAAGGTATATTGAGATTTTTTAAAGTATCTTCTATAGATGAAGTAGAAAATGAATTAGTATTTAAATATGAAGATATATCTGACATTATATTTGTTAGTGTTGTATTTTTAGATAATTGTCCACCAATCATGAAATAAATACCCCAAATTAGTCCTAATATAATTCCAATTATTAAAAGGTAAGATAACACAATAGCAATTACTCTTCTAACAGATTGATTTTTTATTTTATATATAGTATTTGTTCTAAGAAAATTTTCTATAGATTTTGTTAAAGGATATAGAAGATAAGCTATAACTATAGCAATAAGCAGTGGCTTAATTAAGTTTAGTACAGCTCCAATAATATTAAATGTAGTGATGAAAATTGTACCTATATTGGACATGATAGTTAAAGCTAAGTAAATAGCAATAGCTGTTAAAGTAACGTATAGTGAATATTTTAATAGGTTTTTATCAAAATGTATTTTCAAATGCTTCACCGTCCTAATGTTAAAGTAAATATTATAATATAAAGTATATTATATCATAATATTAAAAAGGATAATGGATAAATTTACTTATATGTGAGTTTTATAAATTTTATAGAATAATACAAAAATAAAAAAAATAGCTTTATTTTTAGAAGGAAAAAATAATAAAATATAGAATAGTTATAATTATCAGAATTTTATGAAATATACTAGATTTTAAGAGATAAGAATAATATAGTAATATTTTAATTAATGAAAATATATAATAAAAAGAAATTACTAGATTATATATGATGTAATTTAGAAAAGTATTAATTTGAAAAATTAGGGAGGAATTTATCATGGAAAAAGTTTATTCACAAATTGATGTTAACGCTTACGTAGCAAAGTATATGGATGAGACAGGCTGTAATTTAAATGAAGCTTGTGAGGAATTAGAAATTGATCCTTCAAAGGTATTTTCAGTTTTTTCAGAAGAAGATGATATGATATAGTTTTTTAAAATAAAACTTAATTAAACTGATTCAAAGAAAAGTTTAAAGATTATAGGTTAAACTTTAGTTTTTACAACGTAATTTGGATCAGCACTTTTAATGATTTAAGTATATAAGCCTTTACTACAGTAAATCAAGTTGATATACTATAAAATATTAGTAAAATAGTTTAATAAAAACAAAAGATTATATAGAGCAAAAGGAGGAAAAAATTGAAGAAGAGAACAAAAGAAACAATTTTAATAGGTATAGGACTTATACTATTATCTGTAATTTTGCATTATATCCATGTTTTAATTTTTAAGGATGTACATCATACAATGATATTCTTAGTTGCAGATATAGCCTTTATTCCATTAGAAGTATTTTTTACTACTATAGTAATAGATAAAATGATTGAAAGAAGGGAAAAGGAACATTTATTAGAAAAGCTTAATATGCTTATAGGACTATTTTATACTGAGCTTGGAACAAAACTATTATCTGATATAGTAAAGGGAGATGCACATGGAGTTATGGCTAATCATAGAACTATAACTGCTGATACATGGTGTGATAAATCCTTTGCAAAATTACATGAGGATATTCTTCAATATGATTACGAAATAAATATAGATAAGATAAATTTAAGGGATATAAGAAATAGATTAGATAATAATAAGGATTTACTTATTAATTTAATTTCTAATGGAAATTTATTAGAGCATGAGACATTTACAGAAATGTTAATGACTATAATGCACTTAAAAGAGGAATTGGATACAAGATATTGTGAAGATATCGAAGAATATGAAATAAAACATATAGAAAAAGACTTAATGGATGTATATAAGTATTTAACAATAGAATGGGCCGAATATATGAAGTATTTAAGTAGAAATTATCCTAGCTTATATTGTAAGGCTCTTATAAATAATCCTTTTGATAATAGAGATAAGAAAGTTAAGGATAAATGTTTTTTAGAAATTATAAAGTAAATAAATATTTATTATAAAAAATAGCAGCTTAAATAAAGTTGCTATTTTTTATATGTATAATTAAAGATATTACAAATGAGTATAAATGTGATAAAATTGATATAAGTTCTAAGGAGGAGTTATGGGGAAAAATAGGGGAGATAAATTATATTTAAATAGTATTTTTAGAATATTAACTAGTATATTTACTGCAATATCAATTATATCAATTGCTACAATAATATCATTAAATCTTAGATTTATATATAAGTTTATTATAGATAAGTATGATTTAGTTAATATTACTGGTGTTTCAGGAGAAAATTTAATGAGTGATTATGGGACACTAGTAAATTATCTTCAAAATCCATTTATAAAAACATTGAAATTTGATAATTTTGTTATGAGTCCTTATGGTAAGATACATTTTTATGAAGTTAAAAGAATTTTTACTTTATTAATTATTATAGCTTTAATTTTTATAATAGGTAATTTAGCTTATAGTATTATTTGTAAGGTTAAGGGGCACAAATATTTTATGAGAAAAATTATAGGTAATCTTAACTTAGGGGCAAACATTTTAATTATGTTTTTTATATTATTAGTATTAGCATATATTATAGACTTTTCAAAAGCTTTTATAATATTTCATAAGATATTTTTTAGAAATAATTATTGGGTATTTGATGAGAAGATGGATCCTATAATAAATGCATTACCTGAGGATTTATTTATGATATATGGAGCAGTAATACTGGGAATAGTTATAATAGTATCTATAGTTATTAAGATTACAAAGAAAAAATATATTACTAAGGAAAATATAAGTATTAAATAATTAGGTGGCAATGCACATATTATAATAAGGCTTCTTATTATAATATGTGCATTAATTTTTATTTTAATGAAGGAGATACATGAAGAGAAAAGTTTCTTTAAGCTTATGTATGATTGTGAAAGATGAAGAAAAAACTCTTTGGAGATGCTTAAATTCGGCAAAATCATTTATAAGTGAAATTATAATAGTAGATACAGGCTCTAAGGATGAAACAAAGGAAATTGCATCAAAATTTAATGCTAAAATATATGATTTTAAATGGATAAATGATTTTTCAGCAGCAAGAAATTTTGCATTTAGTAAAGCAACTAGTGATTATATAATGTGGTTAGATGGTGATGATTATATTAATGATGATGATATTAGAAAAATAAAATTACTTTTAGAAAATATGGATGATAGTTATGATTATGTCAGTGCAGAATATATACTAGCTAGAAATAATGATGGTAAGGTTACTACGTCATTGAGGAGAAATAGAATAGTTAAAAGAAAATGTGGATTTGTTTGGATAGGAAATGTTCATGAATATTTAGGAGTGTATGGAAAAGGGCTTGAGGGGAATTTTGCTATTGAGCATGGAAAGGTTAAAGAATATACAGATAGAAATCTTCAAATATTTAAGGACATGGAAAAAAATAATAAAAAATTTACTCCAAGAGATATGTATTATTATGCTAATGAGTTATTTGACAATAAATATTACAATGAGGCTATAAAACAATATAGAAAGTTTATAAACACTAAGCGAGGTTGGATAGAGGATGTGAAGGGCGCATATTTAAAGATTATAAATGCATTAAATATAATAGATAATAAGGATATAATACCTGATATTGCATTTGAATCATTTAAGATAGATACTCCAACAGCTGAAATTGCTTGTAGTTTAGGAAATTATTATATGGAAAAACAGAGTTTTAAACAGGCTTCATTTTGGTATAGGGTAGCATTGGACTCAAGGCCAGATAGTTATAATATGGCTCTTTCAAATAGAGACTATTATACATGGATACCAAGTTTACAATTATGTGTTTGTTATTATAATCTAGGTAAAATGAAATGTGCATATTTTTTTAATGAATTAGCAGCAACATTTAATGGAGAAGAGGAAAAGATTTTATATAATAGAAACTTATTTGAAAGAGAGTTTAAAGAATTAAAGGTAGAATTACCTAAATTAGAGTATCCATTAAAATTAAGTGATTATACTAAATATCTTATAGATTAATTAGTTTAATAGAAAAGAGAAATAAAAAAGTAATTATGATTCCAGTAGAAGTTTATATAGTCTTCTTTTGGAGAATATAATTACTTTTTTAGAATTTTATAATTGTATGAAGTTTTTTAGGGAAATATCGAATGCTTTTACTGAATGAGTTAGTTCACCTGATGAAATAAAATCTACACCAGATAATGCATAATTTCTTACAGTATCTAAAGTAATATTTCCTGAACATTCTGTAAGGGCACGTCCATTGATTAATTTAACCATTTCAGAAACTTGGCAAGGAGACATATTATCAAGCATAATTATATCTGCCCCAGCTTCAAGAGCTTCTATTACATCTTCTTTAGATTCGGTTTCTACTTCAATTTTCCTAACAAATGAGGAATTTTCTTTAGTTAACCTGATTGCTTCTTTTATGCTACCAGCATATCCAATATGATTATCTTTAATTAAAATTCCATCAGATAAAGAAAAGCGATGATTACTTCCACCACCTACTTTAACAGCATATTTTTCTAATATCCTAAGATTAGCTGTAGTTTTTCTTGTATCTAAAATTTTGGTATTAAGATCCTTAAGTTCATTTACATATTTGTTAGTTAATGTTGCAATTCCACTCATTTTTTGAAGTAAATTTAAAGCAACTCTTTCACCCATTAATATATTAAGAGCATCTCCTTTAACTTCACCAAGTATATCACCATGCTTTACTATTGAGCCTTCTTCAATTAATGATACAAATTCAACTCCACCTAATATGGTAAACACTCTTTCAAACACAGGTAATCCGCAAATTATTCCATCTTCCTTAGCAATTAGAGAAGCTTTTGCTTTAGAACCTTTAGTAACTATAGATGAAGTTGTAATGTCTCCATAAGGAATATCTTCTTCTAAGGCATTTTTTATTATTTTATCAACAATTAAATAATTTAGCATATCTAACATCAACCTTTCTTTTTAAAAAGTTTATTAATTCTTCATGAGAATCTAATGCATATGTTTTAGGCTCTTCAATAATTTCTTTAAGTTTTATTTCATTTATTTTAGAGTTAATATTTTCAGAAGCTTGTTTACCAAAAACTAAAGCTTCTAGTAGTGAATTACTAGCAAGTCTATTACTTCCATGTACTCCAGTACAACTAGCTTCACCAACAGAATAAAGATTATCCATTGACGTTCTAGAAAATAAATCAACTTTAATTCCTCCCATACAGTAATGA
Organism: uncultured Clostridium sp.; assembly: GCA_900547475.1. Classification (GTDB taxonomy): domain Bacteria; phylum Bacillota; class Clostridia; order Clostridiales; family Clostridiaceae; genus Clostridium. Next base: position 30,761 of record URGW01000032.1, on the reverse strand, counting down.
TGGGCAGGGGCTATAGGAAGAAGATCTTTATCCATTGCATAACCTCTCTTTAAGCATTCATCATATAGGAAAGGGAATCTGTTCATTAAAAATTCCTTTGATTTTTTAGTCATATCTAAATAAACATAAGGAGTATTAGGAGTTTTTTCTATTTCTTTTAATATTGCAGTAGATACAATATCTCTAGGAAGTAAAGAATCAATAAATTCTTTTTTGTTTTGATTTAAAATTATTCCACCTTCACCACGCAAAGATTCTGACAATAGTAATTTTTTCCCTTTAGTAAAGGGCTCATATAAAACAGTAGGATGAAGTTGTAGATATTCCATATCTTTAATTTCAATGTTATTTTTTAGGCTTATATTAAGACCATCTCCAGTTAGAGATTCTATATTAGTTGTAGAATTAAATATTCCACCAATACCTCCAGTTGCTAAGATAGTAAACTTACTATTTACTTTATAAGTTTTATTGTAGTCTTTTAAAACTCCACCATAACAAATATTATCTTTAGAGATTAAATCTATTAAGGTTGTATTTTCTAGCATAGTAATGTTCTTTTTATTAGTAGCAATATTTAATAAAGTTTCAGTAACCCATTTTCCAGTTTCATCTTTAACATGAACTATTCTAAAGTTACTGTGACCACCTTCTCTTGTATATCTTAATTTGCTTTCGATTCTATCAAAAGGTACCCCCATTTTAATTAAGGTATTAATATTTTTAATAGAGTTTTTTATTAGTAATTTAACTGCGTTAGTATCATTATGATAATTTCCTGCTTTCATTGTGTCATTAAAATAACTTTCTTCATCAAAAATGCCAAGGGAGGTTGAGATTCCACCTTGAGCTAGATAACTATTACAATCTCTAAAAGTATTTTTAGTTATCATTAATATCCTAATATCATCTCTTAAATTAAGAGCAGTATAAAGGCCTGCAACACCTGTACCAACTATTAAAACATCATAATTCATAATTTTATACAGATAAAAGATGCATATTTTCTAGAGCCTTATGAGCATTAACTCTAAGTTCTTCGTCAATATGAACTTCAAATTCCTCATTTTTTAAACAATTATATAAATCATTAAGAGATATCTTTTTCATATTAGGACAAATCATTCCGGTCTTTGTAGGAATAAAAGTTTTATTAGGACTTTTTAATTTCATTTCATAGAATACACCTTCTTCAGTTACGACAATAAATCCATCAGCATTTGAAGAAGCACTATAATTAATAAGTTCTGATGTACTTCCAATATAGTCAGCTAAATCACGAACTTCTTTATTGCATTCAGGGTGAACTAATACGGGATAGTCTGGATATTTTTCTTTTAGTTCAATAATCTCATCTTTGTCAATTCTTTCATGAGTAGGACAAAAACCAGGATATAAAGTAAATTTTTTATTTGGTAGTTGTTCAGCTAAATACCCACCTAAATTTCTATCAGGTAAGAAAATAATTTCATCAGAATCTATATTGTTTAATATATCAATAGCTGATGATGAAGTAACACATACATCAGATAAAGCTTTTATATCTAAATTAGAATTAATATAACTAACTACCTTGGCATTAGGGTGCTTGTCTTTCAAATCTTCAAGGCGGTTAACTAACGCCATATCAGCCATGGGGCAAGTTGTACTATTGGATGGAATAAGTACTTTTTTATTTGGAGAAAGAATTTTTGCACTTTCAGCCATGAATTTTACTCCGCAAAAGATTATTAAGTCTTTAGTACTTTCCATAGCCTTTTTACTCAAGAAGTAGGAATCACCAACTATATCAGCAATTTCTTGAATTTCATCACACTGGTAAAGATGAGCAACTATTAGTGCGTTTTTTTCTTCTTTTAATTTTAGTATTTTTTCTTTTAAATTCATTTTTACACTTCCCTTAACAATATTTACTTGTGTATATACACAAGGTTATCATAAAAATATACATAATACAATATGACTATATTTTAGAAGAAGACAAACTTCCTCTGAGGTAAATACAGATATTTACAAAATGTGTATTAAAAAATGTCATAAGGAACAAATTAGTAGTGAGTGTAGTCTAATTAATAAGACAAAAATATTAAAAAAATACCTCTGAGGTTGATGAAAATATTGGAAAATAGAGGTAAACGAAAGAGAGATAAAAATGGTTTTTAGTAGTATTTTATTTATATTTAGATTTTTACCTATGGCAATGGTTATATATTTTTTAACTCCAAATAAATTTAAAAATTTAACTTTGCTTCTTGTAAGTCTAATATTTTATTCTTGGGGTGAACCTAAGTATTTGGGGATAATGATAGCATCAATAGTTGTAGATTATGTGGTTAGTAGAGCGATAGAGAAAAATATAAATAATAAAAAGATATGTATAATGCTTTTAGCTATATCAATAGTATTTAACTTAGGAATGTTATTTTTCTTTAAATATTTTAACTTTTTTATAGAAAATGTAAATAATATTTTGGGGTTATCCCTAAAATATGTAAATATAACATTACCATTAGGTATTAGTTTTTATACATTTCAAACTATGTCATATACTATAGATGTATTTTTAGGGAAAGTTAAGGCTGAAAAAAATATTATTAATTTTGGAGCATTTGTATGTTTATTTCCACAACTTATTGCAGGACCTATAGTTAAATATACTGATATAAATCTTGAGTTAAAAAATAGAAAGATAGATATAAAACAAATTCAAGAGGGAATAGAGTTATTTATACTTGGATTAGGAAGTAAGGTGCTTATAGCAAATAACATAGGAGCATTTTGGTCTGAAATTGAAGGAAAGGGTTTTGAAGGAGTAGGAACATTAATGGCATGGATAGCTGTTTTAGCATTTGCACTTCAAATATATTTTGATTTTAGTGGATACTCACTAATGGCAATAGGCCTTGGGAAGATATTAGGGTTTAATTTTCCAAGAAACTTTAATTATCCTTATATATCAAAAAGTATAACGGAATTTTGGAGAAGATGGCATATTACATTAGGTACTTGGTTTAAAGAATATGTATACATCCCTTTGGGTGGAAATAGAGTAGGAAGAGTAAGATTATATATAAATCTTTTTATAGTATGGTTTTTAACTGGATTTTGGCATGGAGCAAGTTATAATTTTATACTGTGGGGATTATACTTCTTTATTTTAATTAGTATAGAGAAGGCTATTTTATTAAAATTTTTAGAAAAGCATAAAATAATTTCACATATATATTCAATATTTTTTATATTGATTGGATGGGCAATATTTGCAGTGGTGGATTTAGGGCAACTAAAAATACTGTTGAAAGAAATGTTTAGTATAAGTAAAAATAGTCAATTTATATATTATTTGAGGAATTACGGTATTACTTTTATAATAGCAGTAGTATTTTCAACTCCTATAGTAAAAAATATATATAATAAAGTTATTAAAAGTGATATATTAAATACATTTATTTTAATGACTATATTTTTATTATGTATAGCTTATTTAGTTGATGCTACATATAATCCGTTTTTATATTTTAGATTTTAGGGGTGGTGATTATATGAAAAGGAATTATTTATTGTATTCTTTTGTTATAGTAATTATATCATTTACAATGATTAGTTTAATTAGTGATAATAAAGAGTTTTCAGAGTTAGAGAATAGAAAATTAAAAACAAGTGTTACATTTTCAATAAAAAATTTTTTTGATGGAAATTTTCAAAAAGATTATGAAAGTTATATTAATGATCAATTTCCTTTAAGGGATAATTGGATAAGTTTAAAATCAATAAATGAATATATTTTAGGTAAAATTGAGAATAATGGAATAATATATGGAAGTAATGAAGAACTATTTGAAAAATTTGATTCATTAGACGAAGAAAAATTTAAAAATAATGTTGAGGCTATAAAAAAATTTGCAGAAAACTATTATGATAAAGTTTCATTAATGATTATACCAAGTTCATATGAAATATATAAGGAAAATTTACCAATGGGATCACCCATAATTTTGCAAGAAGAATTAATTAACAAAATATACAATTTCTCAACTTTTAGTAATAATATAGATGTAATGAAGGAATTATTAGATAATAAAAATAACTATATTTATTATAAAACAGATCATCACTGGACAACATATGGAGCTTATTTAGCTTATTGTAAGTTTATTGACTCAATTAATGGAAATAAAGTTAATTTGAAAGATTTTAAAGAAGTAGAATTACCTAATTTTTATGGTACATATTATTCCAAAGCAAAGCCTTTTAATATTGAGCCAGATATTATGACTTATTATGATTTTAATAATTTAACGATGGAAATAGTAGGAGATAAAATATATGATTATATATATGATTATTCGAAGAAGACTTTGAGGGATAAGTATTCGTTATTTTTATATGGAAATAATCCATTAACTATAATAAAGAATAAAGATATTAAAAATAATAAAAAAATACTAGTTATAAAAGATTCTTTTGGAAATTCATTAGTTCCATTTTTGACTCAAAATTATGATGAGGTTCATGTTATAGATTTAAGGTATTTTAGTAGTAAATTAAGTAGTTATTTAGAAGAAAATGATTTTGAAGATATTTTAATTATATATAATTTTATAAACTTAGCTACAGATAATAATGTATTAAGGCTTAAGTATTAAATTTACGTAGTAACAATAAAAGGATTAATTACTTTTAAATGTTACTGCGTAAATTATTTATAAATAAGATAAAATACTAATGGTTTTTGTATCGATTATTTCACCTTTTTTTATAAGAGATTTTATTTCATCTAATGTAAATTTTTTTATATCTGTAAATTCATCTTCATCACATGCTTTTGTACCATTATATAAATTTGTAGCTTTAAATAAGTGAATTATTTCATCACAAAAGCCAGGTGCAGTAGCGATTTTTCCTAGATAAATCATATCTTTAGCTTTATATCCAGTTTCTTCTTCTAATTCTCTATGTGCACAAGTTATAGGTGGTTCATTCTTATTAAGCTTTCCTGCTGGAATCTCAAGAAGAGTTCTCTCTAAAGGTTTTCTGAATTGTTCTACTAATATAACTTCATTTTCATTTATAAAAGGAATTATAGCGCAAGCTCCTGGATGTTTAATTATATCTCTATTAGATAAATTTCCATTAGGTAATTCAACTTCAATATTTATTAAATTTAAATAGTTACCATTATATATTGAAGTTTCTTTAAGAGTGGTTTCATAAAACTTCATGAACAGGCCTCCTTATATAGTTTTATAGTGATTTATACTTAATATATTATTTAAATATTATATCATAAAGTTTAAATGTAATAATATGAGATATTTTATCTAAATAATATGTAACAATAAAAAAATATCGACATAAAATGAAAGTGTAGACAGATCAAATGACAAATTTAGTATGTAATTGGGAGGAAAAAATGCGTTACTATAATAAATCAATGGATAATCCTAATAATAGAAATAGATCAAGAAGAACTGGAGTAAGTAGAAGTAAAATGAATGAATATGAAAACGAAGAGGTATTTTCAGATGATATAGATGAAAATATGGAATGTTCATATGAAGAATATTGTGATAATGAATACTATGATGAATGTAGATGTTGTTGTGTAGGACCAAGGGGACCAAGAGGGCCAAGAGGACCAAGAGGTTGTGTAGGACCAACAGGACCACAAGGACCAACAGGACCAAGGGGAGCAACAGGAGCGCAAGGAATACAAGGTGTTCAAGGGGCAACAGGAGCAACAGGAGCACAAGGACCAATAGGACCAATAGGAGCAACAGGAGCAACCGGAGCACAAGGAATACAAGGTGTCCAAGGGGCAACAGGAGCACAAGGGCCAGTAGGACCAAGGGGAGCAACAGGAGCAACCGGAGCACAAGGAATACAAGGTGTTCAAGGGGCAACAGGAGCAACAGGACCACAAGGACCAATAGGACCAAGAGGAGCAACAGGAGCACAAGGTGTGCAAGGAGCAACAGGTGCACAAGGGCCAATAGGACCAAGGGGAGCAACAGGAGCGCAAGGAATACAAGGTGTCCAAGGAGCTACAGGAGCACAAGGAATACAAGGTGTTCAAGGAGCAACCGGACCACAAGGACCAATAGGGCCAACAGGACCACAAGGTGTACAAGGAATACAAGGTATCCAAGGACCAACAGGGCCAACAGGGGTAGCTGGAGCAGTTGGAGCAGTTGGAGCAACAGGAGCACAAGGGCCAATAGGACCAAGAGGAGCAACAGGGGCACAAGGTATCCAAGGTGAAAGAGGTTTACAAGGAGCAACAGGAGCACAAGGACCAATAGGGCCAACAGGACCACAAGGTGTCCAAGGTATACAAGGAATACAAGGTGAAAGAGGACCACAAGGAGCAACAGGTGCACAAGGTATTCAAGGAGTAACAGGAGCAACCGGAGCAACAGGACCACAAGGTGTTCAAGGTATACAAGGTGTTCAAGGTGAAAGAGGACCACAAGGAGCAACAGGGCCACAAGGACCAATGGGACCAATGGGACCAATGGGACCAACCGGGGCAACTGGAGCAACAGGGCCATCAGGAACTATAAGTGATTATGGAGTAATATTTAGCGAACTTGGAAATAATCAAACTGTAGCATATGGAAATAATGTAAGTTTTCAAGAAAATGAAATTACAGGGGACAATATAAATCATGCAAAAAATAGTACTAATATAGAATTAGATGGAAGTAAATCATATTTTGTTAAATATACAGTATCTTATTCAATTGATGATAATTCTTGTGGATCAGATATAGATAGTAGAGATATTATTTTTGGTTTAACAAATGTTAATAATGAGCTTGTTCCTGGTAGTAGGCATATAGCATCAATTTCAAGAGATATAAATAATAATAGTATTTCACTTGGTGTAATAATAAGCCCAGAGAATGATTATATTGTAAGATTAACTAATTTAACTCAAGACCTTAAGAGTGTTATAGTTAATGCAGCTACAATAACAATAGTTAGATTAGCATAAATAGGCTATTTATTTAGATAATATAGTATAAAATAGGACTATTAGCTTTAATGTTAGTAGTCCTTTGTTTTATGTATCATAGATGATAGTTACTAGTTTAAGAGTGTATAATTGGATTTTATAGTATGTATTATTTACTAAAGAATATTATTAATATATAAATATAGTTAAAAATCTCCCTCATGAATTATTATGAGAGAGATTTAATTATTAATTATCTATATTTTCACTATCAGGTGAATTAGTTTGATCTTGAGAGGAATCTGTATTTTCTTCTGTAGAGCTTGTATCTTATATAGAATTTATAGTGTCATCTGTATTTAAGTTAGTGTCAACTTGTGTAGTTGAATCTGTATTTAAGTTAGTGTCAACTTGTGTAGTTGAATCTGTATTTTCAGAGCCTTCTATAATTGGAGAATCAGCTTCTTCTATAGAATTTTCATTATTTTCAGATTCATTTGTATTAGAGTCATTATTAAATAAACTAGTAAACCAATTCCAAATTTTATTAAAGAAACCTTGAGCTTCTTCAGCAGTTGGTAACTTTATAGCATCTTTATCAGTTGCATCAACTACAACATTATCACCTAGAAGTTCATCGTTAGTTGTTTGTAGTATGCCTAAATCTTTATCATTACTATTAAATAAGCCACTAAACCAATCACCAATTCCAGTAAACCATTCTTTTATAGAATCAATTAAACCTGTTGGTACTTTTTCACCAATTTCATTAAGTTTTTCATTAACAACATCTTTAACACTATTTAAAGCATCTTTCATTTCCTTATAATCATAATCTTGTTCTGCAACTTTAGTCATTAGACTTTCTAATTGCTCTTGTTGTTCAGGAGTCAAAGTAACATTATAATTATTAGTAACATTATTTATTGTATCAGCTATTTGAATAGTATCTTGAGTATTATTTTTAATTATTTCTGTTTTGATATCATTTATTACACCAGTAGCTTTATCTTGTCCAATATCTTCACCTAAATCACCAGTTATAACTAATTCTTCAGATGCAATTTCTTTTTTTGTTTCATCAAGTGGTTCACCAGTAGCATCTTCAAAAGCTTTCATTATTCCAGTTAAAGCTCCAGTACCACTTACTCCTCCAGATAGTGGAGTCATTGCAATTACGTTTGCATCAGTAATTCCACATGTTGTAAGTGTACTTGCTATCATTGAAGATGTAACATAAGTTAAGTTTACAGTTTTAACATTAAGGCCATTACCTTTTGAAGCTGGTTGCACATATGCACAAGAATAAGTTCTTGTACCAAGTTGTGCTTCTGTAGCAACTCCTTCTAGATACTTTCTTTCCTCTTGATTATTTACTTCTAATATAACTACTTCATTTTCTTTTACTCCAAAGTAATCTAAAACTATTTGTTTTTGTTCAGCAGATAGGTTTGTCCCTAAAGTTACTACATTAGCACCATCAGCGTAGGGGGTACTTACATTTCCTAAAATAATTGCACCACATATAAGTAATGCTGAAATTTTTTTCTTTAATCCCATAATTATCTCCTTTTTAAATAAATTATTTTAATATAATGTAATAAAATTACTACATGGAATTAGATAGTTAAAGCAGTATGTATTACCTATTTTATAAATTATATCTGATTAGTTTATTAAAATCAAATGAACAGTTTCTTAAAAAATTTCACATAAGATAAAAATATAAAGTATGATATAATTAGTGAATAAACAAAGGAAATTTAGTGAGGTGACAAGTTTGGCTAAAGTTATAGTTGTTGGGGGAGGACCTGCTGGTATTATGGCAGCTCTTAGTGCATCAAAAAATAATGAGGTTACATTAATAGAAAGAAATAAAGAAATTGGTATGAAGCTAAGACTTACTGGTGGAGGTCGTTGTAACATAACTAATAATAGGGATATAGAGGAGTTTTTCGATAAGATAGTAAATAATAAGAAGTTTTTATATAGTGCCTTATATACATTTTCCAACTATTCGCTTTTAGAATACTTTAGTAATAATGGGCTTGAATATAAAGTTGAGCTTGATGAAAAAGTATATACAAAAAGTGATAAGGCAGATGAGGTAATAGAGTTATTAAGAAATGATTTAGAAAAAAATAAAGTAAAAGTTAGATATAACACTATGATAAGTGACTTAGTTGTTGAAGATGAAACTATCAAGGGAGTTATAACATCTTATGGTGAAAAAATACTAGGAGATAAGGTTATAATAACAACAGGAGGAAAGAGTTTCCCAAACACTGGATCTGATGGAGTTATGTATGAGGTATTAAAAAAGCATGGACATACAATAACTCCAATACATGCAGCTTTAATACCACTTGTTATAAAAGAAGAATTTGTGAAAAAACTACAGGGTGTTGCTATGAAGGATGTAGTAGTTTCTGCTAAGCTTAAAAAGAAGAGAATTGAAAAGTTTGGTGATATGTTATTTACTCATTTTGGAATATCAGGCCCAGCAGTTTTAAAACTTTCCTCATATGTTAACAAAGCTTTAGATGAAGGGGAAGTAGAAGTGACTTTAGATTTCTTAAAAGATAAGTCTAAGGATGAAATTTCTCAAATAATAAGAAGTAATCCAAATAAAACTGTTTTAAATAATTTAAAGGGAATTTTACCACAAAACTTTTTAAAAGTAGTATTTGAAATGTTAGATTTAACAGAAGTTAAGGCCAGTGATTTAAAGAAGGAGGATGAAAATAAAATAATAGAATATATGAAAGAGATGAAGCTTACAGCTAGAGAAACTTTATCTATAAAAGCTGCACAAGTTACATCTGGTGGTGTTAAGGTAAAAGAAATTAATGCTTCAACTATGGAATCTAAAATAATTAAAAATTTATATTTTGCAGGAGAAGTTATAGATATTGATGCTGAAACTGGAGGGTATAATCTTCAAATGGCATTTTCAACTGGATACTTGGCTGGATCAGATTTTTAAAATAATTAAAGTTAAATTTAGTGGTAAAAAAAGAAAGAAGTAGATAAGCATTAAAACTTATCTACTTAATTTCTATATTGTAAAATTTAAAATTAAGTTAACACTTAATATGATCTTGAATATTCATTAAAGCTTCACCAAATCTTTGAAAATGAACAACTTCTCTTTGTCTTAGGAATTTAAGAATTTCTTTAATATCATGATCATCAGTTAAATTTATAAGCCATTCATAAGTTGCTCTAGCTTTTTGTTCAGCAGCCATATCTTCATGAAGATCAGCTATTACATCATCTTTAGCTTGAATATAAGTTGCTGTCCATGGATTGCCTTGTGCATCAGAATAATATAATGCTCTGCCATGGTCTGTATAATGAGCTGCTAAATCTGCTTTTTTCAAATCTTCTAAAGAAGCATTAGACATTAATTGATAAATCATAGTAGCTATCATTTCAACATGGGCCATTTCTTCAGTACCTATGTCGGTTAATAAAGCCTTTGATTTTCCAGTTGGCATAGTATATCTTTGATTTAGATATCTTAAAGCTGCACTTAATTCACCATCAGGTCCACCATATTGAGACATAAGGAATTTAGCCATTCTTAAGTCATTACATTTTAAGTTAATAGGATATTCTAAAGTTTTAACATAATACCACATAAGTTATAAACCTCCTTAATAATTTTCCCAAGGCCAAGGTGATGATACCCAAGCAACTGGATTTTCAAAGTAAGCAGAACCAAAATTTCTTAATGGACCGAAGTTTTTCTCATAATCCATTATTAAATTATCAAGCCTTTTAGAAATTACTTTATAATCATTTTTTGCTTTTTTGTTATTTGGAAAGTTATCAAGATATAGGTTTAGTTCTACAGCATAAAATTGATATTTTTTTATTTCATTTAATAAGTCATTTTCACACATAATAATGCCCTCCTCAGCATTTTTTCTCATGTTTACCATAGGGTCTATATAAATCTTTAAAGATAGTACCTAACTTTAATGAAGTTGTAGGATTTAGAAGGTTTTCATATACTTGTAGAACAATGAAAACTTTTGCATAATCATTTTTTTCACAGTTGTTCATAGTAATTTCATCCTTTCATAAAGTTTATTTATTACATAATATGATAAAAGTTAAGGTTATGTTACTGTGCTATTAAGGGAATATTTTAATAATTAGATACTATTAAAGATTAAGCATATTATTTTAATTAAAGTATATATTTTTATGCTGTATCAAAATAAAAAGTTTAAGTGTATTATGATAGTGAATAGTTTTTTGGGAGAGAAGTATGCCTCAAAATGAATTTAATGGCTTTAATGATTTTATAAAAATTTTTAATGATTATATTGGTTCATTTAATTCGGAAACAAGTAATAAAAGTGATGATAGTAATTCTCAAGAAAGTGATGAGGAATGTAATAATTGTAGATTTGGAAATTCCAATGCAAATGCGACTAAAAGTCAAAGAGAATCATGTAGCGATATTCCTGGTGGATTTCAAGATATTCCACCACAGCTTTTATTAGTAATTGGAGAGTTGTTAGGAAATGTTATGGCAGGTAATTTACCATTTAATATTCAAAATGTAGTTGGTAACTGGTTGCAGCTAGTAGGACAAGCAATTGAAGTTTTTAATGCTCAACAACAATATTATCAAGGTGGACCAGGGAGAATGTATAAGCCTATTTATAGAAATGCGGCCAATCCCTTTTGCTCAAGTTCAAGTGATGAGAGCCAAACGAATGTAGCTTCAAATAAAAATAAAAAATCTAGCAGTAAAAGTTCGTCAAATGAAACACAATCCAATAATGATATATATCAATTAAAGCAATCTATAGAATTATTAAATAAACAAATTAAAGAATTACAAAAGCAAATTGATGATTTGAGAAAAATATAAAAATGTAAGGGAAATAGCCAGTATGTATCCTTTACATTTTATTTTTTCTTTAAATAATATATATTAAGGAATAGTTAAGTATTTATAAGGATAAGTTAATAAAGAATATTTTATTGTTTTATTAGAGGTGAGAAAAAATGCTTAATTATCTTGTTGGAAAATATAATTTAAATGTTACATCAATGATTAGAAATGGAACTGTTGCAGTAATAACTATGCTAGGAGTTGGGATACTATTTGGAAGTAAAAATGTAATGTTAGCATTTCCCATAGCATTAACTTCTACTGTTATAGGAAGACAAAACTTTTATGTAAAGCCTCTTAATAGAATAGTTAAAATATTAGTATTAGATTTGATTATAGTATTAATAGCTTTTATATCAGCATTAAATATATGGACAGGAATTGTAATTGATTTTGTTGCAATATTTTTGCTGGTTTATATTGTATCATCGCCATATGATTCAACTTTTTATAAACCATTTATAATGCTTTATGTTTTTACCCAGTATGCCAATGTTTCAATTTATGAATTACCTAATAGATTATTGGCTGTAGTTTTTGGAGCATTAGTTATTATGTTAGGAACACATATAAAAAGAAGTAGTGGCAAAGAAATAATGGGGAATAGTGTTAATTCCGCTTTTTTTAATATACAAAAACAAATTGAAAATATTATAAATCACAAATATGAGGAAGAATTAACAGAAAATTGCTCTAAAATAATGATGGATTTAGTATATAAGGTGTATATAACACGATATAAAAAATATCTTACTACTAATTTAGGAACTATACAATTTAAATTGTATTTAAACATAGAATATTTAAATATATATTTAAAAAATATATATGAACAGTATGAAGAAGAGAAAATATCTAAGGAGCAAATGTTAGATTTTTTATCATTAGTTGAATTAATAATAAAATATTCTAAGAAAAAGTGCAAACTGGAAGATGTAACGTATAAAAGTAAATTTATAAGTGAAAAATATAAAAAAGGCTCATATTTAGTTAATGAAATATTACTTATAGTAATTTCTATAGTAGAACAGCTTAAAGAAGCTGAGGAGCTAGACAATAGGAAAGCAAATAGAATTTATAAAGAATGGGAAAGAACCTACTTAGATAAACCAAAGGTAGTATTTAAAGAGTATTTTGTGCCATATTCAATAAGATTTAAGTTTGCAATGAGAATGTCAATAACATTAACTTTTTCTATATTTATAGCTGAATTACTAGGGTATTATAAGATTATATGGGCTATTATAACTATAATGTCAATTATGCAACCTTATTATGAGGATACAATTTCAAAAACTAGGGAAAGAATAAAAGGAAATATTATAGCAATTTTATTTACTGGTATAGTAATACATTTATTTAATACACAATGGATAACTGTTTTAATTCTAGTTATATCATTATATTTATTATATGGATTTAAAGAATATTATAAAATTTCATTATTTGCAGCTATTGCATCTATTTGTATATCTTCATTATCAGTAAGTTTAAATAAGTTATTAATATATAGAATTTTTTACGTAATAATAGGAGTAATAGTAGTTTTATTAGCTAATAAATTTATTTTTCCTTATAGATTAAAAGATGGAATAATACAATTAGTAAAAAAAATATTAAGGTATGATCAATATTTGATTGATAATAGTAGAGAGTATTTAAGCAAGGGTGAAGGTGATAATTACATAAGAGACTTAATAATACATATTACTCTTTTAACTCAAAAACTATATTTTAGAAATTTACAGTATAGTGATGAAAGTATTTCTGAATTTATTGGTAAAAATAATGAGTTTGTAGTTAAGATTGGATATAGAGTTTTAATGGTTTATAAGAAAAAATATAATGAAAATATATTTAAATATTTAAGTGAATTATATGATGATTTTAATAATAGTATAAAAGGATTAATAAAAAAGGTATAGATTAGAAATAGGGGGGAACTAATCTATACCTTTTGTGAAGGGAATGATATTAACTAATTACAACACAATTATATTGGTTTATGTTGTTCTTTATGAATATGATTATATTATATGAATATGTCAACTTTATGGCAGTTATATGAAAATAAAGTGATTATATAAATAACATAATTTTAAAAGTGTTATTTTTCTTTAAATGTATAACTTATATACATTAATGAGTATAATAATATAAATAAAAAATTGTAATTAAGAAGTGATATATATGGGAACTACTCTAATAAAAAAGGCTAAAATCAGAGTGGCTATAGTTATTTTAGTAATGATTTGTAGCATTATAAGTTTTTTAAAAATTAAAAATGATAGTAAAAGGTGGGTAGATGCAGATGTTACAATTAAACTCCCTTTTGAAATAGACATATTAAGTACAGGAAAATCAGATTTTATTTTAATAGAGATTGAAGGAAAGTTTATTGTTATAGATTGTGGATTTTATGAAAATAGCACAAAGATAGAAGAATTCCTACATTTTAAAGGTGTTGAAGAGATAGAATATTTAATTTTAAGTCATAATGATAAAGATCATATTGGGGGAGCTCCTGTTGTTTTAGATAATTTTAAGATAAATAATTTAGTTCAGGCTGATTATGAAAAAAGTACAGTTCAATACAAAAATTATATTGAAGCTGTTGAGAAAAATAATCTACAACCTATATTGCTTCATAATAATATTGTGACTAATATAAATGGAGCTCAAATAACAATATATCCAGCACTTAAAGATAGTTATGAGAAATCTAATGATTATTGTATTATAGTTGGAATTGATTATGGAAAATATAGATTTTTATTTGCAGCAGATGCGGAAGATGAACGAATGAAAGAATTTATAAAAGAGGATACTGGTACTTACACTTTTTTAAAAATGGCTCATCATGGAATATATAATGATGAAGTAGGGAATTTTTTAGAGTCAGTTTCACCAAGCTATGCAGCTATAACTTGCTCTTATCTTATGTATCCAAATAGAAAACTTATTTCTTTATTAGATAAATATAAAATAAAAACATTTTATACAAGTAGTGGAGATATAAGTATTAAAAGTGATGGAGAAAATATATATTTTATTCAAAAATAGTTTAATATATTAATGAAGGTTGATAATAAATTAAAGTAAATTATCAGCTTTTATTTTTATATAAAATATTATGTTTAAAAAGTGTTGACATAATATTAAATATATATTATATTTAATAAGCGAGTTACGAAAAGATTATTTAAATAAAAATATATTATGGCCCCTTGGTCAAGCGGTCAAGACACCACCCTTTCACGGTGGTAACAGGGGTTCGATTCCCCTAGGGGTCACCATAAAATTAAATTTGGAAGCATAGCTCAGCTGGGAGAGCATCTGCCTTACAAGCAGAGGGTCACAGGTTCGATCCCTGTTGTTTCCACCAAAAGACGAATGTTTAACATTCGTCTTTTTTTATGAAATTATATTTGCTAAAGAATTGTAGATAACTTTAAAAATTACTAGAAATACACAGTCTATGAAGCAGATTTTTTATTTTATCAATATAGCTAAAGTGATTTTAGGTATTAATGTACTTGCGGTTAATAAAGTTTTAAGATTATAGTTATATAAATATTTTAGGTATTCTTAATATTATTTCTAAAAGTTAAATATTTTTGGTGTATAGCTGGATTTTGTTTTAAAAAATTATTAAAAATTTTTAAATCTTCAACTGTCTCTGATTTTATTACATGTTCCATTAATTCAGTTTCTGTAAGTACATCATTTCTTTGACTAAGGTTCTTTAAAAAAGTTTCTATTATATTATGCCTTTCATAAAGAAAAGCTCCAATTTCTGTGCCTTTATCTGTTAATACTATTAATCCGTATCTTTGATATTTTATCAGAGATAAGCTTCCAAGTTTTTGCATCATCTTAGATGCTGATGAATCTTTAACATTTAACATCTGTGCAACTTGATTTAATCTTATATATGTATTTTTTAAACTACATCTATAAATCATCTCTAAATAGTCTTCCATAGAAGGCGTTAGTAACTTATTGGCTGCATTTATCATTTCATATCCTTTTACTGTATGAAAATCTTTACTTATTAGTATCACCTCTTTAAAATTAATACAAATTTTTACATGTAACGTGGCACAGTGATATTTATGTGCATATGTTAGACTAGGGAAAGATTTTTTCATTAAACTTAAATAAAAAATAGAAAACCAAAAAGGAGATTATTAAAATGGAAAAACAATTAAATAATGTTATACCATTAAGTGAGTTACCCCTAGGATATAAGTGCAAAGTGAATTCTCTTATTGCATATGGAGCAATAAGAAGAAGGTTGTTGGATCTTGGATTGATAAATGGTACTGAGGTAATGGCACTTGAGCAAAGTCCATCAGGTGATCCAATAGCTTATTTCATACGTGGTGCTGTAATAGCATTGAGATCAGAAGATGCTTCTCAAATTTTAGTTGAAAAAATATAACCTTATTTTAAGAGTATTTATAAAAAATAAATTAAATTACTATTTTAATAAATTAAATAAAATTTTTTATTTGGAGGAATAAGTATGGGACTAACAAAACAGTCAACAGGAGTTCATGTCATAGATGAAAAGTTAAAGATAACTAAAGAATCTGAAGATGAAAAAATAGTTGCACTTGCTGGTAATCCTAATGTTGGAAAAAGTACTGTGTTTAATAATTTAACAGGTTTAAAGCAACACACTGGAAATTGGCCAGGAAAGACGGTAACAAATGCTACAGGCAAATATAATCATAGGAATAAGGAATTTATATTAGTTGATATTCCAGGTACCTACTCATTAATGGCAAATTCAGAAGAGGAAGAAGTTGCAAGAGATTTTATATGTTTTGGGAATCCAGATGTTACTGTAATTGTTGTAGATGCAACATGCCTTGAGAGAAATTTAAATTTAGTTCTTCAAACAATAGAAATAACTGATAAAGTTATAGTTTGTGTTAATCTTATGGATGAGGCTAAAAGAAAAGGTATAACAGTAGACTTAGTTAAGTTATCATTGCTACTAGGGATACCGACTATAGGTACTAGTGCTAATTTAGGACAAGGTTTAAATGAATTGATGGATTCTATATATAATGTTACATTTAATAAAATTATTTCAAATCCAGTTAAAATTAATTATGATGAAAGAATAGAAATTGCTATCTCGATAATAGAAGAAAAACTAAATGAAATGATTAAAAGTAAACTTAACTCACGATGGCTTGCATTAAAATTACTAGAAAATGATATCTCGTTATTAGATTATATAAGTAAATATTTGGGCTTTGATATAACTAAAGATAAAGAAGTTATTGAAGGGATTAGAAACGGAAGAGAATACTTAAACACTAATGGAATAAATTGTGAAGTACTTAGAGATGAGATAGTTTCAGTTATAGTTAAGAAATCAGAAAAGATTAGTAAGAGCGTAGTTTCTTTTAGAAAGGAAGAGTATAATGCTACAGATAGAAAAGTAGATAAGATTTTGACTTCAAAGAAGTTTGGTATACCAATAATGATATTACTTTTAGGTGTTATTTTTTGGTTAACAATAACTGGTGCAAATTATCCTTCCCAACTTTTATCTGATGGGTTATTTTGGATACAGGATAGGTTAAGTGAATTTTTTGTCTGGATTGGAGCACCAGCCTGGGTTGAAGGAATTTTAGTTCAAGGTATGTATAAAACCTTAGCTTGGGTAGTTGCGGTTATGTTGCCACCAATGGCGATATTTTTTCCTTTATTCACATTACTTGAGGATTTAGGTTATCTTCCTAGAATAGCTTTTAATTTAGATAATTTCTTTAAAAAATCATGCGCTTGCGGAAAACAAGCACTTACTATGTGTATGGGGTTTGGATGTAATGCAGCAGGTATAATTGGATGTAGAATAATAGATTCTCCAAGAGAAAGACTAATTGCAATTATTACAAATAATTTTGTGCCTTGTAATGGTAGATTTCCTACTCTTATAGCTATAATAACAATGTTTTTTGCTGGAATGTTTATAGGACCTTTTAAGTCAGTAATATCAACTGTTTTATTAGTAGGGGTAATTCTTTTAGGAGTTTTCATGACTTTAATGATGTCAAAGGTTCTTTCTAAAACTATTCTTAAAGGAGTTCCATCTTCTTTCACACTAGAGTTACCACCTTATCGTAAGCCACAAATAGGAAAGGTTATAGTTAGGTCTATATTTGATAGAACGTTATTTGTTCTCGGTAGGGCTATAAGCGTTGCAGCACCTGCTGGAATAGTTATTTGGCTTATGGCTAATGTAACAGTTGGAGATATGAGCTTGTTAACACATTGTGCTAATTTCTTAAATCCTTTTGCACAAGCAATAGGATTAGATGGATATATATTAATGGCATTTATTTTAGGATTTCCAGCCAATGAAATAGTAGTACCAATAATAATTATGAGTTATATGGCTACAGGAAGTATGTTAGAGTTAGAAAGTTTTACTGAATTAAGAGCTTTACTTATTTCTAATGGATGGACATGGCTTACTGCTGTATGTGTAATGTTATTTTCGCTTATGCATTGGCCTTGTAGTACCACTTGTTTAACTATAAGGAAAGAAACTCAAAGTTGGAAGTGGACAGCAGTATCATTTCTAGTTCCAACGGTAATGGGAGTTATTATTTGTTTTGTGTTTACAAGCGTTGTACGATTATTAGGATTGGTATAAGATAAAAGTCACATCAATTAACAGATTATATTATCTATTAGTTGGTGTGATTTTTAGATGTTATAAGAAAATGTTCTATTATCTTAATATATCTCTTTGAAGCTAAATTTAAAAGTTACACCATATTTGGTATAATTAATATATAAATTATTGTAAGAGGAGAGGGTCTATATGATTAAACATATTATTTTGTGGAATTTTCAAGAGGGGAAGGGTAGTGAAGAGGATAAACTAAAAATAAAAAATGGACTTGAAGAATTAAAAAATAAAATACCAGGGATTGTTGAAATTGAGGTTATCACTAACCCAATAGCAGGAAGTAATGCTGATATAATGTTAAATAGTATCTTTGAAAATGTAGATGCATTAAATAATTACCAAGTTCATGAGGAACATGTTAAGGTTGCAAGTTTTGTTAGAAGTGTTACATGTAATAGAATGTGTATGGATTATGAGGTATAAAATAAGACATACAAGGGAGAATTAAATGGATAAACTATATATTAATAAAATAGTTAAGCAATACTTTGAAAGTGAAAATTATTATGTGAAAAAAGGATCTAGTGGTATGAATAATACAACTAAATTCATAGTTATAGATAATGAAGAGTTTATTTTAAGAATATATGAAAGTCATAATGATAATGAAAAAGTTAATTATGAACATGCAGTTTTAAAAGCTTTAGGGGAGAGAAGCTTAAGTTTCAATATACCTAAACCTAAGGAAAATTTAAATGGAAGTACAATAGGAATAAGCTCTGATGGAAAATTAGTATCAATGGCAAAGATGATTAAGGGAAGGAATCCTAACTTAGAAACTGTTGAGCAATTTTATAGTTTAGGAATGGTTGTTGGCGAAATAACAAGAGAACTAGGAGAGATTAATATTGAAAAAAATGCAATATATTCTCCATGTTATGAATTAGAAAAATCTTATCCTAAATGCCCATTAAATAAAGTTATAGAGTTTTGTCTTAATCCTCCTGAGGAATTTAATGAAGAAAAGAATGAGTTAGTTGATTTAAGTAGCTATTTTATAAAGTTTAAGGATAGTATTCCAGGGTTGAGAAACTTGCCACACCAATTAATTCATGGTGATATTAATGCATCTAATGTTTTAGAAGATGAGAATAATAATATTTCGGCAGTATTAGATTTTGAATTTGTTGCTAGAGATTTAAGAGCTATGGATTTAGCTATATGCTTATCAGAAGCTATTTCAAATAAAAATAGTGACGAGTTTAAATTTAAGTGTATGAAAAGATTTATTGATGGATATAAGGAAAGTATTAATTTAACAATAGATGAAATAAAAGTAGTGCCAAAGCTTATTATGCTTAGAAGATTAGATGTAATTGTACATTTTCTTGTTAGATATAATGATGGAATTAGTAATAGTTTTATGTCTGCAACAGAAATACTTAGGGAACAAATTATAAAAGCAGTTACCTTATGCAAGTGGGTAAGTGAGAATGAAAGTAAAATAATTAAATTATTTATATAAAAATAGAAAGTAAAAATTGGAGGGAATTTAGGTGAATGAGGTTATAAAAAATATTAAATCAAGAAGAAGTTGTAGAGCTTATACAGATGTACAAGTAGAAACTGAAATTTTAAATGAAATATTAGAATGTGCTTTATGTGGACCAAGTGGTATGAATAAACAAGGGTGTTATTATACAGCTATTCAAAATAAGGAGATTTTAAAAGAGTTAAATGATGCAGTAAAAGAAGTATTTAAGCAAAGAGGAGATGAAAGAGGTTCTAATGAAAACTATAATTTCTATTATAATGCACCTACTCTTATAATAGTTTCTGCAAAAAAAGATTATAAATATTTTTATACAGATGGTTCAGCAGGATTAGAAAATATATTTTTAGCAGCAACTTCTTTAGGATTAGGATCTTGCTGGATAAATCAATTAGGTGATACTTGTAATTCGCCTTTAGTAAGAAGTGTACTTGATAGATGTCATATACCATCAGATTTTGATATAATTGGTTGTGCAGCTATAGGATATTCAGCAAATCAAAGTGTTGAGCCAAAAAGAGTTTCGGGAAGAAGCTTAATTGTTAGATAGAAGTTAGCCTCTAATAATTAAAAAATATATAATGATTTAGATTTAAATAAGATAATACATAAATTGGAGTGTAATATAATTTATGTGTTATCTTATTTGCATTATACAACATTTAGACATGTATTAGTAACAAATAATCATAGTTTTTATATCAGTATATAAGTATAATAATAGTACATTGTGAAAACGTTGTGTCAAGCAGAAAAGGATATATTAGGAGGATAATATGGGAATTATATTTAATAAAGAAAATAGACTATTTCATATTAAGTCAAAGAAAACAAGTTATGTAATGAGAGTTTTAGAAACTGGTCATTTAATTAATTTGTATTGGGGAAGGAAGATTAATTCTAATAAAATAGATTATGTAGTGAAGAAAAGACCTTGTGGAAGTTTTTTAGCTGATTTAGACAATAGAGATGAACTTCATCTAGAGGTAATACCGCAAGAGTATCCAAGCTATGGAAATCCAGATTTACGTTCACCAGCAGTTCAAATAAAATTGGCAAATGGAACAACTGTAACAGATTTTAGATATTATAGTCATGAAATATATAAAGGAAAGAAAGAACTTCAAGGGTTACCAGCAACTTATGTTGAAAATGAAGATGAAGCAGAAACTTTAGAAATAACTTTAAAGGATGAATTAGTAGGGTTAAAGGTAGTATTATCATATACCGTATTCGAAAATTATGATGCTATAACAAGAAGTTGTAGAATTATAAATGATAGTGAGAAAGAAGTAGATATATTAAGAGCTTTAAGTGCAAATGTTGACTTTAGACATAGTGATTTTGATTTAATTCAATTATCAGGATCTTGGGCTAGAGAAAGACATATAATTAGAACTCCATTAAGAAATGGTGGACAATGTGTAGAAAGTAGAAGAGGAGCAAGTAGCCATGCTCAGAATCCATTTATAGCGTTAGTAAGTAAAGATACAACGGAGGATAAAGGGGAGGTTTATGGATTTAATTTAGTTTATAGTGGAAATTTCTTAGCTAATGTTGAAGTTGATATGCATAGTAATGCAAGAACTCAAATTGGTATAAATCCATTTGATTTTACTTGGAACTTAGAATCAGGAGAAGAGTTCCAAACGCCAGAAGTTGTTATGGTATATTCACCTAATGGATTAACTGGTATGTCTCACATTTATCATGATTTATATAGAGAAAGACTGTGTAGGGGAACTCATAGAGATAAGGAAAGGCCAATACTTATAAATAACTGGGAAGCAACATATTTTGATTTCAATGATGAAAAAATCAAGAATATAGCTAAAGAGTCTAGTAAGCTTGGAATAGAATTGTTTGTTTTAGATGATGGCTGGTTTGGTGAAAGAAATAATGATGATTGCTCACTTGGAGATTGGTTTGTAAACGAAGAAAAGCTTAAAGGTGGATTAAATTCATTAGTTAAAGATATAAATGAAATGGGAATGCAATTTGGGCTATGGTTTGAACCAGAAATGATTTCTCCAAAGAGCAAGTTATATGAAGAACATCCAGATTGGTGTATTCATATTGATGGAAGATTAAGATCAGAAGCAAGAAAGCAACTTATATTAGATTTATCTAGAGATGAAGTTTGTGATGCTATAATTGAAATGCTTACCAATGTATTAAAATCAGCACCTATATCATATGTTAAATGGGATATGAATAGAAATATGACAGAGATAGGATCAGCAGCATGGCCAGCTAAAAAACAAAAAGAAATTGCTCATAGATATATGTTAGGTTTATATAAAATATTAGAAAATATAACTACTAATTTTCCAAATATTTTATTTGAAAGCTGCTCAGGTGGAGGTGGAAGATTTGATGCTGGAATGTTATATTATATGCCTCAAACTTGGACAAGTGATGATACGGATGCTATAGAGAGATTAAAAATTCAAGAAGGAACTTCATTAGTATACCCAACTAGTACAATGGGAAGCCATGTTTCAGCAGTTCCTAATCATCAAGTTCATAGAATAACACCTCTTCATACTAGAGGAGTAGTGGCTATGGAAGGAAGTTTTGGATACGAACTGGATGTAACAAAAATGACAGATGAAGAAAAGCAAGAAGTAAAATCACAAGTTGAATTCTATAAGAATATTAGAAAAACTATTCAATTTGGAGATTTATATAGATTAAAGAGTGCTTTTGATAGTAATGAAACTGCTTGGATGAATATATCTAAGGATGGAAATAATCTTGTAGTAAGTTATGTTAAGAAATATGCAGAAGCTAATGTATTACCAAAGAGACTAAAGTTAAAGGCTTTAGATGAAAATTCATTATATGAAGTTAGTGAAACTGGAGAAGTTTTCGGTGGAGATGAGCTTATGTATATAGGACTTGATATTGGAGAACTTAATGGTGATTATCAAGCAAAAAGCTGGGCTTTAAGAAAAATAGTAACTAAGGTAGAAAATATAAATAAGTAATATAAATGCTAATATAGTAATAAAAAATTATATTAATTGCTATATTAGCATTTTTATATATAAACTTTCTGTGTTAAAGAAATAACATTTAGACATGTTTTAAAGACATTGATACGTTTTCAGATTGTAATATTAACTATATAATTAATTATGTAATAAAGCACTAGTAAAAATATTAATATTAATAAAAAATGTAGCAAAAGGGGAAAAGAAAATGGAAGTAGAAAATACGGTAAAAAGTAGTAAAAATGATATCTCTATGAAAACGTTAATCTCATTTGGAATGGGGAGTTTAGGAAATAATATAATATGTGCTATGATAGGTACATATTTAACAATTTATTTAACAGATAGCTTTGGGATAGGGGCTGCAGCAGTTGGAACGTTGTTTTTAATAGCCAGAATAATAGATGCAATTACAGATCCTATTATGGGAGTAATAGTAGATAATACAAAATCTAAAATGGGAAAAAGTAGACCTTATCTTTTAGTTGTTCCAATATTTATGGGAATATCTACAATAATGTGTTTTTCATCTCCTAATCTAAGTGAGAGTGGAAAGATTATATGGATATATATATCTTATATATTATGGGGAATATGTTTTACAGCAATGGATACACCTTATTGGTCATTATCTGCAAATATAACTCAATCAGCTCAAGGAAGAACAAAGATAATAACTTCAGCAAGAACAATTGCATTTGGTGGAAGCTTAGTTGTTTCAGTATTTACACTTCCTTTAGTAGCCAAGTTTGGAAATTGGACAACAGTAGCAGTATTATACTCTATAACAGCAGCAATTTGTACTTGGATAACAGTATGGGGAGTTAGAGAAATAAATGTAGATAGGAAACCTCAAAAACAAGGCTTAAAACAATTAAAGGAGCTATTTAAAACTAATAAGCCACTAAGAATATTGTTAATATCTATGTTAATGTTAGAAATAACTTATGCATTAAGAAATGGATTTTCTATATATTATATAAAGTATAATTTTAATGCAGAATCATATATACCAGTAGTTACTGGAATTAGTATAGTATCAGGAATGATTGGTGGTATTTGCACTCCTAATATAACTAAAAAGTTAGGAAAAAGAAAAACAGCATTAATTGGAATAGGAATTAATGGACTAGGATTTTTATCAATATTTTTGTTAAAATATTCAAATTTAACATTAATGTTAGCGATAAATACTATTATGGGAATTGCTGAAGGTGCTGCAAATATATCTTTAGCATCAATGGTAGCAGATTGTGTTGAGTATGGCGAATGGAAAACAGGTAAAAGATCAGAAGGAATGATATTTTCATCAAATATCTTTAAAACTAAACTTGCAAGTGCAATAGGTGGAGCATTATGTGGATATGTATTAGCATTTGTTGGATATAAAGCTAATTCAGTACAAACGATAAGCACATTAAATGGAATGCATGTAATGTATTCATTAATACCAGGCATAATTGCAATATTTAGTATTATTTCATTAAGAAGATATAATTTAACTGAAAAGGAATATGAAGCAATACTTGAAGATTTAAATAATGGAGAGTATTTAGAAAAAGTTAATAGTAATTAAAATATAAGAGTAAAATGGTTTGTAAAGTTTAGCAGTACAAACCATTTTGATTTTATTCAAATAATAGAAATTTTTGTGTGTTTTCTCTCTTTGTATTTCTGTATTCCTTAGGGCTAACTCCCTTTAGTTTTTTAAAGGCTTTAGAAAATGCTAAAGGGTCACTATATCCACAAGAATAAGCTATATTAGTTATTGGTAAATTGGTGTTATATAATAGCTCAGCAGCTTTAGTTATTCTAAATTTCATTAGAAATTTTTGAGGAGACATATTTAAGTTATTTTGAAAAATAGATGTTAAGTAACTTCTATTTAAACAAATATAATTAGCAATATCGGTTACCTTAATAGAGTTATGATAATTATTTTGAATAAATTCAATAGCTTTGTTTATGTAATTGTTAGTATTTTCTTCTTTATTCATAGAAGAAATTTCTTTGCGATCTTCACATAGTTTAGAAAAAAATAAATATAATAATCCTTCTATTTTAAAAGCATCAGAATCAGACATTGTATGATGTTTTAGCATCTCTAATACATATTCTTTTAATGAATCATCTTTTTCATAAGTAAAAATTAAGTGATTTTCATTTAATCCAGCAGAGTTTAAATAAAGTTTTGCTTTATCCCCATCAATTCCAATCCAAAGATATGTCCAAGGATTATCCTTATCAGCTTGATAAAATGTAACAACATTTGGTTCAATTAAAAATCCTTGATTTTTACTTACTGTATATTTTGTATCATTTACATAATAATACCCTTGTCCATCTAAAACATAATGAAGTAGATAGGTTGGTCTGACTGCTGGACCAAATGAATATAAGGGAGCACATTTTTCTAAGCCACAATAACAAAGATATAAGTCATTAAAATTTCTATTTGTATTTTCTAAAAAATATACATCTAACATAAAACCTCCTAAATATAACGTTTAGACATATTTTAACTATAATATTATATAAATTTTAAATTAAAAAAATGTATAATGCAATATATTAAATAAAAGTAATATATTGTATTTAAAATAAGTTAATTACAGCATAGCTATTAAAAAAGCTTAATATTTTAAATAAAACTTTTAATGAAAATGTTTTAATGTTTGTAGAGGATTAATAATTTATTAAATAACTTTTATATTAATATAGCTAGAAAATAATAAATATGAGAAATAAATAGATAGGGAGCAATGAGTTAAAGAGTTGATTATAATATCAAATCTAACATTTAGACATGTTTTTGTTACATTAATCTATTTTGAAGTGATAGAAAAAGTTTTAAAATATAAATATGTAAACGATACAAAGTGTGAGGAGATGGAATAATGAGAAAGAAAAAATTGATAGCAACAATTTTAGTTGTAACTTCAATATTCACAACAGTATTTACAGGATGCTCAAGCAATACTGCAACTAATAAATCTAAAAAACAAATAGTATTTTTTAGTAATAAAATAGAAGCTGTGGACACTTATAATAAACTTGTAGAGAAATTTGAAGATGAAAATCCAGATATAGATGTTGTTGTTACTGCACCTCCGGATGCAACAACAGTATTAAAAACTAGATTAGTAAAAGGGGATGTCCCAGACATTATATCATTATCTGCAGATAGAAGTTTTGCAGACTTTGTAGATGCAAATATATTGGAGGATTTAAGTGATAAAATAGATTTTAGTGTTATTGATCCAGTTTATAATCAGATGTTAAAGGATTTAGAGATTGAAAGTATAGATGGTGTTTATGGAGTACCTTATGCATTAAATGCAAGTGGAGTTATATATAACAAGGATATTTTTGAAGACTTAGGATTATCAATTCCTAAAACATGGGATGAATTTTTAGAATTAGCACAAACTGTTCAAGATAATGGCATAACACCTTTTTATTTTACTTTAAAAGATAGTTGGACTTCACTTCCAGCATGGAATAATATAGCAGGAACATTGGCTGATACTGATTGTTTTAAAAGAGTTAACAATAATGAAACAACATTTAATGAGGTTTATTCGGAAACAGCAGATAAAATACTTCAATTAATGGATTATGGTCATTCAGATAACTTTGGTGTTGGGTATAATGATGGTAATACAGCATTTGCTCAAGGTAAAGCTGCAATGTATATTATAGGAAATTATGCAATACCATCAATTTTAACTGTAAATCCAGATTTAAACTTGGGAATGTTTACTATGCCTGCATCTAATAATGAAGATGAAAATAAATTAGTTTCTGGAGTAGATGTATATTTTGCTATTCCAAAAGACTCTAAGAATAAAGAAGAAAGTATAAGATTTATAAACTTCTTATTAGAAGAAGAAAATGCTAAAACTTATATAGATGAACAAAGTGCATTTTCAGCTGTTAAAGGTGTAAAACAAGAAGATTCAAAATTTGAAGCTTTTGATGAGTTCTTTGAAAATTCAAGAGTTGTAGATTTCCAAGATCATTTTTATCCAGCAGAATTACCAGCATCTGATATGATACAAACATATCTTTTAGATGGAGATAAAGAAAAGTTTTTAAATAACTTCCAAAAGGAATGGTTAAAGGCTAATAGACAGTATATTAAAGAATAGTATGGAAGGGTGATTAGAAATGAAGAAAAGAGATATGTTTTTCTTAGGAACAGTAATACCAATGATAGTTGTATTTTTCTTGTTCCACACATTCCCATTATTAAAAGGGGTAATGTATAGTTTCACAAATTTTAGAGGATTTGGAGATTTTGATTTTGTTGGATTAATGAACTTTAAGGATTTATTTACTGATTCAAGAGTATTAAATTCATATATGTTTACTTTTAAATTTTCTATAGTTACAACAATAATAGTAAATATAATAAGTTTAGCATTAGCATTAGCATTAAATTCAAAGATAAAGTTCAAAACTACTTTAAGGGGATTATATTTCTTACCGAATATTTTAGGTGGACTAATTGTAGGATATATATTTAATTATATTTTTACATTTATAATTCCTAAACTAGGAGAGGTTATGGGAAGTGAAGTTCTTAGTAAGAGTATACTTGGAAGTACAAGTTTAGCATGGATAGGTGTAGTAATTGTAGTTGCATGGCAATCAATAGCTTTTAATACTATAATTTATATTTCAGGACTTCAAACTATTCCGGATGATGTTTATGAAGCAAGTGGAATTGATGGAGCTGGTAAATGGCTTCAATTTAGAAAGATTACATTCCCGTTAATTGCACCATTCTTTACAATAAATATGGTTTTATGTATGAAAAACTTCTTAATGGTATTTGATCAAATTATGTCATTAACAGGTGGTGGACCTGCACAGTCAACAGAATCAATTTCTATGCTTATATATAAGGCTGGATTTGGTGGAAGTCAATTTGGATATCAATCAGCAAATTCAGTAGTATATTTTATAGTTATTGTAGCTATATCATTATTCCAAATTAAGATATTAGAAAAAAGGGAGGTTCAACTATAATGGCAGAATTAAGTTTAAAATTTGGTAATGCAACAAAAATAAAGAAAAAATCTTTTATAAAAAAGGAGGATGGAAAAATTAATTGGCCAATTACAATATTACTTATTGTTTGTTCATTAACAATATTATTTCCACTTTATATAACTATTATTATTGCATTTAAACAACCATCAGAAATGATGGGTAATGTTTTGTCATTACCTAAGACATGGAGCTTTAGTAATTTTGGACAAGCAATTGAGATGACTAATTTCTTTCATACAATAATGAATAGTTTAATTATAACAGCAGGTGCTGTAATAGTAACTATAGTTACTAATTCATTAGTTGCATATGCTATTGCAAGAAACATGCATAAGAAGTTTTATAAATTTGTATACTTCTACTTTGTAAGTGCAATGTTTGTACCTTTTTCAATGTTAATGTTACCTTTAGTTAAACAAGTAAGTTTCTTCAATTTAGATAATAAGATTGGTATGATAATTCTTTATATGGTATTTGGTATATCTATGAATACCTTGCTTTATGTTGGTTATTTAAAAAATATTCCACTTGAGTTAGAAGAAGCAGCATATGTTGATGGAGCAAAGCAATGGACTGTATTCTGGAAAATCATATTCCCATTATTAAAACCAATGCATGCAACTGTTGGGATTATGACAGCTCTTTGGGCTTGGAATGATGTAATGATGCCACTTGTAATATTAAGTGATCAAAGTGCAGCAACCTTACCATTAGCTCAATATATATTCCAATCTAAGTTTGGGACAAATTATAATGTAGCATTTGCATCATATCTTTTAGCATTATTACCACTATTAGTATTCTATTTATTCGCTCAAAAGTGGATTATAAATGGGGTAACTAAGGGTGCAATAAAGTAAATTTTAAAATGAAACCTTTGTTAGAAAATATATTTATTGAATTTAAGTATATTGGATAATAAAGGTTTATTTTATTATAAATTTGATAAAAGTCTATGAATTAATATATACTGTAATAAAATTATAAATACATAATATTTAGTTAAAAATAATTTATAAAGGAGATGAATAAAGTGTTTAAATTTTTAACTGTGTTAATACATATTATAAACTTATTAACCATAGTTTATATGATATTTAAGGAAAGACGTTCTCCTAATAATATTATAGCTTGGACATTAATTTTATACATAGCACCTTTTATAGGATTTATAGTATTTTTACTTGTTGGAAGAAAAATGAATAAATCAAATATGTTTGGAATTAAAAATGCAGAAGCAAAAGTTCTAGAGAAATATAATAGACAAATAAAAGAGAGAAGCCAAATACCAGTAAAAAATATTGATATGATAATGGCTTTAGAAACTATAGATTATTCACCATATAGAAATGATAATGAAGTTTGCATGTATTCAGATGGAAAAGAATTTTTTGATGAATTACTTAAAAGTCTTAATAAAGCTAAAAAAAGCATAAATATAGAGTTTTATATATTTAAAAATGATGAAATAGGAACAAAGATATTAGATATATTAGAAGAAAAAGCTAAAAATGGAGTTGAAGTCAGATTATTATATGATTCTGTTGGAAGTAGATTGTTGAACAGAGATGTATTAAAGAAATTAAAAGCGGTTGGTGGAAAAACTGGGGAGTTCTTTCCGTCTTGGTTAAAGTTTATTAATCTTAACATGAACTTTAGAAATCATAGAAAAATAGTTGTTATAGATAATAAAGTTGGATTTATTGGTGGATTCAATGTTGGAGATGAGTATTTAGGAAAGAACAAAAAGTTTGGATATTGGAGAGATACCCATATTAAGTTTAAGGGAAGTGCAGTAAAAGATTTAAACTTAAGATTTTTAGCAGATTGGAGATATGCAACTAAGGAAGAAGTAGATTTAAGTCAAGTATTAGAAGTTAGTGATGAAAATATTGGAGAACCTAATATAGGAATGCAAATAGTATCAAGTGGACCAAATTTAAGTGATAGATATGAAATTAAGTTAGCATATCTAAAAATGATTCAAAGAGCTAAAGAATATTTATATATTCAATCACCTTATTTAATTATTGATAAAAGTATAGCAGATGCTTTAAAACTAGCTTCAACATCAGGAGTTGATGTAAGAATAATGATACCAGGGAAGGGAGATCATCCTTTTGTATATTGGGCAAATCTAGTTTATGCTGGAGAACTGTTAGAGTATGGAATTAAAATATATCATTATGATAAAAACGCTTTTCTTCATGCTAAGACCATAGTTATTGATGATGAAATTTGTTCAATAGGAACAGCTAATATGGATACGAGAAGTTTTGAATTAAACTTTGAAGTTAATGCTTTTATTTATTCAGAAGCTATATCAAAACAGCAAAAGAATGAATTCGAAAAAGATATATCAAAATGTGAAGAATTAACACTAGAAAAATATCAAAATAGAAGTAGGATAGTAAAGATCAAAGAATCACTATCTCGACTATTCTCCGACATATTATAACTAAATTGTTCGTTAAAGCTTGAATGCCGTGATGACAAAAATTAATGATATTATCTCCAGTAATTGTGTAATTTGCGTTAAGAATTTAAATCTTTCTTTCCATAAAAACTGCTAAAGCTTCGAAAGTCGCTTCGCTCCCTCAGCTTCTTAACGCAGTTTTTATTCC
>URGW01000031.1 GCA_900547475.1 uncultured Clostridium sp. | reverse complement strand
CGTAGAATTTAATCTTTGTGGAATTGAACTTGCGTAAAGAAGTTGTATTGAAGCGTAAGCGACTTTTACAACTTTAGCAAGTTCAATGAAACAAAGATATAAATTCTAGGCAAAAATTTCACAGTTCCTGGAAAATAAATATTTCATTTTTTCGCTTCCACGTGGTGCACAATATTATTCGTTGAATTCTGGTTTTGTTCCAAATTCTTTTTTAACTTCTGCTATTATTGAAGCTGTTTCTTCACTTGGTAGAATTTCTTCTAAATTTTGTTCACTATCTAATATATCAAAGAATATTTCTCTATTATCAATATCAACTTTAGAACACTTAACTTTTACAGAATCACCTAATCTATACACCTTTTTATTTCTTTGACCTAAAAGCATTAAGTGCTGTTCATCATATATATAGTAGTCATCGTCTAAATCAGTTATATGAACAAGTCCTTCTACAGTATTTGGAAGTTCTACAAATATACCAAATGATGTAACTGAAGAAATAATACCTTCGAACTCTTCTCCAATTCTGTCCATCATATATTCTGCTTTCTTTAAATCATCAACTTCTCTTTCTGCTTCTTCTGCAAGTCTCTCCATCTCTGATGATTGTTTAGATGCTATATCAACTATTGGTACTAATCTAGTAGCTCTCTTTTCATCAATTTTACCATTTAAATATTCCTTAATTATTCTATGAATTTGTAAATCAGGATATCTTCTAATTGGTGATGTAAAGTGGCAATAGTAAGTTGCTGCTAAACCAAAATGTGATGAACATTCTGGTGTATATTTTGCCTTCATCATACTTCTTAATAAAAGTGTACTAACTACAGTTTCTTCTTTTTTACCTTTTACTTTTTCTAATACTTCTTGAAGAATTCTAGGATGTATATCTTGAGCTACCTTCATTGTATATCCTAAGTTATAAATAAAATCTCTAAACTTTTCTAATTTTTCTTCATCTGGATTTTCATGAATTCTATATACAAAAGGTAAATTAGTCCAGAACATATGCTCAGCAATAGTTTCATTACAAACAAGCATAAACTCTTCTATTATTCTATTTGCTATTTCTCTTTCATATGGCTTTATATCTATTGGTTTCCCATTATTATTTAATATTATTTTACATTCTTCAAAATCAAAATCTATAGCTCCTCTTTTCATTCTCTTTTCTCTAAGAATTAAACAAAGCTCTTCCATTGTTTTAAAGTCATCTACTAAATAATCATATTTCTTAATAAGCTCTTCATCTTTATCTCTTAATATCTTAGTTACATCTGTATAAGTCATTCTTTCAGATGTCTTAATAACTGTTTCAGCTATTTCATGATCACAAACTTTTCCTTTATTATCAATAGTCATAAAACAGCTTAATGCTAGTCTATCAACTTTAGGATTAAGTGAACATATACCATTAGAAAGCTTCTTTGGAAGCATTGGTATAACTCTATCGATTAAATAAACAGATGTCCCTCTTTTTAATGCTTCTTTATCTAGTGGATTTTTTTCTCTTACATAATGTGTAACATCCGCAATATGAACTCCTAATCTATATTTACCATTATCTAATCTTTCTATAGAAACAGCATCATCAAGGTCTTTTGCATCTTCACCATCTATAGTAACCATTCTAAGGTTTCTAATATCTTTTCTTCTTTTTATTTCTTTTTCTTCTATCTCTTCAGAAATTCCATCAGCATAAGCTAAAACTTTTGGTGGAAATTCCTCTGGAAGACCATGCTTCTTTATTATAGTTAAAATATCTAATCCCTTTTCTCCCTTTTTACCTAAAACCTCTTTAACTATTCCTTCTGGACTTCTTCTCTTTTCTGGCCATTTAGTTACCTCTACAATAACTACATCCCCATGTTTTGCTCCATTTTTATCTTTTTTAGAAACAAATATATCTTGATTTAATCTAGTATCTTCAGGAACTACGAATCCAAAGTTTCTACTATCTTCATATACACCAATTATTCTATTATTTGCTCTTTCAAGTACTTCTACAACTTCTCCTTCTCTCTTCTTACCATTGATATCATCTCTAGTAATTTGTACAAGCACTCTATCATTATTCATTGCACCATTAATAAATGAACTTGGAATAAATACATCTCTTTCTCCTTCTTCTTCTGGTATTAAAAATCCAAATCCTTTTTTATGTGATTGAAGTTTACCTTTTATTAATCCTAACCTTTCAGGAACTGCAAACTTATCTTTTTTGGTTCTTACTATTGAACCCTCTAACTCCATTACTTTTAATGCTCTTTTAAAAGCCTTGTACTCATCTGGATTAATATCAAAAACTGCAACAAGTTCTTGAATATCCATTGGTCTATATGCTTCTTCTTTCATAAAGCTAAGTAATGTTTCTTTTATTCCCATGTAATTTCCTCCGTTTAAATATATTTAACCTAATCCAATATTTTCTTATACACACTATTTATTATACTACCACATGTAAGTTTTTTTATTCAATAAGTAGTGCTTATAATATTCTTATTATATTTTATTCAATACCATACCTTTTCAATTAATAATAAATACTTCATATATATTATTTCCACATCTTCATTTAGTAAAAACAATTAATAAAAAATTTCTAAAAAAAATAGATCACCAACCATTAGTGATCTACATTATATTTTAAATTATATTTAAAACTACTGTATTTATAGCAAATAAAAGCATTGAAACTATAGTAACTTTAACTAACATTGCTTCCTTAGTTTTTGACTTATTCTTAGTAAAGAATGTTTCACTTTTACTACCTTGAATTAACCCGCTTAAAGCATCAGCTTTACTTTTTTGCATTAATATTGAAACAACAACTATTAATCCTAAAATTGCTTCCAAAACAAATAAAAAAGTTGTCATGGTTACACCTCCCATATTGTACTTTCGTGCATTTTCACTTAATTTTATCATAACATAATACTAATTATATATCAAGATTGTTTACAAATAACTCCATTATTAATCCTATTTACCTCTCTATAATTATATTTTTATCATACAATCTTTTAAATATATACCCACTATAATACTTATTTTTTGATATATTAATAAAAAGTACAATTAATCCACTAACTATAACAAATAAATAAAAACTAATTCCTCTGCTTAGTAACATTGCAGAATTTAACGTATTTGCTGGAAATAAAGTTTTAAACAAAGTTAAAAAAGCACTTTCACTACTTCCTACAGAACCTGGAAGTGGGATAGCTGACACTGAAATAAATAAAATTGATTGAAGCGAAAAAACAGTAAAAAATGAAAAATCAGATAAATTAAATGCTCTATATACGAAAAAGGTTATACTGTGTATAAAACATGCTTGAAAAAATGCTGTTAACACTACTTTTATTACAACTTTTCTATTATTATTTATAAATAATGATCCTTTTTGATATTGTTTAATTTCTTCTTTCACTACTTCTCTTAACCTTTTTTCATCTAAAAATTTTATTTTACTAATAATTTTAAAAACTAAATCTATTATTTTATTTATAAATGACTTTGAAAATATAGCTACTAATAGAAAACAAAATATAATACAATTAGTTGCTATTCCTATAAAAATTAATAGCTTAATTGCAGTATTAAGACTTACAATAAAATCATACTTTGCTATAAATGATATTATTGCAATAGTTATAGTAATAAATTGAAAACTAGCAAGCTCTATAAGTAATACTAACGAAGAATGTGAAAACTTAATTCCATCTTTATTCATGTAATAAACTTGCATCGGTTGGCCACCTGATGATGATGGTGTTATTGAACTAAAGAAAAAACCTATAAATGAATATTTTAATCCCTTAAAAATACTTATATCATAGGAAAATAACTTAAGCATACGTCTAATATTTATTCCTTCACAACATATAAATAAAAACATACATAATATTCCTAAAAATACATATATAAAATTAACATTTTCTAGAGATTTTAATATACTTACTATACTATTATCTTTAAATAAAATTAAAAATGTAATTGCAATTAAAGCTATAAAAAATATACTATTTTTCAAAATCCCCTTTGCACTTATAGTCTTATTCATAAAGTTCCCCTACCTTTAAAAATTCATAACCTTCTTCAAGCCATATAGGTATTGTTTTCTCTAAAGCCTCTATAGTTCTTCTAGGTGCTTCATTTTCGCCCCTTCCATCATGAAGACAAATAATACTTTTATTTTTTGATTGCATTATTAATCTATTTGATATTTCATCTGATGTTATATCTGATTTCCAATCCCCTATAATTACATCCCAAAGTACTAACTTTAAATTATATTTTTTTAAATTTATAATAGTTGATAAATTAAGATGTCCCCATGGTGGTCTAAATGATTTTACATTAATATTTAATCTTTTCATTATTCTTAAACTTTCTTTAAAATCATTACTTGTATATAACGGTCCATTTAAAAGACCATTTTTGTGTTCTAAAGAGTGAAGCCCTATAGTATGTCCCTCTTCTTCCATTCGTTTTATAATTTCATAATTTTCTTCAGCAAATTTAGCTACAACAAAAAATGTGGCCTTTATATTATATTTTTTAAGTAAATCTAATAATTCAACTGTATATTTCTCATCAGGTCCATCATCAAAGGTTAATGATAAAAACTTTTTTTCCTCTACGTAATTAGGAATTGGAGTGCCCTTAAATTTATAGTAAAAGGTAGGAATAATACTATATGATAACAACAAAACTCCTATTATACATATAATTATCATTTTTATGCCTCCTTCTTAAACTGTTCTATAACACTTAATATCTCTTCTTGATTAATATTTTCCTTAACCTTCTTCATATTACTTTTCATTTTTAAAATAGCCTTGTCATCATTTATAAGTGATAAAATATCCTTAGCTATATCCATTTCTTCATTCCAAACTACTTGTCCTATTTTTCTTTTTTCTATAAATTTAGCATTCTTAACTTCCTGAAGTAAAAATGGATTAACTACATAAATAGGTGTCTCACTGTAAATTGCCTCAAATAAAGTTATTCCACCAGATTTAGATATTATTAAATCTGCTCTTTTCATATAAAAATCTATCTTATTTGTATATCCTAAAACCTCAATATTTTTATACTTACTTTTCAATTGTTCAAACATTTTTTTATTATTTCCTGTTATTACTGTTGTTTTTATATTCTTCTCATTGTTTAATGATTCAAATAAATTTTTATTAAATGAAATTAACCCTAAACCACCACCCATAATTAAAATCTCTTTTGATTTATTTTTATCAAATTTTATAATCTTATCTTTAAAACCTTGTTTAACTGGAATTCCACTAACTATTATTTTATTTTCATCAATTCCTTTATCAATTAAACTTTTCTTTATACTTATATCACCAACAAAATAAAAATCTGTATTCTTATGAATCCATTCACTATGGCTAGAAATATCAGTTATAAATGTAAATAGAGGAATATTAGATTTCTTTAATGATTTATATTTAGAAATATACTGTGAACTTATAGGTAAAGTTGAAATAACTATATCCGGATTAAACTCTAAAAATAATCTATCTAATCCTTTTACAAAAAAATAATTAAATGTTTTTATATTATTATCCTCATTATTTATATTTACGAAATTATATAAATTTGACCATTTCGTCACTAATGTATTAAAACTTTTATAAAGGATCTTACTGGCTGTTGGCATTAAATAATCTAATATATCAACTATGCTAACTTCTATATTAGAATCTCTACTACTTATTTCTTGCCCTATTGCTTCTGATACCGAATAATGTCCCATTCCAAATTTTCCTGTTAAAATTAATATTTTCATAATATTTCTCCCCAATGCTTGTTTGCTATACTTTTATTATAAAAAGCAAATATTAAGATTTATTTAGATTAAATCTTAATATTTGCTTATATAAATTCATTATTTTATTAAAATTTTATTAATATTTAATATTCTCTTTGCTTAAAATTCTTTTTTACTTAAACTTTCTGAATTAATTTTAGCTAATGAAGAATATTTTTCATATCGATTCATCTTTCATTTTTATTACAATTTTGTAATAAAAAAAGACTGCTCACCTAAGTGTAACAGCCTTTTAGAGGAAAATTGTATGAAAATATAATACTCAAGCTTTTTAAAAGGAAACTCCACTCCTTTCAGTCGCTGAGTACACTAAAGTGTACCTTCAACTTACCAAATTTAAATTTGGAGTTTCAGGCAAGTTCGAGCAACCAAATTGAAAATTTGGGCTCTCACTTACTTAAATTCTACGTCGTCTCCGTCTACTAATTCTGAATTTTCTTTTATATATTTAACTAGTTCATCAACTTGTGCATATGCTACTGCAACATAAGTATCTGCTGCTCCATAGTAAATGGCTATTCTTCCTGTTTCAGGATCTTGAAGTGTTGCACATGGGAATGCTACATTTGGAACAAATCCTGTTGTTTCGTATTCCTTTTCTGGAGTTAGTAAATAATCTCTTGTTCTATATAAAACCTTTGATGGATTATCTTTATCTAATATTGCAGCCCCCATACTATATACAAATCCATTACAAGTTCCTGAAACTCCATGATAGAACATTAACCACCCTTCTGATGTTTCGATTGGTGTTGCTCCACTACCAATTTTAGTTCCTTGCCACCAACCTTGGCCACCTTTAGTCATTACTCTTCTATGTCTTCCCCAATGAACTAAATCTGGACTTTCACTTAAGAATATATCTCCAAACGGAGTATGTCCACTATCACTAGGTCTACTTAATAATAAGTATTTATCATTAACCTTTCTTGGGAATAAAACACCATTTCTGTTGAATGGAATAAATGGATTTTCAAGTCTAACAAATGTCTTGAAGTCCTTTGTCATTCCTAATCCTAATGCTGCTCCACCAAAGTCACAACACCAAACAATATAATAAGTATCTTCTATTTTAACTAATCTTGGATCATAAGCATAACTTGGTTGATAATCATTTCCTTGCTCATCTATCCAATGAATTTCTTCATCTTCAATATCCCAATTTAAAGCATCTTTACTTCTTCCTAAATGTAATTGTGGTCTACCATTTTTATGGTCTGCTCTAAATACTCCTATAAATCCATCTTCGTATGGAAGTACTGCACTGTTAAAAATTCTTGCACTCTTCTTTGTTGGATTCCAGTCTATAATTGGATTATTATCATGTCTCCAAACTACTCCCTCAAATCCTTCTGGTTTTTCTTGCCATGGCATATTTTTTACTGCATCACCGTAAATTTTAACTTTTTCCATAATACCCTCCATCATATATCTTATAAGTATAAATTGTTTACTACCATTATCCATAAACGCTTTTATTAATTTGTAATTTACTTAACAAAAAACTTTTTTCAAAATACTGTTAACAATTACATATTTAATTTACTATTACTTTAACTTTATTACTATAGATTTACTTCTTTATCTTTGTTTTTGTATATATTTCTGTAAAAATGCTAAATTTTTAATTAAAATACTAAAA
Organism: uncultured Clostridium sp.; assembly: GCA_900547475.1. Taxonomy (GTDB): domain Bacteria; phylum Bacillota; class Clostridia; order Clostridiales; family Clostridiaceae; genus Clostridium. The sequence goes on along the minus strand of URGW01000031.1, from coordinate 40,005 downwards.
AATTTAAATCCAAATCTCTTCTCCAAAACCTTTAATAAATTCTGTTAATTCTTCTGCCATTTCCTCTGCCTCTGGAATTCTTAAATGACCTGGTGTTCCAATTCCATTTCTTTTAAATTTAAATCTAACAATCTTTTCATCATTAATTTCCTTTGTCATTTCGTCTAAAGCAATATCCCAACCTTCATTATGACATAATAATGTTGTAATAATAACGAACAATGCATTAGGATACTTACTTCTTAAATCAAGAATAATTTCCTTATACTTTGATTTCCAATGTTCTCTTTTTTCTTTATCATTATTAATATAATCAATAGGATGAGAATCATTTTGGCCAAGTGCCATAATAACTACATGAGGTGTATATCTACTAAAATCCCACTTATTACACTCACCAAGTTCAGCACTATATCTTAGCTTATCATAAGTAGATTCTAACCCTTTGTATCCTAAACTTGGATTAAAATAACCTGTCCCATCTAATACAGCAATTCCCCCTTGAGCATTATTATTAATTTCTGCCCCTAATTTTCTTGCTGTAATCATAGAATATGAATACCATGAGTTTGAATATATTCCTTCATGTCCTTCTGGATCAGATTTCCCTACATATTCAACTGCTTCAGAAACTTCACCTGCTGATACTGAATCTCCAAAACATTCAATTCTTCTATTGCTTTTTGCCTCTGGAGCTTCTAAGTGACATCCTTTTTCTAATATAATTCCATAAAAATCAAAATAATGGGCTGCATCAGATCTTTTAAATAAAATTAAGTCATGAACCCCTTCACTTAATCCTTCTGCAATATCTAATATAATATCTTTATTATGTTCTTCTATTACTGCCTTTCCTGTAATATCTCCATCTATAATAAATCCAATTGCATTTTCATAACATGCATGTACATTTTTAATAGCTACTTTAACAGACCTTCCAGTAAACCTTGTTTTAATCATACTTCCAGCATAAATAATTGTAGGAGCCTTAGGATTTTCAAAATCTACTCTTCCCATATATTGATAATTTAAATTATCTGCTTCTATTAATGTATACTTGTTTTTATCTAAATCTTCTAAATACATTTCCTCTCCTCCTAAGAAACTAAGAATCCCATTATATATGCTTCTATTGATTTATTATCATCTAAGACTTTAATTTCAATTTTATGCCTTCCATTTAATAAATCTTCAACTAATACCTCAGTTGCGGAATAATCTCCCCATCCATCCTTAAAAAAAGTATCAATAATTATCTCTTCTTTATCATCAACCTTAACAGCCAACTTTGCTGCAGTTTCTTTTATAGTTTTTTTATATAATAAAAATATATTTTTTCCTTCTACATTTACTGATAAATTTGCTTCTCCACCAGTTTCAGAAATAAATTTCCAGCCATCTTTAAATACTTGGAATCCTTCATTATCTACAGAAAATCCACTTATTTTTTTTACATCTAAGTTATTATTATTCATTATTATTCCACATGTATATTTATCGCCGAATAAAGGCTGTCCAAGTTCTATTTTATTTACTTTAACTTCTTTCAAATTCTTATATATATCTTCCATAAAAGCCGTTAATAACTTTGATATTATAAAATGACCATAGTCATTTGGATGTACCTCATCACTTGCAACATCTTGCCACTTCAATCTATTTGTAATAATTTCTGTATAAATTGAGTTTCTAAAACTTATCATTGGTAGATTATATTTTTTACCTATCTCTATTTGCTGTGGTTGAACATTACTTCCATCAAAATTGCTCATAAACACTTCAATTATTGCTGGTGGATTTTCTACTGATAATATTCTTCTTATTATGCTTTCATAAGCAACCTTATCATAAATACTATCCTTATCATTTACAGCAAAATCAATAAATACTATGTCTGGATTTTGTGATAATACTTGCTTTTCTACTCTATGAGCCCCTATTATTGATCCTGTTGCTCCAACCCCTGCATTAACATATTTTACATTTATATTTTTGAACTTGTCCTTAAACCATTTATAAGTTCTACTAGCATAACAATCTTCAAATTTTGTTGCATTGCACCCTTGAGTTATTGATCCTCCTAAAAATGCTATAGTAATATCTTGTCCATTTTTCGCTTTATTCATTGCTTTTTCAATTCTAGAAATATCACCTTTACTAACTAATGAATTATTAATCATATCTGTTGTTACTTTAAATTCCATCTTATTCTCCCCCACTTTATACAGCCATTTTTATTACTCATAGTCAAAATCTTTTCTTGATTTAATTATATAATTGTTATAGTTATTAATATTATTTAAACTAATTCTGCTTAAAAATCACCAATAAATCTTAATAAAAGTATATTAAATTTATAAAAAGAAAAGGCAAATAGCCTAATTTACTATTTGCCACTTCTATTATTTATTCTTTTATATTAAAGAAAGCTTTCTTTCCTCTATATTCTGCTACATCATCAAGTTCTTCTGCTATTCTGATTAATTGATTATATTTAGCAACTCTTTCAGATCTTGCAGGAGCACCAGTCTTAATTTGACCTGCATTAACAGCAACAACTAAATCTGCTATAGTAGTATCTTCTGTTTCACCACTTCTATGAGAAATAACTGCTGTATATCCAGCTCTATTAGCCATTTCTATAGCATTTAAAGTTTCTGTTAAAGTACCAATTTGATTTAATTTAATAAGAATTGAGTTAGCAACTCCTCTATAAATTCCATCTTCTAATCTTTGAGTATTAGTTACAAATAAGTCATCACCAACTAATTGAACTCTCTTACCTAATCTATCAGTTAATAGCTTCCAACCTTCCCAGTCCTCTTCTGCCATACCATCTTCAATTGATATAATAGGATATTTATTTACCCAATCTTCGAAGAAATCAACCATTTCAGCTGCAGTTAAAGTCTTTCCTTCATGTTCTAATACATATTTACCATCTTTGTAATATTCAGATGAAGCTGCATCTATTGCTATGAATATATCTTTTCCTGGTTCATATCCAGCCTTTTTAATTGCTTCTAATATAACTTCAATAGCCTCTGCATTACTCTTTAAGTTAGGAGCAAATCCACCTTCATCTCCAACACCTGTTGAGTATCCTTTTTCATTTAAAGTTTTCTTTAATGCATGATAAACTTCTGCACAAGCTTGAACTGCTTTATCAAAGTTATCAAAGCCTACTGGCATAACCATAAACTCTTGAAGGTCAACTGAATTATCAGCATGTGAACCACCATTTATTATGTTCATCATTGGAACTGGTAACACTTTTGCATTTACTCCACCTACATATTGATATAAAGGTAATCCTAAGTAATTAGCAGCTGCTTGTGCTACTGCTAAAGAAACACCTAGTATAGCATTAGCTCCTAATTTTCCTTTATTGTTACTTCCATCAAGTTCTATTAACATTTTATCAATATATGTTTGATCGAAAACATTGCATCCTATTAATTCTTCAGCTATTGTGTCATTAACATTTTCAACAGCCTTTAAAACACCTTTTCCCATATAATAGTCTTTATTTCCATCTCTTAATTCAACAGCTTCATAAATACCAGTTGATGCTCCTGATGGTACTGCCGCTCTTCCCATTGTTCCATCTTCTAAATATACTTCTACTTCTACTGTTGGAAAACATCTAGAATCTAATATTTGTCTTGCTACAACATCTACAATTTCAACAAAATTTTTCATTTCATATCCTCCTTATTTTTAACATTAAATGAAATATTTTATTCCAAAATCTAATATCTACCCATTTATTTTTTACATCGGAAGGAAATAATATTCTATTTTCTTAATAATTTATTTAATTATAAAATATAAAAGCCAAAAGCTTGACAATATAATTTCTATCTATTATTAGCCCTTGACTTTTATATTTAATACCATAATTATTTTAATATTCTTTTGCATAGTATTGATTAATTTTATGCTCCCATTCCGAACCTCTTCTTTTATCTATTATATAAATTCCCCTCAAAAATTCCTCTAACACATCTATTCCATCAAGTCCCTTCATTAAATGTCTTGGATAATCAACCTTTCGTCTGTAACACTGCTTTGGATCAATAACCATTAATCTCTCATTCTTATTAACATATATATCTCTACACCTTGCATCCAATTTTGTAAACTTTAAAGACTTAAATTCGTTAATTAATCTGTATAAATTATATATAAGTTGATGACTTAATCCATTTTCTTTTATATAATCGTCTAACCTTATACCATTAACCATATCTCTTAATATATAGTAATCTCCACTTTTATATATCCTAGGAAAATATTTAGATTTTTTTACTCTATATAATATCTCTGCTTCACTTTTACAAACATTTTTGTCTGTAAATATCTTTATAGCTCTATTCCCAGGTACTTCATAAACAATTCCATTATGTCCTTCACCTAATAGCTTAGCTTCTTTAAAGAGATTTTCTATATCCTTATCGAAGTCCGCTGAATATGCATATGTTCTAGCCATTATAACCTACCTTTATTAATATTTGTACTATTATATTAACTATAGTATGCATTTATAACAATTAATGATTGTTTCTAATTATACATAAAAAGAAAGATTCATTGCATTTATGCAATAAACCTTTCTTTAACTCTAGTTTTCACTCTTTAACAATTCTTCATTTTTTTCAATAAGCTCTTGTCTTTGTGCTGTGCATAAAAGTGATCTATATGGATCTTGTGGGGTATTGAATGTATAATCAATTAACTTATCTACAGTAGTTGTAGCAACATGTAATCTAGTATCACTAGATGCATAATAAATATTTACATTATTATCTTCATCAACAGTAAGTCCATTACAGAATATTACATTAGATACATCTCCAACTCTTTCATTATCATAAGGAGCTATAAAATGTCCTCCTGGTAATGCAATAATCTTTGTTGGCTCTTCTAAGTCTGTTGCAAAGGTATAAAGAACATATCTTAAACCAGCTGCTGTATTTCTTACACCATGACCTATATGTATCCAACCTTTTTCTGTTTTAATAGGTGCTGGCCCTTGTCCATTTTTAACTTCATAAACTGTATGATATTTCTTTTCATGCATTATCTTCTCTTCATTAACAACTGGATTAGTCATATCATCACAGTATCCATAAGCAATACCTCCACCTGAACCAGTTGAAATGAATCCATCTTGTGGTCTAGTATATAATAAATATTTTCCTTCAACAAACTCAGGATGTAACACAACATTTCTTTGTTGAGGAGATGGAGTCTTTATATCAGGTAGTCTTTCCCAAGTTTTTAAATCAGTAGTTCTAACTAATCCTGCTTGAGCTACCGCTGAAGATGTATCTCCAAAAGCTGCATCTGGATCTTTTCTTTCAGAACAATAAATCCCATATATATATCCATCCTCATGTTTTACAAGTCTCATATCATAAATATTAGTTTCTTCTTGACAAATATCTTCCCACTGTATTAAAGATTCAAATCTAAAATTATCAATTCCATTTTCACTTGATGCTAAAGCAAAAATTGATTTTCTATCTAACCCCTCTGTTCTTACAACTAAATAGTATTTACCATTTAAATAAATAGCTCCAGCATTTAATGTTGCATTAATACCTAGTCTTTCCATGAAGTATGGATTAGTTTCTTTATTTAAATCAAATCTCCATTCAATTGGAACATGATGTCTGGTTATTACTGGATATTTATATCTATCATAAACACCATTGTACCAAGTAGTGTGAACTTCATTTTTTCTTGTTATTAATTTTTCCTGTTCTTCTTTTAATGTATAATATCTTTCATGTATCATTTCTTATTCTCCTATTCTCTTCATAAATTCTAAACAAAATCTTCCATTATGATATGATGCCTTCCACGGTTCAATAACGCTTCTCTCTGTTGGTTTACCATCTGCTTCTATTGACCAATACCATTCTCCACCTTCTCTTGGATCAACCATAGTTGCCATAGTATAAGTCATTAATTTATCTATTATTTTTAAAAGACTCTCATCATGAGTTCTTTCATATGCATTTAAATATCCAATCATTGCTTCAACTTGTACCCACCATACACGAGTAAAATCTTTAACTCCATTTTCTGCTTCATTTATTAATGAACCATCTTCTTGAATTTGTTCTTTAATTTTATATGCAATATCAACAATCATCTTTTCAATATTTTCATCTTTTAGACCCAATAACTTATAGGCATCATCAATAAGCCAACTTGCTTCTATATCATGACCATATGATTTTACATCAATAATTGTATTCCACTTATTATCAAAGAATATCTTCAAATAATGCTCTTCTTTGTCATAAATTTTATTATAGAAAGTATATATTAACTCTTTTAACCTTTCTCCAACTCTAGAATCCTTTGTTACCTCATAAAGAGTAGTATATCCTTCTAAGACATGTAAATGAGTATTAGTTGTTATTTCTGCAATAACACCATTTTCACTTAGCATTTCATTTGGAGTAATATTCCACTCCCTATCAAACTCTTCTAAATATGCTGAATTTTCTTTATTAAATCCTTTGCTTTCAATTAATGAAAATAAATTCATTGCTAAGTCTAAGGCTTCTTTATCAGCAGTTGCTTTATAATATTCACTTAATGCATATATAGCAAAAGCCTGACAATAAATATGCTTTCTTGTATCACTTGGATTCCCTTTATAATCTAACATCCAATATACACCATTAAACTCTTTATCAAACAACTTATCTCTTAAAAACTCATAAATATGAGTTGCAGCCTTCTTATATTCTTCATTCTTTGTTGCACAATACGCAGCTGAAAAGAACCATAATATTCTTGAAGTTTGGATTCCACCCTTAACACTTTCCTTATTAATCTTCAAATCATAACTTACTTCGCCATAAAATCCACCATTTTCATTATCAATTAGCTTAAGCCAAAAAGGTGCTATATGATTTAATAATTCTTCTTCTGCTTTTTTTCTTAGCTCATAAACCATTTAAATATCCTCCACTCCATATAAATTCAAATCTAAACGTAAGTAATAGTCTATATAATTATGATATGGTAACATTTTCACTCATTCAATTAATTAACCCTAAAATCATATTTATTGCTAACTTTTAAGAATATTTGTATGTTTTTTATATTTTAAAATAAAAATCTCAAGTTGATTTTTATTTAATTCAACTTGAGATCTTATTTAACTAATATTTATCTTTACTGATTCAATTGTACTTCTATTTATTTTTACAAATACAGCTGAAATTATTGCAATTGCTAATATTACTAAAAATTCCTTTCTAAATATGGCCAAAACCATAAATAGTATAAAAAATCCAATGGTAGTTAATAGCTTTTTAGGATACATACACATTATTGCCAATGCATCTATATATCTTATTGGTTTTTCTTTAATTATAACATATAAAGAATAATACCCCCAATATATAGCTATAACTACATATAAATATGCAAAGAAATAATTTAACACACTAGCTATGGGTAAATCAATTCTTCTTAGCATTAACATTGCTACAACTAATGTTAATGCATAAAATCCAGTTAAAAAAGTTGATTTTTTATTTTCAATAAAATACATTTTCATTCGAGAATTAAATATCTGTAAAATTCCTGAATATCCATCAATTTCATCATTAAATAACATTGTTGAAATTTCTATATTAGTGAATATTACTGGAACTAATGTTACTGAAAACAATCCTAATAATAAATATAAAATTGATAATATATTTGTTATTAATAAAACATATAAAATGTGAACGAACCTAAATGTCTTTTCTCTCATTTCATCACCTTATTTTACGGCTCCTGCTGTGAATCCGTTATAAATATATTTTTGTAATGCTAAGAATACTATTAATGTTGGAATCATTATTAATATAACCCCTGCACATATAACATTCCATTGTCCCCCATATGGTCCCATAAACTTATAAAGTGATGTTGCTAATGTTCCCATCTCTTCTCCAGGCGCATAAAGGAATGGTGTATAGAAATCATTATAAATTCCGACGCCACGTATTATTATAATTGTTGCTATAGCTGGCTTTAATAGTGGAATAATTAGCTTTCTAAATATATAGAAATATGATGCTCCTTCAAGCATTGCAGCTTCATCATTTGAGTATGGAATAGAATCCATAAACTGCATCATTATGAATATACTCATAACATCTGCCCCTAAATAAAGAACTATTGGAGCCCATAAACTATTATATAATCCAAGTCTACTCATTATTTGGAATGTAGCAACCTGAGTAGTTACCATTGGTAAAAACATTGGTACCATATATAACAGTAATATTACTTTCTTTAACTTAAAATCAAATCTGTGTAATACATAAGCAACCATTGCTCCCATTAAAATTGTACCAGATAATGATATCACCATTATGAATGCTGTATTAAAGAATCCTCTCAGCATTCCACCTTGAATAAATGCTGTTTTGAAATTATCTAAATTCAAGAAACTCGCTGGTAATGATAATTTATTAGTTGAGTAAAACTCATTATATTCCTTAAATGATGCTAAAAATATTGTTAGTATAGGAAGAATAAAAACTATTGCTGCTAATATTAATGCTGTGTATTTGAGCACTTTAAAAAATATACTTTTAGCTCGTAATACAAATAATTCTTTATCCATTTTGACTTTTGCTACATTTACTTCAGTATTACTTTGCATATTCCTTCTCCTCCTTAAAGAATATATTTTGAATTAATGCCACTGCTGCAACAATAATCATTACTACAACAGCCATTGCAGAAGCTTTACCAACCTTATTATAAGTAAAGGCAGTTTTTATTGTTTCTATTACGAATGTAGAACTTCCATTTGATCCACCTGTCATTATATATGGTATTTCAAATACTGAAATTGCTCCTGAAATATTTAATATTAAATTTAATTGAATTATTCTCTTAACAGAAGGTATATAAATATATCTAATCTTATGCCAATCACCAGCTCCATCTAAATCTGCTGCTTCTAAAACTTCATCAGAAATTGATTGAAGTGCTCCTAAGAAAATTATGAAGTTATATCCAAAAAATCTCCAAATTGATGTAAATGCTAAAGAAAAATTAACATATTGTGCATCTCCAAGCCATTGTCTAATTATACTATCTAACCCTAACATGTTAAGTACAGTATCTAATGTTCCATTTGGTTGAAAGAAGAATAAAAACATTAATGATATTGCAACACCATTGATTAAATAAGGGAAAAAGAACAATGATTTAAAGAAATCTTTACCTTTAATTTTAGAGTTAATTATTACTGCAAATACGAAAGCTAAACCTAATTGTATTAAGCCACCAACAAAATAATATAAACTATTTTTTAATACTGAGAAAACTTCTGGGTCACTAAATATATTTATATAGTTCTCAAATCCAATAAACGTCTTTGCCCCATACCCTTTCCAATTAGTAAAACTGTAAGATATCATATTTATTGCCGGTAAATATGTAAATACAAACAGTAATGTAAGTGGAATTGCTAAGAATAGTGCTATTATAAATTTCCTTTGTGTTTTGTAACTTACATTTTTAAACACATTTTTTCCCCCTTTACGACTTCTTTCCTTTATTATTCACATGCTCTATTTACATTAATTTAGAGACTTTTATATTCTAAATATCTTTAATAATTGAGGGAGTGTCTTAGCACTCCCCGCTGCTATTAACATTAATTATTATTTAGATAACTTTTCCTTGTTAGTCATCCATTTATCATTATAGTCATTTACTACTTTTTCAAAGTCTGCTCTGCTCTTCTTAGCTGCAATTACAGCATTTTGGATATACTCACCAACCCAGAACTTAACTCCTGATTCATTTGCTATTTCTGTTGTTAAGTCACTTGATGCTTGATCAGCTTCTGCTGGATCTGCAAACATTAACTCAACTCCTGATTCTTGATATCCCTTAACCATTTCGTTGTTTGAAGTAACATTTTTATTAGCAGGAATAAATGCTGAATCATCTAAATAGTCTAATGAATTAGCAAAGTATATAGCAAAATCTTTAGCTTCTTCTTTATGCTTAGAGTATTTACTTACACCTAAATAGTTATCTGGACCAGCTTCAGCCTTTAACTTACCTGAATTATCTGCAGGGAATGGTGCCATACCAATATCATCCTCAGTATCTTCGCTTACACCTTGGATTTGTGGAACTGCCCACATACCTAGTGTCATCATACCAACTTTAGCATTAGCCATATCAACTTTTGATTGTTCCCAGTTAGTTGTAGCTAAATCTTCTTCAACCCAACCTTCACTAACAAACTTATAAAGTATTTCTAACATATCTCCTGTTGGTGCTCCTGCTAATAATGGATTATCTATTTTACACATATCTCTATAGTAATAAGGGTTTCCATAAATTAATGAAGACACGGAATCATATTGGCTTAATGGCCACATATCTGCTGAGTTTATTGCAACTGGAACTACACCTTCTTGTCCAGCTTTAATTTTTCCTAATGCATCATATAATTCATCTAAAGTTTTTGGGAACTCCTCATAACCCGCTTCAGCAAACACCTTTTTGTTATAAACTATTCCATTTGCTCCTAAACCATTAGGTAACCCATAAACTGTATCTCCATCTGCTCTTTGAGATATTCCAACATAATCACTATATTCATCTACTGTTCCAAATGGTTCAAAGAACTCTCCTAATTCATCTGCTTTAAAAGCTGGTAATATATTTAATACATCTCCATAATCTTGAGTATTCATTCTTGTTTGAACAATACTTTCATAATCAGTTATTGCTTCCCACTCAATTTTTACACCTTTTTCTTCATAGTACTTATCACCAACTGCTTTTAACACAGTATCTTTTATATCAGTTCTATGTGTTAGAACTTTTAAAGTAACTTCCCCTTTGCCAGATTCACCACTACTTGATGTTGATGAACATCCTGCGAAAAGTGATGTAACTATTGCACTTGCACAAATGATACTTAATAATCTTTTTTTCATTCTAATTCTCCCCTTTAATAAATATCTTTCTTACCTTATCAGCAAACGTTTTCCTGTTTACAAATTAATTTTACAAACTTTTAATTAACTATTCTATTCTTTTAACATTACACCCTAATTTTGATTTATAAATCGTATAATTTATTTATAATTACATATTTTTGGTTTACTTTCATAAAAAAAATAATGGAGAGAATCTATTTGCTTCTCTCCATTTATTAATTAAAATCCATTATTTTTTGATACTTCTTTAATCCATATACCTGATTTTTTTATAGTTTTCTTTTGAGTTTCTAGATCTACTGCAATATATCCATACCTATTTTTATATGCATTACACCACGACCAACAGTCTATTGGAGTCCAAGAATGATATCCAAAACAATTTGAACCATCTTCTATCCCCTTGTGTAAGTATTGCAAATGCTCTTCAAAGAACTCAATTCTATAATCATCTTGTATAGAACCATCTTCGCCTATATATTTTTCTTCTCCTTCAACACCCATTCCATTTTCTGAAATGTACCATGGAATATTGTTATAGTTATCTCTAATATTTATTGCAATATCATACATTGCCTGAGGATATATCTCCCAACCCCTATACGGATTCATTCTTTTTCCTGGCATATCATAATAATCAAAATACTTTTCTGGCATCCAGCCTTTAGTATTATCAACTTCTGACTCTTTTGCTTTTACTCTTCTTGGTTGATAGTAATTTACACCTAAGAAATCTATAGTATTATTTTTTATAATCTCTAATTCTTCGCTAGTATTTTCCCATAATATATTATCTTCTTTTAATAATTCAACTAAAAGACTTGGGAATTCACCCTTTACAGCTGGATCTAAGAAAGAATAATTAAATATTGTATCTGCAACCTTAGATGCATATAAATCCTCTTCACTATTACTTCTTGGATAAGCTGGAGTTAAATTTAGTACTATACCTATCTTTCCTCCCTCTTCCTTGCAACCTAATTCATTAAACTTACTAATAGCTTTTGCTGATGCTAGATTTATATTATACATAGCTTGTATAGCTTTTGCTCCATCTACTAGCTTAGGATAATGGAACTCATATAAATATTGTCCTTCTACAACTACCATTGGTTCATTAAAAGTTGTCCAGTACTTTACTCTATCGCTAAATAACTTAAATGCCGTTTCTGCAAATTTTACAAATAAATCAACAACATGCTTTGATGTCCATCCACCATATTTATCATATAACTCAACTGGTAAATCAAAATGATGTAAATTCATAACTGGAATCATCCCATTTTTAATAGTTTCATCTATAACATCATTATAGAATCTTACTCCATCTTCATCAGGTTCTCCAGTTTCTAAATTCTTTATAAGTCTTGTCCATTGTATTGATGTTCTAAAACTATTTAATCCAATTTCATTAAGCATAGCTAAATCTTCCTTATAGCTATTATAAAAATTAGATGTTACTTCTGGTCCTACCCTATCAAAAAAAGCTTCTGGCTCTACTTCATACCAATAATCAAATACACTTTTATGTGGTTTATTAAACGCTCCTTCTGATTGTGGTCCTGATGTTGCTGACCCCCACCAAAAATTTTCTGGGAATATATATTTCTTATCCATAATTTCCTCCTAAAACTTCAAATTCCTTTTTCACCATAATTATATATATCTTTTGTTAATATGTCTATACTTTTATTATAAACATAATGTCTTTTGTATATTTATCTGAAAATTATCATATAAATATAGAATTAAGCAAAAAAATGAACTACTAAATCTATTTAATATTTATAAAATTAGATTTAATAATTCATTTTTTTATATAACTGTTATTGTTTTAAATTCATATTTATCATATCTATGTCTTGCAAATGAATATTCAAATGCCTTTCCACTTTCTAAATATGCTACTCTTTCCACTTCAATAATAGGCTCATATTCAGTCAATTTTAAATATTTTCTATCAAGCTCTTCACTTTTTCTTGCTCTTATAGTAGAATGTGCACTTTGAATTTTCAGTCCTAATTTTCCTTTAATATAACTATATATGGAACCTTCTATATCTGTCATTTTAATACCTGGTATAATACTTAAAGGCATATATGTTCTTTCTATAACCATTGGATCATTATCTACATATCTAACTCTATGTATGAAATATATAAAATCCCCCTCTTCTATTTTTAATATATCTGCAACTTCCTTATCAGCATTGATAACCTTAAAATCTAATACTTTACTAGTAACTTTATGTCCTAAATTATTATTTGTTAATCCTGAAAATTGCTTCTTATCTATTATTCCATGTATCTCTTTTTCTGTAATATCCTTAATAAAAGTCCCAGAACCTCTTCTTTTCACTATTAATCCTTCAGCAACTAGTAAATCTAATGATTTCTTTACAGTCATTTTGCTCACATTATATTTATTACATATTTCTTTTTCAAATGGTAACCTTTCATTAGGTTTATATACGCCTTTTAGAATATCTTCCCTTATATCCATGGCGATAACTTCATATTTATTCATCTAATAATTCCTTTCTTATACTTACTTTTAATTTTAACAATAAATTTATTATATTATCAATAAAGAACTTTTTAAAGGCAGTATAAGATTCCTTTAAAAAGTTCTAATTTCTAATCATATAAAAAATGTTAATTCACAATATCTTTTTTCTTGCTTATTTTATTATCAATTTCTGTTTTTGCATGTAATTATATAATGCTCCTAACTTATTTGCGTCATTTCCATATTCACATTTTCTTATTTTAGGTATTACTTTTGCAAAATCATTTCTTGATAAAATATCTAAAACTTTCTTATTAATTTCATCAATGATACCTTCTCTTTCAGAAATAGCTCCACCTAAAATTATTGCTTCTGGATCATACGTATATTGAATGTTTATAATTCCAACCGCCATATAAGTAAAGAACTTGTTTACTTCCTCTATAGCAACTTCATCACCTAAATCATATAGGTCAAAAGCTTTTTTACCATTAAATTCATTAATATCAATTCCCTTTCTATTAGCTATTGCTTTAACTAATGCAAAAGTAGAACCAACATCACTCCAACTTAGTAATCTATTTGTATTTATATCACAATCTACTATACAAAATCCAAATTCTCCACCATGCATATTTGACCCTGTGTGAATTCGTTTTTCTTTTACAATTGCTCCACCAATACCTGTTCCACATACTATAAAAGCAGAATCAGCATTTTCCTTTGCAGCTCCTAACCAACATTCTCCTAACGCTGCACAATTAGCATCATTTTCTATTTCAACATTTAATCCTGTTTTTTCTGATAAAATTTCTTTAAAATTAACTCCATATATATACGGAATTGCACTTTTACTTTTAATTTCTCCACTTTCCGAGTCTACAGCTCCTGGTGCACTTATAGCAATCCCTTCTATTGTGAACTCTTCTCTAAAAATATTAACATTCTCTGTTAACTCACAAAAAAATTCTTTAACAGTTTTAGCTATTTCTAACTTATCACTTATTAATATTTTTCCTTCATTAGTTATTATTGACCACTTAACAGCAGAACCCCCTATGTCATATACCATATAATTTGCCATATCTTATTCCTCCATAAATACTATAAATTTAATCTCCACTTCCTATATAAGTAGTATATATTTATAATAACAACTTGTCTATACTTATTAAAAACATGATATATATACCTCTACTCTATTGCCGTCTGCCATTTTCTATTAGTATCTGTAATTAGACTCTCTATATTATCTTCTATTATATATTTTTGTACAAAAGTATAATCTATACCTATTCTCTTTTTGATTTGTAAATAAACCTCCTCAAACTTAGCATCTTCACTAGATTGATTCCTAACATAATCCGAATATATTTCTATAGGTATATTATATTTTTCTAACTCTTTAAATTGGCTAAATTTATCACCTTCCTTCTTTAAAGGTGACATTATATTTACAGCTTCTGCATATCTATCATCTTCAAAAATATATTTTAAAAACTCTTTTGCAACTTCCGGATTTTCAGTCTTCTTAGACACAGCAAATTTATAATCTCCATATATCTTTACAATTATGCTTTCTGGAATTGGAAACATTCCTATACAATCTGGATCCATTCCCATATCTTCTAACTGATACATAAAATCTGAACTCCAAATAGTCATAGCTATTTTCCCAATGCTCATATCATTTTTAAATTGCTGCCAATCATAATTTAATAAATCTTCTTCACAATATCCTCTATTAACAATTTCTCTGACTAAAGTTAATGACTTATACATACCTGAATTACTATCTAATATTATTTTATTACCACCTGCAGTATTCTTACAAAGGTTATTATCAAATAAATGTGGAATAACATCTGCCCATAAGTTCATAGTCCAAGTTTGTCTATAATTTATAGCTATTGGCGTAACTCCATAATTCTTTAGCTGCTCACAAACCTCAAACAATTCCTCTATAGTGTTCGGTAACCTTTCTATATTTGCATCTTCAAATATCTCTTTATTATAAATTACTCCCTGCCAATTTACAGAGCTATTTAAACAATAAAGCTTACTATCATTCCCTGTGCCCATATCATAATTATATATATTATTATCATTAAACCCTAAATCATCTATAGGTAAAAAATAATTGCTATACTCATCTTTATATATTGTTGATGGTACTAATGTTACATCTGGCAATTCTCCTACTGAAGCTTTTCTTTGTAAAATAGTTTCAGCATCTCCAATTAACTCTAAATTAACCTTTACATTAGGATATAACGTTTCAAAATTATTAATTAAATTTTGAATTTCTTCCCTTTTATCAGTTCTATTACTTACAAATGTTATATCACCTTGCAACTCATCCTCTTCATTAACTCCAACATTAAGTTTAATTCCCCTATTAATAAATATCTTTCCAATTATAGGTATAGCTATAATTAGTATTATCAATGTTATTACAGCAGTCATTCTATAAATTTTTCTCATAAACACTTCCCCTAACTATATAACCTTAAACTCTTACCTTATTATTTCTAAAATTATTTGGAGTAGTTCCTGTTATCTTTTTAAATGCTCGACCAAATGTAATTGAATCATTGTAACCAACACTTTCAGCCACTTCATATATTTTAAGATTAGTTGTAAGCAATATTTCTTTAGCTCTTTTTATTCTATAATTTGATAAGAATTCATAAAATCCTTCTCCTGTTTCCTTTTTAAATAATTCTGATAAATAATTTTGACTTAAAAAAACTTCATCAGCTACATCTTTTAAAGTAATATTCTTATTAAAATTATTAGTTATAAATTGTATAGCAAGTTTAATTGATGTTGCACTATATACATTTTTATCATCATCAAGTATTTCTGATAACTCATTTAAATCTTCTATAAAATATTTTTTAGCTTTTTTACTATTTAGCATATTTTCTTTAACTTTTCTAACTAATTGAGAATACTCTCTAAGCTCCCATATTTTCTCTGTACAATTTAATACAAATACACTTATTTCATTCTTAATAAACATATCTGCTTGTAAGTTTATCTCACTATCTATTATATTTGTATCATTAATATCATTAATATTAAAATAGAAAACCATATAAACGTTATCATTGTAATAAAAATACAAGTATTCAATACTATTGCCTATTTTTGATATTGACTTTATAAACTCGCCTAAAATCTTATTATTTACTTCTTTTTCTTCTTTATTAACAGGAAGTACTACCAATTTATAATTATAATTTTCATCTAACTGAATATTATCTAATAATGCCTTATTAGTTTTTATATTTATATCTGAATTTGAAAACAATAAATGTTTGAAGAAATCTTTTTTTATAAGCTCTATAGACTTATTCATTATTTTATCTTTCTTTTTTAATTCATTAAGCTTTACTTCTACATCTTCAATAACTTTCTTTAATTCATCTTTTTTTATTGGCTTAAGTAAATAATTAAATGCTCCATATTTCATAGTATCTCTAACATATGTAAACTCGTCATATCCACTTAATACTAAGAAAATTGGTGGAGATTTTAACTCATTTATAGATTTTTCTACAAACTCTATTCCTGTCATTACAGGCATTTTTATATCCGTTATTACTAAGTCAACTTGTCCTTCATTTCCCTTTAAATATTCTAATGCTAATGCTCCATTTTGAAAGTCACCTATTACTTCATGATTTTCAAAAAGTTTATTCAATATTTTTATTAAACCCATTCTAATTATCTTATCATCATCTACAACAATTATTTTCATAAATCCTCCCAATATTGAATATTCTTCAAATTTACTATATATTTAAATTAACACAAATTTTATAATATTGAAAATGTTTTTTTTATTTACAGGTGAATTTATGATTTTTAAACGTGATATATCAATTAAAAGACTTACAATCCTAGTATTTATTATTATGTATTCTTTATTTTTTTTAATGACAACTATTAACCTATATTCTTATTCCAAGTATGAATTTAGTAAAACAGATAAAGTAATAAAGAATTTTAATACAACATTAAGCCAACAAATTTACGAAAAATTCAATAATATTTCTGATGTTTCTAAATATCCATTAATAATACCAGAAATCGAAAAGCTACATACTATATTAACTTCTGATAAAAAATATGAAATAAATGATTATAACTATTTAGTTTATCTTTGTGAAATGATGCTTATCCAAAGCGAATCAATAAATGGTGCATTTATATATAACTTATCAGGAGATGGTGTTTTTACAACAAGAAACACTTCTAATTCTATAATTAAAAATTCTTCATCTGAGAAATGGTTTAATGATATCTTAGAAAGTGATGATGCTATTTCATTTATTCCTAATATAAAATCTAATGATATATTTGAATATACAACATCTAATAACGAAAGCTTAATCGGTGTTGCTAGAAAAATAATTAATTTAAAATCACAAGAAGTTACAGGTGTATTATTAATAACTCTACCTTTAAGTGATTTATTAAATGTACTTACTAAAGATTTGCCTTATAATAATCAAATTCTTTCTCTCTATACAAATGAAGGTGATTTAATTTTATCTTCAAATTACGCTATAGATTTCACATCATTCTTTAATGAAATGAATACAAATAAAACTGAACCTAATATTCAAACTATTACAAATATTGATCCTTATTTTATAACATCAAATAAAATTCCATTAACAAATTGGGTCTTAATAAGTGCTATACCTAATGCTGATGTCTATAGTATAAATAGTTTATATATATTCTCATTCATTACAAATATAATATTTTGCTCTATTTTATTTATAGTTTTATATAATTTATTTATCAAAAGAATATTTAATCCACTTAATTATTTAATTGACAATATGAGTAAAAGTAATATTGAAAAAAATTTATCATCAAATTTAACTTATGCCCGTAATGATGAAATAGGAATTCTAGTTACTTCTTATAATGAGATGAAAAGCCGTATTCATGATTTAATAAATATAAACTATAAAAACAAAATTGAACAAAAAGACTTAGAATTAAAACAACTTCAAAATCAAATAAATCCTCATTTTATCTATAATACATTAGAATCTATTCATATGATGGCTGAATTAAATGATGATGAGGAAACATCTATAATGGCTGAATATTTTGGAGCTATAATACGATATAGCATGAATAGGAAAGTAAATACTGTTAAACTTAGAGATGAAATAAATATAATTGATAATTATATTTACCTTCAAAAAATTCGATTTGATCAATTATTTGTTATTGAAAATTTAATTAATGAAGATGTCTTAGATTGTGAAATAATAAAAATGATTATTCAACCACTAATAGAAAACTCTATATATCATGGATTAAGTGAGTGTAGTAGCAATGGTAAAATTATAATTCAAGGACAAAAAATAGGTAATGAACTTTTACTAACTATTTCTGATAATGGAATTGGAATTGAAGCAAATATATTAAAGGATTTAAATGATTATATAAATGATAAAAATAATAAATTTAAAGGAATTGCATTAAGAAATATTAATAGAAGATTAAAACTTCATTACGGTGATAAATACGGTCTTGAAATATTTAGTGTTTTGGGTAGTGGTACATCTATGGTATTAACACTACCATATATAATTAAATAAATATACTTTCTTTACTTGCATATAAAAATTGGCCAAGGAGTTTAATTATTCCTTGGCCTTTATTTATAAGAGATTTTAAGGGATTAATTATATTAATATTATTTTCTTCTACTTTTCTTAGTAAGTGCAGATCCTGCTCCCACTAATGATATAGCTAATACTATAAATATAGAGCTATTAACTCCACCTGTTTGTGGTAATTTATCACCATTGTTATTTTCATAATTATTAGAACCTGACCCTGGTTTCACAGGTACTGTTACTTCAGTGTCTCCTTCTCCTGGTGTTGGTTCTGGCTTCGGAGTTGGATTCAGATCTGGTGTTGGTTCTGGATCTGGTGTTTGAATATCATTTGTATTAACTGCCTTTATATCATCAAAATACATCGTTGATTCTACTGTCCAAACTCCCTCGTGATCTTCTGGTACTATTGTATTGCACCAAATACCTACCCTTTGAATATTTTCTATATCAAAAGTTCCATTATTCTTACCCTTAAACTCACTAAAAGGTATTGTAATAAGTTGTGCTTCTTTTGTAGCTGCAAGTTCTGGTAACCAAACTTCAAAATCTTCGCCATTACTAGTTATTTGAATTACTAACTTTTGACCATTTCCATCAGGTTTAATCCATAATTGCAATGCATCATATTCTGACCAATCTACTTCTTTAGGTATAGTCATTCCAGCCCAACCTTCATTAGTCTTTTCAGTTGAAATTTTATAATTAAATGCAAGACCATATTTACCACTATTAAATTTACCTTCTTCTGTAGAAAGTGTTGGTTTTAAATTACACCCTGGTCCATAATTAGTTGCCCATGAATTTTCTAATATTGCGCTTTCACCTAAATACCCTTCAAAATCATCTACTAATTCAACCTTTGGTTCTGTTTCCTTCATGTTAAATAAAACTTTAATTGAATTTAAAACTTCATTATTAGACTTTAACTCTATTGTACCTATAGTTTCTCCTATTTTTTCAAGAATCTCCTTTGAAATTTCACCAGTATAAATTCCATCATTTTCTTTTTTTGCATTTATAGTTTCTATGACATTATTAGAGTTATCTTTTATTACAAAAGTTATATCTCCAAATAGATTCTTTACACTTGCTTTTATTGTAGTTTCCTCTAAAACCCTACTACCTGAAACTGGATTATTTATAAACCCATATGAATATGCTTCATTAACATTCACATTTGTACTTTCAAACTCTCCAACTCCATTAGCAAAAATTGATCTATCATCATTATAAAAATCAATAAAGTTATTAATCATTTCATGTCCTTTTGTTTCACTTACTTTATATGGAGTATAGAAATTAGATTTATCATCAAAATTTGCCCATACCATAAAATATGGCATATCTGATCCTGATACAACATCTAAAACTTCGTTATACCAATCTAATCTATTATTGCCTCTATCAGCAATACCATTAAAATAATCTTCTCCTCCTAAAGAGCTCATAACTCTCATTCCAGTTTCAGATACTGTTGAAAGTTTTCCTCTCTTATTAGCTAATCCTTGTACTAATTCTATTGTTTCTTTAAATATATCCATCCAAACATCATCTTCTGTTGGATTATCATGATACATATCAAATGCAATTACATCGATAAATTCATCACCTGGATAACGTGATAAATACTCTGCTTCATCTTCAAATGGTCCATTTGGAGAGTAAACATATAAAAAGTTATGAACTCCTTTTACGTCACGTAAATATTCAACTGTATATCTAAATAAGTTTTTATAAGCTTCTTCATCACAAAAAGCTTTTCCCCACCAGAACCAACTTCCATTATTCTCGTGGAATGGTCTAAATAATACTGGTACACCTTGTTCTTGTAATTGTAAGCCATAATCAGCTATTATATCTAAATATCCAGTAAATACATCATTTAAATCTCCATCTGGCATTATTCTCTCAACTATATTTCCACTTGTTACTCCTGGAGAGTATCCTGAATAATCATAAGTACCATCAGAATTTAACTCTCTATTCTTTACAACTTGGAAGTTTGGCATATGACAAGATAATGTAACTATTCCGCCTTCATTAGCTGCATTTATACTAACATTAGCTGCAGCTTCTACGCCACCTTCTAATTCTGCTCCTGTAAATGAAAGTGTATCAATACCAACTAATCCAGCTATTGATCCTGTTACATCCTTCGTATCAGAATTTGTACCTCCATCTAGTTTTCCACCTTTATGATGAGTATCATTTTGATGTCCAAATATTACTTTATCAGATTTACCCACACCCATTAAATATGAATATAAAGATGCTGTTTCATTTGTTGCATTAGCATCTACAAGTGATACGTTTTTAGGAGTAGTTAAACTATTAATATCTACTACACTTGGAGTTTCTCTTAACTCTTCTGTTATATCAACATATATATCCTCTGTTTCTTCTTTTGATAATTCTATATTATCGATAAATATATCTCCTTTGTAATCAGTATTACTTCCTATTATTCCTATAATTATTCCACTAATATCTTTACTTGAAGCACTAAACTTTATAGTAACTTTAGCTTTTTTTAATCCGCCTTCAACATCTTCTACATTTTCAAAACTAATTGGTAAATAAGTATCTACTACTCCATCTATAAATAACTTTGTTTGAAATGAACCAGTTGTCATAGAAGTTGGGTTATATATAAAATCGTATGTTAATATGTTATATTCACTTATGTTTACATTATTAGCAAAGTTATTCTGTATTTTAATTTCACTCCAACTAGTATCAATATTATTTGAATAATCAACACTTAACTTTAATGCTCCACTTCCTGTTGTCACTTCATCATAAGCTACATCCAAGGTACCCTTATAATCCCATGCTCCACCATTTTCCCATCCATTAGTTCCACTTTCTGAACTATTAAAATCCCAAGATAGTACTCCAACAGCTGTCGATACATTTGTAGTTGCATATACAAGTGACGATACTTGTGAACACATTATAGTACATGATGCTACTAATGCCACTAATCTTTTACTCATTCTACTTATCATTTTCTCATCTCCCTATTATTTTAAAACTATATTTTCATACTAAAAAATCTTATTTTTAGTACATATTAAATTTTATTTTTTCAAGAAATCATTTACAATGATTCTATATATCCAAAGTAATTTTTGCTAATATATAGTAATTATTGTTAATTAAATATATAAAAACATCGACTTATACTTAAATTAGCATAAGTCGATGTTTTTTTATTTCACTTTATTTCTTTCTTTTTATTATAGTAGCTCCTAAAGTTCCTATTAATGCACCAAATACTCCTACTGCTACAGATGGTATTCCACCTGTTTTTGGTAACTTATCTTTATCACTATTAGGTTTATTTGTACCTGGTTTTTCTTCCCCATTATCAGACTTATTATCTTCCTCTGGTTTCTCATCTATAGTTGGTTTTTCTTCCTCTCCATTTCCTGGCTTATTATCTCCATCCTCTTCTGGCTCTTCTAAATCTGCAGTACTTACAGCTTTTATTTCATCAAAATACATTGTTGATTCAACTGTCCATGTTCCTTCATGTCCTTCTGATACTAATGTATTACACCATATACCAAATCGTTCAATCTTTGAAGCATCAAATACACCATTATTCTTACCTTTAAATTCAGTAAATGGTAATGTAACAAATTTTGCTTCTGTCGTTGTTGCAAACTCTGGTAACCAAACCTCAAAATCCTCTCCATTACTAGTTATTTGTATTACTAGCTTTTGTTCATTTCCATCTGGTTTAATCCATAATTTCAATGCATCATATTCAGACCAATCCTTAGTTATCTCCTTAGTTATACCAGCCCATCCTTCACTAGTATTTTCATTTGAAATTTTATAGTTAAACGCTAAAGCATAATTACCTAAATTCAGCTTACCATCTTGACTTATAAGTTCTGAATTAACATAACATCCTGGTCCTGAATTTCCTCTCCATTCATCTTTTAAAAGTGAATTTTCTCCATAATAACTTTCAAAATCATCTACTAAACTATTTTCTTGTTTAATTTCCTCTATATTAAATTTTACTCTTATAGAATTTAATAAGTTATCATTACAGTATAATTCTATAGTACATACTCTAGATCCTATCATATCAATAACTTCATTAGTAAGCTGAGCTTTATATACTTCTCCTTCCCCAATTGCATTAAGTTCAACTATGCTTTCATCATTACTTCCCTTAATAACGAATTTAATATTTCCTGATAAATTCTTTATCTTACCTGTAATTTCAACACCTTCTAATATATTGTCACCTGATGCTGGTGATGTAATATATCCATAAGAATATGCTTCCCCCATTTCCACCTTTGCATCCTGATAATTACCTACTCCATCTGCAAAAATCGATTTATCATTATTATAATATTCAATAAATTCATTTATCATTTCATGACCCTTATTTTCACCAACCATATATGGTGCAAAAAAGCTATCTTCTCCAAAATTAGCCCAAATCATATAATATGACATATCTGATTTTGAGATTATATTTGAAATATCTTGGAACCATTTTTTATTTAAATTCCCCTCTAAATTTAATCCACCAGAATGTGCTAAAATTCCCGTTTCAGCTACTGAAGAAACCTTTCCTCTTTTTGATGCCATATCTGATATTACTTTTATTGTATTTTCAAAGTCCTTAACCCATTCATCCCCCTCAATAGTTTCTAATGGATTATTATGATACATATCAAAAGATAATACATCTACAAATTCATCCCCTGGATAACGTTCTAAATATTCATTTTCTGTTTTTATTGGTCCACCTGGAGAATATACATATAAAAAGTTATGAACATTTTTATAATCCCTTAAATATTCAACTATATATGCATATAAATTTTTATATGCTTCTGCATCACAATGTTCTTCACCCCACCAGAACCAACTTCCATTATTCTCATGTAATGGTCTAAATAACGCTGCTATATTATCTTTATCTAACTCATTTGCAAAATCTGCTATTAAATCTAAATATCCAATAAGGACATCATTTAAATCTCCCCCAGGCATTACTCGTGTCACTACATTTCCAGCCGTTATATCACTACTATAAATAGAATAATCATAATTTCCATTTTCATTCTTACCATTTTTAGCTATTACATCAAAGTTTGGCATATGGGATGTAATTGATATTATTGCCCCCTCTGCAGCTGCATCTTTACAAACCTTTGCACTCTTCGTTATTAAAGTCATACCACTTTCTTTTTCTTCATCTGTTAATTTTATTTCTGCTCCAGCTAATACAGTAGTATCTATTCCTACAATTCCAGCTAATGATCCTGTTAAATCCTTAGTATCCGAATTTGTACCACTATCTTTTAATACTGCTTTAGTATGCGCATCATTATGATGTCCATATAATACCTTATCTGTTTTACCAATACCAAAAAGATATGAAAATAAATTTGCTGTATTTTGCGTTGCATTATTATCAACTAATCTTACTTTCTCCTGCATTAATCCTTCTAAATCTTCAATATTAAATTTTTCTTGTTTTACAGAATCTACAACCTTTTCAACATATATATCTCTTGCTTCCTCTACGCCTAAAGTAATATTATCTATATATATATCACCTTTATAATTTACATTGCTTCCTACAATTCCAATAGTTATATTTTCAATATCTTTATCAACAGCTTTGAATTTAACAATTGCTTTAGCCTTTCTTAATCCACCATCTATTTCTATTGAATTTTCAATATTAATACTAGCTGAAGTATCCACTGCTCCATCAATAGATAACTTTGTTTGGAATGATCCAGTTGACATATAATTAGGATTATATATAAAATCATATGTCAATATGTTATATCCATTAATATTTATAGGTTTTTCTAAATTATTTTGTATCTTTACTTCACTCCAACCATTTTCAATATTATCAGAGTAATCTACTTCTAACTTTAATGAAAAATTCTCATATGATATATTTATTGGTCCATCATATGCCCATGATCCTCCAGCCTTCCAACCACAAACCCCATCTTCTTTATTATCAAAATTCCAAGATATATTTTCTATAGGTTTTATAACTACATCATCATTAGCTTCCTCAACTACTCTAAGATTGTCTAAATAAATTATTGAGTTATACGTACAGTTATATGCTGATATTGGTATTACTATTGATTTAATACCATCTATATCATTTTGCATAGTAGACTCTAATGTTACTTTAGAATATCCATTTCCTAAATCTTCAAACTTATTAGATGTAAGTTCTCCTCCTAATCCCTCATTCCATCCCCAATTACTATCCTTTAATACACCCTTAAACTTAATTAATCCATCAAAGGAACTATCTTTAGTTGGAATTAGCATATCAAATATTATTTTTGAACCTGATTTTATTTTATTACCATAATCTACATAAAAATTTAAATCATGTTTATTATTATCCCAATTATCCTCACCATCAAAATTCGCCTTAAATGCTAACATCTCGTCTTGAATGAAAACATCCTCTTTTTTAATTACTCCATCAACTTCATTTGGTAATTGAATATTTCCCTTAGAAAAATCATTAAAATAACATTCAACTACACTCCTATTATCATTTATTTGTGCGAATATAGTTGATGTTGTTTGTGTACACAATATTGTACATGACATTACTAAAGCTATTAATCTTTTATTAATACTACTAACCATATTTCCCCTCCTAATTTTAAATTATATAGCCCTTTTCACTACAAAATAAATTTTATTCCTCCTAGAAAACATTTATAATTTCTTCAATATATATAAATAAAAAATGCTGGCATATATTAATTTTTGCTGGTTTCTCATAATAAAAAACATCAACTTATGCTTTTATTTAAACATAAGTTGATGCTTTATAATTTCTATTAATTGCAAACCATTTGAGATTTATATTTACTATATTCTTTTATCTGTAAATTTAAAATTAATTTATCAATTCTTTTACTTAATAATAGTGCTTCTAAGGATCCAATTCCATATTCTTCAATAATTTCATATAATAATATTTTCAACGCATTAACTAACACTTTTATTATATTCATTATTAATTTCTTCCTTTTCTCTTTATACATTTTGCTATATTTATCACTAGTTAATTACCAATTTGCATCTATAAAACATTCAAATGCATTGTTTTACTGGAATAATCTCCATATAAAGAAATATTTATTCCTCCATACATTAAGGCTCCACCTGAAAGTACTTCATCTGTTCCTTCAACCTTATACATCTTATTTTCCTCTAAACCTTTTAACTTAATTCTTCTACTATGATAATTAGGTCTACCTAAAACTTGCACACAAGTTACTAAAACTTCATTTTTATCCTTAGAAACAACTTCCCAAGCATCAAATTCATGATTTTCAGAGTAATTTTCTATACGATAGTAATCTCCTCTTCTAATTAAATCATTATATTTATGATACATTTCAACTTGCTTTGGAATCATATCTCTATCAGCTTGTGGTATTCTAGTAACATCTAGTTCATAACCAAATGTCCCCGCTAACGCTACATATCCTCTAGTTTCAAAAGGAGTAGTTCTTCCAACTGTATGGTTAGGACAATCACTAACATGTGCTCCTATTGCTGATAATGGATATACCATAGCTGTACCTTCTTGTATTTTTAATCTTTCAATGGCATCAGTATCATCTGAACACCAAATTTGTGGACTATAATATAACATACCTGGATCGAATCTTGCACCACCACCAGAACAGTTTTCTAATAATATATTAGGGAAGTCAGTAGTTAATCTATTCATCATTTCATAAACAGCTAATACATATCTATGGAATAACTCTCCATGCCTTTCTGGAGTAATTTTTAAACTCCCTAAATCAGTTAACTGTCTATTCATATCCCACTTAACGTAAGTTATATTTGCACTTGAAAGAACTTTTTTAACACTTTCATAGATATAATCTACTACTTCTTGTCTAGATAAATCCAAAACATATTGCTCTCTACATAATGCTGGCTCACGACCTTCTATGTGTATACACCAATCTGGATGTGCTCTAAACAAATCTGAATTTGGTGATATCATTTCTGGTTCAAACCATATCCCAAATTCCATTCCTAATTTATTAACTTCATCTACAAGATTCTTTAATCCACCTTGTATTTTTTCTTCATTAACAATCCAATCTCCTAATGATGAATTATCAGAATTTCTATTCCCAAACCATCCATCATCCATAACAAGCATTTCAATTCCTAAGCTAGATGCTTCCTTCGCTATAGATAATAGTTTTTCTGTATTAAAGTCAAAATAAGTTGCTTCCCAGTTATTTATAAGTATTGGTCTCTTTTTATCCTTAAATTTACCCCTAATTAAATGATTTCTATAAAGGTCATGGAATGTTCTTGTCATCTTTCCTATACCTTCATTTGAATATACCATTACTACTTCAGGTGCAATGAATGCTTGTCCTTTTTCTAATACCCACTCAAAATCTTCTGGATTTATTCCCATTACAACTCTTGTCGTATCAAACTGACAACCTTCAATTTGAGTAAAGAAATTTCCTGAATAGACAAAGTTAAATCCATATACATTTCCATTTTCATCATTTGCATTATTATCTAAAAGAGCTATAAATGGATTGTCTTGATGACTGGATTCCCCTCTAATTGAAGAGACAGCTTGTCTTCCATATCCTATTTTCTTTCTAGAAATATGTCTTTCTCTTGCCCATGATCCATGAAGAGAAATCATATCATAATTAACTCCATCAAAGTCTATACATGCAGATAATACTTTAGTAAGTGTAATTGCATCTTCTGCACAGTTTTTAACTCTTACACTTCTAGTTATTACATCTAAGTTTTCAAATGTAGTGTATACTAACACTACTTCTAAATTTAAATCTTTGTCTATACAAGTTATTTCTAAGGTTGTACACTCATCTTCATTTCCAAAAGTTGAAGGTAAACCTTGTAAGCTTTTCTTTCCACTAAATATCTCATGAGATACATATTGTAATTTGCATGCATTATTCCCCTTGTTATCTCTTACTCTTAGACAAGATTCCCTAAAGTCACCTATACCATGAGTTGAATACTCCATTGGAAAACTATCATAAAACGATACTCTATCTCTATTATTCTTTGATGGTACATATGGTGGCTCATCTATACGTAATAAATAATTAACGTTTTCATCAACTATCTTTTTTCCAAAATAAACATGTCCAACAAATTGCTCTTCATCTACTATTGCTATAATATACGATGTATCCTTTGCATCCAATTTAAATACTTTATGTTTCTCTATAAATTTTATACCCATATATATCCTCCTAATTCGTTATATAAATAAATTATAATTATAAATTATTATAGTTATCTAAATTTATCAACGCTATTTAAAATCACATTAAAATTAGTCACTAATACTGATTTTTTATCGGTTAAATAATTATTTTTATATTTAAAAAGAGATAGGATAATCCTCTCTCTTAATATTGTATTTATTCTAGTAATATGCTTTTTCTTAATTCACTCCACTCAGAATTTATTTTATTTCTAATCTCTTCTGGATTATCACATATACTATATGATTGAACAAACGAAGAATCTATTCCTATAGATTTTCTTAATGTATCATAGTATTCATGAGTATCATTTACTCCTTCACTATTAATTTTTACTTTTTCTCCATAGATATCTAATGGTAAATTGAACTTTTCTAATTCTTTAAAAAACTCCTTATTCTTTTCACTATTTTTTAATGGTGATAGTATGTCTACTGCATTTGCATATCTATTCTCTTCAAACAGAAACTTTAAAAATGCTTTCGAAGCTTCTGGATATCTAGTTTCTTTTGAAACTCCCATTGAATAATCACCATAAATACTAATTGCATCACTCCCCATAAGTGGAAACATACCTATATCATCTATATTCATTCCCAAATCCTCTAATTGATATTTGAAATCAGAGTTTCCTAAAAACATACCTACTCTTCCATCTCTAATATCTTCCTTACAATTTTTCCATTCATAGCTTAATAAATCTTCTTCACAATATTTATTTTGAACTATATCTCTTACAAAATTAATTGATTTAAAAATACTACTATTGTCATCTAGTATATTAATATTGTCATAAATAACTCTCGATTCCAAATTCTTATCAATCACATATGGAACAAAATCAATCCATTTATCCATTAACCATCCTTGCTTATAATTTAATGCAATAGGTACTACTCCTAAAGATTTTATTCTTTCACAAACATCAAAAAATTCATCTATTGTAGATGGTAATTTATCAATTTTAGCCTCCTTAAAAATACTTTTGTTATAAATAAATCCATTCCAATTAAGTGATGTAGTAATACAGTATAAATGATTATCCTTACTTAATCCAACTTCATAATTATAAATATTATCACGGTTAAATCCTAAATCATCTATAGGTAAAAAATATTTATAATAATCTGTTACATTAATTCCTCCTGGTACTAGGGTTACATCTGGTAATTCTCCTACTAAAGCTCTTTTATATAATATAGTTGAAGCATCTCCTAATAGCTCTAACTCTATACTAACCTTAGGATTTAAGCTTTCAAACTCTTCTATCAGTTCTTCAATTTCTTCCCTTTTATCTGTTCTATTACTGACAAATGTAATATTTCCTTCTAGTTCTTCATTTTTAATTAAATTTATTTCATCTTTATAAAAAATTTTATTTATTATAAAAATTATTAATATACTAATGATACTTGTTCCTATCAACACCTTAATTTTATTATTAATTCTCATAAATCCACCTATACCTTTTTTAAGTTATGTAATCTGCTATTTAAAATTATCTCTATTATTCCTATATCCATTTGGTGTATATCCTGTTAACTTTTTAAATGCTCTTCCAAAGGTTACTGGATCATTATATCCTATACTTTCTGATATTTCGTATATTCTTAAATTTGTAGTTACCAATAAATTCTTTGCTACACTTATTCTATACATTGATAAGAACTCGTAAAATCCTTCGCCCACTTCTCTTTTAAATAATTCCGATAAATAGTTTTGGCTTAAAAATACATTATCCGCAACATCCTTTAATGTAATATTTTTATTGTAATTTTCCATTATATATTGCTTAGCTAACTTAACAGCAACTAAATTACTTCTTTCTAACTTTTCATCATCATTGCTACTTCCATTACCAGAGTTTTTCAAAAAATATTGTTTGGCCCTTATTTCTCCATGTAAACTACTTTTTATCTTTTTAAAATTTTTGACTTGTTCTCTTAATTCCCAAACTTTATCCGTTTCTTGCATAATATAAACATTTTTATTGTTTTCAATAAAATTATTACTTAATGTTATAATATCACTATATATTTTATCTGAATCTAATCTAATAGTATTATCGAAAAAGAATAATATATAAGTATTAGATTCATAATTAAAAGATATATGCTCTAAATCATCATATTTTTCTATAATAGATTTTATAAATTTATTTATTAAATTTATATCCTCTTTTTTATCTCTTTGTATAATTATCATTTTATAAAAATAATTTTCATTTATTTGAATGTTGTCTAATAACTTCTTATCAATATTTGAGTTAATATTTACATTTGAAAATAATATTTGTTTAAAGAAGTCTCTCTTTAAAACTTCTATTGATTTATTTAATATGACACTAGTATTTTTATTTTCTTCTACTTTACTTTCAGCTTCATTTATAACTTTTGTTAAATCCTCATCATTAATAGGTTTTAATAAGTAATTAAAAGCTCCTGCTTTCATTGTATCTCTAACATAAGAAAACTCATCGTACCCACTTAATACTATAAATAAAGGTGGCTTGTCTAATGTTCTCATTACTTTCTCTATTAACTCATTTCCCATCATCACAGGCATTTTTATATCAGTAATAACTATATCAACTTGATTTTCCTTTAAATATTCAAAAGCTAGCAAACCATTTTGAAAATCCGAAACTACCTCATGTTCACTAAACAATCTTTTAATAAGCGCTTTCAAACCCATTCTAATTATTCTGTCATCATCTACTACTAAAATCTTCATATATCCTCCTAAAAACTGCTTATATAATATTTATCATTTGAAACTCCTTCATATTAAATTAGTTAATACCTATTGATAAGCTTTACAAAAAAACTCTAATTAAACTCAAAAAAATTCTTTTTTCTCCATTTATCTTTATTGAATATTATATTCTTTTGATTTATATTAAAATTATACATTAATTATGGTAAATATTAAATTATTTTTAAAATTTTATTTTGTTTTTAAAATTTAGGTATTTATTGTTTAACTTTTCTATTAACGAAAGGAGAATTTTATGCTTTTATCAAAAAATTTATCAATAAAAAAATTAACATTATTAATATTCTTATTGATATATTTTATTTATTTTTTAATTACATCTATTAGTTTATATTCGTATTCTAAGTACGAACTTTCTAGAGTTAAACAACTTAATAAAAGCTCTAATGAAATATTAAGTTATCAAATAAAAGATAAAATCAATAACATTTCTGATGCATCTAAGTATCCATTACTTGCACCTGACTTAGAAAACTTACATACTATCTTAAGTGAAAAAAACATTGATAATATCTCTAACTATATTTATTTAAAAAAAGTATGTGATATGATGCTAGTACAAAATTCATCTATAAATGGTGCCTTCATTTATGATTTAGATGGTAATAATGTATCTTCTATACGAAACAACTATAATGAAAAAAACAAAAATCCAATTAATGAAACTTGGCTATATGAAGCATTATCATCTCATTCTGGAACTGTTCTTTTTACTAATTTATTATCAAGTGATATTTTTGATTCACCTAAAAATGAAGAAAAACTAATTGGATTAACACGACAAATTGTAGATTTTGCTACAAATAAAGTTAATGGTATTCTCTTGCTTACAATGTCAATTGATAAATTAAAAAATTTATTAACTACCAACTTACAATATAATAATCAAGTATTATCTATTTATGATAATACTGGCTCTTTAATAGCTACAACAGATACTAATTTTTCGGACAAGTTATCATTTATAGATTTAGCAATTTATAACTCTACAGATAGTATTAAATATAATAATACTAAATACTTACTTTTTAATGATAATATATCTGAACTAAACTGGACGATAGTAAACTCTACACCTAACTATAATATTCATAAATCTAATTATATATATTTTTTCTTTTTTTTAAGTAATTTAATATGTTTATTAATTCTAATGCTTATATTATTTATATTCTTTATAAAAAGACTATTTAAACCAATACAAACACTAGTTGAAAATATGAGCTTAAATAATATTGAAAAAAACTTAAATCAACATTTATCTTATAAACACGATGACGAATTAGGCTCACTATTTAAATCATATAATCAAATGAAATATCGTATTAACAACTTAATTACTATCAACTATAAGACCAAACTTGAACAAAAAGATTTAGAATTACGCCAACTTCAAAATCAAATTAATCCACATTTTATATATAATACTTTAGAATCTATTCATATGATGGCTGAAATAAATGGAGACTTAGATACTTCTAAAATGGCTCAATGCTTTGGTTCAATTATTAGATATAGTATGAATAGAAAAATTAATACTGTAACTTTAGAAAAAGAACTATCTATAATTGATAACTATATTTATCTACAAAAAATAAGATTTGATCAAATCTTTACAATTGAAA
The DNA here is from genome assembly GCA_900547475.1 of uncultured Clostridium sp. Taxonomy (GTDB): domain Bacteria; phylum Bacillota; class Clostridia; order Clostridiales; family Clostridiaceae; genus Clostridium. Next base: position 7,114 of record URGW01000031.1, on the reverse strand, counting down.
ATTTAGTACCTAATAGTCTTCTTCAATGTGAGATAATAAAAATGATAATTCAACCTTTAATTGAAAACTCTATATTCCATGGTTTTAGTGAATGTGATGGTGAAGGAAAAATAACTATTAAAGGTGAAAAATTTAATAACTATTTAATCATAACTATTTCTGATAATGGAATAGGTATTGATGAAAAAAAACTTAAAGAATTAAATGACTATATTAATGATAGAAATAGTAACTTTAAAGGTATTGCTTTAAGAAATATAAATAGAAGACTTCAACTTAAATATGGTAGTGAATTTGGACTTAAAATATTAGGTATAAAAGATAAAGGTACTTCTATGATTCTTACATTGCCTTTTATTATAAAAGAAAATAATTAATATATACCTAAAAAATAATATCAATATATTTCAAAAAATTATACTCTCCTAAAGTCTTTAGGAGAGTATAATTTTTATATATCTAGCTCTCTTAATCTATGAATTATATCTATTTGAGTGCTATACATATCTTCTCTTTCATTTATATAAATTCTTTTTAATTCTTCATCTTTTTCTATATTTATTTTTTCATCCATTTGAGCAATTAATTCTCCGATTTTAAAAAGATGCAAAGCAAGTTCTAATGCGTTCTTTTCACTTCTATCTCTCATATACGCTCCTCCTATATAATTCTCTTTAAGCTAATACTTACTTATAGAATTAAATATATAAACTATTATAATTTAGCTGATTCATTTTTACTCTTCTTCTCTAATATCCTTATTGGAATAATGCCGCCAAAAATCATTACTATATTAACTACAATAACCATAGTATATAAAACTCTAGCTTGTATGTCATTTCCTACTAAAATAAGCCCTAATATAGAAATTCCTAACATCCCACCTGATAGTACTTGTATAAATTTAATAAACTTAAGTATAGCATCTAACTCTATATTGCTTTGTCTTTTTTTCTTATACCCTCTATTTGTTCTACATGATGGCATGCTACATATCCCCCCTTATACTCTTTCAATGCAGGTTCTTCCTTCTTACATTTTTCTGTATAATATGGACATCTCGTATGGAATTTGCATCCTGATGGTGGATTTATTATACTAGGCATATCTAAAGTTCTTAGTGGTAATTCTTTAGAACCTCCATCTGATCTCTTTCCTACAGTTTGTGGTACCGCTGCTAATAATGCATGGAAATATGGATGCTTTGGATTATCTATTGCATCATAAATATTATTTAATTCTATTATTTTACCTAAATACATTACTACAAGTCTTCCATTTTTAGCTATATATCTTGCTGTTGCTAAATCATGTGTAATATAAACAAAAGAAATATTATACTTTTTATTCATTTTCGTCATTAAATCTATTAATGCTATTCTTAATGATACGTCAACCATAGATACTGGTTCATCAGCAACTATTAGTTTAGGTTTAACAGAAAGTGCTCTTGCAAGTAATATTCTTTGTCTTTGTCCACCACTTAATTGATGTGGATACTTATATAAGAACTGTTCTTGAGGGACTAATCCAACCTCAGCAAAATATTCCTTTAATATTTCTTCAGCTTCTGTCTTATTTTTAACAATTTTATGTTGTAATAAAGGCATCGCCAATGACTGAAATATAGTTCTATTTGGGTTTAATGCCGCAAATGAGTCTTGATGAACCATTTGAACCCCCAATCTATAATCTTTAAATTCAGCTCTTTTTAGTTTACTAATTTCTTTCCCTTTGTACTTAATAGTACCTTTAGTTTGTTTATGAATACCTACAATTAATTTTCCTAATGTAGTTTTTCCACATCCACTTTCCCCAACTACAGCTACTATTTCTCCTTCTTCTACCTCTAAGTTAATATCAGATAAAACTGTAACCTTTTGTTTTTTATTTACTCTATTATCAAATTCAATACTTAAATTATCAACTTTTAATAAATTCATTTTATACACCTTCCTCTGCAGTTACTCCAACTGATGATTCGCCACTAAAAGCTTCTGCAAAATAGTAACATCTCGTACACTTATTATCATTAATAGAATACATTATCTTCGTTTTCTCTCTATCTGCTTTGCACTTTCCATCTATAAATATACTGCAACGCGGTGAGAATTTGCATTCTTTGAAATCTTGAATTAAGTTAGGTGGATTTCCTGGTATAGCTTTTCTTTGTGTAACATCATCATATAAAGTTGGTATTGCATTTAATAATCCCTTTGTATAAGGATGAGATGGTTCATTAAATACTTCAACAACATCTCCATATTCAACAAGTTCTCCAGCATACATAACTGCAATTCTATCTATAACTCCTGATATAACTGAAATATCGTGAGTTAAGAATATTAATGTTACTCCTAATTTTTCATGTATATCTCTCAAAAGATCTAATATATACCATTGTGTTATAACATCTAATGCAGTAGTTGGTTCATCTAGCAATATTACTTTTGGATCTAATATTAAGCTTAGTGCAATTAAAACTCTTTGTTTCATTCCCCCACTTAATTGATGTGGGTAATATTCTAATACATTAGTATCTAATCTAACAAATTTTAATACTTCTTCTGCTTTTTTTATAATATCATCAATTTTTTTCTCAGTATCATGAGCCAATACAGTTTCAATAAAGTGCTCTTTTATTTTTAAAACTGGATTTAATGCATTTTGTGCTGCCTGGAACACTGTCGCTATTTCTTTCCATCTATATTCATTGAATTCATTAACTTTTAAATCTAATAAATTTATTTTATTATTTTCATCATCATAATAGTATACTTCTCCACTTGTTATTTTGCCTGGAGACTGTACTAAATTTAATATTCCAGATGCAAGCGTAGATTTTCCACTACCACTCTCCCCTATGATACCAAGAGTTTCATTTTTATATATTGTAAATGATACATCGTCGCAAGCTCTTAACTTACCATTTTTTAAAAAGAATTCTATTGTTAAATTTTTTACTTCTATTAAAGGCTGCTTTTTCATGTTATTTCCTCCTACTATTTACGTAATCTTGGATTCATAGCTTCATCTAACCCATTTGCAAAGAAATAACATCCTAATTGGAATAAAACAATTCCCATTATCGGAGTCATGAAATAAACTATTGGACCAAGACCACCATATAAAACTGCTGATTGAGACATAGCCATATTAATCATCATTCCCCAATGACTACCTTGGAATGGAACTAATCCTAAAACCATTAAAGAGACTGATGTCATTATTGCACCTTTCATTATTGAAATAAAGTTAATTGCAATAAAGGAAGTTATATTAGGAATTACATCTTTTAAAATTATATTTATTGTACTTATTCCCATTACCCTACTTGCTTCAATAAAATCTTTATTTCTTATTACTAGTACTTGAGATCTAATAGCCTTTGCAAGTCCTGCCCATGACCATAAGCTTAATACTAATCCAAATAATACATCACTACTCACATTAATAACCATAGATAATACCATTGTTACTGGTAATGTTGGCATTGTTAATACTATATCTGTTATCAACATTAAAAATGTATCTGTCTTTCCCCCAATTAACCCAGCTGTAATCCCTATTCCACAAGCGAATATAATAGAAAATATAGCAGCATAAAATGCAACTAATAAAACAGATCTTGAACCATTAATAAATAATGCAAAAATATCTCTCCCAGCATAGTCAGTACCTAACCAATTTGCTGCTGATGGTGGTTTTAATCTATTTAAGTAATTAGATGCTGGGTATCCCACTATCATTGGTCCTACTATTGCAAGTATTAAGAAAAACATTAATATAAGAAATCCTATTCTAGACATTTTATTATTCCAAATTACTTGAAAAAATTCTTTTAATGAAGTTAAAAAACTTCCTTCCTTTTCAAATGTATTTTTTTTATTTAAGCTTATTGACCTACTCATATTTTACTTCTCCCTTAATCTCGGATTTAACCTAGTATTTAAGAATTCAGCAAAAACACCAGATAATAAAACCATAACTATTATCATTAAAAACATCCCTTGCATTAGAGGATAATCTCTTCTTGAAATAGCTGTTGTTAAATAATATCCCACTCCCGGATATACAAACAGGTTTTCTATTAAAGGTGATCCCCCAAACATCATTCCAAATGATATAGCAACACTTGTTACCATCGGAAGCATTGCATTTCTTCCTAAATAACTAAATATTATTCTCTTATTTGATATACCTCTAGCTTTAGCATAATTTATATAATCTTCTCCTAAAACAGATAAGCAATTTGCTTTCATACCCATTATCCAGCCAGCTAATGTTGTTAAAAAATATGCTAAAATTGGTAAAGCTGCATGCTTTAATACACTTATAATAAATTCAAAATTAAATCCTGGTGTAACTGTAGAGCTATATGCACCCTTCGATGGAAATAATCCCAAAATAAGTGAAAATAATAAAACTAATAAATAAGCAACTATATAATCTGGAATTGACCCTAATATTGCTTGATATCCTGTTAAAACGCCCTCTAAAACCTTACTTCTCTTCCAAGCTACATATATACCTAATATTACTCCTACCGAAAAAGATAAGAATAGTGATATTGAACATACTAATAATGTCCAAGGTAATGCTTCTAAAACTATTGTTGATACTGATTCTTTAAATGACATTGATTGTCCTAAATTTCCTGTGGCTATTCCTTTTACATAAGTAACAAATCTATTTAAAACCGGCTCATCTGGATCATAGTTCAACGCTAATTTTGCTTTATTATACGCTTGATCATATGTCATTTGACCAGTCCTTATATAATCTTGAGCTAATGTTTTTACTGGATCTCCAGGCATTGATTGTATAACAAAGAATATTAATAATAATGAAACTATCATTGTTAAAATACAAGTTACCAATTTCTTCATATTATTCACCTCATATTTGTAAATAAGGGTTGTTTTATATACAACCCTTATTCTAACTTATTTAATAAACTAATTACTTAATATAATATAACTCTTCACTTCTAATTGATTTACCTATGATACTACTTATTGTACCTGACCAATAGAAATTATTAGTTTCAACTCCAGCTTCTGCTTCCGGCATTGATAACTTTGGATTATGAATTCTAACAATATAGTTCTTCTCTGTTACTGGAATAAACCATACGTTATCATTAAAGAATTGAGCAAACTCTTCCGTAATTTCTGATATTTCCTCATCTGTAGATGCATTAAATAATGCATTTAGATTTTCACCATAAGCAAAATCCTCTCCAGTCTCTTCATTCTTCCAAGAAAGTAATCCTTCTTCTGGGAATTCCAAGTTCATCCCTCTACTTCCGTACCACCAAATTCCACTATATGCTTCATGAGGATGTTGTAAACTTATAGTTCCACCAAAGTTATCTACTGACATATGTGCATCGCCAGTTGCAACGTAATCGTTATATGCTGCTGCTTCTTTTGGCGTAAATACTGCATTTAATCCAAAGTCTTTCATCATATTAGCTGCTGCTTCTGCAAGTACTACGTGATTTGGATATTCACCAGCCCCTGCAATTATTATTTCTGGGCTTTCACCATTTGCATCAACCCATTGATTTCCTTTTTTAGCCCACCCAGCTGCCTCTAAACATTCTGTAGCCTTATCTAAATTTAAACTATAATCATCTAATTTACTTAAAAACTCTTTACTTAAATACTTATCTCTAACTGATGGTGGAAGGCATACTGCATATTCATCGCCTTTAACCATACCAGGTTCTGATACTGGTGCTATTTGAGCAATATCAATAATATAAGCTATTGCCTTTCTAACATTTACATCGTTACTTGGATACTTTTGAGTATTCATACAGAACCCAACAGTACTAAACTCTGGTACAAGAATTTGTCTAATTGTATCTGAGTTATTTTCTGCTACTTTTTGAGCTAAGTCTGGTGATAATCCCATACCATCTAAATCATAATCACCATTTGAAATTGCTAATGCGTTTGATTCTGTACTTGTTGGTCTAATACCTCTTATCTTTTCTATATATAATGGAACTCTATAATATTTATTTTGTTCAAATATCATTTCTGATGAAGTCATACTTACTGGAACATAAGCTCCAGAACATTTTATACTCATTAAATCTGGCAAATAATTATTTAAAGCTGTAGTAGCTTCTGAATTACTCTTATCCCCTTCTTCAGTAAATTCATATCCACCGTCTTCTTTTATTCTTCTGTTATTTTCAAAATTTGATTGAAAAATAGCTGCAAATTGACCATATTCAGATTTTGGATATTTTAATGCAGATTTTAATATATAATCTAGTAATAGTTGAGCTTCCCTAGAATATTTAATTTGTACTGTTAATTCATCTATTTGCGTTACAGATTCCGCATACCAGGCTACATTATTTACAGTCATATCTATAAATATATTACATATTAAATCATCTGAAGTTATAGGTGTTCCATCACTCCATTTAAGATTTTCCTTTAATTTCAATGTCAAAACCTTATCTTCAAATGTATATTCCTCTAATAATGATGGTTTAAATGTCTTTTCTGGTTTAGAACTATAATCACATAAATAATCATATATTAATGGTTCCATTGACCATTCTGGACCACCATTTACAGATGGATTCCCATGAGCAGCTGCTCCTGGAGTAAAGTATACTGACGTACTTAATACAGTTCCTTCAACACTATCCCTTTCTCCTTCAAGCTTTGCGTTTTTAAGTGCCGTTTCTACACTTATAACAGAATCCAATATTTCTCCTTCCCCTTCTACACTACCATTAGTTGTAATATTATTACTTCCGCCTTCATCCTTATTTCTGCACCCAACTAATGCTGTTAAACTAATAGTTACTACCATGGATATAGCTATTAATTTCTTCAGTTTGTTTCTTTTCATTCCATTCCCCTCCATATATACTCAATAAATTTTATTTATTTGATAGCTTAAGTATATATTTGCTTATTTTTTATGTAAACGTTAATTGAACTTTCTAAGAATTATAATCGGAATATTTTAAAATTTATCGGCTTTGTCGAATTTTGCATATTTTCCAAATAAATATCCACCAGCTAAGCTGGTGGTTTTTCATGAGCCCTATAAGGGCAAATTACCAGCTTGCGTCTTAAGA
>URGW01000030.1 GCA_900547475.1 uncultured Clostridium sp. | reverse complement strand
CAAACTTATATAATTTTCAAAGAGCGAGCAATTCTATGAAAAATCAAGCTATTTTTTCATATCAGCTTAACAGATTCCTAAAAATTTAATTTTTATATTTCATAAATATTAGCTAATAAATTTAAGACTATTAAATATCTTTTATCTATTTTTGTCTTATAATTATCAGCTCATATTTATTTAATCTTAATTAATATATTTTCTCTTTCCATATATCCCAACTCTACCAACTAAAGCAATAACTATACTTTTTAATTTTATCCTATTTATTTCTCTCCTTTTAATCTTTATTAATTGTATATCTTTTATTTATATTATATATATATTGTAATCCGCATACTCTTATATCCATATAATTATATAAAATTTAAATAAAAAAGGAGTTAATGAAACTAAAAAATTCTATTAACTCCGTTTTATTTTACTATTATAGATTATATTTATTTATATTCAATTTTTAACATTTCATTTAATATATAATCTAATTTACTACTTTTTATTTCAATGATATTTTCTTTTACTTCAAACCTAACTGTTTCAATACTATCAACAATTGAATTTATTGCATTTCTAAATTCAACAATATTAAGTCCTATGGCTTCTTTTCTTCCATATCCAATATCATATTTATGAATATTAGCATCATCTTTATCAGCAAAAATATTAAGTACACCACTTCTATCTGCTGCTAATATATTTTTACCATTATTATCTTTATTATCACTTTCAATTGCATATAAAAGCTTTTTATGGAATTTCATCATAGTAAATAGTATCATTAGTTCATATTGACTTCTTTCTAAAAAGTTATCTTCTCCCTTATTAACTAAATAAGTATTTAATAAATCATAAGGTACCATAAGCATAGTACATTTACCTTCATCTATAGAAAATTGATACACTCCATTAAATATTCCAAACTTTATAACTTCAATTAACTCTTCACCTTGAAGTTTCCTTATATATTCAACTCCATCCTTTATAATTCCAAAATGTTTTACAAAATTTTGTGCAAACTCTCTTTCTGAAAAAAACCACATACATGGCATTTTTTTATGATTTAATGCACATAATGGTCTAGCTTTATTTTCTTTAACTTCTTCAACTGTAGCACTTCTAGAAGCTACTACATAAACCTCATCTAATTTTAAAAATTCATTTAAGACCTCTTCATATTTTTTTCTAAAACCTTTAGCATCACTTCTTGGAGTTTTTAAAAATTCTTGCATCAAATCTTGATATCTTTTAGCTGTTACTGTTTTCATATTTTCCCCTTTTCTTCCCCTTTAAATGTTTACATATAAAATTATACACCAATAATATACTTACTTTCAATGAATTATATCTATATTGTTTATTATAAATTAACTATGATAATTAAAAATAATTTATTTAAGTTTCCATAATAATTGGTATTATTGTAGGACGTCTTTTTGTAGTTTCATAAATATATTTTTCTACGGACTTTTTAATATTTCCCTTTAATACATACCATTCAATAACCCCCATACTTAAACATCTTTCTAGCTCATTTATAGACAATTCTTTTACCTTATTTATAAGAGCTTCTGATTCCTTAACGTATACAAATCCCCTTGTTATTACATCAGGTCCAGAAACAATACTTAAAGTCTCTCTTTCTATTGCAACAACAATGGTTAACATTCCATCTTGAGCTAAATGTCTTCTATCACGTAATACAATATTTCCAACATCACCAACCCCTAAACCATCAACAAATATTGCACCTGTTCTAACCTGCCCATCTTTTCTACATTCATTTTTTGTAAGTTCTAAAACATTTCCTGTCTCTAATATAAATATATTGTTCTTTTTCATTCCAAGATTTTCTGCTAAATCACCATGATGTTTTAAATGTCTATATTCTCCATGAACAGGCATGAAATACTTAGGATTGACTAATGTATGTATAAGCTTTAACTCCTCTTGATATGCATGACCTGATACATGTACATCCTCTAAATCTTTATATATTACATCTGCTCCTTTTCTAAATAACTGATTTATAACTCTTGATATCAATTTATCATTCCCTGGTATTGGTGATGCAGAAATTATAAATGTATCATTAGGCTCTATAGCTATTTTTCTATGATTTGAAAATGCTATTCTTGCCAATGATGCCATAGGCTCTCCTTGACTTCCTGTTGTTATTAATGTTATTTTATCATTTTCATAGTTTTTTAAATCATCAATACTCATAACATCATTATTAGGTATATGTAGATATCCTAGTTCCATAGCAACCTTAGATATATTTTCCATACTTCTTCCATTAAAAATAATCTTTCTATTACTTTTAAATGATGCATCAACTATTTGCTGCATTCTATGTATATTGGATGCAAAAGTAGCAACTATAACTCTTCCCTTTGCATTACTAATAACTCTATCTAATGTAAATCCAATACTTTTTTCTGACAAGGAATGACCTTGTCTCTCAACATTAGTGCTATCAGCCATTAATAAGGCCACACCCTCTTTTCCTAAATTAGATATTCTTTGTAAATCCATCTTTTGTCCATCTATAGGGGTATAATCAATCTTAAAATCACCTGTATGAAGTATTATTCCTACTGGTGTAAATATAGCTAAACTACATGAATCTGCAATACTATGAGTATTTCTTATAAACTCTACTTTAAGCTTATTAAACGAAACCACATCTCCTGGGTCAACATTATTTAATTTTGCTTCTGATAAAATATTATGTTCTTCAAGCTTTGTCTTAACAATACCAATAGTTAACTTAGTTCCATAAAGAGGCACATTAATTTCTTTTAATACATAAGGTAATGCCCCTATATGATCTTCGTGTCCATGTGTCAAAAAAATACCTTTAATCTTTTCCACATTATTTTTTAAATAAGTAATATCTGGAATTATCAAATCAACACCATACATTTCTTCATCTGGAAACGCTATTCCACAATCAATAACAACAATTTCATCATCACATTCTATAACAGTAATATTTTTTCCTATTTCCCCTAATCCGCCAAGAGGTATTATTTTAACTTTCTCTTCACTCATCAAAACAATTATTCCTTTCATAAATATCTAATGTATCTACACTTATTATTCCTAGACATGTTATTAGTTATTCTATAAATTCTAAGTAATTGTTTTATTACTATTTATTTTACCTATAGTGTTATTATTATGGAGACTTTTGTATCTATGTAAAAAGTTAATAAAGGATAAAATAAATATTGAGCTTATTTTATCCTTCCTAATTTATTTTACAAATAACTAAATTTTTAAAACTTGTCCCGCATATATTAAATTTGGATTTGAAATATCATTTAATGCAACTAAATCAGCAACTGTAGTTCCAAACCTTGATGCTATTCCACTTAAAGTATCTCCAGACTTAACTACATAAGTTTTTGTAGCTCTTCCTCCTTGTGCTGATATCCCTGATGCTCTAATCTTTAATATTTGACCTGGATATATTAAGTTAGGATTTGATATTCCATTTATCCTGGCCAAATATTGTACTGTAGTTCCAAATCTTGCTGCTATCCCACTTAATGTATTTCCAGGCTTAACTACATAAGTTGTTTGATATTGATTAGATGATGCTCCACTTTTAACTGAATCAGAAACTGGAAGTTTTAATACTTCTCCAACATATATCAAATTAGTATTTGATATATCATTTAATTGAACTAACTCTTGTACAGTTGTACCAAATCTTGCTGCTATCCCACTTAAAGTATCTCCTGATTGTACCACATAGGTAGTGCTGAAATTATTATCTCCTCTTTGAACTTTGTTATTTCCATATATCTTTAAAACTTGTCCAACATAGATCAAATTAGGATTTGTTATATTATTTAATTGAGCTAATGCTTGAACCGTAGTTCCAAATCTTGCTGCTATTCCACTTAATGTATTTCCTGCTTGAACTACATAATATTTAACTGAACCACTTTGTGACTCTTGCTTTCTATCTCCTGGAATACTTACCTTACTGTCTAACAATATTTCACTATTAAAGGTATCTAAATCACAATTACCATTTACACCTGGTACATATCCTGTATCTGAATATTGCCATCCAGCATAACTACTTCCCCATATTGGGTTACTTTCTGGTGAACTACTTCCATACTCTGCTATCCATAATGGATACTTATCTAATCCATATCCAGGTGCAATATTATTATTTGCAAAGCTTGCATAAGTGTATAAAGCAACTTTCAATCCACTATTTGCTTCAACAGTTTCCAAAAATTCATTTGCAATAATAGATAATTCTGCAGCTCCATAACCACCTGACTCTTCTAAATCTAATACTAATCTACAGTCACTTGTCATTCCACTTATAGCATTAGTAAAATATCTTGCTTGCTCTGATGCTGAAACTGATGGACTAAAAAAATGATAGAATCCTATTAATAATCCATTATTAGATGCTCCATCATAAAATTCTTGAAGATATGGATCTGTATAAAAATTACCCTCTGTTGCTTCAATATAAACTATTTCTATTCCACTATTCTTTACTTCTGAAAAATTTATACTTCCTTGCCAATTACTAATATCTATACCTCTATAGGTCGCCATTCTTACTTACTCCTTTCCATAATATTTTCCATATACTCTATTATTATTCACTCATAAAAAGATTAGTGAATACTTTTTATTAATTATGAAATTACATAAAAATAAGAGACTACTACACTTGATATTGTAATAATCTCTTTACTCTATTTATTAATTATTGTAGAAAAGACTTTCTGAAGCATACTCTGCATCACATGTTACGTCTATTCCAAGCTTTCTTAATGTTTGTTCATCACTTGTTGGTAAGATTGTAGTTGAATGAACTTGACAATTCTTAAGCATTGATAACTTTTCCATAGCCACTTGAGCTGTTGGATTAGTTGCAGCTGAAATACTTAATGCAATTAAAACTTCTTCACAATTTAATGATACTTTTTGATTTGTTAATGTCTTAGTTTTTAAATCTAAAATAGGTTCTAAAATCACTGGTGAAATTAAATGCATATCATCAGCTATATTAGCTAAATATTTTATTGAATTTAGTAACGCCGCTGCTGATGCATCTAAAAGTTCTGAACCCTTTCCTGTAAGAATAGTACCATCATTTAATTCAATGGCAACAGCTGTACAAATACTACTATTTTCTTCTTTTAATTTTGCTGCACGCTCTCTTGCTGGAAGAACAACTTTTCTATCTTCCTCTTTTAAATTAACTTGATCCATTATAAGTTTAGAATGTTCAAAAGTATCTTTATCTACATATCCTTTTTTATATTCACAACCAGTTTTAAAATATCTTCTTATTATTTCTTGTTTTGAAGCTTCTTTAACAACTTCATCATCAACTATTCCAAAACCAACTCTATTAACACCCATATCTGTTGGCGACTTATAAACTGATTCTTTTCCAGTAATCTTTTCTATAATTCTCTTAAGTACTGGGAATGTTTCTAAATCTCTATTATAGTTAACTGCAGTTTCTCCATAAGCTTCTAAATGGAAGTAATCTATCATATTAACATCTTTTAAATCAACTGTTGCAGCTTCATAAGCTATATTTAATGGATGTTTTAGTGGAACATTCCATACTGGGAATGTTTCAAACTTAGAATATCCAGCAACATTTCCTCTTTTATTTTCATGATATAATTGACTTAAGCATGTAGCTAACTTACCACTTCCTGGTCCCGGTGCAGTAACAACTACTATTGGTTTGCTTGTTTCAATATATGGATTCTTTCCATATCCTTCTTCACTAACTATAGTATCAACATCTGTTGGATATCCCTTAGTAGCTCTATGCTTATAAACTTTTATTCCACGTCTTTCTAATTTATTTATGAAAACAGTCGTTGAAGGTTGATCATCATATCTAGTTATTACAACTGAATTAACTTCTAGATCATAGCTTCTTAAATCATCAATAAGTCTTAAAACGTCCATATCGTAAGTAATTCCGAAGTCGCCTCTTATCTTATTTCTTTCTATATCTCCTGCATAAACACAGATAACTACTTCTACATTTTCTTTTAATTTATGTAATAATTTAATTTTTGCATTTTCATCAAACCCTGGTAAAACTCTCTTTGCATGTAAATCAAATAAAAGTTTTCCACCAAACTCTAAATATAATTTATCGTAGTTATTAACTCTTTCTAATATATATTTTGATTGTTCCTCTAAATATTTTTCATGATCAAATCCTATTTTCATATGTCCACTCCTAATTTTATAGTTTTTTTTTAACATAAATAGTTTGTTAATACAAAATACTATTTATGTTAATTGCAACTATTAATAAAAAATAACATTTTTTTATTAATTAGGCACAAAATATATAATATTATTACACAAAATTTTGATAAAGTAAATCATAAAATTATAATTCATCAAATAACGCGCACCTCCGGGGCCAATCCAATATTTGGATTAACTCCGGAGGCGCTTACATTTTTTTACTTCGAAACATTACCAGCTACATTTAGAACATCCCATGTTCTTGCAAATGGTGGTGAATAACAAAGATCTAACATTCCTAATTGATCTGTTGTCATCTTTGCATAAATACACGCTGCTATTACATTACATCTTTGAACTGCATCCTTATACCCAGCCACTTGTCCTCCGTATATAACCTTAGTGTGTGCATCATATATAAGCTTAACATAAATTCTTTCTCTACCTGGATAATAGCTAGTTTGATTCATATCAGTTATAAATTTAGTCTTATAATCAAATCCTAAATCCTTAACTTCCTTTTCTGATAATCCAGTTCTAGCTGCTTCCATATTCATAACCTTAATACAACTTGATGCCATAGATCCTTGGAATGAATTATTTTGTCCTGCCAAATTTTCTCCAACTATTCTTCCAAGCTTATTAGCTCCAGTTGCAAGTGGAACATAGGCCTCTTTTCCTGTAATTAAGTTATTTATAGTAGCACAATCCCCAGCTGAATATACATCTTCTACTGATGTTCTTCCATAGCTATCAACTACTATTGCTCCATTTCTAAGCATCTTTATTTCATTTGCCTTTAAGAAATCAGTATTTGGTTTTACCCCTGTTGCAAGTATAACTATATCTGCATCAATTTCTCTTTTATTAGTTTTAACTTTAGAAACTTTTTCATCTCCTATAAGCTCAACTACAGTTTCTGATAATAAAAGCTCAACTCCGCTTTCTCTTAACTCCTCTTCTAAAAGATCAGTTATATCCTTATCAAATACTTCTTGAAGAACTCTATCTTGAAGTTGGATAACAGTAACTTCTTTACCTCTATGTTTAGCTGCTTCAACAGCTTCAAGTCCTATAAATCCAGCACCTATAATAGCAACTTTTTTATACTCATCATTTGCCATTAATTCTCTTAACTTATTTCCATCATCCATTGATTTTAATGTAACTACATTTTCTAAATCAATATTCTTAATTGGTGGAATTATTGCTCTTGCACCACTAGCTATCATTAACTTATCATAGTTTTCTTCTAATATTTCACCTGTAATAAGATTTTTAATCTTTAACTTTTTACTAGAAAACTCTACATCTATAACTTCATGCTTAGTATGTATTTCTACTCCAGACTCCCTAAACTCTTCAGGAGTTCTTGCTATCATTTCTCTTGAATCCTCAAAAAATCCACCAACATAATATGGTAGTCCACAAGCACCAAAAGATACAATATCACCCTTTTCATATACTATAACGTCATCTTTTGGTGAAAGTCTCTTAAACTTAGCTGCAGCACTCATTCCAGCAGCTATACCACCGATGATTATAACTTTCATCTAAAACACCATCCTCTTCTATAATTGAAATATCAATTATTTGTACTTCATTATTTATTTTATGCTTATATAAAAATAACATATTTATTAAATAATATTTATTATTATAAATGAAATTTCAAAAAATAATAGTATAAATTTATGTCTTTAAATAAATTTATTTTTTACCACCTTAACGCTTCTTCTATTATCAAAAAAGTCAAGAAAATATTTTAAAAATATTTTCCTGACTTTTATAATCAGTATCTCCATAGATAATATTATATCAATAATATATATTATTTAATTTCTATTCCACCCAATACAGCTGTATACTTAATTCTAACCTTTGGTCCTGAAGTAGCATTTCTATTTATTTTATGTTCAAATCCGCCCAGTACTGGAACTCCTGATATTATTTCGACCCTTACATTATCAGGAATAAACACATCTATTCCACCTAAAACTGCAGTAAGTTCTAAAACTATATCTTCAGTTATTTTTGCATCTCTTAGGTCTATTTCTAATCCCCCTAATATAGCTTCTGCAACTAATCCCTTTAAATTTTCAGTACTATTTTTATAATTTCCAGCACCTAAAATAGCAGTATATCTTGGATATTGTGTTGAATCATACTTATATGATTTACTTTTACTATATTCATCATATTCAATACTTTTCTTTGTTCCACTTCTAAAAAATGATGCTATTGTAGAAATACCTATAGCAACTAAAAGCAAGGGAAATGTTAACCTCCATATAGCTCCATCATCTATTATATCTAAAGCATCAAAAAGCAACACTAATCCTATTATTACCAATATAGCAGATCCCCAGTTAAATCCATATCTAATCATTGATATTAGTCCAGGTATAATTAAAAATAAAGTCCACCACCCTGGAAAAAATACATCTATATCCCATATATTAAGTGCATTTCCTCCAAAGATAATTCCTATAGCCACAAATACCAATCCCCAAATAAGTGCCGAATAATCTTTTTTCATTTTTTTCCTCCTGAAAATTTATAATTATAAATCCATTATAGCATTTTATTTTACTTACACCAATTTTTTCTAAAACTTTGTATTCTTTTTATTTTATATTAGTCATAAAATAATTATGTAACAATACTATAGAGAGGTTTAAAATGATTGACAAAGCTTCATTATTCCCTTTATTACTTTCCACAATAGCAGGGTTATCAACAGTTTTAGGTGCAGTTATTATTTTCTTTAATAAAACTAGAAATGAAAAATTTCTTACCTTCTCCTTAGGTTTTTCTGCTGGTGTTATGATCACAGTATCCTTTACAGATTTATTTCCTACAGCTCAAGAAGCAATTTCTAAATATCATGGAAAAGTTAATGGTATCCTATGGTCAATTTTATTCTTATTAATAGGAGCATTAATGGCTTATTTAATTGATATATTCATTCCAGAAGAGGAAAAAGGAAGTGTTCCTAGCTGCAACAATAATTTTGATATTTTTAGAGTTGGTTTAGTATCAACTATAGCTCTTATGATACATAACTTTCCTGAAGGTATCGCAACATTTGTTTCTGGATATCAGGATGCTTCATTAGGAATTGCTGTAACTTTAGCTATAGCTCTTCATAATATTCCTGAGGGTATTGCCATCGCTATGCCAATATACTTTGCAACAAAAAGTAGATTTAAAGCTATTAAATATTCCTTTCTTTCCGGAATGGCTGAACCACTAGGTGCATTAATTGCTTTCTTATGTTTAAAGCCATTCATTAATGAACTTATACTAGGAATAATTTTTGCTGTAGTTTGTGGAATAATGATTTATATATCATTAGATGAGCTTATCCCTTCCTCTAGAAAATATGGATATACTCGACTTTCTCTTGTATCTATATTTTTAGGAATAAGTATAATGCCTATCACACATTTATTTGTTTAAAATATTATATTTAACATAAAATTCATGTATATTTTTTGTATTTTTTAATTACCATATTAATATATATTTTTTTATTGGAGTGATAATATGATTTTATTACCTGCTATAGCCTTAATTGGGACTGTATATACCATAATTGAAATTACTTATAATTTTATAAACGATATAACAATTCCCTAAATTTTAAAGAGAGCTAATGTATTAAATACAACAGCTCTCTTTAAAACGCTATCTTCAATTAATATATACTATACAAATGTAACTAAGTAATTATTAACATATTTAATATCTATAAAATTTAAATACTCTACTATACTTCTAATGCTTTATAAATAGCCTTTGCTACCCCATCATTATTATTAGTGTCAGTAATATACTTTGCAATCTCTTTAATCTCTGGAATTGCATTTTCCATAGCATAAGAATTTTCAAATTCAGTAAACATAGAATAGTCATTAAAACTATCTCCAAGCACTATTACTTCACTTTTATCTATTCCCATCTTCTTAATTGTCTTAGCTAATATTAATCCCTTTTGAGCTTCAATATCGCTTATTTCAATATCATTAGAAAAAGTAGATGCTACTGCTAAGTCTGATGCATTCTCTCTTAATTTCTCTTTTAATTCTGCTATTAATTTTTCATCATTATCGAAAGTAACTATTTTTAATACCTCTATATTACTTTCTAATATTTCATAGATATTATCTATCTCCTTCATTCCTCTTTCCTTATGGAATTTTGCAACAAAGTTCTTTACCTCTTCTTCAGTCATTGTTGGATTAAACAACTTAAATCTATCAATAATAGCCTTTTTATCACTTTCCTTATTAGTTATATAAGAACCATTATTAGTCATTAATTGTATACATAAACCAGCTTCACTTAATATATCAAATGCTATTTTTACACTTTCCTTATTCATATATACACTTTCAATTATATTTCCATTTACATCTCTATATTCTGCACCATTGCTTAAAATACACTCACATTTTAAATTACATTCCTCTAAATATGACTTTACAGCACCATAATCTCTTCCTGTTACAATTGTGAAATGTCTTCCCATTTCTTGTGCTTTTCTTATAGCCTTTAAATTTTCTTCAGATATCATATGATTATCATTTAGTAAAGTTCCATCCATATCACTTGCTATTAATTTTATCATAACTTAATCCCCTCTTCCTTCTTCTATAGTATTCACATTTATTATTATATCAAAGTTTTCTTATATTTATATAAATATTACTCTTTAAAATTTTATTTATAATAAAGATAAAATCCCCTTAGTAGTATTAATACTTAGGAGATTTTATAGCTAAATTATAGCATTTTATTATTTTATTATTAGTTTCAGTCAAATTTAAGTAATAAAATCTTATATTGGGACTAAGTTAAGGAAACACACTACTTATATTAATTCGTAGGTGTAAGTTCGAGTAACCCAATCTTAAATTTGGACTCTCTCTTAAAGTTCTTCACCATTTGTTTCTATTACTTTTTTATACCAATAATAGCTATCTTTTTTATAACGATTCATTGAAGAACCCTCTTCTTCTTCTCTATCTACATATACAAATCCATATCTTTTTTGATATCCATTTAACCAACTTAATAAATCAGTAAATGACCAAGTACAATATGCGATTACTTCACAACCTTCTTCCATAGCAATTTTCATTTCTTCTATGTGTGCTTTTAAGAAGGCTATTCTATATGGGTCATGAATTGAATTATCTTCTTCCTTTTTATCAAATGCACCTAATCCATTCTCTGATATTACTACAGGAAGATTATATCTACTTGTAATTTCTCTTAAAGCATATCTTAATCCCATTGGATCAATAGTCCAATCCCAATCTGTAGTTTTTAAATATGGATTAGATGGGTTTTTAAATAATCCAGGTTGTCCAGTAACTTGACCTGACCCTTTAATACCTGTAGTATTAAATGTTCCATATGGAGTTACTCCATCAATAGGATTATATTCACATACAGATGTTTGATAATAATTTACTCCCATAAAATCAATTTTTGATGCTGCTTCTTTCAGAATTTCTTCATCTCCAGCTTCAAACTTTGGCTCCATATCCTTATTCTTTAAATAAACAAATGTTGACTTTGGATAACGACCATAAGCATACATATCCATCCACCAGAAATTCTTCATATCATCAAAATCCATTTTTGACATTGCATTAATTGGATTACAATCAATAGAATAACTTGGACTATAAGCAAAGCTAGCTCCAATTTTTCCATTAGGAACTAATTTTTTAAATTTTAATACAGTTTTAGCATGTGCCATAAATGCATGATGATTTACCTGATAGAATGTTTTTACATCATCAAACTTACCTGGTGGGTGCATAGCTGTAAGCCATCCTAAAGAAGTAAATATATTTTGCTCATTTAACGTAATCCAATACTTAACCTTTGCTCCAAAACGTTCAAATAAAACAGTAGCATATCTAACAAAATCATCTACTATTTTTCTACTTTCAAATCCACCATATTGTTCTATTAAAGCTTGTGGTAAATCCCAATGAAATATTGTAACCATAGGCTCAATATTATACTTTAAACATTCATCTATAAGATTTTCATAAAACTTAAGACCTTTTTCATTTATCTCTCCGTTTCCATCAGGAATTATTCTTGCCCATGCAATTGAAAAACGATAAGTCTTAAGTCCCATTTCTGCCATTAATCTAACATCTTCTTTAAATCTATGGTAATGATCTACAGCTATATCTCCAGTAGTATTTTTAAAAGTCTTACCTTCAATTCTAACAAACTTATCCCAATTAGTTATACCTTTTCCATCTTCTAAATATGCACCTTCAACTTGATAAGCAGCTGAAGCACTTCCCCATAAAAAGTTTTCTGGCATTTTATAATTACTCATTATTTCTTCACCTTCCTTTATTTATATTACTGTCATTATATATTCTTTTTCATTTACTACACTCTTATCTTCAACGATAACATCCATATAGCTATCACTATTAGTGATTATAACCGGTGTTACTACCTCATATCCTTCACTTATAATTCCTTTAATATCAAATTCTAAAAGTATATCACCAGCCTTTACCTTATCCCCTTGTGATTTTTTAGGATTAAAGTATTTACCACCTAAATTTACAGTATCAATTCCAACATGAATTAACATTTCTATTCCTTCATTGCTCTTTAACCCTATAGCATGACCTGTATCAAAGAATGCATCAATAACACCATCAAAAGGTGCTACTATTTTACCACCTGTCGGTATTATTGCTGTTCCTTTTCCTATTACTCCACTTGCAAATGTAGCATCATTAACTTGAGATAATTCTATCATTTCACCAGATAATGGACTTGATACTTTTATACCAGTATTTAAAGGCTTTACAGGTAACACTTCTTCATTTTCCTCATCATCTTCTTCAACTGGATCTTCAAAACCAATTATATAAGATGCAATAAATGAACCTGCTATTGTAACACCTGCTGTAATTAATATGTATATAATACTCTTTGGGTTTCCTTGTTCTATATATTGTGGAATAGTTACTAGTGCTGGAGTTGCAACCCCATAACATTTCATTTGTAATAATCCACCTACTAAACCACCTAATCCAGCTCCTATACATGCTCCTATCATAGGCTTTTTAAATCTTAAAGTTGTACCATATAATGCTGGTTCAGTAATACCAGCAACTAAAGCTGAAAATGCTGATGAACCTGCACTTTGTTTTACATCCTTATTTTTTGATTTAACAGAAACAGCTAATGCTGCAGCACCTTGAGCCATATTTGAACAGAATTCTGCTATACATATAAAAGCTTCAAAACCTGTACCTGCTAAAACACCTAATTTTATTGGAGTAAATGCATGATGCATACCTGTCATAACTATAAATGGGAATACTGCTGCTACTAAAGCAACTGCAATAAATCCTAATTTATCATGAATAAAATAAACAATATCTGTTAATAAATTTCCAAATATTGAACCTAAAGGTCCTATAACCACCATAACTATTGGTCCAATAATTAACATAACTAACATAGGCTTTAAGAAATTCTTTGTAATAGCTGGAGTTATTTTATCAACAAACTTCTCTATATATGGTAATACTGCCACTGACATTATTATTGGAATAACTGAATATCCATAATAAGCATAAGTAACTGGTATAAAGTTGAAAAACTTCAATGTCTCACCAGTGCCATTAATAGCATCTAACATAGATGTAAAGTTTGGGTGTAAAAGAATTAATGCAATACTTGCAGCATAATATTGATTTGCATCAAACTTTCTTGCTGCTGACATAGCTATTAAAACAGGCATAAAGTAAAATGCTCCATCACCAACAACAGATAATAATTGATATGTTTGTCCTGAACTATCTAATATACCTATCATAGGCAATACAGTTAGTAAAACCTTTATCATTGCAGCGCCAATAAGTGCTGGAATGACAGGAGACATAATTCCTGAAATAACATCTAATACGCCTGAGAATATATTTTGTTTTTGCTTAGGCTTCATATTTTTATTATTAGAATCCTTTTTAAAGTTTCCTAAGTTGCATATTTCTTTATATACAGCTGCAACTTCATTCCCAATAATAATTTGGTATTGTCCACTTTTTTTCATTATTCCCATAACGCCTTTTGTTTTTTTAACAAGCTCATCATCAACAATAGATTCATCTTTTAATGTAAATCTCAATCTTGTCATACAGTGAACTAATTCTTCTACGTTGTTTTTCCCTCCTACTCTTTCTAAAATCTTTTCTGCCAATAATTTGTAATCCATTTTCATTCCTCCATTCATATTAATATAAAAAATGAAGTTTTGCCTACATATATAAGTTTTACTTATAGCGTAGTTACAATCTTACTATATAATAAGCTGGTGGATTATCCAGCATACTACCTTAATTTTAAACTGCTGCTTTAGTTACTATTCTTTCTATATGAATTATTAAATAAAGCTGCTCTTCATCAGATAAAGTATAACTATATTCATGCTCTATAAAAGATTTTATTTTTAAAACACAGTTGTAACTCTCCTTATATTTTTCTTTTAATATATCAAACAACTCTGCTTCATCTTCATCATAAATAGCATTATTGAAAACTCTCTGTGCAAAAAACTTTAAATGTGTAATAAATCTGTAATATGCAACAGATTCTTCATTAAATTCAACTTTAAAAAAGTATTTTATAATATTTAAAATTTCTTGCATTATTTTTGTTATATTTACTATATTGCTCATATCATTATTTAACTCTGCATTAACTATGTGATATGCTATATAACCTGCTTCATCTTCTTCAAAATCTATTTCTAGTTCTTGTTTAATTATTTCTAATGCACTCTTACCTGTAGCATATTCATCAGTAAATAATCTCTTTATTTCTAAAATCAATGGATTCTTTACTTGAATTCCATTTTTATATCTTTCAACTGCTCCATGAATATGTTCAGTAAGACTTACATAAATAATATCATTTAATTTTTTGTTATATTGTTTTTCAAATAATGAAACTACTTTAGTTGTAATAGATAAATATTCCTCTGGAATATCTGAAACTATTGATATTAACTTTTCATTAAGATTTTTATCATTATTTGAAAATATTTTATATTTAAATCCACTCAAATCAACTTCTTGATTTCCCTTTTTTCCGAAAGCAATACCCTTTCCCATTACAACTATTTCTTCGTTATTTTCATCTAACGAAATAAATGCATTATTATTTAAAACTTTATCAATATACACCTTCTCACCACCTTTTAAAGATAAAAAAAGACAAAACCCGCCTATTATTTTAGTGGGTTTTGCCTGCACGACCAGTTACAATCCTTAATTTCATAATATCATGCTATTATATCTTTGTAAAGGATTTTATATCCAAATAATTTATCATACTATCTATCATTTATTATCACTTATTATTAAAACTGTAAATTTAACTATGCAATAACAGTAGTTTCACTATCTTCTTTACCATTAACAATGAAATCAACAACTTTTTTACCATACGGTAAAAGTAATTGAATAAATGGACCTGTTGCTAACATTGCAATAACAGTACCTATCCCAATTGTTCCTCCAAAAATAAATCCAATAATTAAAAATGTTGCATCAAACCCTATTCTAACCCATCTATATTGACAATTTAATTTGTCCTTAATTATAAATGGAACAATATCATTTGGTGCCACTCCAATATCACTTGCTGAAATTATTGAAAATCCTACTGCAATTATAAAACAACCTAATAATACTAATAACATTTTTACAAATATATTAGCTGACTCTACTGGGAAATATGAAACTGCTTTTACTCCTAAGTCTATTATTGGTCCTACTCCCAAAACACAAATTAATGTACCTATCTTTATTCTTTTCATATCAACTATTAATATACCAATAAATAATACCATTAATATTATCATATTAGCTACACCTGGAGTAACTTCAGCTCTTCCTGAAATCATCTGTACTATTGATAAATCCTTTAATCCTGTTTTATTTAAAGCCATTGCTAATCCCTCTGTAAAAACAGTAAACGGATCTGAACCAATGCTTGTCTTTAGAAATAATGCAACTCCTAATTGAATTATACTCATTCCTATAAAGAATAATATCAATCTTTTAATTAAATTAATTACTTTATTCAATTTTTCCACCCTTTGCTACTATATTTTTTACTTCATCTTAATACTACATCTTTTATAACATTTACATTTATTTAAAATTACCACAATATTTTATCTAAAAACAGTCCTTTTGTCAAAATTTTATTATTATGATAAATACTACTATATAAATATTCACAAGTAAACATCTCTAAAAATTATCACTATATTGAATATAATAAATAAGAGAAGGATAACTTAAAATTATCCTTCTCTTACTTATTTTTATTTACTATAACAATATATCTATTTTAGCATTCACAACTACTATCTTCTTCATGAACACATTCAACATATTTTTGGAAAGCTCTATCTAATTTTGCTTGTAAACATTGAGCATTTTCAAGAGCTTTTATTGCCTTATTAAGATTATTTAATGCCTCTAATAGTTCTCTTGTAATTCCCTTTAAAGTTTTTTCTACATCTCTATTTAATCTTTCACATTCACAACTATTAGCATTAGGAGCATAACACTCCGCATTTTTATCTATCCATTCTCTTATTGCTACATAGCTTTCTAGAACGCTTTGTTGATCTTTTACTGTACATTTTAAATTACAAAATGCTTCAGTTACTTCTTCTAAGTTTGTATCTAAACTCTCACTAACATCTTCATTATTTTCTAAAAACTCTCTTACTAAACAATGAAGCTCTCTTAACCTTCTATTAATATTATTAGATCTACAATTTCTACATCCCATACTCTCTTCCTCCGTATAATATATATTTCTTATTGTCATATAAGACATTGTTAATATATATTATGAAATCAAGTTGGAATTAGTTACTTAATATTTGTTATAAATAATTCTTTACTAAATCTATTTTTATCCATTCTATATCTTTCTAATGCCATTTCAATATTCCCTGAAATTAAAGTATTAAGCCTTTTGATTATATCTCTTGGCTCTTCTCTCATTCCTTTTTTTATCCAATCAATAACTAATCCTACAAAAGCAAATTTATAAAAATCTGCAATAAATGATTTATCCTTATCTCTAACAGACACATCCTTTGACTTTTCTTCAACTACCCCTAAAAGCAAATAATAAGTTTCATTATATAAATATCTTTCTAAATACTCCCTACTTACAGAATTATAAGTATTTATGACAAAACTTTTATTTTCTAAAATATATTCAAAAATTTCATAAAACCCTTCTTGCCAAGTGTCATATGTCTTTTTATCACCTAAAGCTCTTGTTGCTTCATTTGTATAGACCCATTCCAATAAATCATATATATCTTTAAAATGATAATAAAAGGTTTGACGATTAACTTCACAATCATTCGTTATGTCAGAAATTTTTATTTTATCTAATGGCTTTTGTGATAATAATTTTTTTAAAGATGCTGCAAATGCCTTTTTAGTTGTTTGTGCCATATAACACCACCCCCTAATTATATCTTATGTATTTGCTTCCTTTTAAAACTAATCTTATACATTTTATTAGTCATTATATCATCTGGATATTTCCTTATCTATGAAAATTAAAAATAGTAAAATTTAATTTACAAATAGTTAAATTTTATAATTCCCATCTTTTTCACCATATTTTTTATAATACATAACCTTTAAATTTATCTTAGGGTATTTTTTAATAAATTGACTAATAACATAATAACAACTAGGACATGGTTCCCACTTACTATATAGAATAAGTTGTCCTTCATCAGTCAAACTTCCATTATCTATAAGATTATGTATTTTTTCAACTATCTTCTTTTCACTATCATTAACCCTATTATATCCTATTCCTAATTTACCTAGCTTATTAACCTTACAGCTTTCAAAACACTCTTGTCCTGGTGTTATTAAAGTACAACTATTTTCAATATCATTTTTTCCACTAACAGCTCTAAATTCTTTTCCATTATATATTGCTATTGCCATATTTACAGAATCTTGAATTGCAATGCTTTGATTAATTTTATATGTATTATTGTATTCTATAATATATTTATCTAAATTTTTAATTAACCTATTCATTCTAGGAATATAACTTTTTATATGTTGATAATATTCAACTGTCCCTTTCTTTGCTTTTACATAATCAAAGCCAATCTTTTGTGGTATTTCAATAAATAAAGTTTTTGTCTGACTATTTTCATTATATTCCTCTTTAAAATTTTCATTATTGAAAAGTATCATTCTTTTTAACAACTCAATATCTTTTGCATAAACGTAATTTCTATTAATCTCCTCTTCTAAAGATTCTAATTTTACTTTTCCATCTTCATTGATTTCTTGTGATGTAGATTTTTTAGTTTCCTCTATTACTTTTAAAATATGTTCTACATCATCTTGAGTAGTTAATATTCTTTCATACTCTACTCTATCTATAATTAAATTCTTTATCCTATTTATTTTTTCACACAATTTATTATGTTCATCCTCGAAAACAATGACACTCTCTATATAGTCTATAAAACCTTTAATCCCATTTACCTTATAAGTAATATTTCCATTGGTAAGAGTTCTATAAATCTCTTCACATAACTTATTATTAATGTTAAATTTATTAGCAACTTCTCTTTTAAAATCTTCTTCGGTTAATATACTAATATTATAATTCTCATCTTTTAGCACTTTATTAAAATCACTTATAGTTCTAATTTTAACTCTATCTTTTTTTATCCTCTTTACTTTATCGCTTCTTTCAATCATATTTACCTCTTTTATCCTAGAGCTGATATTTTTTTCACGCTAAATATTATAATCTAAATATTTAACATTTAATATTATTATATTCTGTTTTGTATAATAACACTTTTATATTTAAAATATCTCATTATTAATAAATAAAAAAATACTGATAGATATAAAATTTTACTTTATATCTACCAGTATTTTAACCTTCTTTATAATTAACTAGATTTCTTTTCTTGCAATTTACTCTTAATAAATATTCTATTTGCAACTGCCATAACCGTTGATCTCAATATTTGACTTTCATTGGTTATAGTTCCTGTAGCTATAGGATATGAAAAATCTCTTGTAGAAAATACCGCCTTTATAGCTTGTTCTACTTCTGAACAAAAATAATCATAAGCTACTTCTATTGGACAACTTTCAATTTGAATATTAATAAGCTCACATATTTCTTGTAAAGTAAATACTTGCTTTAATAAACAGACAACAATTAAATAAGCTAAGTGCTTTTCATTATACTTTTTATCTTTTGGTGGAGAAACAACTTTTTGCTTAACATAATTATTAAGCATTGTTGGTGTTAGTATTTTTTCATCACTTTCACTATCTATTACTTTAACCAAATTATCTAAATAAGTAATTACCTGATCTTTATAAAGAGGAACTCTTGGTAGCTCATTAAATCTTGGTATATGAAATTCTAAACTTTCCATAAATACACCCTAATATTCTATTTTAATAATTCATGTTTTCTTATATATTGTATTGCTACACAGCCTGGTCCACCTTGAGTTGTAAATGCAGGACTTAATAAATTAATTTCTATATCAGCATTCTCTATATTATTTAGTATAATATTTTTTGCCTCTTCTACTAAGTTTTCTATACAAGCATGTGAAATATAAATCTTACAGTTTGAATCAACACCATATTCTATCATTTCTTCAACTATTTTAGCTATTGCCTTTTTAAAAGTACGTTTAGTTGTAAATTTAACTAAAGATTGCTTATTCTCTGCTAACTTCATAACTGGTACTAGTTTTATAGCACTTCCTATTTTACCTACAAGAGATGAAATTCTTCCACCCCTAACTAAGAAATCAAAATCATGAGGAATTAAATATGACTGTGTATCTTCTAATGTTTTATTTATCTCATCTACTATCTCTTTTTTTGTTTTACCTTGCTTTACAAGCTCTATAGCTAAATTAACTAAATATTTATGTGGCCCACACAATGTTTTTGAATTTATAACTTCTATACGCTCTGGATTAGATGCCATTCCTTTTGCAACACATGCTGAATTATATGTTCCTGATAATCCATCTGCCATTGAAATATTAATTATTTCATCATCTGGATATTGATCATATATGTCTAATACTTCTCCTATAGATGGTTGTGATGAAGACGGAATATGTCCTTTATTTATTATATCTATAAATTCTTCTGTTCTTATATCTTCAAATTCCTTATATGTATGTCCATTAATTGATACTATAAGTGGTGCAACTATAACTCCCTTTTCACTTCCTTCGCTTTTTGAATAAAGTGATGATGAATCTGCTACTATCTTAATCATAACTTCTCTCCCTTTAGTTTAAAGTAATATTCTAAACAACCTTGATTTTTATTCTAAATTATGTAGTTTTAAAAACTATTTATTTTAGATTATCACCCTAAATTAATTTTGTCAATAATATTCATCTACTCTTCATGTATTCTTCTTTTTAGATAACAAATAATACAAGAGAGATAGCATATTTAATAAATCTTTAACTTTCCAATATCTCAACAAATTTTGTAGATGCTAACGAAAGTGGAACACTCTTTAAATAACAAACACCAATACTTCTATTCGGTATTTCTTCTAAAAGATTAATCTCATACAATAATCCCTGTTCTAAATAGCTCTTTGAAAACTCCTTTACTACACATGCAATGCCTAAATTTATCCTTGCAAACTCCAATAATAAATCAAATGATCCAAGTTCAAATTCTGGAGAAATTTTTATTCCTCTAGATAGCATGAACTTCTCTACATATTTTCTTGAATTTGAATTAGGTTCTAAAAATATCAGCGGATGCTTAACTATTTCTCCTAATGAAATTTTTTCTTTTGATAAATTCTTATACTTCTCTCCACATACAAAAATGTCTTTAATCTCTTTACAAGGTCTTACTTCTAATGAAGGATCATAAATTGGTAAATTACAAATTGCAATATTAATTTCTCCTGACTTAATTAAATTACAAAGTTCTAGTGTAGTACCATTTATAATTTTAAACTTAAGATTAGGATATCTATTATGAAAGTCTTCTAAATATGTAAGTAGAAAATATTTAGATATTGTATCCCCAACTCCAATTTTTAACTCTCCTACAGTTAAATCTTTAAATTCTAATATTTTCTCCTCTCCTACATTAATTAAATTAATTGCTGAATTTATATATTCAAATAAAATACTTCCCTCATTAGTCAAAGATACCCCTTTTGGCGTTCTATTAAAAAGTCTAATATCTAACTCTCCTTCTAGTTGCATTATAGCTTGGCTCACAGCTGGTTGCGTCATATAAAGCTCCTTTGCTGCTCTTGAAAAACTTTTACTTTTTGCTACTTGGCAAAATACCTTATATAAATCTAATTTAGTAACCATATAAGTACTCCTTATATCACATATTTGTTATATTTATTTTACTTATATCATCTATTGGTGTATATTACAATAGTGTTAAATATTTGAAAACGTTAGGAGAGATTGTTTTGGAAAGAATTGTTGGTACAGTTGTTAGAGGACTTCGTTGCCCAATTGTTAAAGAAGGGGATAGAATCGAAGATATTGTTGTAGAAAGTGTACTTAAAGCTTCAGAATCTGAAGGCTTCACTATAAATGATAAGGATATAGTTACTGTAACAGAATCAGTAGTTGCACGTGCTCAAGGAAATTATGCTTCTATAGATAATATAGCTAAGGATGTTAAATCTAAGTTTGGTGATGATACTATTGGTGTAATATTCCCTATATTAAGTCGTAATCGTTTTGCAATTTGCCTTCGTGGTATAGCAAAAGCTGCTAAGAAGATAGTATTAATGTTAAGCTATCCATCTGATGAAGTTGGAAATCACCTAGTTGATTTAGATATGTTAGATGATAAAGGTGTTAATCCTTGGACAGATGTTTTAACAGAACAAGACTTCCGTAATCTATTTGGATATAATAAGCATCCTTTTACAGGTGTTGATTATATTGATTATTATAAATCTTTAATTGAAGAATATGGTGTTGAATGTGAAGTAATATTCTCAAACAATCCTAAAACTATCTTAAATTATACAAAGAGTGTTCTTACTTGTGATATTCATACAAGATTTAGAACTAAGAAAATTTTAAAAGCAAATGGTGGAGAAAAAATTTATAGCCTTGATAATATATTATGTGAATCTATTGATGGAAGTGGATATAATGAATCTTTTGGATTATTAGGTTCTAACAAATCAACAGAAGAAACTGTTAAGCTATTCCCTCGTAATTGTCAACCTGTAGTTGATAATATACAAGCTATTCTTAAAGAGAAAACAGGAAAAGATGTTGAAGTCATGATTTATGGAGATGGCGCTTTCAAAGATCCAGTAGGTAAGATATGGGAACTTGCTGACCCAGTTGTGTCACCAGCTTATACAGCAGGCTTAAATGGTACTCCAAATGAAATAAAATTAAAATATCTTGCTGATAATAACTTTGCTGATTTAAAAGGTGAGGAACTTAAGAAAGCAATATCAGAATATATTAAAAATAAAGAATCAGATTTAGTTGGAGCTATGGAAGCACAAGGTACTACTCCAAGAAGACTTACTGATCTTATAGGATCATTATCTGACTTAACATCTGGAAGTGGAGATAAAGGAACTCCTATTATATTCATCCAAGGTTATTTCGATAATTATACAAAATAATATTTTTAGTAAAATCAATGCCACACAGTTTTATCCTGTGTGGCATTATTTTTTTACTTATCTTCTCTAACTAAATAATTATTACCATCTTAATTTTTAAAGTTATATACTTCTTCTTGGAATTGAAAATTTTATTTTATTTTCTATATCAGCTAAAATTTTTGAATCTTTTGGATCTATAAATAAACACGTATAACCTTTTTCTCCCGCTCTTCCAGTTCTACCTATACGATGAATATAAGTTTCTGCTTTCTCTGGAATATCATAATTATATATATTATCTACTCCACTTATATCTAATCCTCTTGAAGCAACATCTGTAGCAATTAAATATTGAATATCCGCATTTCTAAAGGACTTCATAATTCTTTCTCTCTTATTTTGAGGTATATCACTATGAATAACTTTACAATTATATCCTCTTCTATGCATTACTACTTCTAACTCATCAGCCCTTCTTTTAGTTCTACAAAATATAATTGCCATAAAAGGATTATCTTCATCTAAAATAGTGCATAATGCTTCTCTCTTTAATCTATCTGTAGTTTCTACAACTTCTTGTCTAATATTTTCTAAAGTTACTTCTTCTTTTTTAATAGAAATAACCAAAGGATCTTTCATATATCTATATGCTAATTTTTTGACTGCTGAATCCATAGTTGCTGAAAAGCATAAAGTCTGAACTTTCTTTGGCCTTTCTTTCATTATTGTATCTATTTCATTTCTAAAGCCCATAAGTAGCATTTGATCTGCTTCATCAATAATTATAGTTTTTAACTTCTTTAAGTCAACAGTTTTTCTTTTAATATGATCTAGCAATCTTCCTGGAGTAGCAACAATAAGTTGAATATTTCCTTTCAATTTATTTAACTGGGAACCAATATCCTTTCCACCATACATTGATAAAATTCCTATATCTTTACCTGCCTTTAACTTTTCAGCCTCTTCAGTAATTTGTATAGCTAATTCTCTTGTTGGCGTAATTATTAAACATTCAATAGTTTTAGATGTTGGATTTATATTTTCAAAGACAGGTAATAAAAATGCTAATGTCTTCCCCGTACCAGTTTGTGCCTCTGCAATAATATCTTTACCATGTAATATCTCTTTAATACTTTTCTCTTGAATTTCTGTTGGAGTCTGTATTCCGTTATCTCTTAATATTTTAGTTATATTTTCACTAATTCCTAGCTCTTTAAACGTCATTTATTTTACCTCTTTTGTTATACTTTAATTAATTATAACATATTATAGTATTGTCTTTTAGTTTATCAAAATAATATTTAATCCTTCATTTTTAGTTATTAATTTCAATTTAAAGTTATCAAAAGTATTTTTATTACAATAATAAATTATCTATTTACCGATTGAGCCATCTTAAAATATGTATGTCTCTTTCCTCTTACAGCTATTGATAAAGCCATAATATTTTCAGGATCTGCCATTCTTCCATATCCTCCATCTCCAATATGATGAATATCAGCCCCAACCCTTTTGTTACTCATACCTATTAATCTAATTGTTCCCTCATCTGCACTTTCTTGACTTGTTCCAATTGCACACATTACTAAGGCTTTTTTCTCCTTTATTTTTCTAACTATATCTGATAATAAATTTTCATTTATTCCAGGAACTGTCCCTACTGCAGGAATTAGAACTCCATCTGCTCCATTATCTATAAATGAAAGTATCATTTTTTCATCTAATATATTTTCCAACATTCCTGATCCATGCATTTTTCCTGCAAAAACTAATCCAGAATAATGTTTTTTTGCAATATCGATACAATTATTTATTGCTTCATTAGATACTCCTGTAGATGGATTACCTGTTAAACAT
Source organism: uncultured Clostridium sp. (assembly GCA_900547475.1). Classification (GTDB taxonomy): domain Bacteria; phylum Bacillota; class Clostridia; order Clostridiales; family Clostridiaceae; genus Clostridium. Next base: position 23,362 of record URGW01000030.1, on the reverse strand, counting down.
ATAAAATCAACACCTAACTTCTCAGCTTCACAAAAAGTCTTTATTGTTGCAAGCCTTCCTGGAGATAACTTTACTTTTTTATCTATTAAATTAGCTTCCTCATCTACTGGCTCTAAATTTATTCCTATAGGTCTTCCTACAAGATGTTTAATTTTTTTTATTGGATTTTCTTCATATTCCATTCCATTAATTTTCTTTTCAAATACATCAAATTCATTTAATAATATCATATCTGCTCCAAAGGAAGACATAACCTCTGCATTTGTTACCCCTTCTAAAAGAGGTGCAGCAGTTACTACCGTTTCTCCTAAAATTGTTCTTCCTTCACTTGCTAAAATTGCATTTTTTAATTCATCCCTTTTCATGTTTATAAAATCACTAGCATAACAACTTATTAATCTTTTCATTTTAATCTCATCCCCTTAATTTATTTGCAATTACATTTTAAGTATAACGTATTCAATTAGTTACACGTCAAGATTATTAACTAATATTTTTCATTATAATTTTCAAGTATTTACTCAATGTAAGGAATATTGATAGGTGTAAAAAAATAACAAGCTGTATTATATTAAACTTAAAATTTAATATGATACAGCTTGTTTTTCTAAAATATTTTTATAACCTTTAATTCTATTAACATTATAAATTATATTATTTATTAGCTAACCAAGAAATTATATCCATATATCTCTGTTCTACATATTGATGATGTCCACCATCATCGTTAGATATCTTTAATTCTTCTGTATATGATAACTTATCTCTAAAACTTTCAATTACTTTTTCAACACACATAACAGCATCTCGTTGGAGTGTCTTTTTACCTTCTCCTTCTTTCTTTCCATAATGAATATATAACTGAAAATCTCTATTTAACATATCATTTTCTTCTATCCATTTGACCATATCCTTATACCAAAAGGATCCACAGATACTAGCTATTTTTCCAAATGCATTAGTTACATATACTGAATATACAGAAATCAATCCACCTAATGAATATCCCATAATCCAAGTATTTTTTGCATCAGGTTTAGTATTATAATTACTATCGATATATGGCTTTATCTCATTGACAACAAACTCTATATATCCTTTTCCTTCACCACCAAAGTTATCAAACTTCGATACTAGTGCAGGAGCTGGCCAAGGTGTATATTCATGAATTCTCTTTTCAGAATAAATTCCTATCCAAATAAATTCATTTAACCTTCCTTCTTTAAAACCTTCTTCAAAACTATTAATTATTCTTTCTGAATATTTATAAAGTTCTGCCCCATCATTACCATATAATACTGGAAATCTTTTATCCTTACTGCTTTTATATGATGGAGGAAGATATATAAATATCTCTCTCCCCAATATATACTCTAGCTTAATGCTTCCTAACATCAATATAAATCTCCTATTTTATATTTAGTTAAATAAATCTGGATACATTTCCTTTGCAAGATTTTCTATACATTCAATTGTTCTATATCCATATCCCATGAATTCAGTATAAGAAACTTCAAAAACTTTTTTGTTTTCAATTGCTGATACAGATTGTATTAAACTATTGTTATATAATGATTCTACTGCTACTGAATCCGTTTCTAAATTCTTATTGTTATAAACATATAATATAACATCTGGGTTAAGACTCATTAAATTTTCTAATGATTGTGCTCCACCCTTTTCATTTACATTAGTTCCACCTAAAACTTCTAAGACTTCATTTTGTAAAGTAGAGTTTGCTCCAAATACATTATATGAACCATCATTATATGCTGTCATAACTAAAACTTTTAAAGGTTCTCCTTCTACTGTTGAAACTTTATCTTTTACTGACTTTAAACTTTCTGATAATTCTGTTGCTAAATCGTTAGCCTTATCTTCTACATTGAATATTTTTCCTACATTCTTTATATCTTCAAAAATATTATCTAATGATTGTTCTCCATTCATTAAACTAGCTAATTGTGTATAAACATTTATATTCATACTATTTAAGCTTTCAATTGTCCCATATTTATCTTCTATAAATGTAGCAGCTCTACCAATAACTAAATCTGGGCTCATACCTACAATTACTTCTTTAGCTGGTTCAGTTTTACTTTCCGTTATTACATTAATATTGGAAAAGGCATCTTTTAACTCTTCTGGGATTTCATTATCTAATGCTATAGTTCCTATAATACTATCTTGTAATCCTAATCTTAATAATAATTCTAATGATGATTGATTATTTGTTATTACTTTTGTTGGTGCCTCATTAAAAGTTTCTGTATATTTATTTCCTTCATTATCAGATACCTCAAGTGATATTGGATAGCTTACTGCTTGTTCGTTAGTAGTAGTTGTTGATTCTGATTCTTTAGTTGTTGTCGTTGTTTTAGTGCATCCTGCTAAAGCCAATGCTATTGTTGTTGCCACAATTAGTGGAAGTATAATCTTTCTTTTCACTGTTAAATCTCTCCTAACTTTTATTTTTTTATTTATATTCCAAAGGATAATAGCTAATCATAATAGCTTTTGTCCTCTCGTTATACACAATGTCACAATCTATTTCATATATTTCTTTTACCATTTCAGTAGTAATTATATCTTTTGGCTTTCCACTAGCTCTTAATACTCCATTTTTAATAAGATATATCTCATTACAGAACTGTGCAGCTAATGCTAAATCATGTAATGCTGCAACTACACAGATATCTAAACTTTTTACTAGTGATAAAATTTCAATTTGATATTTAATATCTAAATGATTTGTAGGCTCATCTAAAATAAGTATTTGTGGTTCTTGTGTTAATGCTCTTGCTAAAATTACCCTTTGTTTTTCTCCACCAGATAATGTTGAAAAACTTCTATTAATGGATTTCTCCATACCAACTTTTTTTATTGCATCTAATGCAATTTTATAGTCTTTTTCCTTTTCTCTTCCCCAATTTCCTAAATGAGGACTTCTTCCCATTAATACAATTTCTAATACACTAAGTTCAAAATTAATTGTATTAAACTGGCCTACTACAGCCATCTCTTTTGCTATCTCTGATAAACTAATAGTTTTTATATCTCTATCATCAAGTTTAATAGAACCTTTATCATACTTTAAAACACCATATATTGATTTCAACAAAGTAGATTTACCACTTCCATTAGGTCCTATTAATCCTATAAAATCACCTTTTTTAGCATGTAATGATAATGACTTTACTATTTCTACTTTATCAATTTTTACTGTTACATTTTCAATAGATAAATTCATAAACTTAACCTCTATGTATTATTTAAAACTGTTACTTTTTTTAATTAATATATAAGCAAAAAATGGTGCACCTACTAATGATGTTATTATTCCAATAGACATTTCTGAATTTGGTATAATACTTCTTGCAACAGTATCAGCTATTACTAAAAATATGCTACCTGATAAAATACAAACTGGTAATAACCTTTTATGATCAGCACCCACCAGGGAACGTACAATGTGAGGAATAACTAATCCTACAAATCCAATAACACCACATGCTGAAACCAATACTCCTGTAAGTATAGAAATTAAAACCATGTATATTTTTCTTTTTTTATTTAAATTCATTCCTAAAGTAATAGCTGCATCATCACCAACTAGCATAGTATTTAATAACCTTGTTTGAGTTAAAAAATACCCACAGCAAATGATAGTTATTATCAATGGAGCTGTTATAGATTCCCACTTAGCTGATGCTAAAGACCCCATAGTCCAAAACTTTACACTTTGCATACCTTCTGCATCACTTGCAATAGATATTATAAAGTTTGAAATAGCTGTACAAAGTGCACTTATTACTGTACCTGCTAAAATAAGCTTAGTTGAAGATGTTTTTTTATTCATTGATGCTAATCTTAATACCATAAATGCTGCTGCCATAGCACCTAAAAAAGACCAAAATGCTACACCAGATATATCAAATAAAGAAATAGCTCTAACCCCTAGCATAATTGAAAAAGTTGCCCCTAATGATGCTCCAGAAGATATTCCCAATATATATGGTTCTGCTAATGGATTTTGAACACAAGCTTGCATAATGCATCCACAAAGTGCCAACCCTGCTCCTACCACAGAGCCTAAAATTACTCTAGGAAAACGGATAGACCAAATTACATTATATGCAGAGCCTTGAGTTAATCTTTCAGCATTTTCTGCTCCAATTCCAAAAATTTTATAACATAAAATCTCGTAGGATGTTTTCATATCTACTTTAAATGCTCCAATTGAAACAGCAAATATTATAGAAATAATTAAGGCAATAATAAGCATTATTAATATGAAATAATATCTTCTCTTATTACCTCTTAAATCTTTTAAACTATTTTCATATAAATAATCTATAATCATAACCTCCAATTCAAAACTTAATTTTTGTAAGTTAGCCATAACTAACCTTAAATCAGTATATATCTACCTTTCTAAAAAAAGAATACATAATTATATAATATAATGGACAATTCTTAAATTTATTGACAAAATTTTTTTCATTCTCTATAATTTTAATATAGTTAGCATATGCTAACTCATAAAAAAGGAGACTTAAAATGGTTAATGATAAACATTTATTAGCAAAAGAATTTTTATTTTTATCTTCGGATGATATTAATATAAGTAAATTCACAAAGTTACCTAATGATACTATGACTTATGAAACTACCCGTTCTGCTTTTATAATTCCCATTAGTGGACAATCTGAAATTTATTTTTCTAATCAAAAATTTATAGCAGAGCCAGGCAAAGTTATACATGGTTGTCCACATAAAAAAGTATCCTTTAATGTTATTGGAGATGAGCCTTTTCATCATATAAATATTTATTATTCTAACTACTCTACAGAAGGTAATTACTCTAATTCTACATTTGAATTTAATATTGATAATTTTATTCAGTTAATTTCATTACTAGAAGAATTTTACCTAATATGCAACAGTTCTAATGTAAAGAAACAATTAAAAAAAGAAGTAGTTTTTCAATCATTAATTTCTATGATGTTTTCTACTACAAATTCTATTAATTCACAAAAAGAGTTAATCGAAAACTCTGTTCAATATATTAAAGAAAACTATTGCCATCAAATCACATTACAAAGTTTAGCAGATAGATATAATAAAAGCCCTGATCAATTTTCTTATCTATTTTATAAGTATATGAGAATTAGACCTATTGATTATATTATTCAATGTCGACTAAAAAAATCTTTTGAAATGCTAAAAGAAGGCTATAAAGTTCGTGAAGTTGCTTCATATATTGGCTATGAGGATCCATATTATTTTAGTCGATTATTTAAAAAGCATTTTGGTTTGTCACCAAGCAAAATTATTAAAACAAAAACTTATTAGTGAAAAGAGAGAATTACTATGCATGAATCAAGAGAAAATTATCTAGAAACAATTTTTATATTGAATAAACGAAATGGAAGGGTACGAGCTATAGATATTGCTAAGGAACTTAGTTTTAGTAAACCTAGTGTTAGTAGAGCCATAGGCTTATTAAAATCTAGTGGTTACTTAGATGTTCTAGAGGACGGATCTATTATATTAAATGAAATTGGTCTAAAAAAAGCTCAAAGTATTTATGAAAGGCATCAAGTTCTTACTTCTTTTTGTATAGAAATTTTAGGAGTTTCTCCTGATATTGCTGAAAAAGATGCTTGTAAAATGGAACATATTATTAGTGATGAATTATTTGATGCTATAAAGAAATTTATAAACTCATAAATCTATTTTTATAATTAAACTTAGCTATAAAAGTCTACTATAACGAAAAAGAGCTGCATTCCTATATTAATTACCTAACTCAAAATCACTGTAAATTATTAATTAGAAATGCAGCATAAAAAAGTTTGATTTTTTGTGCACAAAATATTTAATTTTAATTATTTGCAATAACTTTATCATATCTTATCTTTGTAAAAATAGCACAAGATATTCCTACTACAAATATTATCATAATAAAATAAAATACATGTAAAATGTCATAATATTTTAGAATTACTCCCGTTAATGCTGGAACCACTGCTGATGCTATCCCTCCAGCTGTAGAAACCATGCCCATTGTTGCCCCTTTATTTCTCCAAAAAAGTTCACCCATTGTAGTTTGTGCCATTTGTAATACTCCAGCTGATGATAGTCCTATTAAAGTAAAACCTATTGCTGTAACTACTTCTGTTCTTATTAATAATACTAATATAAGTGAAACTATTCCTATTATTGGATATATAACTAGTACTAATACTGGCTTTATTGTCTTTTGTAAAAGTTTTGCTAATATAAAAACTGAAATAAGAGACCCTATACTATAGTATGTTATTAATTTTAAGGAATCCACTTGGTTCATTCCTAAAATATTTTGACCATAAGTAGGCATCCATATTTGAAATGCAGTATATATAGCATTAGATGTAAAACCTATTATTATGATAGTTAGTCCTTCCTTTTTTAATACTGGTTCTGAAATGAATTTTTTTTGATTTAATATTTTTCCATCTTCAGATACTTCTGCTTGGTTTGCTTTAGGAAATTTTCTAGTAAACAAAAATAAACTATTTATAAGATACATTATGGCAATTAAGAAAAATGTATTTCCATAAAACATATTTCTATTCACAAAAAATGCTATTATTATTGGTAACATTATACCCCCAATTGCTATAAAAGCTTTTACTATAACAGTTGCTGTTCCTGGGGTTTCTGGAAAACATTCCATTAATGACGGATAACTTGAAGAATCTACGAAGGCATGTGATAGTCCTGCAAATACTGATAATACTACAGCCATTCTATAATCATGAACAAAAGGTATCCCAACTAAAAAAATTATTTCAAATATTGGAGATAAACATAAAATCTGTTTTCTACCAAATTTATCGGATAATCTTCCACTAATATATACTGTTGCTGAACGCACTAGCCCTTCTATTGAAATTAAAAAAGTAATCCCTGCTACATCTGTATTTAATTGCTTTGTTACAAATTCCATATTTGATGAAAGTAAAATAAGAGCCATTCCTAACATAAAATAGCTTATATATACTCCTAGTCCAGTCGTAAAATATTTATTTCTAAACATAGTCACTCTCCTCTTAAATATTTATTTTAATATTATTAATAAAATTATATATGTTAATTTAATTTATAACTTGAGAATTATTTTTTAATTAAACTTTGTCTTTTTTTTAACATTCTTCTATATAAAAAAATTATATCAAATTTTATAAAATTCAACTAATAGAAATATAGTATTTAATTCATAAATTTAATTTATGAAAAACCCCAACAATATTTCCTATAACTGTTGGTTTATAGGAAATATTTCAATTTCTTAAAGATGTAAATTCTACATTCCCTTTTGATTAAGTTGAAATTAGAAAATTTTAAAAATAGATAATTTATTTTAATATCTAATAATATTAAACTTATGTTAATTACAAAAAATAAAGTTAAAGAGAAAGTATATAGATTTATTTATTTCACAAATCTATATACTTTCTCTAAATCCTTGATAGCTAATGTCTATTTTATAGAAGATTTCAACATACTTTTACTATATTCATATGATATTTCATCATCACTAAAAAACTCTATATTTTTAGATTTATATAACGGGAAAATTCTTGTAGTCATGACAACTTCTCCACCATTTATAAAAATTTCAGCAATACTGTTATCTACCAATATTTCAACTTCTAACTTTTCTTCTAGATTACAATTTGATTGCCTTACCAGCCCATATTCTTCAACAAACTTATTCTTTAATTGACTTCTATCTAATTTTACCTTTTGATTATTCTTATCAAATTCTATAATCAGCTTCTCTTCATCCGATACAGTCAAGTTAACTCCAAATTTATTTGATTTTTCAATATTAAATGTTAATTTTAAATGATATGTATTATATTCATTTTCAATTATATGTACCCCTTCAAAAGTACCTTTATCTGAGACAGTATCTTCTTTTAACAGTTCTAGTGATCTACTTGGGTTTTGTAGTAGTTTTCCATTTATTAAATTTAATCTTCTAGGAAACGTCAAACAATGAGCCCACATATTTTTATTAGTAGGATATTCAAACTCTCCTTGTCCTGCCCATGCAAACATAACTTTTTCCTGATTTTTATCTAAAAAAGTCTGCGCTGCATAAAAATCAAACCCCTTGTCTAACTCTTCATAACTTTCTACATTGAAGACTAAATTATCTAAATCTAAAGTTCCAATTGCATATATAACATTAAAGATATTATTATATTTATCTCCTTGTGCTTCTAATCCCTGTGGTGAAAATATCATTACATCTTTCCCATCAATATTCACATAATCAGGACATTCCCACATGTAACCCTCTTTATCATAAAAATTTAACATTTTTAATTCTCCAAGGAAGTTCCACTCTAGTCCATCATGTGATTTATACACAATAAATGCTCCTGTTTCATTTATTCTTTGTGCACCAAGTATCATATAATAAATATCATTCTTTTTAAATACCTTTGGATCCCTTACATGTCCTGTATATCCTTCAGGTATACTACCAATTACAGGATTTTTCTCGTATTTATTAATTTCTCCATTCTTATTCATAATAGCTAAACATTGAGTTGCACTTCTTTTTTCCTTATCATACTTTATATTACCTGTATAATACAAATACAAATCTTCTCCTATTTGAATTGATGTACCAGAATATGATCCATGAGATTCATAAGCTTCCACTGGAACAAGTGCAATGGGCTGTCTTGACCAGTTTGCCAAATCAGTTGATTCTAAATGTGCCCAATGTTTCATTCCATGTATAACACCAAACGGATACCATTGATGGAATAGATGATATTTACCATTATAATATGCTAATCCATTAGGATCATTTAATAAGCCATACTCTGGATAAATATGATATACAGGTTTCCATGGATCATTAAAGGATTTGTTTTTTAAACTTTGTAATTCCTCTTCTGTTGCTTCAAATATTGTTTTATATTTAGGCTCTTTATACATATATCATTTTCCTTTATAAATTTACTTATTCTTTTTTATTTTTCCGTATATTACTGTAAACACACACCCTGCTATTAATGCAATTAAATGTGCTAATATATAATATAAATGACCATTACCTTCAGCTGAAATTATAGCTAGTCCAGGTATAGCCGTTGCCCCAAATCCTACTGCTGCTACTTTAGTAATATATATAACTGCTCCACCTACTGCTCCACCTAAGCATCCTGCTATTAATGGGAATTTATATTTTAAAGTAACACCAAAAATTGCTGGTTCTGATATTCCAAAAAGAACAGATCCAAAAGATGAAAGGCAGATTTGCTTTGCTTTATTATCTTTCCAGTTTAATAATAAGAATCCTAATACTGCTCCACCTTGAGCTATTAATGCTACAGACATTAGTGGCATTATAAAGTTTTTACCCGTATCTGCTATTAATTGTGCTTCTACCGCTCCTATTACATGATGTAATCCTGTAATTACTATAACTTGTTGAATTCCTGCAAAGAACATATATCCGAATATACCAAGATTTACAGTTACCCATAATAATGATGAAGTAATTAATGATGCTAATTCACGTCCAATTGGTCCTATTATTGTAAATAATAAAAATGTTGAAACCATTACAGTTAACATTGGAGCAAAAAATAACTTAATCATATCTGGAATTTTTTTATTAAAGAATATTTCTAATTGTGCTGTAATGAAACCTATCATTAGAGCAATTATAATTCCACCTTGGAATCCAACTAATTCTACATTTAATCCAAATAAATTAATTGATTCTGGCGTAACAACTCCCTTTGCTGAATCATATGCATTTGCAAGATCTGGATGAAGCATTATTGCCCCCATAACTAACCCTAATACTGGTGAACCACCATATCTCTTCGTTGATGAATATGCAACTAATAGGGGTAATATAGTAAATATTCCTGTAGATGCAATTTGAACAAATCTATTAAAACCTGCAAATGCTGGATACATTTCAATTACTGATTTTTCTCCGAATATTCCTTGCTGACTAAGTAATGAAGTTATACCCATTAATAATGCTGCTGCCAATAATCCTGGGATAATATCTACGAAAACATCCGATAAAGATTTTATTGATTTTTGAAACATATTTTGTTTTTGTAGACTAGTTGCTTTAGCATCACCTAAAGACATTTTCTTTGTACCAGTATTTTCAGTAAATACATCATAGACATCATTTACTATACCTGCTCCAAAAATTATCTGTAATTGATCACCTGCTATAAAAACACCTTTTACTAAATCAATATTCTCAATTTCTTTAAGATTGGCTTTATTATTATCTTCTAATACTATTCTTAATCTTGTAGCACAATGGGCTACTCCTTGTATATTCTCTTTTCCACCAATATTGTTTAATAGTTCTTTTGAAATTTTTATGTACTTATTAATATTTTCCATTGCTATCCCTCCTACTTCGAACCGGTTCCATAAGTAAATGTTATCACACTTTCTTTTCCTACGCAAGTATTTTAGAAAACATTTTCACAAATATAAAAACGTCAAAACAAAAAGACTGTTATAAATAGCTATTTATAACAGTCTTTTTTTAATATAATACTATATTTTTTTTACACTATTTCCTTCTAAAAACTTAAATCCTATAATTTGACTAACGGGAACTGGTTCCTTTTTTATCATTTTAATAATAGTGTCTGCTGATATTTTTCCTGTTTCATCATTATTAAACTTAATAGTAGTAAGTTCCATACCTCCTATATTAAGCATTCCATATCCTCCAAAACCTGTTACAGATATATCATCCTTAATTCTTTTTCCTAATTTAACAATTGCCCTGCAAACCCCAAGAGCAATTTTATCAGTTGCACAGACAACTACAGTTGGATCATATTCTTTTAATACATCAAACGATATTTTTTCTGCACTATCTGCAGTAAATTCTGTGGTGACTTCTCTTATTTCTATATCTGAATATTCTTTTAGTTTATCAAAAACACCCTTTTTACGTTGTACACCTACAGCCATATCTCTTTCATCAACACCTACATACAGTATTTTTTTATGATTATTAAGTGTAACGTATTCTCCAATTTTATAGCCAGCATTATAATCATCATTAACTATGCATTTTGCACTTTCACACTGTTGACCTACAATTAGAATTGGTACATTTAATTTTTTTATTATATCTTTATGCTGTTTTGTTATTTCAGTAGCTACTAATATTATACCATCCACTTTCAACCTTATTAAATTTTCTAATTTCTCAATTTCTAATTCTTTATTAAGACTAGTATTTAATATTAATGAGTTGTATTCTTCAGCTCTTAATCCCTCATCAATTGCCATTAAGGTTCTCGATGTTACTACTGAGTCAAGGCATGGCGCAATTACACCCACAAATCTCGTACTTTTTGCTTTTAAACTCTGAGCAAAAGCATTAGGTTGATAGTTATTCTCCTCTATTACCTTTTTTAATTTTTCTTTTGTTTTTTCACTAACATTTCCTCCATTTAAATATCTTGAAACTGTGCTTTTAGCAACACCTGCTATTTCTGCAATATCATTAATTGTAATTTTACTCATAATTTCCTCTAACTTTATTATAAAAATTAATTACATTTTGTTTAAAATATAATTTCATATTTAATTATAACATAAATGTATTTCCTTATATCCTATTGTTAATTAAGCTTATAATATAAGTTCTTTACAATAATGCTTTAATGTTAGCCTTTATTCAATCAGTTATCTTAGGAAATATTAATGAAATTTCAAACCCATCAGATAATCATTGCCAATGGAATTTAAAAAAGCTGACTCCTGTCAAATACAGAAACCAGCTTCTAAATTCTTGGCCCTCTTTTTTAAAATGTCCTTGACATAGGTACAACTTTAATATGGTATTCCCTATTAATTTATATCTACTTTTAATTAAATATTTCTCGCTACTTCATATGCATCCCATATAGCATACATTATATTTTGAACTTTATTTGCATCACCAATTACTCTAACATTAGGATGTAAGAATTTAATTTTATCATATAGTGAATTTTCTGAGTTATATCCTATTGCAACGATTGCCGAATCAGCCTTAATAATTTCTTGAGCTTCTTTACCTTCAATTACAAATCCTTCTTCTGTTGCTTTTATTATTTTAGATCCACATATTACATTAATATTCTTGAAAGATACTAAATCTTTTAACATATCATGGTTTGCATGACATAAAGGTCCCCCAACTTGCAATATATCATCCATCATTTCAACAATAGTTACATCTTTGCCCATATCCTTTAACCATAAAGCAGTTTCACATCCTACTAGTCCACCACCAATTACTATAGTAGGGCTTCCAGCTTCTTTTTTCTTAAGTAATACTTCTTCTGCAGTGTAAACATTTTTAGTTCCTTCAATAGTTAATCTTCTTGGAGTAGATCCTGTAGCTAGTATAATTGTATCTGCATCATTTTCTTTAATCATTTCTTCTGTAACAGTTGTATCATATCTTACCTTAACACCTAGTTTTTTCAATTGTAGTTCATACCATTCAACAAGTGCTATATCATCTTCCTTAAAACTTGGAGCTCCTGCTGCTACTAGATTTCCACCTAATCTATCACATTTTTCAAAAACTTCTACTTCATGCCCTCTTATTGCAGCTACTCTTGCAGCTTCACATCCTGCAACGCCTCCTCCAATAACAAGCACTTTTTTCTTTTCATCAGCTTTTCTAAGTTCTAATTCTTTTTCTCTACAGCATGCTGGATTAACTGCACAAGTTATATTTGCAAAATTTTGTAATCTTCCCATACATCCTTCTTGACAAGATAAACATGGACGAACATTTTTATAGTCATCTGCCAATATTTTATTAGGAATTTCAGCATCTGCAAGTAATGGTCTTGCAAGTCCAATCATATCTGTCTTTCCTGATAATATAGCATCACTTGCTAATTCTGGATCTTCCATTCTTCCTGCTGTAATTATTGGAACATCTACTGCATTCTTAAGAATTTCATTGTATGGTAAGTATAATCCCTTTTGTTGATACATTGGTGGATGACTCCAGTACCATGAATCATATGATCCAACATCTGCATTTAAAGCATCATACCCTGCAGCAACTAATATTTTAGCTGCTTCTATTCCTTCTGGAATATCTCTTCCCATTTCTTCGAATTCTTCACCTGGTAATCCACCCTTACACCAGTCTTTTATGAAACTCTTAATGCTATATCGTAAAGATACTGGATAATCTTCTCCACATCTTTTCTTTATTTCTTGAACTATTTCACAAGCAAAACGCAATCTATTTTCTAAGCTTCCGCCATATTCATCAGTTCTGTTATTAAAGAATGAAATTGCAAACTGATCAAGTAAATATCCTTCATGAACAGCATGTATTTCTATACCATCAAAGCCAGCTTTTTTAGCTATTTCTGCTGATTCTCCAAATTTTCTAACATATTCTTTTACTTCTTCAGTTGTAAGTTCACGACATACTACATCCTTTAAAAATCTATGTGGAATTGCAGATGGTCCAACTGCTGTTTTCCCAACAATTGACGGAATACTTACACGTCCAAATCCAGCTGATAACTGTAAGAATATCTTTGAACCATAAGCATGAATACGTTCAGTCATACTCTTTCCTCTTGTTATAAAGTTAAGAGGATTTAAAGTTGGACATGGCATAGATGGTAATGCACATTTTTCAATGTCATTTTCAACCATAGTAACACCTGTCATTATTAAACCTGTACCACCTTTAGCACGCTCAACATAGAACTCTTCCCCTTTTTCATTAAAACTTCCGTCAGCATTACATAATCCCCCTGGCCCCATCGGTGCTAAAACAAATCTGTTTTTTATTTCTAAACTCCCTATTTTAATTGGTTCAAATAAAACTTTGTACTTTTCTTTTATCATAAGACATCCCTCTTTCTATAAAATAATTTTACGATTGGAAATACCTCCACCTAAAAATCATTATAGAACATAAAGGAACTTTAACTTCAATAGTCATTGTGATAATTTTATCAAATATTTTATTTTATAGGTATCCATATTTCTATATACGTATGTAATTTAGCTGGTTTCTCAACATCTACAAGAAGAATTTTCCCAACCATATCTCCTGTAATTTCAAATCCTCTAGACTTAGCATACTCCTCTGCTCTTTTAAATGTTACTTCAGGATTTTTTGTTAATTCATCATCAATAATTTGAATTGTATGAAGACATGAAGTGGCTTTTAAATTTTTTCTATGCAAGTCAACAGAAATGTCAAACTTTTCTATATAATTGTCTAAAACCATATATCCAAAATTACATGTATTACTATCTCTATGCTTAATTACACCTAGCTGAACTATTGGCATTGCTTTAACACACTGTTGAAGCATCTTTTGAGCTTGTCTATTTCTAGAAATCCATCCACACTCATCATCATACAACATTAATATTTCTGGTGATTTAATAAATTCATATTTATCAAGAAGTTCATCAATAAGGTGTATACTTTTTAAATTTTCTTCTATTGAGTCTGCAAGTTCTTTATAATGCTTACTTTTTTCTTCTGCCCTTCTTTTATATTCTTCCATTCTATCCTTAGTGGATAAATAACTACTCTCTTCCCCACTAAATTGCTTAACAATAGCCTTCATAGGCATTTCCATATTTTTATACTTTGTATAAGATAATAGACGAAATACATCTACTACGTTATAATATCTCCATCCATTTTTCTCCTTATTTACCTTGATTAAATTTTCTTTTTCAAAAAAATGAATTGCACTTGTTGTTATTCCCAATATATTTGATAAATCTTTAACACTATATTTCATATCTCTCCTCCAAAACCTAAAGTCGCTTTAGACTTTATTTGAAATTAAAATATATATTTTTCTGAATCAATTAAATAAACCTTTTACTTTTGCATTTATATTGATATATTCCTCTATGATAACATAAGATTTCATCAATATCATAATTTAATAATTTATTTATAGAATTTTTAACTCTGGTTGTTGAAGTATTAAAAGATTTTTCTTTTCCACTAATACATTTAATATAATTAAAATCCATAGTGTCATGTTTTTGTATTTATAAAATGTTTGTTGACTTGTAAGCTTTGAATAGCGCCTTAAATTTGTTTCGATTCTTGTTATAAGCTCTAATAAATCAAATGGTTTGACTACATAATCATCCACTCCTATATTAAAATTCGATTCTTCATGTCATCGCCCCTATACAACATAAGTATTGTTTATAAATTTATTAATATAATCATTTTAGTCTAATACAAAGCTATTATAGCATATTCCATTAATTATTTTGCAAATATGTATATTATTAGGTCCAGTATAAATATAATATTATCTTCTACAATAATCAGGACCATCCGTCAAACGGGTGGTTTGCTCTGCAGCTATAAGGCTCTGTTATTGGCTGTGCTACTCGCACGTCGAACGGTTTGCCAACCGCATATTTTCACTGGCTACCCCTAAATAGGCTTTATTACTTGCCTTTCTTTACCGGCTCACCCGTAAACGGCTCTATATATTCTTTTAAACTTATTTGTTCATAAACTAAATCTTCTTGAATTTGATTTTTTATATATTCTTCTATCACTTTCTTATTTCTTCCTACTGTATCAACATAATATCCTTTGCACTAAAACTGCCTATTTCCATATTTATATTTTAAATTTGCATGTCGGTCAAATATCATCAGCGAGCTTTTTCCCTTCAAATATCCCATAAATTGTGAAACACT
Organism: uncultured Clostridium sp.; assembly: GCA_900547475.1. Classification (GTDB taxonomy): domain Bacteria; phylum Bacillota; class Clostridia; order Clostridiales; family Clostridiaceae; genus Clostridium. The sequence continues at coordinate 7,570 of URGW01000030.1, read as the reverse complement.
CAATTTTGGTGGTATACTAACAAGCATATGTATATGATCTTGCATGCATTTGCTTCTATTATTTCTACACCCTTTTGATAGCATAGCTTTCTCAATATTGCTCCTATATCAGCCTTTATTTTTCCATAAATTACTTATCTTCTATACTTTGGTGCAAAAACTATATGATATTTGCAATTCCATTTGCTATGTGCTAAACTACTATTATTCATATTGGATACCTCCTTGTATTATAGTTGTGTTCGGCAAACCTACTATAATTTTACAATGGAGGTTTTTTTATTTCTACTCACCGCTAGAAGCTTTCCGGAACCACAGGTCGAACCTGTGGTATTCTAAATACAAAAAAGAACTGCCCACTAATTATTTAGTTAGACAGCTCCTTTATAATTCATTTTTTAATATGCACTAAGTATTTCACATAAAGCAGCAAATATAATTGGATTAATATCTAAAGATTGTATAGTTGCTATTATTTGAGATATATTCATGTCACTCTTAACTATATTATATATCTCACTCTTTAAGTCATATTCCATTTGAACTTTATTTAAGTATCCAAATACTTCCTCTATTATATTATTTTCTCGAATTTCATCTGTCTCAAATAAAACTTGTATTTTATCACAAATATTAATATTAGTTAAACTTACTTCAACTCCACACTCTGTTAATTTGCATAATTCATCAGATGAAATATCTTCATTATTAATACTTAATTTAAGTTTTTGTTTTTTAATTCCAACAAAATTTAATTTTAAATTTCTTTTACTTGGTATCACATTAACATTTCCTTGTGCTGGCATAATATTAAATATAGGTTTTTTACCCCAACTTAATATAATTTCAGTTTTAGCCCAATTACTATCTTTATTTTCTAATGAATCACCATCATCTTCCCATAAAGTAAAGCTTCCATCATTTCCTGCGAATATTTTTATTTCTAAATCTACTGGATTTTCTATACTATTACCTTCTGTCTTTGATAATGGAATAATTGATCCTGCTTTTGCAAGTACAGGTATTTCATTTAAATCTCTGTAGAAAGTAATTTTTCTTCCACCTATATATTTTCTTCCATTAAAGAAATCATACCATTCTCCTTTAGGTAACCAACCATTAAAAGGTGCTACTAAAGCTTTTTTGTCTATAGGTTTTGTAATTGGACATACTATTAAATCTGTACCAAAATAATATTCATTTTGGACTAAGTATGCTTCATTATTATCTGGATGTTCATAATACATTGGTAGTATTAATGGACGTCCCTCACAATTAGAATACTTATTCATTGTATAAATATATGGTATTAAATCATGTCTTAAACGTAAGTATCTAGTCATAATTTTTTCTGAAGTTTCATTAAAATTCCAAGGCTCTTTTCCACTAAATAAATTATCTGAACTGTGCAGACGATTTATAGGTGAAAATACACCCAATTGAACCCAACGAGTTGCAAGCTCATCATCTTTTACTCCCTTCATATGACCACCAATATCATGACTCCACCATCCATATCCTACATTGCTTGCATTAGCGGTAAAGTAAGGCTGAAAATCTAATGAATCCCATGATATTACTGTATCTCCTGAAAATCCGATAGGATATCTATGACTACCTAAGCCTGCATATCTTGAAAATGTTAATCTTCTATTTCCTCTACGTCCACTATCAAGATAATGATAATGATTTAGCATCCATAATGGATCTAACCCTGGAACCTTTGACACTCCTCCTTGCTGCCAATCAATCCACCAAAAATCTACTCCATTATCTTCATTTCTATGATGAGCATATTTAAAATATGCATCCATAAACTTTTTATCTGTAATATCAAATTCTATAGCTTCTTCATTATTAAAATCCTTATCTAACTCCTTCGCCATATCTAAATAACAATCTTCAAAAGGTTGTATTCCATTAGCTGGATGAACATTTAATGTAACCTTTAAATTATGTTCATGTAACCATCGCATAAATTCCTTTGGGTTAGGAAATAAATCCTTATTCCAGCTATAGCCTGTCCAACCGCTTCCATACTTAGGGTTAACATCTACTATATGCCAATCCATATCCATTACCGCTACAGAGAATGGAATTTTCTTTTCCTCAAATTTATTAATTAAATCCTTATACTCTTCTTCATTGTATTTATAATAGCGACTCCACCAATTTCCTAAAGCATACCTTGGAAGAAGTGGTGTTTCTCCAGATAGTTTATAAAAATCCTTTAAACATTTTTTATAATCATGTCCATATCCAAAGTAATAAAGATCTATACACTCTTCTTTTCTTGGTTCTACCCATCCATTATCAAGTAATATTAATGAATTACTATCATCAAAAATTGAGAACCCATTTTTTGATATTAATCCTCTACTTAATTCTATAGCTCCATCAGCCTTATCAAGAGTTCTAGCAGTTCCCTTTAAATCTATAAAATCATCACCATACTGCCACGTTCCTCTATAATTACTAAATGCACCTATAATGCTAATAGATAAACCATTCTTTGAAAATTTCTTCTTATCATACTTAAGATGTACATGTTCTGTTATAATTTCTAATGAATCATCCTTATTAATAACTTTAAAATTAGGAATACTAAAATTACGTGTTAAAACTGTTTGAGTTGGATGATCTTCAAAAATATTATTTTCGTTATATTCAAGTCTAATTAATTGAGATGTTAATACTGTAAATCTATATTTATCTCCTTGAACAATAACCTCTGGATTTGCATAATAATTTCTATTTGTTAGTGTAACTGTGCTCATTTTAATATTCCTTTCTTTATGCTATGATTAAATTATTAAGCTTCTTCTAATACTTGCTTTGGAGTTGCAAATAACCATGTTAGTACAAATGCTATTACAAATGTTACTACTGCTACTCCTATATAACCAAGTAATTGATATGGACTATACATATATAATAAAACCCCTGGTACTGTACTTACTCCATTACCTGTACCTTGTAGCCCTAGTAAGCTAGATGCCATTCCTCCAATCCCACTAGCAAGACATAAAATTATAAATGGTTTAATACTATATCTTAAAATTATACCAAATAATGCTGGTTCCCCTATTCCTAACAAAGATGATACTGTAGCTCCTGTTCCCATTGCTTTAACTGACTTTTTCTTAGCTCTTAAAGCAACTGCTAAACATACTGCTGCATTCGCAAATCCCCCCATAGTAATAATTGCATTAAAAGGATTAAAACCTGTTGATGCTAACAATGATATTTCTAACATACTAGATATATGATGTACTCCTGTTAATACAATAGGTGACCATAAGAATCCAATAATAAATCCTCCAACTCCAAATGGAAGGTGTACAAGATTTTCAATTAATGTTAATAAAACTTGTTCAAATCCATGTAAAACTGGTCCAATAACCACTAGTGATAAAATCATCATAACTAATAATACAATAAATGGTGTTACGAAAAAATCAAATGTTTCTGATATAGATTGTCTAAGTTTCTTTTCTAGCTTTGTTCCAATAAAACCTGCTACGAATGCTGGTAATACACTTCCTTGATATCCTACTATAGGAATAAAATTAAATAAGTATAATGGATTAATCCCACTATTAGGGTCTGCTACTGAATATGCATTAGGTAATGATGGTGATACTAACATAAGTCCTAATATAAGACCAATCATAGGTGTTCCACCAAATACTCTAAATGTAGAGTAACATACTAATGCTGGTATAAATGCAAATGTAGTACTTGTTAAAACATCCATTAATGTTAATATAGTTGTTGGTACTTCACTAGCAGATAATCCAAATAAATCTAAGAAATATTGATTAAGTAATGCACCTTTAAGACCTAAAAATAAACCTGTAGCTACTATAACTGGAATAATAGGAACAAATATATCTCCAAATGTACGAATAGCTTTTTGAATTTTATTAGATTCTTTATCCTTAGCTTCTCTAGCTTCACCATTAGCAGTCTCTGCAACTCCTAAATTTATAACTTCACCATATACTTTATTAACTACTCCAGCTCCAAGTATTATTTGAAATTGTCCTGAGTTAAAAAATACTCCTTTTATCCCCTCTATGTTATCAAAAGCTTTCTCATCCACTTTATTCTTATCAATTATAATAAGTCTAAGTCTTGTAGCACAATGAGTAACTGATTGTATATTTTCTTTTCCGCCTACATTTTTTATAACTTCACTTGCTATGTACTCATAATTTAATTTAGTTTTTTCTTTCATTTGTGAATTCCCCTTTCATATCCAACCCTATTTGTACGCGCGTTCATTGTTTCATATTGAATACAATTACATTATAATTACCTTATTGAACTAAGTCAACCATATTTTGAAAAATATTATTCCTTTGAAAACAATATAACTATTTATTAATCACAAATTGCTTACTTTAATAAATCATTGTATAATTATTTATGTTTCATATATTACAAAGAAAGAGGGTGAACAAAATGATAAGTATGAAGGACGTTGCTGACAAAGCTAATGTGTCTAGAGCAACTGTTTCTCGTGTATTAGCAGGACATCCTTCTGTAAAACCAGAAACAAGAAAAATTGTTTTGCATTGGGTAAAAAAATTAAACTATCAACCAAATATTGTTGCACAAACTTTAGCTGGTAATAAAACAAATATTATTGGAGTTGTTTTACCTGAAATTGCAAATCCTTTCTTCACAGAAATACTGGCAGCAATTGAGAATCAAGCTTCCTATCAAGGCTATAATATAATTCTTTGCTGTACTAATAAAAATAAAGATAAAGAAAAAAGCATATTAAATCAGTTAAAAAGTAGAAAAATTGATGGAATAATATGCGTTCCTGTATCTTCTACACATAGCTGCCCTTACTATAAACAACTGGATATACCAGTTATAACTATTACAAAAAAAATGCAAGGTTTTAGCTCTGTATCCATATCTCATTATGATGGTGGTAAAAAAATTGCTCAGCATTTCCTTGATTTAGGATATCAAAAGATAGGATACATAGGTCCTACTAAAACATCTACTTCTGCAATTAAATTTGCTGGATTTAGTGATTATTTAAATAAAAGAGGCTTAGAATTAAGTGATATTATTGAAAATGAGGCACCAGAAACTATTGAAAATATAACTGTATATGATGCAGTTATTGAGTATATATCAAAAAATGGATTAAATAGTGATGCATTATTTGCAAATGACGATGCTACAGCTTGCGATGCTATAAAAGCATTATGTAAGTTAGGATATAGGATTCCTGAAGATGTAGCAGTTGCTGGATTTGATAATTCCTTGATTTCAAAAAAAATGAATCCAAGTATATCTTCTTTATCACAACCACTAACAGAAATAGGAAAAAAAGCTGTTGATCTACTGATTGAGGCTATGGACTATGATAATTCTAAAATTGAAGAGTATGAGCTAGATACAAGAGTTATATCTAGAGAATCCACTATTACTACAAGGAAAATTAAATAGAAAAATGTTTTTATAAAATTAATAATATGCCCCTCTTTATAGTAGACAGTTAAAATAATAAGACTGTAACTATAGAGGAGCATTTTATTATATAAAGAAAAGATTATTTAAGTTCAATACTTAATTTTTAGATAATTTATTTCAAGTTTAAGTTTTTTAGCTCATACTCTAAGAAAGTATATATTTCTCAATTCCAACTGCTACCCCATCATTATCTACTGTATCTGTAACTTTTTTCGCATATTTTTTCACTTCATCTTTAGCATTTCCCATAGCTATCCCACAGCCAACCGTTGATAGCATCTCTATATCATTTCTCTCATCCCCAAAAGCATAACTATTTTCAACTGGAATATCTAAATATTTTAATGCTGTTAATATTCCACTGGCTTTAGTATTCCTTTTAGGATATAGCTCAAAAGACTTTATATCCATACTATGTGAGTGATCAAATCCAGGATTCCTCTCAATTAATGATAAACAGAAATCTACTGCTTCATCATTTGGACACATCATTTCTATTTTATAAACATCAATATCACCTAAATTATAATCACTTTTTATAAGAGTTCTAGATATACCCAATCTTTCAAAAAAGTTATAAAACTCTTTACATCTATCTTTCATATACGAATAATATTCCCCTTCTAATATGTATTGAATATTTAATCTATCAAACTCTTCAACTGTACTTTTTATAAACTCTTCATCAATTGAATCTTTATAAATAACTTTATCATTAATTATAACTTGAGCTCCATTAGTTAAAACAAAACCATCAAACCCCAAATCTAATATAGCTTGTCCTAAAAATGCATATGGTCTTCCACTTGCAATAAATATATAATCTCCATTAGCTTGTAACTTACGAATAGCCTCTTTAACTCTAGGACTTATTTCAGTCATTCCCTCGTTACAATGTAATAAAGTTCCATCAATATCAAAAAACACTGCCTTTTTCATCATCTTCTCCTCTTATCACCTTATTGATTTTTGATGTCATTTTATATACGATATTTTTATTATATCTTTACAAAATCATTACTAATTATATCATAAGTATTATAATTATTTATTATATATAAATTAATACTTTATTCTACGTGTCATATTTCTATTCTAAAAACTCTATAAATATAATAATAAAATGATAATTGATGGATTATGTTGTCTTAGAGGAATGCGTTTATCTCTTATAGGATTTGATATATTATTTTATGCATTTAACAAAAGCGTGTTGAAACTATTTGTACCTCTTTAATATTATTGAAGATAAATTATTTGCCTTCTATTCTTCGGTATGAATACTATATGATATTTACTACTCCATTTACTATGTGCCAAACTACTATTATCCATATTGGATACTTCATTGTATTATAGTCGTGGTCGGTAAACCTACTATATTTTACAACGAAGTTTTTTTATTTCTACTCATCGCTAAAAGCTTTCCGGAACCACAGGTCGAACCTGTGGTATTCTAAATACAATAAAATCAGGACCACCCGTCAAACGGGTGGTTTGCTCTGCGCCTATAAGGCTCTGTTACTGGCTGTGCTACTCGCACGTCGAACGGTTTGCCAACCGCATATTTTCACTGGCTACCCCTAAAGGGGCTTTATTACTTGCCTTTCTTTACCGGCTCACCCGTAAACGGGTCTATATATTCTTTTAAACTTATTTGTTCATAAGCTAAATCTTCTTGAATTTGATTTTTTATATATTCTTCTATCACTTTCTTATTTCTTCCTACTGTATCAACATAATATCCTTTGCACTAAAACTGCCTATTTCCATATTTATATTTTAAATTTGCATGTCGGTCAAATATCATCAGCGAGCTTTTTCCCTTCAAATATCCCATAAATTGTGAAACACTCAATTTGGGTGGTATACTAACAAGCATATGTATATGATCTTTGCATGCATTTGCTTCTATTATTTCTACACCCTTTTGATCGCATAGCTTTCTCAATATTGCTCCTATATCAGCCTTTATTTTCCCATAAATTATTTGTCTTCTATACTTTGGTGCAAAAACTATATGATATTTACAATTCCATTTGCTATGTGCTAAACTACTATTATCCATATT
>URGW01000029.1 GCA_900547475.1 uncultured Clostridium sp. | reverse complement strand
AGCAATGTGAATTATTAGCTAGAAGTGTAGCATAAAAAAGTTTGACTTTTTGTGTCTAAAATATTGACATAAGACCAAACTTTAGCCAACTTTACGGAATCAATTATATAAATTCTAGGCGAAAATTTCACAGTTCCCGGAAAATAAATATTTCATTTTTTCGCTTCCACGTGACGAACAATATTATTCAACTACCACATAAGAACTTTTCCTATTCTCTCCTCTCCATTACTTCTATTAAACATAACGACATTCCCAAATCCAATGCATCCATCAGCATTAAAACTATCTGTTGGTGATGCATAATCTTGATGAGCCATTACTAATGTATATTTTTTATCTCCCTTAGTAATATTTACCGCTTCAATTAATTTATCTTCAAATATTATTTTCTTAAAATTAGACTTAACTTCTAATTTTTCTACTTCTAAATTTTCACTTTCTCCCTTTTTATTAATTGAAATAACAGTAATTATTGAAGCAAATCCATCACCTTCTAATGTTGTTTTAACTGTTTTATTATCAATGCAATCATTATAATGTTTTGAATATCTAGTATCTATAACTTCTAAGTTCAAGTTATTAGCTACAAATTTTACATCAACATCATTTTTTTCACTTATATATTTTGCTGTTAACTCCGAATTCTTAATAACTTCACCTTGATTATTAAAGTGGAAATATTGGTTATATTCATGCACTGTATTTCCATAGAATTCGTCTACTAAAACATAAATATCTGGTTTTATATAAACTATTCTACGATTTACAAATACTCCTCCATTTTCTAAATCATAATATCCTAAATGTCCACCTTCTAAGTAAACATACTCATCTGATTCAACCATTTTTTGATTTAATGACCTTGCAAGTTTTGTACATTCCCATGAATCTTTACAAACTATAAAGTCTTTTCCATCTACAGTAATAGTATTATGACCTAAAGGATCTTTAAACTCATATCTTTCTGGCTTATGGACATAAGTATACCTACCAGAATCAACAAGTATGTCTTCTCCATTAGCATATAAATCTATATGAAGTTTATCAGAGTGCCCATGTCCAGCCCCTAAAGTTCCACAATAGAAATGAAAAAAGTTTTCTTCTTCACTCCAATCTGAATGAATGTAGTAATTCCCACTTTCTTTAAGCTCTATAGCTGTTTTTTCTGGTTTATATACCTCCATACCTAAATATTCATTTGCTGCATTTATACCTAAATCCCATATAGTATCAAAATCAAACTTCTCATATCCACCATATTTTAAGACTCCATCTTTATAAAGATAAGCGGCCTTAGTTATTATATCTCTTACATCAATATCATCACTATCCCCCATCATTATTTCACAATGATCTGGCTTAGCATGATAAAGTGTAGCATATGCCATCTTATACAAATTTTTATCTATTATTTCAGGCATCTTAATATTATTTCTATCGCATAATATCTTCACATCAAGATAACAATGCTCAACTTCATTATGATACATTGGAGATTGCTCCCAATGAACTCCATCACCATAAACTTGAATAGTTATTTCTTCTGCTAATCTTCTTAATGCTTCTTCCCTATATTCAATACTTCTTTTAGTTTCTGGTAACATAATTCCTGCTATTAATAATCCATGATTTTGTAATACGCCCCAATTACTCACTAATCTAAATGTATCATATACATTCATTAAATATTCAGCATGCTCTATTATAGATTTTTCAAATATATCATAAACTTCATCCGTTAAGCTTGGACTATTTTCAAAATAACAAATAGCCTTAAACCAATACTCTAATCTTAACCCTGCTTCTATGGTTCTCCATGCCTTTTCATTTTTAGGATCATCCTTTTTAACATTCTTTATCCAATGTGTAAGTTGAGATACAAATGCTTTTGCATATTTTTCATCCTTAGTTAAAGCATATGCTTGTCCTAAACATATCCAAAATCTATGCCTATTAAACTGGAATATCCATTCTTGGTCATCACTGGGCATACGAACCCAATCTATTTCTCCTTCAAATATTTCTGGTACAGTAGTTCTTTCCATATCCCATCTTAAAGTAAATAAAAAACTCTGATTTACAACATCATTAGCAACAGCTATAATTTTCTCTGCCTCTTCCATGCAATTTTCTTTTACATACTCACTTATTCCTTCTATATCATCAATAAAAAACTTTCTATTTTCTTTACTAAAAAACTTATTCTTACTCATAATTCATCTACACCTCTTTTAACCTTCTTATTACCAAAATAATAATTCTACATCATTTAATATTGAAATTCCTTCAACAAAATAATAATCTCCATATATTAATGGAACATCTAAGTTCTTTTGCTCTGGGAAATGTCCAGTTCCATGCTTTAATAGTCCTTGTTCATTATTGTCATCTTTACTTGAACATTTTTCATATAAATTTTTTAATATATATTCACCCGAATTTAAATATACTTCTGCTTCTACATCTGATACATATTTACCTAACATCATTAATCCACAAGCAGCTATTGCACCGGCAGATGAATCTGGATATCTATATCTTACTTTACCATCTTGAGGTACTCTAAAATCCCAAACAGGACAATCCTCCCCTTTAACATTTGCTATAAAATAATTAGATACTTTCTTAGCTGCATTTAATAATTTTATATCACCAGTATATTTATAAGATAATGTTAATCCATAAATAGCCCATGCTGTTCCCCTTGACCATGAACTATTTGGTGCAAAGCCTTGTCCCCCTAACCTTTTAATAATCTCTCCATTTTCTGAATCAAATTCTACCATATGTTGAACTGATCCATCCTCCCTTATAAAGTGCTCTAAAACCATATTTGCATGACTTTCTGCAATATGTTTGAATCTTGGATCCTTAGTTTCTTTAGATGCCCAATATAAAAGTGGTAAATTCATCATACAATCTATTATTGCTATTCCACTATTGTCCTCCCCCTCTCTCCAAGGATTCCATGCTCGTATATAGTTACCTTTAATATTAAATCTTCCTGCCAAAAGATTTGCAGCAAGTAACGCTCTTCTTCTTGCTTCCTTATTTCCTGTTATTTTATAATTAGCTAAACTTGTTAATATCCACATAAAGCCCATATCATGGTCCAAACTCTCAGTATCACCTAATAAATGCTCCATTTTTTCTTCACATTTTTCTGCTGTTAATTTAAATTCTTCATTATTACTACCAAGATAAACTCTCCATAGTAATCCTGGCCAGAATCCAGCTGTCCACCATTTCTCATTTTCTAAACTATAAACACCATTATGAGAAGCATGTGGAAAGTTACTTCCTATTACCTCATTATTAATTCTTGTTTTTTCTTTTATAAAATCCCATGCTTCACTTTTCCAGTTAATACTCATTTTTCTATCACCCTCACTACCCTTATTTTATATATAATTTAAAATTTTCATTAAAAATATTGTCACTTATTTTAGATATTAATCCAATTCTATATACAATACATTCATTGCCATAATGATTTTTTACCATTTTCTCTTCTATTTTTAACTCTAAGTTATTACTATCAAATTTTAACCTTATTTCATTATCTTTAATATTCCAAAGTATTAATCCTTCTTCAATAACACTTGGTTTAATGTAACTTATTAATCCTTCATTAACAGTTAATTTATATAAAGAATTAACTGTATCATTAATAATTAACTCTCTATTTTCATAACTATACTTAACTTTTCTTTTATAACTCTCTATTCTAGCCTTACTATATGCATTAGTTATATCTATTATTAAATTTATATTATCTTTATCACAATCTTCTAATCCAAAATTACAGTTTTCATTAGTTTTACTTTGCTCAAATCCATTTATTAATGGTACTGAATGATAATATGATCTTGTATTGTCATAAGTATATCTTTCTTTGCCAAAGTATCCAGCTGTATATGGCCCAGCCCCTAAATCTGTAAGTATAATATCTCCATCAACTGCCAGTACAAAACTTCCTAAATCATTATGATTATGTGGCTCATTATTACTTCCACCTTTTATAGCAAAAAATACATCTTTATCTCTTAGTGTAAACCACTGTGATTCATTAAATAAATTAATACCATCTTTTAAATTATTATTAAATATTTCATCGCTAGTCCACCATAAATTTCTACTAATATGTGCCCATCTGTAACAGTGATCAAAATCAAATGATGTTATTTGACTTACTATTGGCAAATTAATTTTATACTTTTGATATAAATATGATATTAATCCACTTGGAAGTGACATATTAGTCGGAACATCTGAAAATGGCACAAATACTTCTTCAGAAATTTGAACTGCTTGTGGAAAATTACAAATAGCTAATATTTTTTCTATGTGATTATCTTCAATATCTTCGTTTTTTAATGACTTATAATATATATAGTATCCTAATCCATAAGTCCAATATCCTATTCCCTCTAAAGAAACACCATCATTACTAAATCCAGATAAATAATATTCAAGTGATTTTTCTACTCTTCTAATTATTTCATCTTGTCTTTCTCCATTTTCTAAAATCAATGCTGTAATTCCAATACAACCTGCACAAACAGCACTCCAATTATGAGTAGCCTCTTCCCATTCCCATTTTTCATTAATAAATGGATTTAATACTCTTTCTTTTATTTGATTTTTAATATGCTTTATTAACATCTTATCTAATTTATCTTTATGTATTATTATAATTTCACTTAAAGTTTCTGCTGTTTCTGCTGAAAATAAATCTATAATTTTATTAGATTCACCAATGAAACCGCTATCATCAAAATGTAAATGAGCTCCCAAGCACCAACTAAATTCATTAGATATTGACCATAATAATTCCTTAAAATAATCTAATGCTTTTTGAGAATTCGACCATTGTAAATATAAAGCTAATGCAGTTAACTGCTTCCTCTTTTTAAAGTATTCTTCCTCAAAATCTTTTCTTATTCCACTCTCAAAAAATTTTAAATAAGAACTATAAGATATTTGTGGAACATCACCATCTAATATACTTTCTATATAACTTTCAATTTCATTAATTAATTTTTCATTAATTTTATTTTTTTCAATCGACTTCTTAAAATATTTATTAACCATAAATAACTTCCTCTATCCCAAAGCTTTTTACATTAATTTAATTATAATATAAATTTTGTAAACTAATAAGCTGTTTTGTGAAAAATGGAAAGCTGTAAAACAGCTTCCCACTAATTTTCTTTTCCGTAAACTTCTATTTGACTTAATGCAGGAAAAGGTGATGGATCATCGGCTTTTATTAAATCACTAAAGGTTAACCATTCTATTGTTTTTTCCTCAAAATCTAATATATGAGCTTTATCACTTTTCTCTAAATCCCAAACAATTTCAGAACCATCCGAAAATCTTAATGTAGCCTTTATCCACCAATTATCATGCGGAAAATCTGATCTCGTATATATTATTATTTTATTTGTAATAATACTCCTTCCAAACTCTAATCTAAAGCATGCATCATCTCTCATACCAATTCCCCATGATTCATAAGGCCATCTTCCATGAGATTTATTCTCACAATTTCCATTTATGGCATTCCTAGCTGCAAAAACTGCTTCGCCTCTTGTTTCTATATTTGCTGATGCATGAGGATAAACTCCTTTAATCTCTTGTTTATCTATAACATTAAGTGCTAAGTTTTTATAGCTTTCAATCTCTTCTTTTTTTGCAAATCTTAATGATAATAAATGCCTATCTCCATAAAATACCTTTGGCGAATAACTAATTCTCTTTTCTCCAAAAGGAATTTCATAAACTATTTCATTGTCAGTTACATATACAAAAGCTTCTCCCATTGCATCATCAACTTGAGCATATAAATAAGTATTTTTTTCTGATGTAGTAAAAACTACCTTATCACCTTCTTCATATATCTCATTAAATACAAGTCTTACTTCTTCAGTATCTATTTTCTCTAGCTTTACATTACCATCTTTATCTATTATTCTTATTCCTAATTCCCTCATATTTATATCCACACCTTTTACTTAGAATTTATATTACTCTAAGATAGTTTCAATACATTCTCTTATTTTCTCACACTTACAATTTTCAAAAAAATATTCCTTAAATTTTTGTCCTGCGATTGCACCTTTTACTAAATCTTGATCTAAATTCTTTAATATAGTTACTAAATCAACATGAGTTACCTTTTTAACTTCATCTAATATTTTTTTATTTCTTTGCTCTGGAATCACTCTATCCTTAGGATATCCTTGACCACTTTCACCTTCAAATAATTTTTCAAATATATATTGTAAGTTTAATTCAGCTCCCCATCCAAATCCTTTAGCAAAAGGTAATGCTATGGCATTACCATCATTTATTTGTGCAAACATATATGCATCTCAGATGGATCTACTACATGTCCACATAGAACTCCTGGAAATGAATTACATGCAAGCATAGCTCCTTCACCAGTTCCACAACCTGTTATTACATAATCAGCTGCTCCAGAGTTAAGTAATATCGCAGCTAAAATTCCATTTTGAACATATGTTAATTGCTCATTATCCTCAGCACTATACATTCCATAATTAAAAACTTCATGTCCTTTTGGTTCTACTACTTTCTTTAAAGTTTCAAATATCATTTCATTTTTTGAAGCTTGACTATTTTCATTTATTAATGCAATTTTCATTTTAATATTCTCCCTATTCTAAAAATTATTTAGGTTGTTTCCCAATATAAGCTAATATGCCACCATCAACATATAGAATATGCCCATTTACAAAATCAGAAGCATCTGATGCTAAAAATACTGCCGGACCTGCTAAATCTTCTGGTGTTCCCCATCTTGCTGCTGGTGTTTTTGCTACTATAAATTGATCAAATGGATGTCTAGAACCATCTTCTTGCACTTCTCTAAGTGGTGCTGTTTGAGGTGTTGCTATATATCCTGGTCCAATACCATTACATTGAATATTATATTCACCAAATTCTGATGCAATATTTTTAGTAAGCATCTTTAATCCACCCTTAGCTGCTGCATATGCCGCTACTGTTTCTCTACCTAATTCACTCATCATAGAACAAATATTTATAATTTTTCCATGGCCTTTTTTAATCATTGATGGAATTACTGCTTTAGCTACTATAAATGGTGCATTTAAGTCCACATCAATTACTTGTCTAAAATCAGAAGCCTTCATTTCTAACATTGGAATGCGTTTTATTATTCCTGCATTATTTACTAAAATGTCAATAACTCCAACTTCTTCTTCTATTTTTTGAATCATTTCATTTACCTTATCTTCATCAGTTACATCACACACATATCCATGTGCCTTTATTCCTAATTCTGCATATGATGCAAGTCCTTTGTCTACTAATTCTTGCTTTATATCATTGAATACTATAGTTGCTCCTGCCTCTGCATAAGATTTAGCAATTTCAAATCCTATTCCATATGCTGCCCCTGTAATTAATGCTATCTTACCTTCTAAAGAAAACTTACTTAAATTATTCATAATTAAAATCCTCCAATATTTTTTACTTTCTATCTTAAATCACTCATTTTTACTGCATCCATATCATCAAAATCTTGATTTTCTCCAACCATACCCCAAATAAATGTATATGCCTTACTTCCTACACCAGAATGAATTGACCAACTTGGTGAAATTACTATTTCTTCATTTCTAGTAACTATATGTCTTGTTTCTGTTGGTTCCCCCATATAATGCATTACAAAATTATTTTCTGGAACTTCAAAGTATAAATATACCTCCATTCTTCTATCATGAGTATGACAAGGCATAGTATTCCAAACACTTCCTGGTTTTAATTGAGTCATTCCCATAACAAGTTGACAACTTTCTACTTGTCCAGGAAGAATATATTTTCTTATAACTCTATGATTAGCTTCTTCTAAAGACCCTAATTCTACAGTTACACAATCTTCTGGTTTAATAAGAACTGTTGGATATGTTTTATGTGCTGGTGCACTATTAAAATAGAATTTTGCTGGATTATTTTCATCTTCACTTAAAAATTCTATATCCTTGCTTCCCATCCCAATGTACATTCCATCTTTATATTCTAGAACATATTCTGTTCCATCTACCTTTACTTTTCCTTTTCCACCTATATTAATTACTCCAAGCTCTCTTCTTTGAAGAAAATATTCAGCTCTTAGCTCACTTCCTTCATCTAATGATAATGATTTGCTAGGAACTGCTGCTCCAATAATTATACGATCTATATGGCTATATACCATTTTCACTTCGTTTTTCACAAATAAATCTTGTACTAAGAATTCTTCTCTTAATCTATCAGTTGTATAATGTTTTACATCTTTTGGTGATGCTGCTGTTCTTAATTCCATATCTCCATATCCCCTTTTTATATTCTATACTTCTATTTTAATATTCTAAATTAACTATTTCCCGTTATTTCCACTCCTAAATATTGCAAATATTGAACTTTTTATTATCTATCTACTCTACCTGCTCCATCACCTAATGCTAGCTTAAGCACCTCATCTACAGTAGTTATATTTAAATCACCTGGCATTGTATGCTTAATAGCTGCAGCTGCTGTTGCAAATTCTAAAGATTGCTCCATTGTATAATCACTTAATACTCCATGTAAAAATCCAGCTGCAAAGGAATCTCCTCCACCAACTCTATCTACAATATGCAAGTTATATTTTTTACTATTATAAAGCCTTTCACTATTGCATACTAATGATGACCATCCATTATCCGATGCACTTATACTTTGTCTATTAGTTGTTATTAAATATTCAAATTTATATTTTTCTATAACTTTTTTCATATTTTCTTCACTTATACATATTGAATAATCACCATTTATAAAATCATTTTCACCATCATTAAATGCTAACATCTTTGCTGCATCTTTTGGATTACCAAAACAAATATCTACATACTCCATCATTTCTGATAAAACTTCTTGCTTTTCACTAATTTCTTCTGTCCATAATTTTGCTCTATAATTTAAATCAAATGATACTTTTACATTATTATTTTTAGCACTCTTTAAAGCAGCTAATGTTATTTTAGCTCCCTTTTTACTTATAACTGGCGTTATTCCTGATACATGAAACAAATCAACCCCATTGAATATTTCATCAAAATCAAATTCTGATACATCAGCTTCAGCTATTGCTGAATTTGATCTATCATAAACAACACTTGATGGACGAATTGATGCTCCATTTTCTAAGAAGTAAATTCCTAACCTATCTCCACCTCTTGCAATATGATCACAATTAACATTAAATTTTCTTAATGTTCCAATAGCACATTCGCCTATTGCATTATTAGGAATTTTACTAACAAAGCTAACATTATGCCCATAGTTAGCTAAAGAAACTGCAACATTTGCCTCTCCTCCACCATAATTAATGTCAAATGATGTTGCCTGCATAAATCTTTCATTTCCTGGAGGTGATAGTCTTAGCATAATTTCACCTAATGTAACTACTTTAGCCATAACTCTCTCCTCCTATTTTTGTAGTAAATGGATAGCAAATCCACCAATTTCCTTTTTTAAATAATTTGAAATTAAATTTCCTTTTTCATTAAAGAACTTATTGTTTTCATCAATTTCATATCCTTTATTTTTCAAATAATATATAGCTCTATCTATATTATTAGTACCTATTGCTAAATGACCATGAGTACCTAAAAATTTATTCTTTAATGCTTCTATATACGTACCTGCAAATATAGCCGATTCCTTTTCATTGCTCTTAAATCCAAATAAATTTTCAAATGCTCCTGCTATTTCTGTAGAGCTTTCAGAATCTGTTGGATGAATTCCTACATGCAGTAATTCAAATCCTAGCATTTTTTCTACAGCTTCTCTTGTAAGCTTTTTAATTTCTTCAAAATTACCTGATTCTATTAATTCGGGTATCACCATCCATGTTCCACCACAAGCAATTATCTTATTAAAGCTTAAATAACTTTCTAAATTATTAATATTTATTCCTCCTGTAGGCATAAACTT
The DNA here is from genome assembly GCA_900547475.1 of uncultured Clostridium sp. GTDB lineage: Bacteria > Bacillota > Clostridia > Clostridiales > Clostridiaceae > Clostridium. The sequence continues at coordinate 38,358 of URGW01000029.1, read as the reverse complement.
AATATTTCCATATGGCGCTGCCATAGCTTTTATCATTTTTAATCCACCAGCTGCTTCTGCTGGGAAAAACTTAACTACATCAAGTCCTAATTGGATTGCTTCTTCTACATCACTTGGATTAGAGCAACCTGGAACTATTAATACTCCTTTTTCATTACAATATTGAACTACTTTAGGGTTTAAACCAGGACTTACTATAAATTTAGCTCCTGCTTCAACAGCTTCATCCACTTGCTTAGTATTTAATACAGTTCCTGCCCCTACTAACATATTAGGATAAGCTTGTACCATTTGTTTTATTGATTCTTTAGCTGCAGTAGTTCTAAATGTGACTTCAGCACATGGTAGGCCACCTTCACATAATGCTTTAGCTAATGGAACTGCATCTTCAACCTTTTCTATTTTTACAACTGGTATAATTCCTGTTGATTGTATTTTCTTTAATATATCATTCATTCCCTCACCTCTATATTATTTATGTAGCATATTATTATCTCTATAGGTAAAGTTTATCATTTTAAATTTGCTATTTCTTGTTGTATCATTGCATAAATCTTGAAAATATTGAACTAATATATTATAATTTAAGTAAAATATGGAAAGGATTGTTTTTAATGAAAGAATGTAATTCTTGTAGTGATTCAATAAAGAATTGTATTGATAATAAATATTTTTCTATTGCTCACTTGTACAAAGAAGAAAAGTCTATGTCTATGCATATACATGATTGTTATGAAATATATTACTCAATTTCTGGTGGTAAACAGTTTTTAATCGATAATAAATTTTATGATATTAAACCTGGTGATCTTTTTGTAATAAATCAATTTGAAAGTCACTATATATCACAATTAGATAAAATAGTTCATGAAAGAATTGTTATTTCCATTTATCCTGAATTCTTAAAATCATGTTGTACAAATAATACTAACTTAGATTTTTGTTTTTCTAGTCGAGATAATAATTTTAGTCATAAAATTTCTTTAAATAAGGATGAGCAAAGTAGATTTATATATTTTATAAATAAAATTTTAGCTTCTGATGGATTTGGATCTGATGTAATTGAACATGCTAGTTTTTTAGAATTGATGACTTTCTTAAATAAAACTTATATTAAAAATCATACTGATTTTACTGATAGATTTTCTTATAAATATAATAACCAAGTTGATTCTATAATTGAGTACATTAATGATAATATTATGAATCAAATTTCTATAGATGATTTAGCTAATAATTTTTATTTAAGTAGTTCATACATTTGTAGAATTTTCAAATCAGCTACTGGAACTACTATAAATAAATATATTACTGCACGTAGAATTTCTATAGCCAAATCTTTATTAGCTGATGGTGAAAGTGTTAATTCTGTTTGTGAAAAATGTGGTTTTAATGATTATAGTAACTTCTTAAAAACCTTTAAAAAAGCAGTTGGAATTTCACCTAAGAAATACTCAAATTTTAGTACTAGCTAAAAAATAAAGAGATTATCGGAAACTAAGTCTCCAATAATCTCTTTTTCTATTTATTATTTACTTCTTCATCTAAGAATTTTTCAATTCTCTTAAGTGCCTCCATTATGTTTTCCATAGAAGATGCATAACACGCTCTAATGAACCCTTCCCCACATTCACCAAAAGCATTTCCTGGCACTGCTAGTACCTTTTCTTTTAATAAAAGTTTTTCACAAAATTCATCAGATGTCATTCCTGTAGACTTAATACATGGGAATACATAGAAAGCTCCAAGAGGTTCAAAACAATCTAATCCAAGCTTTCTAAATCCATCAACAAGAACTCTTCTTCTTCTATTATATTCCTTAACCATCTTACTAACACTTTCATCACCATTTTTTAAAGCCTCAATTGCTGCAAATTGTGCTGTTGTTGGTGAACACATTATTGCATATTGATGAATTTTCTTCATAGCATCTAAAAGTATTGAGTGACCACATACGTATCCAAGTCTCCATCCTGTCATAGCATAAGACTTAGAAAAACCATTTATAACAAGAGTTTTTTCCTTAATCTCAGCAAAGCTTGCTATAGATACATGTGGTTTATCATAAGATAACTCTGCATATATTTCATCTGAAATAACAATTATATCCTTGTCCTTTAATACTTCAACAAGTGGAGCTAATTCTTCTCTTGTCATTATTGCTCCTGTTGGATTATTAGGGAATGGTATAATAACTACTTTTGTTTTTTCAGTAATTGCTTCTTCTAATTCTTGTGCTGTTAACTTAAAATCATTTTCTGCCTTAAGATTTATAACCTTTGAAGTAGCTCCAGTAAATGCTGTACATCCCTTATATGCAACAAAGCTTGGCTCTGGAATAATAACTTCATCTCCAGGTCCAACTAAAGCCCTAAGTGCAATATCAATTCCTTCACTACCACCAACAGTAACTAAAATCTCATCCTTTGGATTATACTTTAAATCAAATTTTCTATATAAATACTTAGCAATTTCTTCTCTAAGTTCTATAAATCCTGCATTAGAAGAATAGTGAGTGTCACCTTGTTCTAATGAATATATTCCTGCTTCTCTAACATTCCAAGGTGTAACAAAATCTGGCTCTCCTACACCTAAAGATATTACCCCCTCCATCTCATTTACTATATCGAAATATTTTCTTATACCTGAAGGAGGCATTTCCTTAACTTCTTTTCTTATCATATTTTCTAGCATCATATAAATATTACCTCCCTATTAGGATTTTTCTTTTCTCTAAATATAGTTCCATGATCTTTATACTTCTTTAATACAAAATGTGTTGCTGTTCCAATTACATTATCTTGTACCGCTAACTTTTCTGATACAAACATAGCAACTTCCTTCATTGTTTTTCCCTCAACTATAACAGTAAGATCAAAACCCCCTGAAGACATTAAATAACATGCTTTAACTTGATCAAATTTATATATTCTTTCTGCTACTTTATCAAAACCTTCTCCTCTTTGAGGTGTTATTTTAACTTCAATAAGAGCAGTAACTGTTTCTTTACCTGTATTTTCCCAATTTATAAGAGTAGTATATCCAGCTATTATACTTTTTTCTTCATAATCTCTAATTGCTTCTCTAACTTCCTCTACAGTTTTCCCAGCCATTACTGCTATTTGCTCATCACTATATCTACTATTCTCTTCTAAAATCTCTAAAATTTCTTCCATAACTAGCCCTCCTTATAATAAAAAAAGCCCCATCCCTCTATAAAAAGGGACGAAGCTATAAAATTCCGCGGTACCACCCTCATAAGTAAATCTCTTTACTCACTCAGTAAGAATACTCCTGAAACAACTCCTTATTCAGTAAATTGAGTTGCAAATTCATATTCTATTCCTTATAACGTTAGGATATACGTCTTTACCTACATTAAGAGTATCTCTTAGTTCTCAGTAAGCGATTCAAAGGCTGCTTCATAAAAGTATTACTACTAAGTTACACCTAACCTTAGCTCTCTAAAAGTAATTACCTAAATTACTCTTCCTTATCATAATCTTTAATTTTATTTTATTAAAATAAAATCCAAACCTAAATTTGATTAATTAAATTTTTATCTTCATTTAATGAAATAAAATATTTCTTTTATAATATTATCTATTATATCTATTTTTAAGTCAATAAAAAACAACCTTATTTTACGTTTTTTTAATATATAATGTGAATATATATTAATAAATTCTAAAATCTAATAACTTCAACAAGATTAAATACTTTATTCTCATATTCATATTTAAAAATACAACAATTAGGGAATCCTTTCTTAAGTTCGGTATTTACAAATTTATCATCATGCCAATTTCTTAAAAAATGATAGCAAGCTCCTGCATGAGATACTGCTAATACTATTTGATTATCTTCTTTTTCCATAATTTCAATACATGTATTTTTTAAACGCTGTTTTACTTCTTCTTGTGTTTCCCCACCATAGGCTTTAAAAAATGTTGCATATCCACCTGGAGTCTTTGGATTTAAATCTTCACTTTCCCCCTCAAATACACCAAAATCCATTTCTTTTAATCCCTTTAATCGTGTGTATGTAACCTTATAATCAGTAACTATTTCTAATGTATCACAACTACGTTCTGATGTTGAACTATAATAATTATCAAATTTAATATCTTTTAAAAATCCACCTGCAAACTTTTGCTTGTTCTCTTCCTAACTCAGTTAAAGGTGAATCACAACTTCCTTGTATTTTTCTTCTTAAATTAAATAAAGTTTGTCCATGTCTCATTAAATATAAAGTCTTTTTCATTGCGATCTCTCCCTTAAGTATACTTCAAATATTATTTTACTTAAATTTTACACATTGAAGTTAACTCCAAGTCAAGAGTTTTATTTAAAAATTTATAGAGAAAGTAAATTCACTTTCTCTATAAAAATAAGTTATTCTTTTATTATTCTCTCCATTTATAATAATTTACACCTTCATTAGTTAGCCTTTTTTCTTGCGCAGCTAATCTAACCTTATATTCATCCCAATTTCTATTTTCTTTAGGTGTCCATCCTATTTCAGCATACCCTGGTAATCTTGGATATATCATATAATCCATTTGATCTTGTGTTGATATTGTTTCTGTCCATAATGGTGCCTCTACTCCTAAAACTAAATTCCTTGGTGCATAATCTGTTGGATCCCACTTATATGCTACATCAACAGGAATATATCCTGCCCAATTAAGCCCATAAGGCGTTTCCTCATTATACTTCATATCTAAATAAGCTTTGCTTGCAATTGATACAAGTATTTTCATATTCTTTTTTACAGCTTCTTCATTTGAATCTTGCCAGTTTTGAAGTATTACACTTGATCCTATTTCAGGAGAAGTATCTATTGGATCCCATCCTATCGGTATCTTTCCATACTTTTCTGCTATTTTAGCTACTCTTCCTACAAAATAATCATAATCTTCCTTTTTAGTATTAAGTGCTTCATCTCCTCCAATTTGAAGATATTTTGATGGAGATATTTGCGAAACCTCATTAAATACATCATCTATAAATTCATAAGTTATTTCACTATGTGCCATAAAAGAACTAAATCCTACCTCTTTTCCTGTATATAAAGAGGCTCTTTTACCATCGGGATTTAAAAATCCATAAGAAGCTAATGCTGCATTTGTATGACCTGGCATATCAAACTCTGGCACTATTTCTACATATCTTTGCATTGCAAAGCTTACTATATCTTTAAACTGCTCTTGTGTATAGTATCCACCTGGTCCTCCACCAACCTGAGTACTTCCACCTATAAGTGTTAAATCAGGATATTTCTTTATTTCAAGACGCCATCCTTGATCATCACTTAAATGTAAATGAACTTTATTTATCTTATATTGTGCTGCTAAATCTATTTGTCTCTTAATTTCATCAACAGTAAAAAAATGCCTTGCAACATCTATCATTAATCCTCTATAACTATACTCTGGTTTATCTTTTATTACTGATGCAGGTACAGTCCATTCCATATTGTCAACAACTGTTTTACTATCAATTTCTGGTGGTAACAATTGTCTTAACGTTTGAACTCCTCTTGATATCCCTTCTGGTTTATAAGCTGTAATTTTAATAGCTTTTGAAGTTGTATCTATTTCATATCCCTCATTACCTAATTCTTCATTTGAATTGATAGTTGTTAAGTAAATACTTCCATCCATAGGTTTTTCACTTACAATAATTTGTAAATCAAATCCTGTTGATGCATTTAATTTCTCTCTTATAAACTCTGCAATCCTTTTAATTTGCTCAGCTTCTTCATCACTTTTTCCTTTTATATAAATTGCACTGTCTTTTGTCAAAATAAATTTTCCTTCTTTACTTTTGTAACTCATTGGCTTTGGAATAATATTAATTTTCTCTACACTCCCTTCCTCATTAAAAACCCCTTTTAAATCATAACTATCCATCATATATATTCTAAAACATATCACAGACATAGTTACTACTCCCATTATTATTAATAGAAGTGTTATTTTATTCATTTTAAATATATTTTTCATATGTACACGCCCTTAAAATTTATATTTTTTAACAGTTAAATTTATTAGGTTTTACAATTTTTATTATTTGTCTTTATTCTTGTAATAATACAAAATTATTTACGCATTTTATATAAAAAAGCTACCAATACTGATTTTATATAAATCAATATTAGTAGCCTTAAACTTATAAAATAGTCTTTGCAAACTCCATATTATCAAATTCTTTTCTCTTAATATAATGTAATGAATCTATTAAATAACTCTTATGATGCTCAATAGTTTTTGAAAATACTTGTATCAATTCAACCATATTCTTATCTCTTTCTTCTTTATTATATAAATATAATCCAACTAAATAAAATCTTATAAAACTAAACCTTATTATAAGCATCATATAACTATCAAAAAATGATAAAACCTCATTAAACGGGAACATATTATTATAAATAAAATTAACTAAATAGTTTTCTAGGATATAGCTATATTTATCAAAATATTTTTCATTATACTCTTCAAAAGCTTTTATATAAAATTCTGATTTATATTGGATATTTTCTCCCTCATCAAAACCATAGCCATTTAGCATTCTACTTGTATATTCCTTAAATCTAAAACTTTCAACATCCTTATCTACTCTTAATATTTTAAGCATCTTTTTAAATAAGTCTATTTGTATTATATAATTCATGTTGCTATTTCCTAATAATAAATTAAGATCATCATTTGAATAAGCCTTAGCAAATAAATCAACATCATAACTTTCTATAAATTTAATTATATCATTATTATTTTCTACTTCTTCCTCAAGTTGCTCCACAAAATAACCTAATGAATATAATCTTTCACTTATAGTAAATCTTCTATCTTGAATAATTTTTATACAAAAACCCCTTATTTCTTTAAAATATTTTAAAGGTGTATTTTTTACTTCTTTTAAATTTGTATTTATTTGTGCAGATATTATATGTTTGCCTAGTTCTTCTTCTTTATTAACAAGTTTTATTCCTTCTTCTTTTAATAAAATAAGCCTTGCTGCTTCCGGACATGCCACATCAAGAGATATTTCGTAGATTTCATCTATTTTATTAATTACTCTTGGAAAGCATGTACAAACATTTGAAAGATAATCTTCACCTAAGTTTGAATGAATAACACAATAATTTTCTTCATCTAAAAAAGGACATCTTTTATCTCTTTTTAATTTAACTATTCCATAATCAATATCTTCACTACTACATCTTTCATTATTTTGAACATTTTTTTGAAACATTCTTTTCATCTCTGAATTTTGAACTTTAAAATACCTTTTAAATGTTACTTTATCTATATCTATATTCCAACCAATACAGCAACTATCTTCACATTTTCCACCTATGCATTTAAAATCTTCAAAATACACTGGATATCTCTTGTTAATCTTTTTAGTCATTGTTTACTTCCTTTGATTATACTGTTATTTAAATTTAATTATATCATATTCTTATTAATACTTTCATATGATATTATTCTCATTAGGGCATTTACCTTTGATATTAAAAATTAAATCTTCTTATTTCTAATTCTCATATTTATATAAATAAACCCACTTAAATCCATAAGATTTTGTATAAAAAAGCGGTAAAAATGGTATATTTATAACCTTAGGCGTTTCTAACATTCCTATATATTTTATTCCATCAATTATTGCTATTGGTTCCATACCCTCATGGATTATTGTTAAATCTTTTTTATTAGATGCACAATATTTAATTAACTCATCTGTAAACTCTTTTTCATTAGTAATTGGTTCCTCAGGTTCAAAACAATATTCATATTTTTGTAATTTCATAATAGTCTATACCCTCCAAAATTTTATAATTATTAATTAAAGAATTTCTTCTTTAATCCCATCCTACACCTTCCACAAGGTATAAGGTCAACACAATTTTAAAAATTTTTAATCAGTATTAACACTATCTAACTCTATCGGCTAATTAAATATACTCATTTCTATAAACTTCATAAGGACTTGATGAATATACTCTGTAAACCACTTGTCCATTAAAATTTAGCATATCCTTTGCTCTTTCCTTTATCCAGGGTTCCTTTATCATATCTAAGACTACATTTTTACTAAACCATCCAACCTCAATACTTTCTTCACTCTCCAGTAATTCTCCTTCAACTTTTACCGCTAAAAAATCAAATATTACCTTAGTGGGTACAAATGTTTCATTATCCCATCCTATATATGATTTTGTATTAGAGTAAACTCCAGCAAGCTTCTTCACACTAACTTTTATTCCTGACTCTTCAAGAACCTCTCTTGTTACTCCTTCAATTAAATCCTCCCCATTTTCAATTTGTCCACCTGGAAATTCCCATCCCCTATATGGGTTTTTAACTAATAAAATTTCATCCCTTTCATTAATAACCAATGCTCCAGCTGCTACTATATGTGTTGGAAATACCATAATTTATTTCTCCCTTTATTTAACATTATTTATATATATTTTATTATATACTTATTTATCTTTCTTTATTTTTTATTATTGAAATTATTTGTGTCATTGTTCCCATTGGACAATAAACACACCAAGAATTAGGTTTGTATAAAATCATAGTTATTATCCCTAAAATAGTTGATGTTAGCATCATACTATAAAATCCAAATGCAAATTGAACAATCCATGTAGCTACGTAAGAATAATCAATAAAATTCCATGGAAGCTTAAAGGTCCAAAAAAGTGTTATAACCTCTTTTAAGCTATTTATATCTTTAAAAACTAAATAAGTAACAAATAACATATTTAAAAACATTGTTAAGAAAAATAAAAGAAATCCATATCTAAAATACTTATGCTTTAAGAACTTAGGCACTGGCTTATTTCTTGATAGCTTAAATTTATTTCCTAATATGCTTAACATTTGTCCTCTCCCACAATATCTATTACAATATTTCTTTCCCCCACCAAATATAGAAATAAATAATGGTATAAAAAAGCAAAGTAATCCAAGCCATGCAAATAAAATATTAAAAAGTCCAAGAACTAGATATAGTCCTGAAATTATCCACATATATTCTGACCAACGTTTTTTCTTTCTTATCTTACTTTTACTTTTCATTTAATATTACCTCCTTGATTTCAATTGTAGATGCAGGACATATATTTACACATTTACTACATCCTACACATTTATCAATATCTACTTTTGAAAAAATTCCTTTATAAATTGAAATTGCATTAATTGGACATTCTTTTTCACAAATTCCACAAGCAACACAGTACTCCTTATCTACAAAGGCCTTCTTTTTAATAATTTTCTTTTCCAAAATAAAATCCTCCCCAAAAATAACTAGTTTCATTTATAGTATATAAATTAAATTCCTTTCTTAATGTGACTAAGTCACATAATATATATCTTAAAGGTGTAAAATATTAGATAAGGAAAATAAATATAAAATTTATTGCTAGAGAGGATTTAAATAAAAAATATGATTAATAATAAGAATCAATTTATAAATAAGCTTTATGAAGCATATCCAATTTTATCTCAAATAGATGACGCTAATAAAGGCATATTAAGCGAAAGAGCTAACTTTAAAGAACTTTTATCAGGTGAATATTTAACAACTCGGGAAGATGAATGTATTGGTTTTTTATTTGTTATAAGTGGCAACATAAAAATTCAAAAGCTAAATGAAAAAGGTGAAGAGACTAATCTTTATAATATAGAACGAGGTCAATTGTGTCATGAAGCATTAAGCTGTTTAATGAATTGTACTTCATTAAACATAATAGGGAAAGCTATTCAAGATTCTAAAATATGCGTTATTCCATTTGATATAGTTAATAAATACTTATTACATAACACTTTATTTTTACAATATATCTATAAGGATTTATATAACAAATTTAAAATAATTATAAATACCAAAGAGCAAATTAAACATGAATCATTAACTAATAGATTACTTAAATTACTTATTGATAAAAAAACTAAAAATATTTATTTGACTCACAATGATTTAGCATTTGAACTAGACTCTGCAAGAGAAGTAGTTAGTAGAAAGCTTAAAGACCTAGAAAGACAAGGATATTTAAAATTGGGCAGAGGTAAAATACAAATAGAAAAGGATTTAAGTGAAATTATAAAGTGATATAGTCAATTAGTAATAAGATATAAATATAAAGCAGTCACATATTTTAAAATGAAACTCCTAAGGATAAACCAGTTTATTTACATTGTAAAACTGGACTGTAAAAATATAATGCATAAAGCTTAAAATGCTGAGTCATAAATTTAATTACGATTCAGCATTTTAATAATTATTTATTAGCTTTAATCTTTATTTTTCCCCACATACAAGTTAACAATAATCCACCTAAAAGCGCAAGTAATACTAAAAATAGCAAATTTTGATATACCAAATAATGTTGATGTAAATGCTGTAATAATAATAATAATAATAATGCAGAAACTAATACATTTAATCCCATTTTAAACTTCTCATATTATTCTTTCCCCTTTACTTCCTTATCTAAATCTTTTACTTCTCTCATTGCCTCTTCATATTTCTTAGCTCTTGCATTTGGATTTCTTCTTAATATATTTATAGAATTTATATAAACCTTATTTTCAGTATTATTAATTTTTGATTCATTGGATTTTAACCTTGATAAATGCTCTAAAAGCTCACCCTTTAATTTACTTGGTTCATCTATAACCTTTGATGATAGCTCATCAAATTTATCAATATATCTTGATACTTTTTCAACAAATCCCTTAATTGCTTCTTCTTTTAACTCTAAATTTTTTCTAATAATTACTTCAATAGCTTGCTTTCTTGTATTCTTCTTAAGCAATGCTTTTTCTTGCTTAATGGCTACTTTTTTAATTAGTTTTTCTTGAATAGATTTTACATCTTCATTAATAAAAGCTTCGAATATTTCTATTCTTTTCTTTATATTATTAATAGCATCATTTCTTTCAGTAAACTTAATTAAAATCTTCTTTAAGTCCATAGCTTCATTGAATGATTGTACAGCATCAATTGTAATAAAAACAGTTATAATATATGAAATTACTTCTGATATCCCATTAGGTATGATTATAACTAACCTTTCTATATTAGGATTAACAAACCTAACTAAAAGTACCGAAAAAACTCCCCAAGCTAAAGAGGATATTAAACAAATATGTCCATTAATATTAAAAGGCTCTTTGCTATAATCCCAGTACCTAACATGAAATAATTTCTCCATTGCTACTCCTGTTATATATTCTAATATTGTTGCAGAAATCATCCCTATCACAAATACTAATAAAAGATTATTCTCAACTGTCAATGTAGAAATTAATACTACTACAGCTCCTGATCCATAAATAGGTAATAACGGTCCTTTTAAAAATCCTCTATTTATCCATTTATGCTTTTTTAAAGATACATAACACGACTCCCATATCCATCCTATAAAACAATATAGATAAAATAAAAGAAGCCATTTATGTAAGGTGTATATATGCATTTTCTCGCCTCATTTCTTAATAATTCTTATAATATATTCGTAAATTTTTTAAAATAAAAATATCTCAGAAAAAGTTATCTGTAATAAGTTTTTTCTGAGATTAATTTAGCTATATTAGTAATTATATATTTCTTTATATTTCTTATCTAAATATTCAATAAAATATTTTGCTTGAAGTTCTTCCCCTGTAATTCTCTTTATTAAATCACTTGGGTCATAAAGATTGGCACATTCATGTACATTTTCTTTTAACCATTCATATACTGAAGACAAGTCTCCAGTTGCTATTTCATCATATATATTAGGTACATCTTGAACCATTTTGTTTAGCATTTGTGCTCCATAAAGATTTCCTAATGCATAACTTGGAAAATATCCAAATGATCCATCTGACCAATGCATATCTTGAAGTACTCCAACTTTATCACTTGTAGGCTCTATTCCTAAATACTCCTTATACTTTTCATTCCAAACTCTAGGTAAATCAGCAACTTGAATTTTATCATTTATAAGTAATTTTTCTATTTCATATCTTATAATTACATGAATACTATAAGTTAATTCATCTGCTTCAGTTCTTATTAATGAAGGTTCTACTTTATTTATTGTATTATAAAACTCTTCTTCACTAACACCTTCAAATTGATTTGGAAACTCTTTTTTAGCCTCTTCATATAAATATCCACAAAATGCTTTATTTCTTCCTATTATATTTTCATAAAATCTTGATTGCGATTCATGAATAGCCATAGATGATGCAATATTCAACCCAGTACCTTCTAGATAGTCAGGTATATTTTGTTCATATATTCCATGTCCACCTTCATGTATTGCTGAAAACATTGCTGATGTAAAATCATTTAAATAATAATGATTGGTTATTCTAACATCCTTATTGCTCATATCTAAAGTATATGGATGTTCAGTTTCATCCATTCTTCCTGATTTAAAATCGAATCCCATAGTCTTTAAAATTTCAAGACAAAATCTTTTTTGATTTTCCTTTGGAAACTCTTTTCCCTCAAAGACATTAGAAATTTTTGTTCCGCTATTATTTATCTTTTTTAATATACTAATAATTCCATCTCTTAACTCATCAAAAACTTTATCTAATTTTTCAACAGTAAGTCCTGGTTCATAATCATCTAGTAAGGCATTATATTTATTTCCTTTATACCCCTTATACTTTATTGATTTCTTTGTAAGCTCCACTATTTTTTCTAAAGAAGATTTAAATATTTCAAAATTATCTTCATTCTTAGCTTTCTCCCAAGCTAACTGTCCCCTTGATGCAGCTAAAGAAAACTCCTTTATAAACTCTTCAGGAAATATCTTTTCTTTTTCATAATTCTTTTTAAGTTCATGTAACATTCTTTTATGAACAAAATCTAATTTACCTTCATTTTTCTCAAAAAACTTAATAAACTCATGCATTTCTTTTGAAACAGATAATTTATGTGCTTGCATTTGCATAAAAGACATTGTCTCTGCCCTTCCCTCAGCTGCATTTTCTGGCATTCCTATTGTCATGTCCCAATACATAAGACTCTCTACATTTCTGTAATGATCAATAGTCTTTAAGTATTCTGAAAGTTCTTCCAACTTCTTCTCTAATTTATCCATAGTTTCAACCCCCATTTCTAATATCTTCTATTTATTTAATTATATACTTTATTTTCAATTAAATGAATAGCACATTTTCAGATAAAAAATGTATGAGCCTCCGGGGTAAATCCATATATTGGATTTACCCCGGAGGCTCATACATTATTTTACATAACCCTAAACATTATAGCTTCATATGGTCTTAAACTTAATTTTTCAACCAATTTACTTGAATCCTTATAATTGCTTAATAAAATATCCACATGATTAAAATCATCTTCAAAACTGAAAGTAACTTCATCATCATAGAAATTACAAACTACTAATAGCTTGTCTCCATTTAACTCTCTAGTATAAGCAAATATATTTTTATCTTCAGGACATAATAAATTATAATCTCCATAGATTATAGTATCATTATTCTTTCTTATATCTATTAATTTTCTATAATGATGGAAAATTGAATTTTCATCTTCTAAACATTGTTTAGCATTTATATAATCATAATTTCTATTAACAGCTAACCAAGGCTTTCCTGTAGTAAATCCAGCATTCTCTGTTGAATCCCATTGCATTGGAGTTCTAGCATTATCTCTTCCCTTTGCATAAATAGATTCCATTATTTCATCATGAGTATATCCTTTTGAAAGTCTATCTTTATACATATTTAAACTCTCAATATCATTGTACTCATTAATATCTTCAAATCTTACATTAGTCATTCCAAGTTCTTCACCTTGATAAATATAAGGAGTACCTTTCATTCCATGAAGAAGAGTTGCAAGCATTTTTGCACTTTCTACTCTAAATTCCTTATCATTTCCCCATCTTGAAACTATTCTTGGTAAATCATGATTATTCCAGAAAAGACTGTTCCATCCTTGTCCTTCAAGCTCTGTTTGCCACTTAGATAAAACCTTCTTTAAATCAAGTAATTCTAAATTTTTAAGATCCCATTTTTCTTTTCCTTCAATTTGATCTAAACCTATATGTTCAAATTGGAATACCATACTTAATTCTTTTCTTTTTGGATTTGAATAAAGCTTAGCAACTTCCGGAGTTGCTCCCCAAGTTTCACTTACTGTTAATAAATCATTTCCATCTAATGCTGCTTTATTCATTTCTTGTAGGTAATCATGCAATTTAGGTCCATTTCCTGTTACCATTTCATCTGGAACTTTACCAATAAGGTCAATAACGTCCATTCTAAATCCACCAATACCTTTATCTACCCAGAAATTCATCATTTTATAAACTTCATTTCTAACCCTTTCATTTTCCCAATTTAAATCAGGTTGTTTCTTACTAAACAAGTGTAAATAGTATTGACCTGTTGTTTCATCATATTGCCATGCACTTCCACTAAATGTTGATCCTAAATTATTCGGTTCATGTCCATCTACTGGCTCTCTCCATATATAGTAATCTCTATATTCATTATTCTTGGATTTTTTAGCTTCAATAAACCATTTATGCTCATCAGAAGTATGGTTAACAACTAAGTCCATAAGAATCTTAATTCCTCTTTCATTAGCTTCCTTTAAAAGATTATCCATATCTTCCATTGTTCCAAATTCATCCATTATATCACAGTAATCACTTATATCATATCCATTATCATCATTTGGAGATTTATAAACTGGGCTAAGCCAAATAACATCTATTCCAAGTTCCTTTAAATAGTCTAACTTTTCTCTAATTCCATTAATATCACCTATTCCGTCACCATTGCTATCATTAAAGCTTCTTGGATATATTTGATATACTACTGAACTATGCCACCATTGTCTTTCCATATTTGTTACCTCCACACTATAAAAACTCAATTTATCTTTTTATTAAAATTAATTATTTATAATGTGATTATACATAATCTTCTTATTACTTTACTTGCAACATATAGGCTTTTTTTAACACAATAATGCTATTTTATCTTCTCTTTATTTTTCAGTTTTTCTATTGCTTCATTTATTCTTTTATTTCTTGTCTCTTCTTTCTTAGCTGAAGTTATCCATATAACATACTTTTTTTGCATAGAAAAAGATAATGTATTCCAGAACTCTTTTATATTATCATCTAACTCTATTCTTTCCTTAAAATCCATAGGTATCTCAACAATTCTTTCTTCCACATCTTTTTCTATTGTTACCTCAATTACATCTCCTGGTTCCTTTGCTATCTTTTTTCTTATATCTTTAGTTATTCCTATAATATAACATGGTAATCCCATCTTAACTATTGAACCTCTATACTCAACTCCATCAAAAGTCGCTTTTACCTTTACTCTCTTAGCTCCATATACATGTTCTACATCAAAAGGTATCTCTATATATGCTCCATCTTTATCTTCTACCTTTTTTATTTCAGCATTAAATTTTTTCATTTGTTCCCATACTCCTATCATTAACTTTACAGCAAAGTTCAATAAACCTTCCATCATCTAAACTTTTATTAATAATACTAATGTTCCAACTACAATTAAAATTAAACCTAATAATGATTTTTTTGATAATTTTTCTTTTAAAAATACATAAGCAAATAATATAGTTACTAAAATACTAAGCTTGTCTATGGGAACTACTATAGAAGCTAGTCCATCTTGTAAAGCCTTATAATAACAAATCCACGATGCACCAGTTGCTATTCCAGATAAAATTAAAAATATTAAACTATTCTTATCAATCTTCTTAATATCTCCTTGCTTTTTAGTAACAAAAACTATAATCCAAGCCATTATAAGTACAACAATTGTTCTAATAGCTGTTCCTAAATTTGATTCAACATTTTCTATACCAACTTTCCCTAGTATAGATGTTAGTGAAGCAAATAAAGCTGATAATAAGGCATATATTAACCATGCCTTTCCTTTAACTACCTTTTCTACTCCTTCTTTCTTTTGAATCATTAAGTACGTTCCAATAGCTATTCCAATCATTCCAACTACCATATTTACAGTTATATTTTCATTTAAGAAAATAAAAGCTAAAATCATGGTTAAAATTGTACTACTCTTATCAATAGGTACTACCTTATTTACATCACCCAGTTGCAATGCTTTAAAATAACATAACCAAGATGCTCCTGTTGATAAACCTGATAAAATTAAGAATAAAAAAGCTTTTCCATTAATATTTTCTATTGTACTTTGTGAGCCAATTATAAATACCAATATCCATGAAAAAATTAAAACTATAATTGTTCTTATAGCTGTTGCTAAATGAGAATCTACATCTTTAACACCTACCTTAGCTAAAATAGAGGTAACTCCTGCAAAAAATGCAGATCCTAATGCGTATAATATCCACATAAATAATTATTCCCCTTTCATTTATGTAATAAATCTAGCTTCTATTTAACTATAGCATAGTAAAATAAAAAAGTCTGAAACATTAACTAAATTAGTAAATGCCTCAGACTTTTAAAATTTTTATATTTTATTCTTCTACCTTTTTCTTTAATAATGCTAACATTGCCATTCCTACTATAGCACCTATAACAACTGCACCTAAGAATCCAAACGGATTTCCTATTACAGGTAATACAAATATTCCACCATGAGGAGCTCTTAATTGACAGTTAAATAACATTGTAAGCGCTCCAGCTGTTGCAGAACCTAATACACATGAAGGTATAACTCTTAATGGATCTGCTGCTGCAAAAGGAATCGCACCTTCTGTTATAAATGAAAATCCCATAATGTAATTTGTAAGTGCTGATTGTCTTTCTCTCTTAGTAAATTTATTCTTAAAGAATGTTGATGCTAAAGCTATTGCAAGTGGTGGAACCATACCACCAGCCATTACAGCTGCCATTACTTCATAGTTACCAGATGCAAGTGATGCTGTACCAAATACATATGCTGCTTTATTGAAAGGACCACCCATATCAATTGACATCATACCTGCAACAACAATTCCTAATAATACTTTACTTGTTCCACCCATTGAGTTAAGGAAATTTGTAATTGCTTCATTTATTCCACCAAAGAATGGATTTACAAATATCATTATTAATCCAATTAATCCAATACCAAAGAAAGGATATAATAATGTTGGTTTTAAACCTTCTAATGCTTGTGGTAATTTATCAAATATCTTCTTTAATCCTAATACTAAGTAACCACCTAAGAACCCTGCAAATAATGCTCCTAAAAATCCTCCACTAATAACTGATACTGAAGAATCAAATGCACTTGCATAAGTTGTTCCTAAATTAGCTAACATACCACCAACAAAACCAACTGCAAGACCTGGTCTATCTGCAATACTCATTGAAATATATCCTGCAAGTACTGGTAACATAAAGCCAAATGCAGTTTCACCTATAGTTTTTATTAGTGCAGCTATTGGAGTATTTTTACCAAAATTAGATGGATCAATACTGTAGTTGTCTAATAAAAATGCTAAAGCTATTAATATACCTCCACCAATAACAAATGGTAACATATGAGATACACCATTCATTAAGTGTTTATATATTTGTCTTCCAATGCTTTCTCCATCTTCTGATGATGAACCTTCACTATCACTTCCACCTGCATGATGATAAACTGGTGCATCTCCACTAGTAGCTCTATTTAATAATTCCTCTGTTTTGTGAATTCCATTTGCAACCTTAGTTTGAATAACCTTTTTACCTTCAAATCTAGCCATTTCAACTTTTTTATCAGCTGCAACTATTATACATTCAGCATTAGCTATTTCTTCATCAGTTAAAACATTTTTAGCTCCGCCTGAACCATTAGTTTCAACTTTTATTGTAATTCCCATATCATTAGCTTTATTTTCTAAAGCCTCAGCTGCCATAAATGTGTGAGCTATACCTGTTGGACATGCAGTAACAGCTAATACTCTATATCCATTAGTTTGTGCCTTTTGAGCCTCTTCCTTATCATTTTCTGCTTTTAATTTATCATTTTCTTTAGAATCAATAAGTGATAAGAACTCATCAACACTTTTAGCATTTATTAATTGCTCTTTAAAATCTGGATCCATTAACATCATTGATAATCTTGCTAATACATCTAAGTGAAGATTATTTTCACCTTCTGGTGCTGCTATCATGAAGAATAATTTTGCTGGTTCACCATCTAAAGAATCATAATCAACACCATTAGTAAGTACCATTGCACTAAGACCAGCTTCCTTTACTGCACTTGTCTTAGCATGTGGAATTGCTATATTATCTCCAATTCCTGTTGTGCTTAAGCTTTCTCTTTCTAAAACAGCCTTTTTATACGATTCTTTATCTCTTAATCTTCCTGTAGCGTCCATTAAATCAACTAATTTATTTATTGATTCTTCTTTAGAGTCTACCTTAGGATTAAGTGCTATACCATTCTTTTTTAATAAATCAGTAATTTTCACTTTTTCTTCCTCCTTTAAACTATCTATTTTACTTGCTCTAATAATTCATAAACATAATCTTTTGTAGCTAATCCTTCTGAAAACGCTGATGCACTTCCTGTTGCTACACCTAATTTAAATCCCTCTTCAATTTTTCCTGAATTTAAATATCCTGCTATAAATCCAGCAACCATTGAATCTCCTGCTCCAACTGAGTTCTTTACTACACCCTTTGGTACATTGTTCGTTGTAACATCTCCATTAGAATTTATTAATACCGCTCCATCTCCAGCCATAGATATAATTACATTTTGTGCTCCCATATCCTTAAGCTTTTTTGCATACTCTATAACTTCTTCTTTATTATTAAGTTTTACCCCAAATAACTCTCCAAGTTCATGATGATTTGGCTTTATTAAAAATGGATTATACTTTAATACCTTAAGTAATGACTCACCAGTTGTATCAACTATAAACTTAACACCTTTTTCTTTAAGTCTTTCCATTATTCTTTCATAAACATCTGTTGGCATTGTTTTTGGAATACTACCTGCTAAAACTAATATATCTCCAGATTTTAATGTATCTAACTTTCCATAAAGTTCTTCTAATGCTTCTGCTGATATCTCTGGTCCACCACCATTTATTTCACTTTCAACATCAGCTTTTATTTTTACATTTATTCTAGACATACCTTCTTTTAGTTTTATGAAATCTGTATCACACCCAAACTCTCTAACTCTTCTTTCTATTTCATCTCCAGTAAAACCAGCTATAAATCCTAGTGCCTTACTTTTAACTTCTAGATTGTTTAATACTATTGATACATTAATTCCTTTTCCACCAGCATAAACAAATTCATTATTACTTCTATTAACATGGCCTAAGTTGAATTCATCCATCTTAACAATATAATCTAAAGCTGGATTAAACGTTATTGTATATATCATTAATTTTCCACCTCCAAAATTTCTGTTTCGTATCTATATCTATTATTCTCTAAACCTCTAGTTATTATTTTAGCTTCTTTAATATTTGCAAAAGTTATTGAACTTATTTCATCAAATTTTGATTTATCACATAAAACAAACCTTTTTTTACTTCTATGTAATGCCTCACTTTTCACCATAGCTTCTTTAACATCTGGTGTAGTAAATCCTCTTTCAATATCTACTCCATTTGCTCCAAAAAAGCCCTTTGTAAAATTATATTTTCTTAAACTATTTACAGTTTCAGCTCCTACAATGGCTTCAGTGGCAAGTTTTAATTCTCCACCTAAAATATACGTAGTACAGTTCCTTTTTATTAGCTTTCTTGCATGAACGATTCCGTTAGTTACAAATATAGCTTTTGTATTATTTATAAAATTAATCATAAGTTCTGTAGTTGTTCCTGCATCTATATATACTAAATCATTATCTTGTATTAATGCTGCTGCATATTCTGCAATCTTTAACTTTTCATCTATATTTAAAGTCTGTCTATTCTCAACAATATCATCAGTTGTATTTATACTTATTTCTTTTAATAATGTAGCTCCTCCATGAACCTTCTTCAATAATCCAGCCTTATCAAGAGCAGTTAAATCTCTTCTAATAGTAGATTATGAAGTATTTAAATATTTAACTAAGTCATTTAAATAAATCACCGATTCTCTTTCTAACTTTTCTAAAATAAGCTTATGTCTTTTCTCTGATAACATTTACACCACTTCCTCGATTTCATAATACTCCAATTTCAATCACAAGTCAATCATTTTCTATCAAAAACTTTCATTTTCATTCATAATCAGTCAATTATTCTCTAATATATTATCCTACTTTATATTTTTGTATTAAAACAATAGTTATATTGCTAACTTTTTTAGTTGTGTTTATCACAATTTTAACAGTATAATATATAAGTCAATGCGACAATCACTTTGCATTATATAAATTCATCATTTAGTATAAATTACACTTAAATAAGTATTCATTAAAATGATTTCTAAATTATATAGGAGGACAAAAATATGAGAAATCAAAATCAATTAGGTGAAGAGTCTATAGGAAAATTATTGTTGAAATATTCCATACCAGCAATAATTGGTATGCTTGTTAATGCTTTATATAATATTGTAGATAGAATGTTCATTGGACGTATACCTGAAGTTGGTTCTCTTGCTTTAACAGGTGTTGGAATAACAATGCCTATAATGTCTATTCTTTTAGCATTTGGTATGCTTATTGGAATTGGATCAACAGCAAATATTTCTTTAAACCTTGGCCGTGGTAAAAGAGATGATGCTGAAAGATTAATTGGTAGCGCACTAACATTAAGCTTAATAGTTGGTATTTCAATCACTATTATTGCACTTATCTTCTTAAATCCAATATTGAATCTTTTTGGAGCAAGTGAAAATACTTTATTTTATGCTAAGCAATATATCATCGTAATATTAGGGGGATGTACATTTAATATTCTTTCTTTTGCATTAAATAGTACTGTAAGAGCTGATGGTAACCCTAAGCTAGCTTCAATAACAATGGTTATTGGATGTGGTACTAATATAGTATTAGACTATTTATTAGTTTTTGTATTAAACATGGGAATTAGAGGGGCTGCATTTGCAACTGTTATTTCTCAAGCTCTTACCTTCCTCATAATTCTTTACTACTATACTAAAGGAAATTCTAACTTAAAATTAAAAATTAAAAATATGAAATTAAATAAAAACTTAGTTATGATGACATTTGCAATTGGTATCGCTCCCTTTGCAACTCAAATTGCTAACAGTTTAGTTCAAGTTGTTGCTAATAACTCTTTAAAATTATATGGTAATGATTTATCTATAGGAGCTATGGCTATAATAGGATCTATTAACATGGTATTTATGATGCCTATATTTGGTATTAATCAAGGTTGTCAACCAATTATAGGATTTAACTATGGTGCTAAAAAATACGACAGAGCTAAAAAGACATTTAAAATAGCTACTATTGCTGCTACAGTTATTTGTACTATTGGTGGAATTCTAATTCAGACTTTCCCTCAATTTGCAATAGGCTTATTTAATAATGATCCTGAACTTACTGCTGTTGCTGTAAAAGGAGTTAGAATGTATTTATTAATGATGCCTATAGTAGGAATTAATATTGTTTCAACTAGTTATTTCCAATCAGTAGGTAAGGCTAAAATGTCTATGTTTGTTAGCTTACTTAGACAAGTTATATTATTAATTCCATTTACTTTAATATTGCCTTTATTTATGGGATTAGATGGAGTTTGGGCTGCAGGTGCCTGTGCTGATTTCCTATCTGTTGTTATAACATTAGTTCTAATATTCAAGGAGTTTAAATCATTAAATATGCTACATAAAGCTGAATTAGCATAATATATAAATTTAAAATAACTAAAAAAGACACTTAATTAGATTTAATATAACTCTAATTAAGTGTCTCTTGTTTTATGATACAATTTTTAAAATATAATATATTATGCTTTCTTCTTTTTTGAATATAGATCAAATACAACTGCAAATATATTACTCTTATATAAATTAATTATTATTTAGCTTGTCTAATACTTCATCTATGTCTAAACCATGAACCCTGCAAGCTTGCTCTAAAGATTCCATTGTTGCTGATGGGCATCCTAAACATCCCATTCCTAAAGACATTAATATATCTGCAGCCTTTTCGTTTGAATTTATAATTTTACCTATTGTCATATCTCTTGTTATCATACTTATTCCCTCCAACATTTAATATCTATTTTCTAACTCCTCTAAAATTAATACATATTTATTTCTTATGTCTTCATTTCTAAATTCAAAATTTTCACATTCCATATTTATAGAATATAAAACTTCTCTACTTAATTCTCTTTCTGCAAACTTATAAATAACTCTATCTTCTTTATCTATATGCCTTTCTAATAAGTGTGTATATGAAATAGCATTAGCTATAACATCTAATTTAGCTTCTTTATCTCCACCCTTAACTTTCTCCAATGCTTCTACTAACTGTCTAATATAAAGTCTTCCTAAATCATGCTCCACAAGCATTCCTTGATTTACTACCTTTTCTGCAGTTTCACCTATATGCTCAACCATTTTAGTAAAAAGAATATCTTCTTCCTTTTTATGATGATGCTTATCTGAGTAATTTCTTATAAAATCAATTATCTTATCAAAATCTTCATATATTATTTCTTCTTGATTCATAATATTTAAACATGCTTTTCTAACCACCTTAAGCATTCTTAAAATATATTTATGTTCTTCATTCATTATTTCTATTGCTTTCATATACTCTTCCTTTTAACTCCTTTTTTTAATAGCTTTTATATCATTATCTAATTCAATATATTCATAATCATTATTCATTTCCTTAACAAAAGAGCTTATCCATTGATTTCTTAACTCATAAAATATTTCAACTGGTACTCCTTCATTTTCCCAAATCTCTTTATGAACACAAATTCTTCTTTTCCATTCTACAATTTCATTATTTGAAGTAATAACTTCATTAACCCTATCACATGGCATTCCATCTAATATATAGTCATTTATACTATTAAATATATCTTCTGCAGTTACATTGCTTGATTTAACTTTAGCTTCCTTAGCTGCATTAACACCTTGCTCAGCATATATTTTTTTCAATTCATAAATATCTTCTTTATCATTATTTAATATCGAACTTGTCCATGCTGCCATTCTTCCTTCTGCACTATGAATTTTACTTTGTAACCATCCATGAATATTACTTGTATCAATTATCTCTTCTAAATTTTTATTTTCAAGCTTTTTACCATACTTTAAATTTATTTGATTTTCTAAATTATTTGCCTCTACAATTTTATCTTTTGTAAACTCTATTACTTTATCTTCTAAACCTTCAAACCATAACACTTTATTAAATAACCAATAATGTATTTTCCCTAAAAATAAACTCATGTCTCTTATTCACTTCCTCCTATAATCTTTTTATTTTAAACTATACTATTAATATACATTAAGTGTTTAAAATTTTAAGTAACAATTGTTACAAAAATAAATAATGAATATATAAAGTTCAAATTATAAAAAATCCTTGGATTTTAATTTGAAATATATAACAAAAATACTTAAATAATAAATTAATATCATCTAAGTATTTTTGTTGGTTCATTTATTATATTTTATACCCATTGTTGTAAACAAGTTTTTAAATCATCTTCTGCAGTACTTATAGGTCTTAAATTAAAAGTATCAACTAAATATTGAAGTACATTGGGACTTAAAAACGCTGGAAGTGTTGGACCTAAGAAAATACCTTTTATTCCGAGTGATAATAATGCTAATAAATCGGCTACTGCTTTTTGCTCATACCAAGATATAATTAATGATAATGGTAATCCATTAACATCTGTATTAAAAGCATCTGCAAGTGCTGTTGCAATTCTAACTGCAGAATAAGCATCATTACATTGTCCTACATCTAAAAGTCTTGGTAATCCCGCAACTTCACCAAATTTTAATTTATTAAATCTGTATTTACCACATGCTAAAGTAAGTATTATACAATCATCTGGAACCATCTTTGCAAATTCAGTATAATAATTTCTTCCTGGTCTTGCCCCATCACAACCACCAATTAAGAAGAAGTGTCTAATCTTTCCATCCTTAACTGCATTAACTATTGTTTCTGCATTGCTTAACGTTGCGTGATGACCAAATCCAACTAATATTTCATGTGGTTCTTGATCTTCTTTATAACCTCCAAGCTCTAATGCTTTGTTTATTATTTCTGAAAAATCTTTTTTACCATCTTTATCTTTAGCTATATGTTTTACTCCATCCCATCCAACTACACTAGTTGTAAATATTCTATCCTTATATGTTTCTCTTGGTCTCATTAGGCAATTTGTAGTCATTAAAATACAACCTGGTATATTATCAAATTCCTTTTGTTGATCTTGCCAAGCCCCACCAAAATTCCCTACAAGATGAGAGTATTTTTTTAACCCTGGATATCCATGACTTGGTATCATTTCTCCATGAGTATAAATATTTATTCCCTTACCTTCAGTTTGCTCTAATAACATTTCAAGATCTTTCAAATCATGACCTGATACAATAATAAATGGCCCTTTTTTGATATGTACATTTACTTTATGAGGTGATGGATTATCATAAACTGTAGTATTAGCTTCATCTAGCTTTTTCATTACAGCTACACTCATATCTCCAGTTCTCATAGTCCATCTTATTAATTCTTCTACTGATAAATTATCATCAGTTGTTGCCTCTAATGCTCTTATATAAAAATTATCAACTTGATCATCATAATAACCAAGCTCCCTTGCTTGATGCCCATATGCACTTATACCTTTTAATCCATAAACTATTGTTTGTCTTAATGAACGTATATCTGGATCAAGTTCTTTATCATACATTATTCCTGCCTTTTTAGCATCCATTAACATCTCTGCTTTACTTTCACTTAAATTATAAGTAGCATGTTCAGTATCATTTTTAATCTTTCCAACTTTTCTTCTCAAAGCTTCTTTTATTTTTTGTGACTCTCTTAACATTTCAACATGAACATCTGCATCAAAATTTACATTTGTTAATGTTGTAAATAATGAATTTTCAATAAAAATTACTATGCTTTTATCTACATTTTCACCTTTTTCAACTATTTCTTTCGCATAACAACTTATACCCTTTATTTGATATATAAGTAAATCCTGAAGTGCTGCTATTTCAGGAGTCTTACCACATACCCCCATCTTAGTACACCCTTTCCCCCCTGCTGTTTGTTCACATTGATAACAAAACATAGGATATTCCATAGCCATATTATTTTCCATTTTAAACCTCCTTATAATCTTTTAACTTCACTTATTATTTTTTGCTAAATTAGAAAAATATATAAGTCTTTATGTAACATATTTGAAGTTTTTTATGAAAATATAATAGGGCTATCACATTAACAACTAAAAACATCTACTAATGCGACAACCCCTATTTTTACAATATATGTCTGCTCCCCGGAGGCACTACCTTTATTTTACAAATGTTATTATTACTTTAAATAAATCTCCATCTACACTAATATTAAAAGTTCCACCTTGTAATTCAACAAAGCTCTTAGCAATTGCAAGTCCTAATCCAGAACCTTCGGTGTTTCTTGATTCATCACCCCTTACAAATCTTTCTGCTATTGTATCTACATTAAATGTTATTTCTTCTGCAGCCATATTTTTCATTATTATTTCAACATATTTTTCATTTTCAATAATATCAATAAAAACTCTTGTATTAGGCATTGCATATTTAGTCATATTAATTACTAAATTTTCAAATACCCTAAATGTACGTTGACTATCTAAAGGTAATACAACTTTACTTTCTGGCATATTATTTCTAACTGATAAATTAGCTTCTTCAAGTTTATCCTCTAATTCAAGTAATGTTTGTTTCATTAAAGATACAACATCAATATTTTCTATATTTAATGTTATATTCCCACTTGTAGCTTTACTCATTTCAAATAAATCTTCTATTAAAACTTGCAGTCTTTGAGCTTTTTTATCTAATGTTTCAATATATTGCTTACGTTTTTCTTCTGATAAATTTTCATCTTTTAAAAGATCTGCATAAGTAATTATTGCTGTTAAAGGAGTCTTTAAGTCATGTGACACATTTGATATCAAGTCAGTTTTCATTTTTTGACTCTTAACTTCTTCATCTACAGCTTTTTTGAAACCTTTTTGAATTTCTTTCAAGTCTTCTTTAAAAGGTTCAAAAAGACCTAAATCTTCTTCTATATTAACATCTAATTTTCCTTGAGCAATTTTACTTGTAGCTTCTCTTAACTTACTATATTTTTCACTTATTTTATCAACATATTTTCTTATTACAAAGAATAAAACTATTGAATAAAGTATAACTACAGGAATTCCAAAGAACCAAATAGAAGTTATTATTAATAATATTATTGCATTTATTAATAATAATTTTATTATTAACTTATTATTCTTTTGTCTTAAATCTACTTTTGTAATTTCATCTAATGTTCTTTTTATGATAGTAACAAAAAACATTAATATTTTTCCCAATATTGTTCTTCTTTTAAAATACTCTTTTATTCCTAAATTAAATATATACTTTATTATTAATGTAGCAAAGAATACAACTCCAAATCCTACAAACCAATTAATAAAGTTTAAAGCCCATATAACTTTTTTTGATGCAGTAAACCACTCAACATTAAATCCAACAAAATGATCTAATTGTCCATTTAATGCAGGATGAATCATATATCCAGAAGATACAATCAAAACTGCTACTGTAAGTGATACTATAATTATCCAAACTTCAAATGGTATTTTTGATACCCATTTAAATAGAGGTATTTCATTTGCTCTTTTAATAGGGAATATTAATGCAGCTATCGCTACTAATGCAGCTATTATCATTACTGCCACCCCACCTACAACTTGATATCCATATGTCTCTGCATTTCTGATTCCCCATGATATTGAATCATTAAACACTAAATTATTAGGCACTGCATATACGAAAGCCATATTTTTAATTGGATTCATAGTAACATTATAATACTCACTATTATAGTAATTATCACTTAAGAAATCACTTAAAGCAATGTTTAAATAGTATTCAAAATTTTGAATATCAACTCCTTTAATATCATTAATTGTTAAATTACCATTTTCATCAAAATTAATAGCTACGTAAAATTGATATTCATCTTTCTTTATTGATGATAAATCTATATTATTTTCAATAACACCTACTTCGTAATTTATATTTGTTTTTGTTACATTATTAGTTTTATCATAAAAATAATACTTCAAATTTGCAAGCTGATTATCTAACATACGATTCCAATAATTAAAATTAGAATTAAAACCATTTATAAATTCACTTTCATCATAATATTCATCATTATCATATATGTTTTTTTGTATATTTAATAATGTTGATGCTGGATCTAATGTTCCTCCTGCTTTTTCATTTAAAGAATTATAATACGAAGAATACAAAGTACATGCTAATTTTTCCGTAAAATCATATTCATCAAAATAATTAGTATATGAAACATTCTTTGCATTTTCTTCTATTAATGGATATGATGCACACATTCCTAATGCTGCTGTTGCTATAATAACTATAATTAACAACATAGCTATAATACCTTTACTTTTATAGTCTTCTCTATTCTTTTCTTCAAATTCTTTGTTATCTGTATTGTTTTCCAATTTTATATACACATCCTTTATTATTATTTTATTGTCAATATTACAAGGCTCATAAAATGTACATTTTTAATTAAAATATAAAACTATCATCATGTAAAATATTATAATATAAATGAATTATTTTTAATGGTAAAACAATTCATTTATATTATAAATATATACTAATTTATCTTTATAAAGATTAACCTATACAAATTCTAAAACTTTTCTAAAGAATTTAAAATAAAATATTATTCTAATAGAAGTAAAGTATACTGACATAACTAAGCAAGAGTTTATTAATGGTGATTATCCATTTAACTTAAAAGTAGCAGAGTAATAATAAACCTTCAAACTTATTATTAATAAAGAAATTAATTCAATATAATTACACATAAAAATACCGCATATTCACTTTGAATAGTGCGGTATTTTCTTAATTTATATAGATATTAATAATATTTAATTTATTGTAAATGTTGAATTTAATTTACTTCCATCATCCAAAGTAATTTCAATATCATATTCTCCAGCTTCTAGAACAGTTCCGCCATTCCTTGATATAGAAATCTCTAAATGTCTTCCTGTTAATGCTGTAGAAAGATCACGATATCCATTAAGATATGAACTACTTCCCTTTTTACGAATCGTGATGTCAGATGTTCCTACAATAAATTGATTGAACTCTTCATTGAATACAATGTCAATTACTGTACACTCTTTTCCCATCCATGTTTCTCCTAATGAAGCTTCAATACTTTCAATAGTAACCTTATTAGGATTTTCTGGAATCTCTGGAGTTTCTGGCTCTAATGGAGCATCTGGTATTTTTATAGCATCAACAAAACTTGGTCTATTTCCAAGCTTGTCCTCGCTTACAAACCATAAAGATTTACTGTTTTCTGTAATTCCCTCTAAAATAATTTCATTATTTCCCGCAGTAAAAGAAACTTTTTTCCCATTGCTTATAACTTCATCAACAGTAACTTTTGTATTGTATATATCACTAGTGTCAAGAATTATATACCACATATCACCATCTTCATTTACTTTAAAGTTAAACTTTGCTGAAGTAACTGAATCTCTCTTAATTGTTGGTAATGAGAATTCTGGCCAAGATAAATCTACATAAAATTTATACTTACTAATTGTATTATCACTGTATGTAATTACAATTGTATAGTGGTTTTTATCCATGAAGAAATATCCGTCCTTCATATATGCCCTATATTTAGTATCACTTAATTTTTCTATTTTACCTAAGTGAAGTTGTGAAGAAGCAGGACATGAGATACTTAAATTATCTAATGTAAGTTCTTCTGTAGGTGCTTTATCAAGAGTAATATCAAAATACCTATTAGTTGCTTTAGCGTCAATAATATTAATTTCATTTAAATCTGGTTCTTTTACTGGATTAGCTGAAATTATAACTGGTCCTTGTACTAATGACTCTTTGTTATCTTCATCCACTAATAGATAGTATATCTCATACTCTGTATCTGATTTTAAATTGTTAATACGGATGTTATTACTTTGGAATTTCAGATTTTTCTTTATTCCATCAGCTTTAATATTTTCTGCACTTGGCACAGAAGAACGCATTATTGAAACAGTATTTGTTCTTTCCTGTAATAGATAATAAATAGCTCCTTGAGAATCAGATACAAAAAAGAAATCTGCATTACCTTCATTGATACGTTCTACATTTATATTTGATAATGTTGGTGCATCTGTGCGGACTTCAAAAACTTTACTTATTGTTATTCCTTCCGGAATGTCCATATAAATCTCATAAAGGTTGTCCTTATAATACGCTGTATTAATTTCATAGACCTTATTGTCTTTTGTAGTTACACCAAGAATTGTCATATCAGCACCACCACTATTACAAAGAATAGAAATCCCCTTTTGTAGTACTGGTGATGATGTAGCTTGGCTTAACGTTACAATAACTTTACCAGGTTCAGTTTGAACACGTTCAATAAATATTTCCTCTTGTGGCTCCTCTGGTTTTTCAGGTTCTACTGGTTTCTCTGGTTCTACCGGATTCTCTGGTAACACTGGTTTTTCCGGTTCCACTGGATTCTCTGGTAACACCGGATTTTCTGTTTCTACATTGTTATCCTGGCTTACAGTACTATCTGGTTTTATAGAGTTCCCTTGTTCTGTATTATTATCTGATTCTATTGGTTTTTGTGAATTCCCAGTAGTATTTACAGTATAAGAATTATTATTTTTATTTTCCGAACCTTGGTTAGACTCATTTATCTTAACATTTTCTATGTTTTCTATCCCTTCTAATTGTGATAGGACCTTATTAGAATTTAATGTATTAACTTTTCCTTCAATATGTACTAAAGAGTCTAATGCATTTTCTGATATATTTACACTATCAACAGTCCCATTAATCTTTACAACTGAATTGGCTAAAACTGATAATGTTTTAATTGATCCTTCATTCTCTAAAACAGATGGATTTTTTAAAGTAATATCCTTTACTGATGTATTAGAATTAATTACAATACGCACTTTACTTTCTTCTTTTGCAGATAATAAAGATCCTATACTTGAATCTTCAATATGAATAGAATTTTCTCCACCACCATATACTAATAGCTCATCTGTTTTAACATTACGAAGAGTTACATCTCCCTCTCCAACAGAAGCATCAATAATAATTTTTTTGGCAGACATATTTTCTACAATTACTCCATCTGCAGTGATATTAACTGTTTCATATTCCGTATTATCACTATATACGCCTGCTTTATCAAGCACGTAGCTTTTAGTTGATAAATCATCTTTTTCTACACTTTCATTAATATCTGCTTTTTTATGACTATTACTTTTAAATGAATTTCTCATAAATACTATAGAAATCAATACGATACAAATAGTAATAATACTTGCTATAATATATGACTTTCTTTTTTTCATAACTACCTCCTAAAATCATACATAATATTTGCATACTATACTATATCAAACCTTTAATTATATGTCATTATTTTCTTATAAAATTAATAGTCCCTCTTTATGTGATATAAATTTAATCTAAAAAATTAATTTAAGTTGTTTATTGCTTTTCAATTTTATATCCTACTCCCCAAACCACCTTTAAATATTTTGGATTTTTAGGGTTAATCTCAATTTTTTCTCTTATCTTTCTTATATGAACCATTATAGTATCGGTATTTATTGCTTGTTCATTCCATACCCTTTCATAAATTTCATCAGCAGCAAATACTCTTCCTGGATTTTTTATAAGTAATGCTAATATTTTAAATTCAATAGGTGTTAGCTTAACTTGTTTTTCATCAATTGTAACTTGTTTAGTATCAAAGTTTAATTCCAATCCACCAACACTATAAATATTTTCTTTAACTTCAGGATCTTTTGCCATATTTAAAAATTTTGAATATCTTCTAAGCTGAGAATTAACTCTTGCTAGTAATTCTAATGGTCTAAATGGCTTAGTTACATAATCATCTGCTCCTATATTAAGTCCCATTATCTTATCCACTTCTTCTGATTTTGCAGATAACATTATTACAGGAAAATCATAATTTTCTCTAAGTTTCATAACAAAAGTTATACCATCCATTTTAGGCATCATTACATCAACTATAGATAAATGAATAGTTTCTTTTTTTAACACTTCTAATCCTTCTATTCCATTGTTAGCTATAAAAACATTATACCCTTGATTAGTTAAATATGCTTCTATAGCAATTGCTATATCATTTTCATCTTCAACAATTAAAACATTATATGAACTAATTTTATTCATTTCTATGTTACCCCTTTTTTAACTAACTTATATATTTAAAAATACCTTCACCTAAAATATATCCAGCTGAAATAAATGTAGCATTCCATATAAATATTCCCATTGCTGAATATACTGTATACTTAAAAAAATTCATTTTAAGTACTCCTGCTGGTATTGCAATTATAGTTCTTGCAACTGGAATAAGCCTACTTATAAATACACCAATATGACCTTTACTTCTTAAATATTCTAACTTTTCATCTATGTATTTTTTTTGCTTTGGAAACTTCTTAATATATTTATCTAATAAAAAATTCCCACCATAAAACCCTAAAAAATATAATACCCAGCTACCAATCACTCCGGCTATAACTGATAATATTAAAACAAAAAGAAAATTCATTTCTCCCCTTGATATCCATAAACCTGCCAATGGCATTATTATCCCTGCTGGAAGTCCTGGTAAGTTTAAATACTCTAAAAATACAATTATAAATATAAATATTAAACCATACTGCGACAAATAATTTAAAATACTATTAGCATCCATTCTTTTTCTCCCCCAAATTTATCCTTTTATTTCTTATTATAATTTTATAATATATCTAATAAATAAAGAAGATATTATAATAAATCTAAAGAAATTCTTAAGATTTACTATAAAAAAAGACTACTACAACCTAAGTTATAATAGTCTTACTAATAAATTACTTATTAAATATACTTTAACTTATCCTACGCTTAAAGGCAATTCAATAATAAATGATGTTTCATTATTAATTATACTTTCAGCATGTATTTTACCTTTATGCTCTTCAACAATAGCTTTTGCTATAGAAAGCCCCAGTCCATATCCACCAGTTCCTCTATCTCTTGAATCATCAACTCTATAAAATCTTTCAAATATTTTTTCTAAATGTTCCTTTTCTATACCTTCACCAGTATTTCTAATTATTAATTTAGCTTTATTTCTTTCATTAATAAGTGATACCGTTATCTTTCCATTGTTATTTGTATATTTAATAGCATTATCCATTAATATACTTATAAGCTTTTTTATTTGATTCTGTTCACCCTTTATAAAAATATTATCAGATAAATCTTCCTCTAATATTAAGCCTTTTTCAAATATCACTACTTCGAATACTAATAAGGAATCTCTAAGCATCTTACTTAAATTAATATTAATTCTTTCTTCCTTCTTCTTATTTGCATCTAAATTTGCTAAGGATAACATTTCATTAATTAATGTTGACATTCTACCTGCTTGAGAATCTATATAATTGATCCATTTTTTCTGACTATGAATAGTCTCCATTTCATTTTCTCTTAATAATGAAACATTAGTCTTAATTATAGTTAAGGGTGTTCTAAGTTCATGAGAAGCATCTGCTATAAATTGCTTTTGCTTTCTAAAGGTTGCTTCTAGTGGATTTATAGCCTTATTAGTAAAATATATACTTATAAAAAATAATAGAATTAAACTTAATGAACCAACTCCAATAAATATTTTTAATAAATTCCATAACATCTCATGCTGAAATGATTTGCTCATTAATACTATTCTTTTACCATTTCCTATATCTTGTCTTAAATATCCGAAACTTTCACCATTAATTTTTATCGTATCCATATCCTTGCTACTATTAATAACTTTTGTAACAATATTATTTATATCCAAATCATCGGTATTCATCTTAGAAGAAACAGTAACTACTTCATTAGTATTATCTAAATCTATTTTTATTGTCATATCCATTCTATCATTTTTAGGCGTTGGCTTTTGTTGTGGAGCAATCATTATATTGCTCCATAATTGCATGCGCATATCTTTTTCCATACTATATGCCGTACTTAAATATATAGTTCCGAATATACCTATAAATACTGCTGTTAAAAGACTCATATTAATCAACAGAAATTTTATTTTTAGTTTCTTAAACATTTCTAAACTTCCTCCAACTTATAACCAACACCCCTCACTGTAGTTATACTGGTAGTAGAGTTAACATATCCTAACTTCTTTCTTAAAAAAGAAATATATACCTCTATGTTATTATATTCTGCATCTGAATCATATCCCCATATTTTACTTATTAAGTCATCCTTAGTTACTATTACTCTTGGCCTTTGCATAAAACATCTTATAATTTCAAACTCCTTTAAAGAAAGTTTAATACTATTACAAGGTCCTTCTAACTCATAAGTAGAAATATTTAATTTAATATCTCCAACTTCTAAAATATTATCATTTATTATTTCCCCTTGTCGTCTAGTCAAAGCCCTTAATCTTGCTAATAATTCTTCTGTTGCAAATGGTTTTGCTAAATAATCATCAGCTCCACTATCTAAGCCTTTAACCTTATCTTCAATTTCTCCTTTAGCTGTTAATAAAAGAACTGGTGTCTTTATATTTTCTTTTCTTAATCTTCTAAGAACTTCTAATCCACTAAGCTTAGGTATCATAATATCTAATACTATCACATCATATATATCTGTTAATCCATAATCTAATCCATCTTCACCATTATATACAGCATCAACTACATATTTATTTTTGCTTAATATTTGATTAAGAGCTTCTGAAAGCTGTATTTCATCCTCTACAAGTAATAATCTCAATAATCTCATCCTCCTCACTTATTATATATCTAATTCTTTACAAAAATTTTAACATAAAAATTAAATATTTAGGGTATTTTTAAGATTATTTTAAGGTTGTAGTACTACTATATAATTTGTAAGTTAACTTAAATTTAACATTAACTAAAATTGGAGGTGAGTATTTTATGAGTAAACCAAGGCACGAGTTAAAATTTTTTATTAATGTTTCTGATTATTTTGCAATAAAAAATAGAATTAAACATATAGCTTTTATAGATAAAAATGCTGATTCTTATGGATCATATCACATAAGAAGCTTATATTTTGATAATTTTAATGATAAAGCATTACTTGAAAAAATTAATGGTTATAGTAGACGTGAAAAATTTAGAATTAGGTATTATAACGATAATTTTGATTTTATTAGACTAGAGAAGAAAAGTAAAGTTAATGGTCTATGTACTAAATTTTCAGCACCATTAACAAAAGAACAATGCGAAAAAATATTAAATAATGATATTAATTGGATGCTTAACTCTGATAAATCATTAATTCAAGAATTATATTTTAAGATGAAATCTCAAATGTTAAGACCTAAGACAGTAGTTGACTATACACGAGAAGCTTATATTTATAAACCTGGTAATGTAAGAATTACTATCGATAGCAATGTAAGAACAGGAATCTGCTCACAAGATATGTTTAATACTGCTCTTCCAACAATGAAGATTCCTAATAATGACACAATAATTTTAGAGGTAAAATTTGATGAGTTTTTACCTGACATAATAAAAGATACAATACAAACTAATACAAGAAAAGCAGCTTCTATATCTAAGTATGCTAGTAGTAGAATGTTTGGATAGATTATACAAATAAAATTTGGAGGTATTTTATACATGAATTCACAAATTAATTTTTCTGATATTTTTAAATCAAGCTTTTTAGAAAAAACTAGTAGCTTTTCAGTTACAGATACTTTACTTGCTTTAGGTCTTGCTCTTGCAATAGGACTATTTATATTTTTAATTTACAAAAAGACATTCAAAGGAGTTATGTATTCTGAAAGCTTTGGTATCTCTTTAGTTTCTATGACTTTAATAACTACATTAATTATTTTAGCAATAACTTCTAATGTAATTTTATCACTTGGTATGGTTGGTGCATTATCTATAGTAAGATTTAGATCTGCTATAAAAGAACCTCTTGATATTGCATTTTTATTTTGGTCAATATCTGCTGGTATAGTTATAGGTGCTGGTCTTATTCCTTTAGGAGTGCTAGGTTCTGTGTTTATAGGAATTGTAATGCTTGTATTTGTTAATAAGAAAAGTACTGATAACCCTTATATATTAGTTGTAAATTGCACAAACGATAATAGCGAAAATGAGGCTATTAAATTTATCTCTAATTCTGTAAAAAAACATGTTGTTAAATCAAAAACTGTTTCTGCAGCTTCTGGAATTGAATTAACTGTAGAAATTAGATTAAAAGAAATGTCAACTAAATTTGTAAATGATCTTAGCCATATATCTGGCGTAAATAACGTTGTTTTAGTTAGTTATAATGGAGAATATATGAGCTAATCAATAGGTGGTGTAAACATGATTTCAAATAAACACTTCAATAAGATTGTTTCTATATTAATATGTATAGCTGTAACTTTTTCATTAATTATTATAGTGTTACCTAAAAGCTCAACTTCTACAACCTATATTGAACAACCTGATTATGTAACAACAATTTTTGATAATGATCAGGTTATTGAAATAAATATAGAAATGGATGAAACTGCTTGGCAAGAAATGCTTGATAATGCTTCTGCTGAAGAATATACTGCTGCTAATATAACTGTAAATGGTACAACTTATAATAATGTTGCTATTAGACCTAAAGGAAATTCTAGTTTATCCCAACTTGTAACAGATGACACAACGGATAGATATAGTTTTAAAATCAAATTTGATGAATATGTTGATGGACAGACCTTAGATGGACTTAGTAAATTAGTTTTAAATAACAATATGTCTGATGCCACTTATATGAAAGAATATCTATCTTATAAGTTACTTGCTTCATTAGGTGTTCCAACACCAGAATGTGCTTATGCACACATAACTGTTAATGGTGAAGAGTGGGGATTATATCTTGCAGTTGAGCCTATCGAAGAAGAATTTATTGCAAGAAACTATGGTTCAACTGATGGTAATTTATATAAACCTGAAAGTGATAGTGTTGCTGTTGGTGAAAATAAAAATAATTATGATACTAGTAATAATAAAACTAACTTAAATCAAACTGATGGCAATGAATCTCAAAATACAAGTGACAATACTCAAGTGCCTTCTGATATAAATAATGGAGATAGCACTAATCAGATGCAGACTCCCCCTGATATGAATAGTGGAGACAGCTCTAACCAAATGCAAGCTCCTCCTGACATGAATAACTGGGATAACTCTAATCAAATACAAGCTCCTCCCGATATGAATAACGGGGATAACTCTAATCAAATGCAAGCTCCTCCTAATATGAATAATGGAGATAGCTCTAATCAGATGCAAGCTCCTCCTGATATGAACAATGGAGAATCTTCATCTGAAGCACAATCTACCGATAATACTACTGATACTTCTAATGAACCACCGTCAAACAGACCTAATGGAATGGGTGGTGGCCCTGGAGGAAACTCTAACGGTGCCGATCTAGTATGGAACGGTGATGATATATCTAACTACTCTGCTATTTTTGATAATGCAATATTTAAGAATACTGATAGTGATGACTATACTAAAATATTAGATATGATTGAACATCTTGACAGCATGGAAGATATAGAATCTTACTTAGATGTAGATGAGGTATTAAGATACTTTGCTGCCAATACATTCTTAGTTAATCTTGATAGCTATGTTTCAAATATGAACCATAATTATTATCTATATGAGAATGATGGCATAGTAAGTATATTACCTTGGGATTATAATTTATCATTTGCAGGCTTCCAAGCTGGATCTGCTTCAAATGCTATAAACTTCCCTATTGATTCTCCTGTTTCTGATAGCTTAGAGGATAATCCATTAATAGCTAATCTTTTAGAAGTTGATGAATATAAGGAATTATATCATCAATATTTAGATGAGATTGTAAATAACTTTATTAATAATGGAACTTACGAAACTCTTATTACTGAAACAGATGCATTAATTAGTGATTATGTAAAAAATGATGCTACAGCTTTTTATACCTTTGATGAATATGAAGATGCTGTTAGTAACTTATTAACATTTGGGTATGATAGAGCAACTAGTATTGCTGCTCAGCTTGATGGTACACAACCTTCAACAACTACAGGTACAATCGAAACAACTGTAGATTTAACTGCAATGGGTCAACAAGGTGGCGGTGGTGGAAAAGATAAAGGTGGTATGAATAGCATGGGAAATAAACCAAATGATAGTACTACAACTAATAATAGTAATACAACTAATAATAGTACTGCTACTAATACAGATAGCTTTGCTCCACCATCAAATGATACATCTGGAAATACTAATAATCCTAATAATAATACAATGAATAATCCTCCTAGAAACATGGATGGCAATTCTTCAAACTTAGATCCAACGGTTATGATGCAAGCAATGCAAATTATTCAAAGTTCTGAAGATGGTACTATTACAGACTCAATTAAAGATGAATTATTAAATCTAGGATTAACGGAAGAGGATATTACTCAACTTTCATCTATAAGACTTCCTAATCAAGATACTAATATGAAAGATTTTAAAAATACTAATTTAGCTATGGGTCCAAATGATACTTCTTCTAATTATAAATCCTTAACAATAACACTTTCATCAATTGCATTATTAGTAATATCAATACCTGGAGTGTTATTATTTAAAAAGAGAAAATACATTAGCTAAAAAATTTAAAAATCAAGTGGAGCCGCAATGTCACCTTAAAAGTTAATGATTTGTCATATATATGTAGCAGAAATAATTAACTATAAGGTATAAGGTTATAAATAGATAATGTAACATATAGCAAAAGTCGTTAGCTTTTAAGGTGGTCACTCCGTAAATTGTATCCTTTAGCTTAAAAGCCAGTGATAGAGAAAATTTGATTATATTATCGGAAGTAAGATTATATAATGAACTTTAGAATAATATTGTTCGTCACGTGGAACCCCAAAATTAATGATATAACCTCCAGGAATTATGTAATTTGCGTTAAGAATTTATATCTTTCTTTCCGTAAAAACTGCTAAAGCTTCGAAAGTCATTTCATTCCCTCAG
>URGW01000028.1 GCA_900547475.1 uncultured Clostridium sp. | reverse complement strand
GTAAAGAAGTTGTATTGAAGCGTAAGCGACTTTTACAACTTTAGCAAGTTCAATGGAACAAAGATATAAATTCTAGGCAAAAATTTCACAGCTCCCGGAAAATAAATATTTCATTTTTTCGTTTCCACGTGTTGCGTAATATTATTCAACTAGTCGTCGAAGTAGTTCATTTTTGGTACTTGTTTTGAGTTTAGGATATCAAATGATAGTGGTGGAATGAATGTTTTTTGTTTGATAGATGATCTTAATTCTGCAATTCTTGTTACTCCAACATAAATATCAGATATTCTATACCATGTTGCATAATCTACAACCCCAGTTTGAGGCAAATTAAATACGCTTTGAAATACCTTAACTGCTTCTTCTGTCCTTGCTCCATATACTCCATCAACTGCAGACTTAGGTATTAATGGGTAGTTTTGAGATATTCTATTTAATTGATCTTGAATTGTTTCAACTTCAGTTCCTGTAGAACCTACAGTTAAATCATACCCTGGATAAGAACTTGGACTTCCCTTTACAATCTCTGCTGTAACTAACTCAATATCATTACCATAATAATTAGTTAATATCTCATATGGAGTTTTTCCTTGGTCTCCAAGATATTTGCTTCCCCATTGCGTCATCCACCCTGGACATTGAACATTTTTCCCATCACAATATTGTGTTAATAAAGGTTGCTTTCTCCCCATTCTTCTTATATAACTTGAAAAAATGTCATCAACTATAACACTTATGCTATCATAGATATTTCTTCCATAATTAAAAGCATGATCATATGCTGTTGAATTTGTAATATCATAATTTTTACCTTTTCCTTTATACCATTCTGTATAAATTCTATTTAAAGTAAATGATATTATTGCATAAATATTAGCTCTTATTGTACTCTCTGACCAAGTTGAATAAATCTCACAAGATGCTACATTTTTAATATAATCCTTATATAATACCTTATAATTTGGTGCTGAATTATTACTTGGTGTACCTGCATGAACAGTTATAAATTCCGGGACTACAGGTTTAGGGAGAACTACTCCACCAGTTGGTGGAGGTAATGGCTTATCTACTTCCTCTGGAATTTTCGCTGGAAAATTACCATTTAGTGTGTTAGGATTTATGTTTATTACATCAGCCCTAAAACCTCTTCTATTATTATTTTCTACTAACCGACATTGTTGTATAGCTGTTTGTCCAGGGAAAATTTGTATCCCATTTATAACAAGTACCTGAAATCCTTCTCTTTCAACTTGCAAATCATACAAACTGTATGGCGTTGGTTGTGAAGGCTCTTGTGAATATTCTAATGGAGGTGCATCTAACTCTATTGTTTGTGATTCTCCTGATGAATTTGTTACTAAATTTACTTCCCTACTCTCTCCTGTTTGACCTGCTGATGGTACTAACAATGCCCTACTTCCATCTACTGGTACATAAGTATCACCTACAAAACATTGTACTTTTAACCTACCTTTCTCAGCCATAATTACTCCTCAATATATTAATCCATTAATATTAATATGCTTTTTATACAGGTTTAGTTACTAAGACTATATGTCCTTTGGCTTTCTAACAAATAAGCTACCAATATTATACTCCTCATATCTATCATTGCTCTCAACTTTTATACTTCTACTTTTCTCTTCATAAACCTCACTTATAGTATCAAATATTCCCTGCAAGTCAAAAGTTCCATATCCCCACTCTCTATTTGGATAAATATCTCCACTTCTTGTATTAGCTCCTGCAATAATATACGATCTCACCTGTGGAGTATATATTGCTTGCTGGTTTCCATTAACTATTGCCCACTGTAAAATCAAAGCACATCCACCTGTTACTACAGCTCCAGCTACTGATCCTCCAGTTGCTAATCCTATTCCTCCTCCCGGCTTAATGACAGTTGCATTTACCCCTCCCGCTGCTATATCAGGTTTTATTCTGTTATCTCTTGTATACCCTCTACCCGATTCACTTACAACTGAATTATTGTTTTGATTATAATATGCTACACTAATTGAACCCGCAGCTGTACTAGGAACTGTCAATGTTGTATTTGATGTAGAATTTAATAACTTAGTTTCTTGATCTAGTAATTCTCTTTGAGGTATCCAAACATAATACTTTCCGTCCACTATATATTTTCCTGTTAATCTAAACTTCCATATACCTTCCCTTAAATTACTTGCCTTTACAACAATTAATGAATCACCTGTTATATAATCAGGACTAACAAAATTTACAATCATTTCTGTTCCTTCGTAAGTAAATTTTATTTTTTGATCTCTAGATATTTTTGATGTTAAATTATCTATTATCTCTCCTGATGGTGATACTATTGATAATGCAACAATATTAGGTTTACCTATATATATTTGTATTGGCAATAAATTTTGGTTTTTTCCTACCCTAAGTTCTATTTCTTTAACATCACCATTATTGTTAATTGTGCCTTCAACATGTGTTTCTGTATTTCCTTGATTACCAGTATTAGTTACTATTAAAGCTCCAACCTGTCTTGAATAATTTTCTATTGGTCTCTCTAAAAATCCCTCGCCTGAATGTGATGACATATTAGTACCAAGTGGTATATATATAACTATTGGTCTATTAACTTCCTTTCCTACAGTAACTACATATCTTAATGCTAAAAGTATACTCCAAGGTGTATATCCAATTTTTTTAGGATCTATATAAGATTGCCTTAATTCATATTCACTTGCCCTTGCAAGCTTTACTACTAAAAATTCGCAATCTGGAGCTGCACCTTTTAGTTGTGGATTAATACCTCTTCCCCCAATAATTCCAGCTACCATAGTTCCATGTCCAATTTCATCTTTTGATGCAACTATAGAATATGGATCATCACCTTTCGAATTAGCAGCTATAGCCTCTGTTATTTGTTCATTAGTGTATTCCCTTCCATATCTAATTCCATATACATTTTCAGTTGCAGGTAATGTTTGATCCCATATTCTAAACACTCTAGATGTTCCATCTTCTCTTTGAAACTCCTCACTTAAATAATCTATTCCTGTATCAATTATTCCAACCAATACTCCTCTTCCATTTAACCTTAAATATGGATTATTATTAAATGTTGGCGCACCACTAGCTTCAACCGGAGATATATCACTCAATGTCATTACTGGTTGTAAATCAAGATCAACTATGCTATTAGCTAATTTCTCTACCTCACTAACTTTATCATTTGGAACTATTACTATTGCAAAAATTTCAGATATCATTACTCCTGCTACACCTGGAATTTTTACAATTTCATTAAGCCTTTCCCTGTTAGGAAGTTCAATTAATAAAACCATAGAGTTTCCATCTTGCTCAACTCCATTAATACTCATATTATTTTGGTTAACTACACTTCCTTGATTAGTTTCATCTGTAGTTGTTACATTTATATTACCTTCTGGCTCATCTTGTCTAATTAATCTATCCAATCTTGCTCCTAACTCTTCCATTGTCACCATAAGACTATCATATAGACAAACTTCACCATATCCCCATGCTGAATCAGGATAACTTATATCCCTTCTTTCCTTTTTAGATCCCATAATTAAATAATACTTTAATCTTTGCCCATAAAGATAGGGATCATTTTTCTTTACTATTCCCCATTGCATCATTAGTGCACATATTCCTGTAACACTAGGTGCTGCCATTGATGTACCTGTCTTTCTATCATAAGATTTCTCAGGAATTGTGGAATAAATATTCTCTCCAGGAGCCACTATATCTGGTTTAATATATTGTCCAATATAAGCTTTTCCTCTTCCACTAAATGGTGATATATTATTAGTTAAATAATTATAGCTCCCCACAGAAATAACATTATCTACTGTTGCTGGAATTCCTAATGTATTATCTATAGTTGGATCTAAAAACTTTGTAGTCACATTTAACCCTTCTGATATAGGTAGCCATATATTAAAATTTCCTTTATAATTATTAACTTTTCTTATAGTTAATTTCCATTGTCCAGGTGCTACAAACTCATTAACCCCTCTAAACATTATGCCAATTTCTCCACTGATATCAAATGGTTTAGGCCCTGTACTATATATTTCATAGATACTTCTTCCTAATCTACCTTCTCTAAATCCTTCTGCTAAAAATATTTCCCCACTACTTATTCCACAGGGACATAAAAGCTCTATACTAATTTTAGGTAAAATAGATTTGTATATATTTAATGCTATAATAGCTTCTGCATCACCAACATTAAAATAAATTTCATTTATAGTATTTAATTCACCAGAAACATGATGTGCAGCCTCTCCCTCATTTCCAGCTGCTATTACTATTGTTTGTCTCTCTAAAGATGATGTTATACTTATATATCTCTCTAATAAACTACTTCCATTATGTGCACCATCATTAGTACTTAGACTCATATTTACAACTAGAGGTAATCCCAACTCTTTTGATTTATCATTTAAAAATTTAAGGCCTCTCATTATTTGAGTACTAAGTGCAAATCTAGTTCTTGCAGCTTTAACCATAGCTATAGAACTTTTAGGTGCCACTCCGTAAAATTTTCTATCTATTTTTCCACCAGCACAAGCTATACCAGCTACATGAGTTCCATGACCAGCTACATCTATGGAATTTACTACTGAAAATGGATCTGATGATTGCAATGCTTTATTTATAGTTTCACTATCATATATTTTTCCACCTTGCTCCAAATCATAAATATATTTAATTCTAGTAGTTCCATCATCATTTATAAATGCAGGATGAGTGTAATCTATTCCAGTATCTATAAATCCAACTAAAATGCCTTCCCCATCTAAATTATATGAACTTACAGCTTGTGGAATACATGATGCTCTATTAGCTTCGTAGTCTGTTGTATATAAACTTTTAGGTAGTTCTATATATTGAATACTAGGATTTAATGCTAAGTCTATTAATTTATCCACAGGAATTGTTACAATTCCAAAATTATATCCCAAGTTTTCATATTTTCCACCCAACTTATCCACAGATTCAGCTACTTTATCCACACTTTCCCCAGAAATTATAGTAACCTCTATTTCTGTATCAATATTTTTTAACATAAAACTATTTGATATATTTAGTTTTCCTAAAACTTCAATTGGAAAGTTCTTTAATAAGCCTAAATAGTTTTGATTTGAGTAATTAGTTTCTATAATATCATCCCCATATAA
Organism: uncultured Clostridium sp.; assembly: GCA_900547475.1. Classification (GTDB taxonomy): domain Bacteria; phylum Bacillota; class Clostridia; order Clostridiales; family Clostridiaceae; genus Clostridium. The sequence continues at coordinate 45,087 of URGW01000028.1, read as the reverse complement.
AATTGATTTATATAGTATATGCTTATCTGTTAATTTTTGTATTAATAAACAAAAAAAGTGCCCTTAAGCACCTTTTTATAATTTAATTTCTATTCTCTCTAACTTTGCAATTACTGATATTTCTCTAGACTCTACAGTTTCTGTCATAAGAGCTCCCCCGTTGCTTACAAGAAGTAACTTTGAATTTCCTAGACTTTTTATTTGTCTTATTTTTCTTCTACCTTTATAATCAACTAAGAATATTCCATTATTGCTTATTTCTTTTACTAAATGAGCAAAGGCTAAATCTCCTTGCATCATTCTAAATCCAGACATCTCATTATCCTGAATTTCTAAATACATAACTTTATCTTGTGGAAAACCTTCTACTTTATTTGAATGGATAGGTAACTCTATTTTTCCTTTAACATTTTTTAAACTATAATCATAAATTGGAACATTCTTTAAAACAGATGAAAATGCATTATCCCATACCTCTTCAGTTTCTATCTTTGCTGGCTTTTTATTAACTGTAGCATAAGTTTTTCTTTCTTCCATTAATGCTTCATCAGTTACAACCATACTTACATCATTTAAATCTGCATTTAAAATTTTAGCTGCCTTATCTATAAATGACTCTTGTACAATCCTTCTACCCGTTTCAACTTCGTTTATAAATTTTTCTGCAACACCTAACTTCTTTGCAAGTACCTTTTGTGTCATACCAGATTTTAATCTAGCTTCTTTTATCTTTTCACCAACTCTACTCATCGCTCTCTTCCTTTCTAACTTTTGAATACCATTCTTTTTCATCTATTAAATGCTCAATAAGATAACTTATTTTCCAATTAATAGACTGCTGTGTTACTACAGCCAATATACCATCTTTAATATTTTGTCTAGTATCCATTATTGCTTTTCTAAGCTCATATTCAGATAAATTATTATATAATATTACCTTTTCTTTAATTGGATTATTATTAAATATTTCTAACTTCATACCAAGTAATACATCCATTAATGTCATTTCACACATTTCAGGAGTTATCTCAATTATTTTATATCCTAACTTCTTTAAATTCAGTAACTCAGTATTAGATAATCCATATGCTAAAATACACTTATTATTCTCAAGCATAATAAACACCCCAATATACACATATAAATTTAATTTAAGGCTGTATTAAAATTTAATGTGAAAAACTATACTAAATTATTCACATACTTATTTTAATACAGCCCTTAAAGTTTTAGCCCTAATGAAATATTAGTCTTCTATTATTTCAGGTTCATCAAACTTTTCACCAAAAGTTTCTACTGTCACTTTTTTCATTACTTGATCTTCATATGGCTTATCACTGTAGTCTCTCTTAGTGTTAACTATCTTTGTAGCAACATCTAATCCTTCTATTAATTTACCGAATGAAGCATATTGTCCATCTAAGTGCGGTGCATCTTCAACCATTATGAAGAACTGACTTCCTGCAGAATCTGGGTGCATTGCTCTAGCCATAGATAAAACACCTTTTGTATGTTTTAAATTATTTGCAAATCCGTTTCTTGAGAATTCACCTTTTATGCTATATCCAGGACCTCCAATTCCCATTCCTTCTGGACATCCACCTTGAATCATAAATCCAGGTATTACTCTGTGGAATATTAATCCATCATAAAATCCTCTATTTATTAAATCAACAAAATTTTTAACTGTATTTGGAGCTATTTCTGGATATAACTCAGCTTTCATTATATCTCCATTTTCCATTTCTATAGTTACTATAGGGTTTTTCATATAATTACCTCACTTTCATTTTTTGGTATAATTTATTATTATCATATTTCCATATAGTAATTCAATGTTTTAAGCAAATTTTTTCTTTTTTAAAGCTATGATAACACATTATAAGTACAAACATTTAATTTTTAGTAAAGAAACTCAAAAAAAAGCCTCGAAAATCGAAGCTAATAAATTATAATTATTAATAAAAGTCTTTTAAAATATATTATACCAAGTTGAAAAATTTTTATTTATTGTTGAAATGCAGTTCCTAAAACTACTCTTGAATAATCACTATAGTTTGATAAATTTTTAACATCAATTTGTTTAAAAATATAGTCTCGTCCAAACTTGTTTATTAAGTCATTAAATAAACATATTAAAAAAGTTGATGGAATTCTCTCTAAACCGTCAAAGTCTAAAGTTACACCTGTATCTAAATTATTCTTTACTATTTCTCTTAATAAAATAGCATCCTCTATTAAATAACTTTCGCCTAAAAAGTCTTTTATTCTTATATTCATACTTATTACCCCGATCCATTTTTAAATATTCTGAAAATTCTTTCTATACTAATAATATATACAATTTTCAGAATATTGTCAACTATTTAACAACTTTTTTTGATAAATATGGATATAAAAAAACGCCCTTTGGCGTTTTCTTATTTATAGTTGTTGAATTAATTTTAAACTTAAATCAATAACCTTTTGTTCATCTAGCGAGTTATATATATTTATATTTCCTTTTTCAGTTCTATCAGTTAATAGATCTTTCTCTTTTAACCTTCTTTTAATTTCCCTAGCTGTTCCTTCTCCACCATCAATTATGGTAACATCACTTCCTACAATTTTTGATATTGTATCTTTTACAAATGGATAATGGGTACAACCAAGGACTATAGAACTAATATCCTCTTTATTATATAAACTTAACTTTTCCTGTAAATATTCCTCTAATTCTTTTCCTGTTAATATACCATCTTCAATGAACTCCATAAGTCCTGCACATGGTATTGGAACTATTTCTGCCTTTTCTTTATATTTATTAAGTAACAAATTAAACTTTTGTTGTTTAATAGTCATTGGGGTTGCCATTATTAATATCTTACCACTTCTATTTAATTCTACTGCTGGCTTTATTGCAGGTTCTATCCCAACTAACGGCATATCTGGATAAACCCTTCTTAGTTCACTTACTGCTGCACTGGTAGCTGTATTACAGGCAACAACAAGTCCTTTTATCCCTTTTTCAATTAAAAAATCAACTACATTAAATGTTAAATCTCTAATTTCTTTTGTAGGCTTTACACCATATGGAGCATTTTTTGAATCTCCAAAATATATATAATTTTCATTAGGCATTATCTTTATGGCTTCTCTCATTACACTTAAGCCACCTACTCCTGAATCTAAAAAACCTATTGGTAAATCTTTCTTGTCCAAGCTATCTCACTCCAATTTATATATTACTTAACATTATTTTATACCTTAATTAATAGTAAATCTACTTTCATTTACTATAATACATAAATTATTGTGTGTTTTCTTTCAACAAAAAATTATTAATTATTGCACATCCAAGATGGTATTAATACCCTATCATTTTCAATTAACTGTGAATGTAACAAATCTTTCTTTTTAGCCAATTCTCTCTTAGCTGAATTTATACTTAACAATTCTTCTGCTTCTCTTATACTCTTAGCCTTAAAAACCATTGTCCATCCATCCTTATTATACTTTCCTGCACACATAACATATTTATCTTTATTTTTATTTATTCTATTCATACTGTCATAAATAAAACTATTAAGTTCCCCGATATTTTTATAATTAACTTTTACAAATATTCCTCTATTACCTTCCATACCGCACCTCCGAACAAACGTTCATTTATTAACTAATAATAACAGAACATCTGTTCGTAGTCAACATTTTTTTATGTTTTTAGAGAAATTTTTACCATAATACACAAAAAGGAACAAGAAATTTAACCTTTAAATCTCTTGCTCCTTTTTTATATTATTCAGCTATATTGAATACTTCTAAATCTCTTTTATCAATTTCAGACACTTTTACATCAGCAATTGCTCTTAATGTATCTAATGCTGTTATAACTCCGATATTTCTCTCAATAGCAGCTCTTCTAATTAGGAATCCATCTCTCTTAGAGTCATTTCCTTTAGTTGGAGTATTTACTACTAAATCAACTTCCTTATTCTTAACAACATCTAATATATTTGGCTCTTCTTCATTAAGTCTTCTTACTTCTTCACAATCTATTCCTGCATCTCTTAATAATTTGCAAGTTCCTTCAGTTGCAATAAACTTATATCCAGCCTTAGCTAAATCCTTAGCTATTGGTAAGAACTCTGCCTTATCATGCTTATTAATAGTAGCTAAAATCTTTCCTTTTTCCATTGATGGATACATGCTACCACCAACAAATCCCTTATATAAAGCTTCCTTAACATCTCTACCAACACCTAAAACTTCCCCTGTTGATTTCATTTCAGGTCCTAAAGATACTTCAACCTTTGGTAACTTTTGAGTTGAGAATACTGGAACTTTAACTGATACTAATTCTGGTTCTGGATAAACATCTACTCCATATCCTAAGTCAACTAACTTTTCTCCAAGCATAACTTTAGTAGCTAAATCTACTATTGGAACTCCACTTACCTTACTGATATATGGAACTGTTCTTGAAGCTCTTGGATTAACTTCAATTACATAAAGATTTCCTTCAAACTCTATGAATTGAATGTTTATCATTCCCTTAATTCCTATAGCTAAAGCTAATTTCTTAGTGTAATCTAAAACTTTTGCTTTAATTTCATCACTAATATTTTGGCTTGGATACATTGTTACAGAGTCTCCTGAGTGAACCCCAGCTCTTTCTAAATGTTCCATTATACCTGGTATTAAGATATTTTCTCCATCAGATATAGCATCTACTTCTATTTCTCTACCCATTAAGTATTTATCTATAAGTATTGGGTTTTTCTTATCCTTTTTAAATGCATTACTTAAGTAATAAGTTAACTCTTCTTCATCATGAGTTATTTCCATACCTTGACCACCTAATACATATGAAGGTCTAACAAGTACCGGATATCTTAATCTATTTGCTTCTTCTATACCTTCTTCTAAAGTCCAAACACCTTTACCCTTAGGTCTTGCTATATCAAACTTTTCAAGTAATTCTTCAAACTTTTCTCTATCTTCAGCCATATCTATTTGATCTGCTGTAGTTCCTAAAGTTTTAATTCCTTTTTCTTTTAAGAAGTTTGCAAGCTTAATTGCTGTTTGACCACCGAATTGAAGAATAACTCCATATGGTTTTTCTTTTTCAATGATGTTTAATACATCTTCTTCTGTTAATGGTTCGAAGTAAAGTTTATCTGAAATATTAAAATCAGTACTTACTGTTTCTGGGTTATTATTAACTATTATAGTTTCAATTCCCATTCTCTTTAATGCCATTACACAGTGAACTGAAGCATAGTCAAATTCTATACCTTGCCCTATTCTGATTGGCCCTGAACCTATTACTATAACCTTTTTCTTATCTGATACTTCAACTTCATCATATTGTTCATAAGTTGAGTAGTAGTATGGTGATAATGCTTCGAATTCTCCTCCACAAGTATCAACCATCTTATAAGCAGGCTTTATGTTCCAAATGTTTCTTAATCTATAGATATCATCTGGGTTAACCTTTAACATATCAGCTATAGCCTTATCTGAGAATCCTTTTCTCTTAAGGTTTAATAACCATTCTTTATCTAAATCATCTATTTTGCTTAATTTTAATCTAGTTTCTTCATGTACTATCCATTTGAACTTTTCTAAGAAGAATATATCTATTCCAGTAATTTTAGCTATACTTTCAATTCTGTAATCTCTTCTTATCATTTCTGTAAGAGCAAATAATCTTTCATCATCTGGTTTCATTACAGCTTCTTTTAATTCTTGGATACTCATTTCTTTAAACTTTGGATGGTCTAAAGAATATTTTCCTATTTCTAAACTTCTTATACCTTTTAATAAAGCTGACTCTAAGTTAGCACCTATAGCCATTATTTCTCCAGTTGCCATCATCTTTGTTCCTAAAGCTCTATCAGCTGTAAAGAATTTATCGAAAGGCCATTTTGGAATCTTAACTACTACGTAGTCTAATGTTGGCTCAAAGCATGCATAAGTCTTTTGAGTTACTGCATTTTTAATTTCATCTAATCCATATCCTAAAGCTATCTTAGCTGCAAGCTTTGCTATTGGATATCCAGTAGCTTTTGATGCAAGAGCTGAAGATCTTGAAACTCTAGGGTTAATTTCGATAACTGCATATTCAAATGAATTTGGATTTAAAGCGAATTGTACGTTACATCCTCCTTCAATTCCTACTGCATTAATGATATTGATTGATGCAGTTCTAAGCATTTGATATTCTTTATCTGATAAAGTTTGTGATGGAGCTACAACTATACTATCTCCAGTATGAATACCTACTGGGTCAATGTTTTCCATGTTACATACAGTTATACAGTTTCCGTAAGAGTCTCTCATTACTTCGTACTCTACCTCTTTCCAACCCTTAACTGATTTTTCTAGTAAAACTTGCCCTATAGTACTTAATTGTAATCCTGATGCAAGAATAGTTCTTAATTCTTCTTCATTTTCAGCTATTCCACCACCAGTTCCTCCTAATGTATAAGCTGGTCTTACTATAACTGGGTAACCAATTTTATTTGCAAAGGCCATACCAGCTTCCATGTCAGTTACTATTTCAGATGTAATAACTGGCTCATTTATTCTGTGCATCATATCTCTAAATAACTCTCTATCTTCACCTTCCTTGATAGAAGCTATTGATGTTCCTATAACTTTAACATCATACTTTTCTAGTATTCCTGCATCATGTAAATCAACTGCTAAGTTAAGCCCTGTTTGACCTCCCATACCAGCAAGTAAGCTATCTGGTCTTTCTTTTGCTATTACTTTTTCAACAAATTCTAATGTTAATGGTTCTATATAAATTTTATCCGCAACTTCTCTATCTGTCATAATAGTAGCTGGATTAGAGTTAACTAATACAACTTCTATTCCTTCTTCTTTTAATGCTTGACATGCCTGAGTTCCTGAATAATCAAACTCTGCAGCTTGCCCGATAACGATTGGTCCTGATCCTATAACTAAAACTTTTTTAATATCTTTATTTAATGGCATTTTCTAAACCCTCCTATAGTGCATATTCCATAAATCTGTCAAATATATATTCACTATCCTTTGGACCTGCTGCAGCCTCTGGATGGAATTGAACTGAGTATATTGGTAAAGTTGTATGTTTCATACCTTCTACTGTTCCGTCATTGATATTTAAGTGAGTTGCTACAACACCCTCTGGTAATTCATCAACTACATATCCATGATTTTGAGAAGTAATATGAACTCTATTTCTTTCTAAGTCTTTAACTGGATGGTTACATCCTCTATGTCCAAACTTTAATTTAGTAGTAGTTCCACCTAAAGTTAATGCTAATAATTGATGACCTAAACAAATTCCAACTATAGGTTTAATTCCAACTATTCTTTTAACATTTTCTATTACATCTGTTAAATCCTCTGGATCCCCAGGGCCATTTGATAAAAATACTAAATCAGGATTTACTGATAATACTTCTTCTGCAGTAGCAGTCATTGGGAAAACTGTTATTTTACAATTTCTCTTTTTGAAATTTCTAATTATATTAGTTTTTATACCAAAATCCATTATTGCAACATGCTTTCCTGTTCCTTCAATTGTGTATGGTTCCTTAGTTGAAACTATACTAACTGCTTCTTTATTTGAAAAAGCACTTATTTTTTCTTTAACTTCTTCTAAAGTTTCATGTTCTAATGAAATTACTCCTCTCATTGTCCCATTATTTCTTAATACTTTAGTTAAAGCTCTTGTATCTATTCCTTCTAATCCAATTATTTTATTTTGTTTTAAATAATCTTCTAACCCAATTTCACATCTAAAGTTATTTGGGAAACTACATTTTTCTCTTACTATAAATCCTCTTACTTTTGGTGTATCAGATTCATTATCTTCTAAATTAATTCCATAGTTCCCGATTAACGGATATGTCATAGTAACAATTTGACCATAGTATGATGGATCTGTTAATACCTCTTGATATCCTGTCATTCCAGTTGTAAATACAACTTCTCCTACGCTATCTTTTAAGTATCCAAATGCCTTACCTTCAAAAGTCATACCATTTTCTAATATAAGCCTTGCTTTCATTCCTAGCCCTCCTGCAATTTATATATATAACAGCTAAAAATACACTTTCTAAAAGCTCTTCAATCTTAAATATATTTTATCTATTCAATCACTGTATTTTAATGAAAATAACAGAAAAGGATAGTAGGGAGACATTTAACTATGTAATCTCTCCATACTATCCTTATAATATTTAAAATTAACTTTAGAAAATTCCTTTGATAAATCGATGTAACTATTGCTATTTACGTATAACATACCTACATACTCCTTTCTGGCCTCTCTGGACCAATTTAAAGTGTACTTTTTAACTAATTTATTTATTCTATATCTTTGTATATTATTCTATATGGCACATGAATTAATGTCAAGAATAAAATAGTCTTATTTATCACTTTCTGTATAATTAGTTAATTCAATACCTTTACTTCAAAAATTTAACTGTATGTTTTATAATTATACTTTTATAGAATATTTAATAAACTTGTATTTTCATTATTATTTTAATTTCTGAATCCACTTTACTATAAATTCTATTGGATTGTCATCATTACTTGGTGCTATGTGTTTTGATTTTTTCTTTAGTTCTTCACTTCCATTAGATATACAAAATCCATAGTGAGCCTCTTCTAATAGTTCAACATCATTCATATTGTCCCCAACAGAAATTATTTTAAATTCCTCAAGTCCTTTATGTATTACTAACTCTTTTAAAGCTTGTCCTTTTGATATGCCCTTTGGTATTACTTCTAAATATACATCTGAACTTCTTACAATATCTTTATCTCCATAGTTTTCTCTTAGATATGTTTCAACAAAATCTAATTCTTCCTTTTCCCCTACAATTAAAGCCTTAGTCCATTTCTTATTCCAGATACTATTATCAATATCATAAATTACGTCATAACCTAATTTGTTAAATCTTTCTGTCCTTTTACATGATTGATAAATATACACTACCTCATCACTATATATTTCTATTCCTACATTTGGACTAACTTCATTAACTACCTTAATTATTTCTTTTCGCTCTTCCTCTAAAAACTTTTCCCAAATTACTTTATCATTATTAAAATCATATACTTTTGTTCCGTTATACATAATAACAGGAAGCGTAACTTTCATTTTATGAATATGCCTTTTTATAGAAGGCAACATACGTCCAGTAGCTAAAGTAAATTCCCCCCCATTATCTACAAAATACTCTATAGCTTTTTTATTCTCTTCTGATAATTTTCCCTTACTATTTAAGAGAGTTCCATCCATATCAGAAACTAATAAATATCCATCAAAAATCCCCATCTTTTTCTCCTTTACTTTCTATTAGTTTTTAGTACTATTCTTCTTGAAATACTTCTAGGCAAAAACTTATTTCCCTTAACTAATAACCTATTTTTCTTTCCTGGAATTATAATAAGCTTTCCTTTATTAAAATCTTTATAACAAATCCTTGCCACTTCTTCTGCATCCATTAAATACTTTTTAGCAGCCTCACTCTTTTTAATACCTGCCTTCCCTTGAAAACTAGTCTTAACTGGTCCTGGACAAAGACATGATATCTTTATTCCTGTCTTTTTATATTCTTCATATATAGCTTCTGTTAAGTTGAGAACATATGCCTTTGATGCATAATATGTAGCCATTCTTGGACCTGAACAAAAAGCTGCAGTAGAAGCAACATTTAAAATCCCACTACTTTTATATTCTAATATTTTAGGTAAAAAATATTTTGTTAATTGTGTTAATGCTTTTATATTTATATCTATTAATTCTTCTTCTTTTTTCCATTCAATATCATTAAAGTCTCCAAAAGTTCCTATACCAGCATTGTTTACTAAAATATCTATACTTAACTTATTTATTTCTACATAATTAAATATATTTTTAATGTCTTCACTCTTTGATAAATCTAATGCCAAAATTTTTATATCTACATTATATTTTGATAATTCAGTCTTTACAGATTCTAGTTTAATTTTATTTCTAGCAACTAAGATTAAATTATGTCTATCCCTTGCAAATAACTTAGCTAATTCATATCCAATTCCAGCTGATGCACCTGTTATTAGAGTATATCTTATTTCATTATTAGTCATAATGCTCTCCTAATTTATCTTTTATTTTTATAACAAAAAAATTATACTTTGTTTTTAATAATTATAGCAGTAATTAAATTAATGCCATAAGAAAATAATAAAACTATTAAAAATAACCTTATAAAGATACATACTAATGTATCCTTATAAGGCATAAAAAGAAATCTTTAATTTGTGCTAATAACTCTCTTCTTTTATATTTTTTCATCCTATCGTATTCTCTCATATCAGAAGCAATACCATAAGCATCAATACCTAGTCTTCTTGCAATATATATAGCCCTAGGTAAATGATATCTATTTGTTGATATTATTGCACTTTTTATATTAAATATAGTTTTGGCCCTATATATACTATCAAATGTACAAAATCCACAATTATCAATAAGTAAATCCTGTTCTTTTACATTTACTTCAGTATAATTATTCATAATCCAATTTTTCATAACCTTAAGCTCATTATAACTTTCTCCACTATTCTCTCCAGTCAATAAAATTGTTTTACTAATTCTTCTTACATATACTTTAGCACCAGTATCTAACCTATCTACTAATATATCACATGGCTTTCCATCCGGCCTTACTCCAGCACCTAAAACAATTACTGCATCACAATCTATCGGAAGATCTTTCATGTCTAAAATGTACCTTTGACCATATCTATCCATTGATACTAAAATCTCAAGAACAATTAGTACTATTATTAAACAAAAAATCAATACATAGGCCATATATTATTCCTTCTCGACTATTTATACTACTATATGATATGTATTGCCTTCTGTATTTGTACACTATTTTTTATAATTCTATTTTCATCTTAACATGAGGAATATTTACTTCATTATAAGTATCAGATATAACTTTAAATCCTACACTTGAATACATTTCTTTTACATACTCCTGCGCAGATAATACAACTACATTTTCATCTAAATTATTTTTAATAAATTCTAAACATGCTTTCATCATATTTTGTGCTATACCTTTTCTTCTATGGCTACTAAGCACTAAAACTCTACCTATTGAGATATTCTCATATCCAATTCCCTTAGGTAAAATTCTACTGTAAGCAACAACTCTTCCATTCTCCTTTAACATTACATGATGACATACCTTATCCTTATCATCAAAGTCCTGCTCTTCAGTAATTTCCTGTTCGCAAACAAAAACTTCGAATCTTGATTTTGAAATTTCATACATCTCATCAACTGTTAATTCATTAAACTTCTTTATTTCGAAATTCATAATGTTCTCCCTCCTTTTATTATATGAAACTCTCTATTCGCTTCACTCATAGGAGTAAGTTCAAGTACCCAAATTAAAATTTGGACTTTCACTTATAAAACTCTCTATTCTCTTCATTTATCTAATTTGTCCATTTCCATAAATAATATATTTTATAGTAGTAAGTTCCTTAAGTCCCATAGGTCCTCTTGCATGAAGCTTTTGAGTACTAATTCCTATTTCTGCTCCAAAGCCAAACTCTTCACCATCAGTAAATCTAGTTGATGCATTTACATAAACAGCTGCTGCATCTACCTTTTGTAAAAACTTTTGTGAACTTGCATAATCTTTAGTAACTATAGCTTCAGAGTGCCCTGAACCAAACTCATTGATTATATTAATAGCTTCATCTATACTCTTAACTACCTTTAACCCAATTTTATAATCTAAATATTCGTTATACCATTCTTCATCATTAGCTTTTATTATTGTTGAATCATAAACAATAGAAGATTCATCTCCTCTTACTTCTACTTCTTTTTCTTTTAAGGCACTTAAAATTATTGGCATAAATTCATTAGCTATTTTTTCATGAACTAATAACTTTTCAGCTGCATTACATACAGATGGTCTTGAAGTTTTTGCATTTAATACTATATTTTTAGCCATTTCAAAATCAGCATATTCATCAACATATATATGACAGTTACCTGTTCCAGTTTCAATTACAGGTACAGTTGCATTTTTAACTACAGCTTGGATAAGTCCTGCTCCACCTCTTGGAATTAAGACATCTATATATTCTTTTAATTTCATCATTTCAGTTGCAACTTCTCTGCTAGTATCTTCTATTAATTGAATTGCATCCTCTGGAAGACTTACAGCTTTAAGGCCTGCTCTTAAAACTTTAACTATAGCCTTGTTAGAATTAATAGCCTCACTTCCACCTCTTAAAATAACTGTATTTCCAGCTTTAAAACAAAGCCCTGCGGCATCACTTGTTACATTTGGTCTTGCTTCATATATTATTCCTATAACTCCTAAAGGAACTCTTTTTTGTCCTATTTGTAACCCATTAGGTCTATTCCACATTCCTAAAACTTCCCCAACAGGATCTGGAAGCGCTGCTACTTGTCTTAATCCATTAGCCATACCTTCTATTCTTTCTTCATTTAATGTTAATCTATCAAGCATAGATTTAGATGTTCCCTTCTCAACCGCTGCCTGTAAATCTATTTTATTTGCATTAATAATTTCTTCTTTATTATTAACTAAAAAATCTGCCATTGTATTTAAGGCTTTATTTTTTTCCCCTGTACTTAAATTTCCTAATATAAAAGAAACTTCTTTAGATTTTTTTCCTTTAATAATTAATTCACTCATTATTCTTTAACTCCCCTCTTATAATTATTTTTTTATAAACAATGTTCCAATTTCTTTTCCCTCAGTAATATCTAATAATATTGACGGATTATCTCCATTAGCTAATATCATATTACAGCCTGCATTTATAGCTCTTTTTGCCGCAGTTAACTTTGTAGCCATTCCCCCAGTTCCAAGTGAACTTCCAGCTCCACCAGCACATGCTTCTAATTCTGGTGTAATTTCTTCTACAGTCTTTATAAGCTTAGAATTTGGATTCTTTCTTGGATCTGAATCATAAAATCCATCTATATCTGATAATATAATTAACAAATCAGCCGATACTAATTGTGCAACTATAGCAGATAAATTATCATTATCACCAAATCTAACTATGTTTTCTATTTCATCTATGGCAACAGTATCATTTTCATTAACTATTGGTATTATTCCATTTTCTAATAAAGTTTCAAATGTATTAACAACATTCTCTCTTATATGATCATCTTCAACAACATCTCTTGTTAAAAGAACTTGACCAACAATATGACTATATTCTCCAAAAAATTTACTATATATATGCATAAGTTCACATTGACCTACTGCTGCTACAGCTTGTTTTTCTTTTATACTAGTTGGTTTTTCTTTTAATTTTAATTTATTAACCCCAACACCAACAGCTCCTGATGTAACAAGTACTACTTCTTTTCCTGAATTCATTAAATCTGATAACACTCTTGTTAATTTTTCTATTCTTGTTAAATTTATATTTCCATTATTATAAGTAAGAGTAGATGTTCCTACTTTAACTACTATTCTATTACATTCTGTTATTTGCTCCCTATAATCCATTTCACTCATCTCCCTAATCTTATCTTGTTATTTTTATATTATAATTATCTTTATTGCTATTTACCATAAAAATTATCTTTACATTTATCCCCTTATATTCCTTTTAAAACGATTTTCAACTATAAAATTGAATAAAATTTTTATAAAACTTAATAGTTTTGCATAAAAATTAAATTTTACAAGCTTTTCCTAGTCTTTTATGCATAAAAAGTATTGATTTTTAATATTCTTCTATTTAAAATGAACGTAGATGAATAATTATAAAAATTTATATTCATAAATACAAAGGAGACAAAATGGAAATTTCAAAATTTAAACCATTTAATAATAAAATTACCTTAAAAGATAATTTAAAGTTTATAATTCCTTCTATAATTGGTATTTTATTATTCATAATTCCAATAAAACACGAAGGTGATGTAACAATTCCAATTGCTATTCTTTCTGGAATGTTAGTAGATTTTCTTGGTGAATATCTAGTATATATAATTACTGGAACACTAGTTATATCAGCTATACTTAGTTTAGTAACTACATTATTTAAACCTAAGTTTATCACTAATAATAAACTATTAAACTCACTTTTTAATACTACACCTTTATGGTTAACATCTAGAGTTATTGGCGGAATATTTGGTGTTCTTGCAGCATTTCAAATAGGGCTTGAAATGATAATAAGTTTAGATACTGGTTCATTTGTATTACATGATCTTTTAACTGTATTATTTTCTATATTTTTATTTGCAGGATTATTTTTACCATTATTGCTTAACTTTGGATTACTAGAGTTTTTTGGTGCTTTATTGACAAAAGTAATGAGACCATTATTTAAGTTACCTGGTCGTTCATCAATCGACTGTATTACTTCTTGGTTAGGTGATGGTACCTTAGGGATAATGTTAACTAACAAACAATATGAAGATGGATTTTATACTGAAAGAGAGGCTGCTACCATAAGTACTACATTCTCTGCAGTTTCAATTACATTTAGTTTAATCGTAATAAATACCGTTGGACTTGGAAATATGTTTGTACCATTCTATCTAACTGTTACATTTGCTGGTATAGTTGCAGCAATAATAGTTCCAAGAATTTATCCATTATCAAAAAAGAAAGATACTTATTACAATGGTAAAACTAAAAAATTAGATGAATCTATTCCTGAAGGATATACTGCTTTATCGTGGGGATATGAACAGGCCATAATAAAAGCAAGAAAAAACTCTAGTATAAGTGAATTCTTTGCTGAAGGTACTAAAAATGTTTTAGAGATGTGGATTGGAGTTCTTCCTGTTGTTATGTGTATGGCAACAATAGCTCTTATAATAGCTACTTATACTCCAGTATTTAAAATTTTAGGATTACCATTTGTTCCAATACTACATTTATTACAAGTACCTGAAGCTCTTCAAGCTTCTCAAACATTAGTTGTTGGTTTTGCTGATATGCTATTACCTTCAGTTGTTGCTTCAACAACAATAACTAGTGAAATGACAAGATTTATAGTTGCTGCAGTATCTGTAACTCAGCTTATATATATGTCTGAAGTTGGTGGTGTTTTACTTGGATCAAAGATTCCAGTAAACATAAAAGAACTGATTGTAATATTTATAGAAAGAACATTAATAACTTTACCTGTTATAGTTTTAATTGCAAATTTTATTTATTAAAATACTTAAGCTGTCTTTTTAAGGCAGCTTATTTTAGTTTAAATAAAAAAAGGAGTAAACATAATGTTTAACTCCTAAATCATTGATATGGTGACCTGTAGGGGAATCGAACCCCTGATTTCACCGTGAGAGGGTGACGTCTTGACCTCTTGACCAACAAGCCATTGTAAATTATTTACTTTACAATGTTAATATTACCACATCTTCTAAAAATATTCTAGTTATTTTTTACATTTTTAAAAATTTATTTAATTTAAAATAAATTTTGTAATTAATTTTTAATTTTTAGTTTTCTAAATCTATTATAGGCACTTATTAATTCTTGTTTCCTTACAGTAGCTAAACTTCCATATCCACCTTTTGTATTATCAATATTAATAAGATTATTATTTATTTGATTAATTATTTTATCTGTAATTTCAATTAAAGTTAAGTTTTTTCCCATTAAGTTGTTTTCAACATATTTCATTATTGCACCTATAGTATTTAATTGCTCAGCATCTACAATCTGCTCAACAGCTCTTAAATCTATATTCTCTCTATTGATAGAAAGTCCATCCTTTCCTAAAGTTTTTATCTTAACCCCTTTTGGTCCAGGTTCTATAGTTCCCTTAAGTATTACTCTATGAAAATTTATATTAATATCTAAATCTTTACTATGTTCATTATTTTCTTTAATTAAAGACTTAGCCTTTTCTGTAACTTCAAATGGTTCATAATTATCCATTTGAATAACTAAATCTGCAATATCAAAAAAGTCTCCTGAACTCCCAGCAACCAATATAGTTGATATACTTTTTTTATTATAAAGACTTCTTGCAACATCAATAAATGGAGTTATTGGTTCTTTATCCTTTGCCACAAGCTGTTGCATAATATTATCCCTAATCATAAAATTAGTTGCTGAAGTATCTTCATCTATTAAAAATACTCTTGTTCCACTTTCAATTCCTTCAACAATATTAGCTGCCTGAGATGTACTTCCACTTGCATTTTCTGTATAAAACTTAACTGTATCTTTTCCATTAGGCAGATTATTTATAAATAATGATATATCTGTTTTAGTTATTGCTCTTCCATCTTCAGCTCTAACTTTTAAAGCACTATCATCAGTAATAACAAATTCCCTACCATCACCCTCAATATGATTATATACTCCAAGTTCTAATGCTCTAAGTAATGTTGATTTACCATGATATCCACCACCAACTATAAGTGTTATTCCTTCTGGTATTCCCATTCCTTTTATAGTTCCTCTATTTGGTGTATTAAACTCTATTTCTAATTCCTTAGGTGATATAAATTTCTTTCCATCCTTTAATGGTTTTTGTGAAACTCCACTTTCTCTTGGCAAAGTAGAATTATTAGCTACAAATGCAACTAATTTTCGCTTTTTAAGTTCACCTCTAATAAATTCTTGATCTTGAACTAAATTTATTCTTTCCTCTAAAGCTTTATTATTTATGTTAGTATAAATTAAAGTATTCTCTACTATGTTAGGTAAAATATTAAATAATATTTTTTCTAATTCAGCTGACAATACACTTCTTCCCCTTGCAGGAAAACCTACATAAAATCTTGCTTCGATTTTTTCACTATCTATCACTATTGAAGTTCTTTCTAATATTTGTTGAGGACATCTACTTATTTCTAAAAGCCCACTCTTACCTGAACCAAATATTTTTTCACCATATTTATATATATTTTTACTAAACAATCTAGTTAAAAAATCACTTAATGCAATTTTTTTATATTTTACATCAAATAATTGCCCTGGAAATTTATTAACTCTACTTTGTACTATTACTCTAACCCTTGATGGTGATGCAAATGGATCTCCTTGAACATGATCTATGCTTAATATATAGTTATGAAATTTATATTGTCCTTCTAAATCTTTATATGACTTATATCCTCGTCCATTTATTCTATCTAGTTCTCTTTTTAAATCACTTGCATTTTTCATATACTACTCCTGTTCAGTGAAAAACTCATCGATTAATTTCTCACTCATCCTTCTATACATATTACTCATATTTACTAAAGAACATAAAAGTAAAAATCTTTTTTCAAACTCACTATTTAATAGTTTATTTTTATCAATTTTATTATTTATATTTTTAATCTTATTAATAACATCCTCTCTAAAATTACTTTCATCATTTACACATTCTTCTAAAAAGCAAGAATATAATTCCCTTAATGGATAATTTTCCTCTACTGATTTATTTATAATTTCATCTAAAGAAAGCTTTATATCATTAATAGATAATGCCCCTTTTAAATTATAAATTAAAGACATTAATATTATATGCTCTTTTGAATATTTCTTATTTTTTATTGGTAATAATAATTTCCCTTTAGCATAATTATTAATCATGGTTTTTGTTAGTATCTTTTCATCTTCGTTCCTTTTTTGATTACTTAACTTCGATTCAAATAACTGTATCACCTGATCCATATATAAATCTATTTCTGGTATTTCATCTAACCTTATATTACTTTCTAATTGCAAACTATTTAATGTTTCTAGTATATCCATAGCATCCTCCATGTAGTTTTTAAAACTATATCATACAATCTCTATATTTAATAATAATAGTATTTACTAATATTTGCAAGAATATTTAATGTAATTAATGATAGTTCCCTTAAATCACCTATTATAAACTTTGACTCTTTTGCACATATAATAAATAATATTAATATAATATCATATAGTTTTAATAACTACATATTGAATTGGGAGGTGTTTTTCTATATGTATAAAAAATTAAGAGAACCTATTAACTCTATTACTCATTTTGCTGGAGCTGGCTTATCTTTACTTGCTTTAATAGCAATGTTAATTAAATCTATATCTTCAAATTCTTCTAGTATTGCAATATTATCTGTAACTATTTTTGGAATTAGTTTAATTCTTTTATATACAACTTCTGGAACCTATCATGGAATAATGTCTAATGACAAGGTAATTAATACATTTAAAAAGCTTGATCACTCAATGATTTTTGTTTTAATTGCTGGATCTTATGCTCCATTCTGTTTGCTTTCTATTGGAGGCAAGTTTGGCATTACAATGTTTGTAATAATGATTACTCTTGCTGTTGCAGGAATTATATTTAAGCTTTGTTGGTTTAATTGCCCTTGTTGGGTTGATAGTGCAATGTATATTGGAATGGGATGGGCTGCTTTGTTTATGCTTAAACCTTTAGCTGCTATTTTACCTGGAATAAGTTTATTTTGGTTAGTTCTTGGTGGTGTTCTTTATACAATTGGAGGAGTTATTTATGCAACTAAATCTAAAAAATTAACTATAGGTAATTGGGGATTTCACGAAATATTCCATATCTTTATATTACTTGGTAGTTTAAGTCATTTTATTTGTGTATATACTTACGTAATATAAATAAAATTTTATGATAGATTTAATGAATATTTAGTTTAATATTTTCTTTAAAATAGAGTTATAGCATTAGCAAATAAAAAATCTGCTAGCCATAACTCTTTCTTTATATTTAACTAATACTTAAATTATGAAGAATCTTAACTAATTCACATTCTCAATATTTTATATTTTCATGAAAAGATAAAAACTTTATGTTATAATATCGGGAGAATAAGAAATGAAATGAGGTATGTTGAGTGATAAATGTTTTAAATGTAAGTTTAAGATACGGGTCTCGTAAATTATTTGAAGATGTTAATATCAAGTTTACTCCTGGTAACTGCTATGGTGTTATTGGTGCTAACGGAGCTGGAAAATCTACATTCTTAAAAATATTATCTGGAGAAGTTGAACCAAATACTGGTGAAGTTATAATTGCTCCAAATACAAGAATGTCTGTTTTAAGTCAGGACCATTATAAATATGATGAATTTCCTGTTTTAGAAACAGTTATAATGGGTAATGAAAGATTACATACTATAATGAAAGAAAAAGATGCTTTATATGCTAAGCCTGACTTTTCAGATGAAGATGGAATTAAAGCTGCTGAATTAGAAGGTGAATTTGCTGAATTAAACGGTTGGGAAGCTGAATCTGAAGCATCATCTTTATTACAAGGTTTAGGAATCGGAACTGATGCACACTATAAATTAATGTCAGAATTAACTGGTGCTGAAAAAGTTAAAGTATTACTTGCTCAAGCTTTATTCGGTAACCCAGGAATATTAATCCTTGACGAGCCTACTAACCACTTAGATATTAAATCAATTAAATGGCTTCAATCTTTCTTAGGTGACTTTGAAGGTACAGTTATAGTTGTATCACATGATAGACATTTCTTAAATGAAGTTTGTACTCACATGGCTGACGTTGACTTCGGTAAGATTAAACTATATGTTGGTAACTATGATTTCTGGTATGAATCAAGCCAATTAGCTACTCAAATGGCTAAGGACCAAAATAAGAAAAAAGAAGAAAAAATTAAGGAATTACAAGACTTTATCGCTAGATTTAGTGCTAATGCTTCTAAGTCAAAGCAAGCAACATCTCGTAAAAAGTTATTAGAAAAAATTACTTTAGACGATATAGAGCCTTCAAGCAGAAGATATCCATTCGTTGGATTTAAACCTGAAAGAGAAGTTGGTAATGATATATTAGTAGTTGAAGGATTATCTAAAACTGTTGATGGCGTTAAAGTTTTAGATAACGTAAGCTTCAGAGTAAATAAAGATGAAAAAATTGCTTTTGTAGGAAATGAAATTGCAATTACAACTTTATTTAAAATAATAAATGGAGAAATGGAACCAGATGCTGGTGAATACAAATGGGGTATCACTATAACTAAAGCATACTTCCCTAAAGATAACTCTGAATTCTTTAACGATTGTACATTAAGCTTAGTTGACTGGTTAAGACAATTCTCTGAAGAAAAATCTGAAAGTTATATCAGAGGATTCTTAGGAAGAATGTTATTCTCTGGAGAAGAAGCTTTAAAAGAAGCTAACGTATTATCTGGAGGAGAAAAGGTTAGATGTATGCTTTCTAGAATGATGCTTTCTAGCGCAAATGTATTAATTTTAGATGGTCCTACTAACCACTTAGACCTTGAATCAATTACAGCTGTAAATAACGGATTAAAGGACTATAACAGTAATGTATTATTTGCTTCTCATGACCACCAATTCGTTCAAACAGTTGCAAATAGAATTATAAGAATAAATGATGATGGATCTATCTTTGATAGAACTATGACATATGACGAATTCTTAGAAAAATTCGGTGAATAATAAAAGGGAGCTAGTATTACTGGCTCCTTTATTTAATTACTAAACCATCAAACATTATATCTACAATATTTCTCATGGTATCTTTATAATCTAATTTTTCTTTATGTAAATTATCATCTTCAATTAAAATTCTAATACTACCAATTAGAACACTTTTCATAAGATTTAAATTTACTTTTTTAATTAATCCCTCTTGAATACATTTATTTATCAGTATTTCTGTTGGATCCCAACATATATCTAATCTATTAATTATTTTTTCATAAATATTAGGATAAAATTTCTTTATTTCATGTATTTTGGTATAATCAATAGTATTATAAGAAGTTGGGATTATTGTTAATAATCTCTTTAACTTGTCTAAATCATCTATACTATTATCTGCAATTATTTCTTGTCCCTGCTGTTTAATTGAATCAAACACCTCATCAACCAATAAACTTAATAATACTTCCTTACTATTTATATTTTCATAAAGTGTTCTCTTACTAACTCCCAATTTGTTAGCAATATCATCCATTGTAAATTTAACGCCTTTTTCTCTAAAGATATCTATAGTTGAATTTATTATTTTTATTTCCAATCTCATATCACCTTCCACAACCTAATAAACTATTTCATATAAATTTATTCTATAGTTTTACCCTTATAGTTTCAAATAATTTTTCTATTATATTAATGTTAATAAACTATTAAAAAGAAAATATGTTAATATATTATTATATTTTCTTTTATAATAAATAATAATATTTTTCTTAATTACATTGATTAATATGAGGTAAATTATGATACAAATTTATAATAGACAAACAAATAAATATGATACTGAAGATGTTGCTGGTGGAAATTACATAAAATGGGCTTATGAATCACCAATAGGTAAAAGTTTTGTTGAATTATTTATAAAAAGAAAGCTTTTTTCTAAATTATATGGTAATTATTGCGATAGTAAATTTAGTACAAAAAAAATTAACTCATTTATTAAAAACTTTAATATTAATACTGATATATTTACTGATGATCCATCAGACTTTAAAAGTTTTAATGACTTTTTTATCAGAAAACTTACTCCAGAAGCTAGACCTATTAATAAAGATAAAAATATCTTAATCTCACCTGGTGATGGACGTTTATTAGCTTATACTAATATTGATATAAATTCTTTAATTCAGGTAAAAGGAATTACTTATAGCTTATCTGAATTAATAGAAGATAATGCTATTGTAAATGAATATAATGGTGGTACTTGTTTAATTTTAAGACTATGCCCTACTGACTATCATAGACTACATTTTATTGATAATGGTGTTGCAGAAAAATCAAATATAGTTAAGGGAAATTATTACTCTGTTAATCCTACAGCTTTAGAACGAATTCCTAAATTATATTGTCAAAATAAACGTGAATGGTCTATTTTTCATTCTGAAAACTTTGGTGATGTAATTCTTATAGAAGTAGGTGCAACTTGTGTTGGATCTATAGTTCAAAGCTATAAAGCAAATAAAAAAGTTACTAAGGGTGATGAAAAATCATACTTTAAGTTTGGTGGTTCTACTACTATACTTTTCTTTAAGCCAAACACTGTAAACATAGATGATGATATCCTTATTCAATCATCTTTTGGTTTTGAAACAAAAGTTAATATGGGAGAAAAAATAGGAGAAAAATTTAACTAAAGTGCTTTGCACTTTAGTTATTTATTATACTCTTAATTTCTTTAATAAATTTTTCTTCATTTCCATCAAAAATAATTAAATGAATGCCCATTTCTTTTGCTCTTGTTCTTACTGGAGATTTTATTGGTTCTTTTGTAGCCACTAATATTTTATAAGAATTTTCTCCTCCAAACTTCTCAGCATATACATTTAACTCATTTAATGCCATTTCATTATATTTATCACTATCTTTACAAGAAATAAAAATTGGAACTGAATCTTTTACTGCTACAACATCAAGTTCATTTCTAACAGCTTGATTTTCATCATTCCATAAAAACATTACACCGTTTTTTGCTTCATCCACCTCTTCAATACTATTAATCAATTTATTTATCTCTATTTCTAACCATGTTCCACTTTTGAATATAAATGCTTTTAAATAATAATTATTAAAATTAACAGTTATTTTATCCTTTTCTTTCCTATAATTAATTTCATTCATTTCTTTAAGTTTAGATAGTATTTTATCTAATAAATTAATCTCTTCATTTTCTAATATTTGAGTATGGATATATATTCTTTGAGGTTCATTACTATCATGTTCAAATATACTTGATTCATATAATTTTTGTTTATAATTATGCCATAACCCTAAATTATTAGATATTTGTTCAGCAAAATAAATTAAATCTTTTTTATTACATAATTCTGAAGAATCTTCAACAATTTTTCCTCCAGAAGACTTAACAATATCATCAATCTCCAAATCTTCAAAAGTTTTTTCATATATTGCTATATTATCTTTAAATTCATACATAATTTGCTTCTTAATATCTATATATACTGCTGTAAGTTTTTCTTTTATACATAAATCTAATAAAATTAAGGAATTTATTCTTTTTCCTCCAGTTAAATTTACTATTATATTCTTTTCTTTTACATTATCTATTATTTTTTCTAAAGCCTTTTTATTACCTTCTTCAACATCGAAAATTTCTAGCTTAACATTTTTAAAGTTTTTTTCATAATAAATTTTTAATGTATTTGCTTTGTCTTGGTAGAGCTTATCCTCAATAAAATAAATCATTTCTGGATTAAATTCTTTTGTTGCTAAGATACTACTTTCATTATGTTCATCAACTTGACTTATTAAAATATTAATCATATTTTTAATACCTCTTTACTAAAACTATATTCTTAGTTTTCCTAGCAAAATTAAATTTAATCAATAAATATTTTATAATGCAAAAAAAGAACTGTTGAAACTCAACAGTTCTTATATGGCAGAGCGTAAAGGAATCGAACCCTTAATGCGCCGTCCGTAGCGGCGTGTTATATCCGTTTAACTAACGCTCCATAGTGTTAACAAATCTATGTTAACACAAAAATTATAATTTATCAACAATTAAAATTTTTTACATTTAACTAATTGCTTTCTATATTTGAATTTTCATTATAAAAAGATATATAATTTAATCCAAACATTAATATAATGCCACCAACTAAAACAGAATATGCCCCAATTGGATATATTAAATTAATTATTGCTGGTAATGTAACAGCATATAATGAAAGATTAAATACTTTTCCATACCCAATTTTTCTATTTGTAATTAGATTACTTAATAATCCTACTAATGATATTAATAATGCATATATTATTAACTGTACAAAACTAACAATTATCATAATTGGAATAACTATATACTTAATTATAGCAACTCTTTCCAATACTGAAATTACAAAATTATTATCTAAATCTACTTTATCTAAACCTAAATCAGAATATTTATATGTAATATTTTCTGATCCTACCTTAACCATAAATCCATCCTTAAGTATTGCAGTTACTATATCCTTATGAACAGTAATACTTCTTAGAGATTCTAAATCCTCTACTCCCTGGTCTGTATCTATATATAATAACGCTTGACCTTCTTCTTCTTTTATAGGAGATGCCTTAAAATCTAATATTCCATCTTTCATCTCAAATTGAACTTCATCTTGACTTAAAATCATTTTTGTAGTTTTCTCTAATTTTGAAATAATTACAGTAGTCATTGCTCCTTGAATAACTCCAATAATTAAAGAAAGTACTATTACATATAAAAATGCTTTACTTATTTTTTCTTTATATAAATAAACATATTTCTTAGGATTAATACTAAAAATAAGTTTATTTGTCATTTTTATTTTATTGCTCATTACTCCTCCATAAATCTAATTAGTTATTAATAAATTAAATATTAATTTAGCTTTTCACCTTTAATTATAACATATTTTTCTAAATCTCCTTATGTACTTTTTGTAAATTTGCTTACTATAGGTTTAAAAATTAAAGAAATAGTCAATTATTAATAATAAAACATAAGGAGGTATTTAATTGAAAAATTTATTTAGAAAACCTAAAAGAAATATATTTAAATTTATTACAATTATTTTTTCGGGATTATTACTAGTATTTGCTGTTAATTACTATATAAATTATAAATATTCTTTAATTACAGATGACTTTTTCTCGAAATTTAATAATTATGATTTTACTGCTGCAAAAGAAATTATTACAGATGACAATATTTACTTAAAATTAAAAAAGAAAAACTTAAATAAAGACCTAAATACTTATTTTTCATCTTTAGTAAAAAACTTGTGCGATTCTGCTCTAGATAATGAGGCTAATAAATCAAATGCTATAGAAGTTTTAAATGAAATTAAGAGTTATAATATATTAGATTCATCATTAAATAAAGCAATAATTTCATTAGATGATACTTATATTCCAGAAAATGATTCTGATTATAAAGCAATTTTAGACTTAGCTTTAGATAATTATAATAACAAAGATTTTTCTATAGCCATTAACTTATTAAATAAGGTACCTGATTCTTCAAAATACTATAGTGATGCAACTAAGTACATAGAAAAATGTATCACCGATTATAAAAATGATCTTTTTACAGAAGCAGATGAGTTAGCTAAAAATGATTATTATACTAAAGCTATAAATTTATTATCTAATGTAGATACTACTATAATTTCAGAAGAAGATGAGGACATTAACAATAAAATTAATTCCATAGCTGAATCTAAGGAAAATTATTTAGCTTCTATAGGTGCTAATGATAGTCAAAATTCAGCCTCAACATCTAGTCAATTACTTCAATCAATTACTAGTAGCAACATAAATACTTTAAATGTAGAAAGTTTAACTCCTTATTTAATATATGTAAACTTATCTGAACAAATGACATATGTTTATAAAGGAACTATGAATAAATGGGATACAGTTAAATCATTTACTTGTTCTACAGGAATAGATGATGAAGAAACACCAACTGGAGTTTTTGATGTTCGTGAGCGTGGAGATTGGTTCTTTTCAGATAAGTATCAACAAGGCGGAAAGTATTGGGTTCAATTCTATGGTGATTATTTGTTCCATTCCGTTCCCTATAACGAAGACCAAAGTGAAGTTGTAGACAACACTTTAGGAACTCCAGCTTCTCATGGTTGTATTAGATTAAAAGTAAATGATGCCAAATGGATTTATGATAATATAGAAGCTGGTACAAAAGTAATAATTAATTAAATTTAAAAGTTGTATATCAAACTTATTTAAATATAAATTTGATATACAGCTTTAATTTTTTGTCACTAACCTTTTGCATAGTCTTTATGATAAAATATATTAATAATACTTATTTTAAAGGATGATTTTTTATGATTATTAATATACCTAACAATGTTCAATTTATTATAGATACTTTTTATAACAACAATCATGAGGCTTTTATGGTTGGTGGATGTGTTAGAGATTGTTTACTTGGTTTAACACCTAAAGATTACGATATAACTACTTCTGCACTACCTAATATAACAGAATCACTATTTGAAAAAACAATTCCAACTGGAATAAAACATGGAACAGTTACTGTTATATTAGATAATGAAAATTTAGAAGTTACTACTTATAGAACAGAAGGAAATTATTTAGATAATCGTCATCCTGAATCTGTTGAATTTGTTTCAAATATAGAAGAAGATTTATCAAGACGTGATTTTACAGTTAATGCTTTGGCTTATAATAACAAAGAAGGTCTTATAGATTATTTTAATGGAATAGATGATATAAAAAATAAAATAATTAAGGCTGTTGGAGATCCAAATAAGAGGTTTCAAGAAGATGCTTTAAGAATGTTACGTGCAATTAGATTTAGTTGTCAATTAGGTTTTAAAATTGATGAATTAACATATTTAGCTATAAAGGAAAACTATAGACTAATAAAAAATATTAGTATTGAACGTATTAGAGATGAATTATGTAAAATACTAATTTCTGCTAATCCTTGTGATGGTTTAAACTTACTTAAAGATACAGGAATATTAGAAATAATTCTTCCTGAAATTCATAGTTTAATTGGATATACACCACTTTGTAATAATCATAACAGAGATGTTTTTAATCATACATTAAATGTAATAAACAATACTTCAAGTAATGATTTAATTTTAAGATTATCAGCTCTTTTCCATGATGTTGGTAAACTTAATACATTAAAACAATTACCTAATGGTCATTGTTATTTCCCAGGTCATGCTCAGGAGGGTGCAATAATATGTAAACCCATATTATCAAGACTTAAATTCGACAATAATACTATAGATAAGGTTTCTAAAATTATTTATGATCACTTAGTTTTAGATGTAAATTATATGCCTACTGATGGTGAAATTAAAAGGTTATTAAGACGTGTTGGAAGTGGAAACATCTTTACACTTTTTGAACTTCAAAAAGCAGATATAACTTCACTATGGGATCCAATTCCTTTCTTAAAGAAAGTTGATTATATTTCTGATAGAGTAAA
Organism: uncultured Clostridium sp.; assembly: GCA_900547475.1. Lineage (GTDB taxonomy): Bacteria > Bacillota > Clostridia > Clostridiales > Clostridiaceae > Clostridium. Next base: position 18,100 of record URGW01000028.1, on the reverse strand, counting down.
ATTAATACTTGAAAATAAGGAACCACTTTACATAAAAGATTTAGCTGTTACTGGTTCTGATTTAATGACACATTTAAATATTAAACCTGGGAAAATTATTGGTGAAATATTAAACTCTTTATTAGAAAGTGTTTTAGATAATAAAAATTTAAATAATAAAGAAAACCTTTTAGAAATAGCTAAGAATTTTCTTTAAATTAATTTTAAAAATATGATTTAAGTTTATTTTCTGTAAAAATTTAAAATATGTTAATATTTCTTTACATTTATTGTTATTTATTTCTGGGGTTGTTATGCTTAATATATGTTATGTTTTATTACTTATATTTTAATGGAGGATACTATGATTTATCTATTAAAAGATATAAAAGCTAATAAGCTTTATTTTTTTATATTAACTTTTTCACTAACAATTTTTACTTTAGCAACATCATTATCTACCAGTTCTTACCTAGACTATTACTACAAAGATTTAGGTAACTTAGTCAATAATACTAAGTATATTTACGAAATGAAAATAGATAATATTAAAAATTCAGATTTAGAAGCTTTAAGTAATTATTCAAAAAATAATTATGATTATATTAATATTGTTAATATTGTTTTAGAAGGAGAACTTTCTAAAGTTTATGTTTTAAATTATAAGGGATTTAATAATACCCTTTCCGAAGGTAATAAATTTGATAGTAACACCTCTAATGTTATAGTTAGTGATGATTCATATAGTATAGGTGACAGTATACAAATTAATCAGCAAAAAAATACTGTAGTTGGTAAAGTTGATAGTGAGAATTTTCATCCAAATATTAAGTATTACTTTATTAATTATGATAGTGAAAGAGATAAGCTTAATGAAGCTATACCAACAACTGAAGGTGAATTAAGCTTACTAATATGTAGTAATAAAAAAATTAAAAATGAAATAGAAACATTGAAAAATCTTTTGTTAGAAAAAAATAAAAAAATAAATATAAATATATCTAATAAAAAATATACTTTTTTTAAGAGTTGCTTTGTACCTAATACTTATTTTTACTCTAGGGTCATATATCCATTAAAAGTAGTATTAATAAGTTTAATTAATTTAATATTATTTATTAGCTATTTCAATAATATTAAAAAGAAAGAAATTTATTTAAGGAAAGTTTTAGGTGCTAGTAATTTTAAAATAGTTTATTCAGAATTTATAAAATTACTTATTTGTACTGTAATATCCTGTATTATTTCATTTATTATTCAATATACTTTAGATCTATATGAAATAAAAAGTGATGTAATTCCTATGGAAATATTTAAAGGAAACTTATTATTTGTTCCTTTAGCTACATTGATTTTAATTATATTAATATTGATTTACATCTATCCAATTACCAATAAAAGCGATATTAATGGAATATTAAAGGAGTAGGATATGTTTAAATTAAAAGATATTTTTTATGGAATAAAAATTAGGAAAAATACCTCTATTTTAATAATAATTTTATTAACTCTAACTTTATCAACTGCTTATTTTATATTTAGAACGTACACAACTGGAATAATAATTAGTTCTAATAATAAATGGGCATTAAAAAATATTAATAATTTATATTTAATTAAACCAATATCTAATGAGTTACTTGATGATAGTGAATTATATGCAGATGCTTTAAGCAAACTTAAAGAAGAAAATTTAGGTACAATATATGGTTTTTCTTCTTATGGTTTCTCTGATAATCCCTTTATAGATAGCGAATTTTCCTTAAGTGGTTGTGAAATTGATAAAAATTATTATGATTTAATTAAAGATAAAATAATATATGGTCCAGGATTTTCAGATGATGACTTTAATTCAGAAAGTTTTGATACTATTCCTATTATTTTGGGTGAAAAAATCAAAAATGATTATAACATTAATGATACTGTTGAAGATAATTACGGTAATAAATATATAATAAAAGGATTTATGAAATCTAATAAATATCTTCCAGTTGATACTAACGACTTAACACTTTATTTAACTACAAAGGATTGTTTTTTAACTCCAGCATCAAAGTCTATATATCCATTACATGATAATATTATTAATTTAAATGATCAATCTACCAGTAGTTTTAAATCTGACTATTTTACCTTTGTTAATTTTAAAGATAGTATTAAAGCTACTATGGATTACAATCAAAACTATAATAAAAGATGGTTACCTTATATTGCTATGGCTTTAGCTGTTGCTTTGTTGGGATTAATTATTTCAAATATATTATGTATTATATTTAGAAAACGTGAGTTAGGAATCCGGATAGTATTAGGAGAATCATTAAAAAATATTGCTTTAAATTTTACTTATGAAAACATTCTATTAAGCTGTATAGCTATAATAGCTAATATTGGATTTACTTATTTATCAAATATTAATTATATCAAAAATATGCAAACAGGAAGTATAAAAGCAAATATTGATATAAATTTCAACCTTGAATTTTTTTTAATAAGTATCATTATTATAATCGTACTTAATCTTATTAATAGTTTTGTAATTTATAATGTTCTTAAAAAATTTCAGCCTAAAGAATTAATTGGAGGAATAGAATGATTAATATTATAGAAATAAAAAACTTATCTAAAGTTTATGATAATGAAATTAAAGTATTAGATAATATTAATTTATCTATTAAAAAAGGAGAGCTTATTGCTATTATGGGACCTTCTGGTTCTGGTAAAAGCACTTTACTTAATATTCTAGGTTTAATAGATGTTCAGTCTAGTGGGAATTATTATATTGAAGGAAAAGAAGTTAAAGATTTAATGAAAGCTAAACCTAATTTAGTAAGAAATAAATTATTTGGCTTCATATTTCAATACTATGCACTTTTAAAGCAATATACAGTAATAGAAAATGTTATGTTACCTTTAACTTATAGAAAAATTTCAAATAAAGAAAGAGTAGAAAAATCAATTTTATATTTAAAAAAAGTTGGATTATTTCACCTTAAAGATAAAAAAATAAATAAATTATCTGGTGGTCAACAACAAAGAGTTGCCATAGCAAGAGCTTTAGTTACTGAACCTGAAATAATACTTGCTGATGAACCAACTGGTAACTTAGATCAAAAAACTGGACAAGATATTATGGACTTACTTATTGAAATAAATGCAGCTGGAAAAACTGTTATTATTGTAACCCATGACTATAATATTGCGAAACAGTGTTCAAGAATTGTAAGAGTTATTGATGGAAAAATATTTCAATAAATAGTATTAAAACACCTAAAGCCTAGTAATATAATTGCTTAGACTTTAGGTGCATACACTCTATATCATACTTTAAAAATTAGATTTCTACTTTTATTTCTTCATCTATACTAAACAAATATAAATAACTTTCCTTTACCCTTTTTTCAGTTATCTTCTCTAAAGCATCCTTATAATACTTAAGCTGAGTTCTATATCTTTCAATTATTTCATCAACTTTTCCTTCTTCTACATAATCAGTCTTATAGTCTAAAAGAACTATTCCATCCTCTTCCTCAAAGAAACAATCTATTATCCCTTGAAGTCTAATCTTTTCATCTATATAGACATCTTTATTTAATTCTGGATCATATTCTACACTACTTAATTCAGTAAAGAAAGGTAATTCCCTACTTACTAATCTACCTTCTTCATAAGCTTTTAATAATCTCTCTCCTAATTTACTATTAAAGAAATTATATATTTTCTTATACCATACAGAAGAAGCTTCTTTTTCCGTTAGTGAATTGTCTAATACCATTTCTTCTATTTGTGCTTTAATTTCACCAATTGTACTTACTCTATCATAATTCAATCTTTGCATAACATAGTGAATTACAGTTCCTCTTTCAGCTGCAGATAATCCCTTTTCTTCTTTTAAAAATTTAGGCTTTAAAACTTCCTTTTCTTTAAATACCTCTACAGTATCATGAACCTCATCTCCATAAGTAAATTCTTTTTTCTTTAAATCAGAAACAGAAATATTACTTGGTAACATTGCACCTTCTATAAATTTATATTTATAGTCAAGCCTTCTTCTTATTTCTTTATCAACAACAACATTTTTAGAAGTTATAAACAGGCTTTCATCTTCAATTTTATCCACAGGCTCTAAATTTTTATCCACTGTTAATAAGTCTTTTGTCCAGAATTTAATATTCCATGTGGAAAAGTCATTTGTGATTAAGTCTCTAGTAGCACCGGTAACCCCTCTTAACTTTTCCCCACAGGTATGTTTACACATAGCCATAGCAATCCAATCTAAATATGATTTTCCTTTTAGAACTTCAGATGGTAAAATTATATTCTCATCTAATGAAGCCGATGATATCCAACTATTAATTGATTTTTCTAAATTACTAGTTGCTCCAGTAATAATTAATTTTTCCTTTGCTCTAGTAAATGCAACATAAAGTATTCTCATTTCTTCAGATAAAGTTTCTAATCTTATTCTTTTCTTTATTGCCTCTTTTGCTAAAGTTGAATACGAATTTCTAGTTTCTAAGTTAACGTAACTAGGTCCAAAACCTAATTCTTCATGATATAAAATAGAATTTGATAAATCCATTAAATTAAACTGCTTACCCATTCCACTAGTAAATACTACTGGGAACTCAAGACCTTTACTCTTATGAATACTCATAATTCTTACTACATCTTCATTTTCTCCAAGCACTTTCGCACTTCCCATATCTCCAGAAGACTTTCTTAATTTATTAATAAAGTTTATAAAATTAAATAATCCTTTAAAACTAGTGCTTTCATATTGCTTTGCTCTTTGGAAAAGAATTTTTAAGTTCGCCTGTCTCAGCTTTCCATTAGGCATTGCTCCAACATATCCATAAAAGGCAGTATCCATATAAAGATACCATATGAATTCATCTATTGGAGTATATATTGCTCTTTCTCTCCAATTATCTAAGTTTTCAATAAAATTATCACACTTAAACTTTAACTCCTCATTTACTTCATAATTGCCTTCATAAACTTCTTTTATTATTTCATAAAAATATAAATCTTTATTTAATAATCTTAAGTCACTTAATTCTTCAGCAGTAAATCCGCATATAGGTGATTTTAAAGTTGCTATCATAGGTACATCTTGAAGTGGATTATCTATTATCTTAAGTAAAGACATTATAGTTCTAATTTCAATGGATTCAAAATATCCACTACCAGTATCAGCATATACTGGAATGCCTTCAGATCCTAATTCATCTAAAAATATCTCTGCCCAATTTTTTGTTGCTCTTAAAAGAATAACTATATCTTTATATCTAACATCTCTATATTCATTAGTATCCTTATCAAATACCTTAAACTTTTTACCATCCTTAATTTCAAATAAATCTTTTATTCTCTTTGCAACAATTTTAGCTTCAAGAGTAATAGCATCTATATCTTCTTCCTCTTCTTTATTTCCACCTTCACTATCTTCATCTACAACTTCAACTTCTTCTTCCTTAACAATTCCTGATTTATCTAATATGTGAAGCTCAATTTCACCGCCCACTATTGACTTTTCATCAGTAACTTCCGTAAAGCTTGCACCTAAGTTCAATGCCTCTTCATTAGTATATTCAAGTTCACCTACTGTATTAGACATAACCATCTTAAATATATAGTTTACGCCTTCTATAACTTCTTTCCTACTTCTAAAGTTTTTATATAATTGAATTTTTCTATCTTTACTTCCATCCTCTAAAGAATATCTATTATATTTATCTAAAAATAGCTCTGGTTTTGCCTGTCTAAATCTATATATACTTTGCTTAACATCTCCAACCATAAATACATTAGATTCTTCATATCTTCTTCTCGAAACTAAATCTATTATAGTTTCTTGAACATTATTAGAATCTTGATATTCATCTACTAATACTTCATCAAAGAACTCCATAAAATGTTCTGCAACCTTGGATGGCACAATATTATTATTTTTATCCTTATCAATTAATATTTTTAAACAAAGATGCTCTAAGTCATTAAAGTCTAATATATTTTTTTCTCTTTTCTTTTCATCAAATCTCTTTAAAAACTCAAGAGTTATAGTGGCTAATGTCTTCATAAAAGGATATACACCTATTATTCCATCTAAAGCTTCTTGAGGAGTAAATTCAAAAGTATTTTCAATTAATGATTTTATTTTTTTCTTAACTGAATCTCTTATACTCTTAACTGAATTTTGAGCATTTTCATCAGAAACTTGATTCTTCTTAACTGTCTTTAACTTAATAAATGAAATAGAATTTAAAGCAATATAAATATCATTTAAACCTCTATCTAAGCTTTCATAAGCCCTTAATAAATGGTCATAATCACTATTAAAAGCATCTAAATATGGCTCTAACCCATCAGTATCATTAATTATTTCAATAGCTTTTCTATACATATTTAAGAATCCATTTAATTCAACTCTTAAACTCTCCTTTAGCACCTTTACCCACTCACTTTTATCAAGTTCTTCTAAAGTACTAATATTAAAAGCTTCAGCCTTCTCTATTAACCATTTCTCTGGCCAAGGTCCACTCATAGAAAATCTATATAAAGAAAGTATCATTTCTTTTAATTTTTCATCATCTTTAGACCCACTATATGCTTCTAGTAAATCTTTAAACTCCTCATTATCTTCTTCATAGTACTCTTCAAAAAGCTCTTCAATTATTTCATTTTTCATTAAAGTTGCTTCTGTTTCATCACCTATTCTAAAGCTAGGATCTAAATCAATAGTATAAAAATAATTTTTAATTACATCTAAGCAAAAAGAGTGCATAGTAGTAATATTAGCTCTACTTAATAAAGTAAGTTGTCTTTGAAGATTTTTAGAGTTAGGACTTTTCTCTAAAGCCTTTGATATAGCTGCTGCTATTCTTTCTCTCATCTCTGATGCTGCTGCACTAGTAAAGGTAACAACTAAAAGCTTATCAATATCTACTGGATTTTTTTCATCAGTTATTATTCTTATAATTCTTTCAACTAAAACAGCTGTTTTCCCTGAACCCGCAGCGGCCGCCACAAGTAAATTACATCTTCTTGTTTCTATGGCTTGAAGCTGTTCATCAGTCCATTTAGTAGCTCCCATATCTATTCACCATCCTCCATTTTTACTTTATTACTCATTGCATCCCACAAATCATCTTTTTTCTTTTTTGCTATTATTTTGTATTTATTATCTTTTATTGAAGTATCAAATTGACATATTGATGAATAATCACAATAATCACAATATGTTACTTTTGATGATTTACAAGGTTCTATTTTAACCTCACCACTAAGCATTTCTTCGCATATTTCAATCATTTTATCATTAACATATTTTCTTAATAATTCAAACTGCGATTCTGTAACTACAGAGCTAGTACTTGTAAAATCTCCATCCTTTTTAAATGCAGCTGGAATTATAAGTGAGTATGTTTCCATATCTCTATCCATGGACTTAACAAGCTCTACATTCTTCAATAATAATCCATCCATCTTTAACTTCTTTAATACCTCAACTTGAATTTCTTCCTCTGTTAAAGCTTTCTTTGACTTAATTATTGGATTATCAATTTTAAAATATAATATACCACCAGGCATACATTGCGTCTTTAAGATTTGCTTTGAGTTTTTCAATATTGCATCTAAATAAACCAATAATTGAATCTGAAGACCATAATATAACTCATTTAAATCGAAGCTCTTAGAACCAGATTTATAGTCAACAATTCTTATATATGTTTCTCCATTTAAATCAACTTTATCAATTCTATCAACTCTACCTTTTAAATATACTATTTCCTTTGAAGGTAATTCTAATTTTATTGGGTCTGAATCTTTGAAATCTCCAAAATCAAATTCACTTTTGAATATATCAAACTCACCTTTTCTCATTTGCTCTGATATTACTGTTACAGATTTAGTAATAGTCTTTTTAAATCTTTCTGAGAAATATTGATACTTTTTATTACTATTTAATATAGAGTTAGTTTCATTTCTAAGCTTACTATTAACAAGCTCATTAACTATTTCAGCACATTTATCCTTTGTTAAATCTCCCCATAATATATTTTCTTTTCTTATTTTATTGGTGAATTGATCTAATATATCATGCATAAATGAACCTAAATCTGGTGCAGTAAACTCATAAACTTTTCTATCTTTAGCTTTTAATCCATATTGAACATAATAACCAAAAGGACATTGAGCATATTTTTCTATTCTAGAAACGCTAAACATTAATCTTCCATTATCATTACTATAAAGCCTTTTTATTTTTTCTCTTGGTATCTTTTCAACTAAGTTAGTATAATTTAATCCATTAAAAATAATCTTAGTTCTATCTTTGAATTCTTCATTTTCTTCAAACCATTTAAATGTTTCTACCCAATATGGCTCAATTTCTTCTTTTTCATATTCTCTTCTCAATGCTTCTATAAGTTCATTAAATGTTGGTACTGGTGCAGTTATATTATGATATTTATCATCAAATAAATTACTATTAAATATCTCACTTTCTTCCTTTAATCCAGGCAAAATCTTTTTTAATCTAGGTATTATTATTGAAGGTCTTAATGATTTCCCCTCAAAATCTGCCATTGGATAAGTAATCATTAAATAATTAGAAGGTATTGTTAATGCTGTATAAACCATAAACTGTTCTTCAAATACTCTACTTCTTGTATCACTAGCAAGCTCAATGCCCATGCTTTTAAGTTCAATTCTATCTTCATCAGATAATATCCCTTCGTCTTTATTAGCAGAAGGTAATACACCATCATTTGCTCCTACTATATAAAGTGCTTTTACATCTCTACCTTTTATTCTAGCTATATCACCTATATTTACTTGATCTAATGCCATAGGAATTACACCAATTTCTTTTTCTTCAAATCCAGATATTAATATCTTAGAAAAAGTCTTTAAATCAATTACTTCATTACCTAATACTTCTACAGCTTGATCTAACATATCCATTACCATAGCTGGAACTTGAGTGTATTCCTTAATTTTATCTTGCATTCCTTTATTATTAAAATCATCAAGCCATTTATCCATAGTTTCAAAAGCATTTATTTCTAATAAAAACTCATATAAAGCAGTACAATATTTTCTTACCGTAACGTCACCTTTTATCTTATTATATAAATTAATTATTGGTCGTCTGATTTCTTCCATATACTCAAATATTTCAATTTCTTCTTGTGTTAGTTCCTCATCTTGAGATATTAATAAATCTCTAGTCCATTTATATCCCTTTATTCCATTAGCTAAAATATAATTTTCTAATTTATCAATAAAATTTGTTTCTAATGTTATAAGTCCACTCTTTACATATTTAAATACACTTTCATAAGACCAATTCGTAACTAATATTTCTAATGCTGATATTATTAATACTACTAATGGATTACTTAAAATCTCTCTTTTTTTATCTAGGAAATATGGAATATTGTACTCATTAAATATAACTGAAGTTATTTTATCGTAACTATCAATTTCTCTACAAACAACAGCAATATCCTTATATCTATATCCTTTATCTCTAACAAGTTTTAATATATCTTGTGCTACCCATTCTATTTCAGAATAATTATTATTGGCTTTATATAATCTAATATCTTTACACTCACCTTTATATATTTTAAAAGGATAATTAAAGAAATATTTTTCTATATGTCCTAACTCTTTACTTTCTTTAAATCTATAAATATTTTTCTTATTTAAGTTTACAGGCTCTTTGTATGAAATATTATTTTCTTGCATCATTTTTAAAATTCTATTTTCAGTATTTTTTATTACGTCAAATATATCAGTTTCACCTTCAGTAAACTGAATTTCTCCATCACTACATAAAGTAATGTTCACATTTTTACATTGTTTAGCTAATACTTTTAATACTTCTAATTGCTGCGGAGTAAATGTTGTAAATTCATCTACCCAAATTTCAGCACCATTATATAAATCACATTCCTTTAACTTTTTAGCTAAAATAGATAGTATATCTTCAGAATCAATATATCCCTTATGCAAACTTTCATTAAAGGTTTCATAAATAGAGGCTAAATCACTTACCTTTTCTTTTAAATCTTTATTTTCTATTTCTAACTCTTTTTCCTTTAATATTTCCTCGGAAATATTGTATTTTTTAAACTCAGTAATTGATTTTGATACTATTCCTACAAATCCTTGTTGCTTACTTATTCTATTAAAATATTTAAGTTCCTCACCTTTATCCTTTAATAATTTATAAATAAGCATATTCTTTCCCGAATCTTCTATTACATTAATTGCTCTTCCACCACATTTATCAAAAACTCTTGTAGCCATTCTCTTAAAGCTTAGAACTTCAGCTCTAAGCAATGATTTTTCTCCTACATACTCTAATAATTTTTTTTCAGTTTGAAATGTATATTGATCTGGCACTAACATTATTAACTTATTATTTTTATCATTAGTTAGCTTCTTCTTTATTTGATTTAAGCAATAATAGCTTTTTCCTGAACCAGCTCTTCCAAAAATAAATCTAATTCCCATATCCAACTCCTTAAACTTTAAATTCCTCTTTTAATAACCCCATTACAATGGTATCTAAATAATCCCCTTTATAATAATATTTCTTTCTTCGTATCCCTTCTTCAACGAATCCACATTTTTTATAGCATAGCACTGCAGCTTCATTCTCTCTAACTACTTCAAGCTCAACCTTATGAGCTTTTCTTTTAAAAAATAAGTACTTTAAAATAGCTTTTATTGAATCTGTTCCATAGCCCCTTCTCCAATACTTTTTACCTATAGTTAAACTAATATTATAAACATTTCTTGAGTATTTATCTTCTGAATAAGTTATTACTCCAACTATAGTTCCTGGCTTATTAATTATTACATAACTTCTTTTTGAAGGTATATTGAGATATTTTAAATGTTCCACCATATATTTTTTCGATGATACGCCATATTGATAACCATTATATTTTAATACTTCACTATCTGAACATAAATTATAAGCCTCATCAATATCTTCTTTCAATATTTCTCTCAAATATATTTTATCTCCATAAATCACATTAATCCCTCCCCATAATTAATGATACTATTATTTTAAAAGTTTTACTAATTGCTAATTTATTAATTACTATAAATTCTAAAATAAAAAAAACTACAATATATAAAGATTATCTCCTTATATATTGTAGTTTCTATATATTATCTTTCAGTGATAGCTAAAGCTGCAGCACCTAATACTCCTGCTTTTCCACCTAATATAGCCTTTTCAATTGTACAATTTTCAACAAATGCGGCCATACATCTTTCTTCAACAACATTTCTTATAGTTTCAATAACTATATCTCCACCATTAACTACACCACCACCAACAACAACTTTTTCTGGATCAAAGTTTGTTATTGTATTAGCTACAGCAATTCCAAGATAAGTTAATGAAGTGTTTAATATATTCTTAGCAACTCTATCTCCATTTGCAGCTTCTTTAAATACTTCTTTAGCTGTAACATTCTCATAGTTCTTTAATGAAGTTACAGCATTACTTAATACAGCTTCTTTAGCTCTCTTACCAATAGCTGTACCAGATCCTAAAGCTTCTGCACATCCTAAGTTTCCGCATCCACATCTTGGACCTTCTGTAGCAACAGTCATATGTCCAACTTCTAATGCGTTTCCTGTTGATCCTCTAAATAATTTACCATTTAATACGGCTCCTCCACCGATTCCTGTACTAGCTGTAATAAATACCATGTTTTCAGTACCTTTTCCTGCACCAAACATAAACTCTCCTAATGTTGCTACATTAGCATCATTATCTAAATGAGTTGGTAAATTAAAAGTTTCTTTTATAGTTTTAACTATTTCAAAGTTCTTAAATGGTAAATTTGAATTTTCAATTATAATACCATTTTTTACATCTAATGGTCCTGGTGAACCGATTCCAATTGATTTTATTAAATTTTTATCAGTTCCATCTATAACATAATTTATAGTATCTACTATTCTTTCCACAACGGCTTGTTCACCTTCGTGAGCTAATGTTTCAACTGTTTTTTCTTTTATAATATTTCCTTCTAAATCTACTAAAGCTGTGTAAATTTTAGTTCCACCTAAATCAACACCTACAACATACTTTTTTTCCATTTATTACCCTCCCACTAAAAAGTTATACTACTTTAACTATTAAAGTATACCATTTAAAAATTACGTTTACAATTATTAGTTATTGAAAATATGGAATTAATTCATCTATTTATAAATTAATATACTATTACTAATTATACTTTCTTTTTATATACCAAAAAAGCATCTAACATTAGTTAGATGCTTTTGGCGGAGAACAAGGGATTCGAACCCTCGCACCAGTTTTATCCAGCCTACTCCCTTAGCAGGGGAGCCTCTTTAGCCACTTGAGTAATTCTCCACTTATGGCGGAGAGACAGGGATTCGAACCCTGGGTACGCTCACACGCACGCCGGTTTTCAAGACCGGTGCCTTAAACCAACTCGACCATCTCTCCAAGACAAGATTAATTATATCAACGACTATTGATTATGTCAACATATTTTTTATTTTTTTTTATTTTTCTATTTATCTTTAATTATCACTTCTAATTTTCCTGTTTCCGGATCCATTATTAATCCATGTACCTTTATTTCTTTAGGTATTAATGGATGTTTTTTTATTAAATCTACACTTTCTTTTACTGAATCTTCTACAGAATCAAATCCATGTAACCATTTCTTTATATCTATTCCTGAATTACTTAATGTTTCTATTGTTACTTCTGAGATTCCTCTACTAATTATCTTATTGATAGTTTCCTCTCCATCAATATTACTCATACCACAATTTTTATGTCCAATTACCAATACTTCATCTGTATCAAATTCATAAATAGCAACTATAATACTTCTTATAATACTTCCAAAAGGATGCATTATAGTAGCTCCTGCATTTTTTACTATTTTAGCATCACCATTCTTTAAGTTAAGAGCTTTAGGTAATAATTCTGTTAGCCTAGTATCCATACAAGATAATATTACTAATTTTTTATCTGGATACTTCGTAGCTTTATATTGTTCATATTCTTTATTTTCTACAAACATTTTATTATATTCTAATATTTCATCTAATTTATTCATATATACCCCAACTTATAAAAATTATTTTATATTTTTATTTTACCATATTTTTAAATATGTATACAAAAAAAGCTCCTAGCATTTGCTAGAAGCTACTGGCGGAGAGACAGGGATTCGAACCCTGGGTACGCTCACACGCACGCCGGTTTTCAAGACCGGTGCCTTAAACCAACTCGACCATCTCTCCTCGGAACAATTGTTATTATATCAGTGTAAAAATATTATGTCAACACTTTTTATAAATTTTTTTAAATTAATTTTCTATATGCTTTCTACTACTTTGTAACCATCTAAAAACAACTCAAAATACATAAATGTTTTATAATTATATAATATTATTAATAAATATGATGAATTTAAACCAAAAAATATTATTTCAAACTCATCATACTTATCTAAAATTACTTTAATATTTTATTATTCAGAAAGTTGACCATGCTTTTCATAATTAGTTATTCTACTAATTTTATTTTCTTCATTAACAAAAACAACTTTAGGCTTGTGATCTTTTACCTCTTCTGTATCTAAATCACAGTAAGCCATTAATATAATCTTATCTCCAACTTGTACACATCTTGCCGCTGCACCATTTAAGCAAATCATACCTGTTCCTCTTTCTCCAGCAATAGTATAAGTTTCAAACCTTGCACCATTATTAATATCAACTATATGAACTTTTTCATATTCATATATTCCCGCAGCATCTAATAAATTCTCATCTACAGTTATACTTCCAACATAATTCAGTTCAGCTTGTACCACTGTTGCTCTGTGTATCTTACCTTTTAACATATTTACCTTCATTATTGCTTCGCTCCTTATTATAACTCATATGTGAAATTATCTATTAATCTTGTTTTACCTATAAATACAGCTATTGCTACTAATATTGATTTTTCTATTCTTTCTACCTTTTCCATAGACAGACTGTCTACAACTTCTATATAATCAACTCTAGCCAACTTTTCCGAATTAATTATTTCTTTAATTATCTTAATAATAACTTCTGAATTCCTTTCACCAGATTGAATTTTTTCTTTAGCTAACGTTAATGACTTATTTAATATAATTGCAGCATTTCTTTCTTCTATTGATAAATAAGTATTTCTTGAACTCTTAGCAAGTCCATCTTTTTCTCTAACTATAGGGCATCCTATAATTTCTATATCTATATTTAAGTCTCTTACCATTCTTTTTATAACTGCTAATTGTTGAGCATCTTTTTCGCCAAAATAAGCTCTATCTGGTGATACTATATTAAATAATTTTGTTACAACAGTACAAACACCTCTAAAATGATTAGGCCTACTTTTACCACATAAGCCTGCAGTTAATCCGCTCATATCAACAAAAGTAGAAAAGTCCTCAAAATACATTTCTTCATTTTCAGGATGGAATATAATATCTGCTCCTGCTCTTTCACACACTTTACTATCTCTATCTAAATCTCTAGGATAAGTGGATAAATCCTCTTTAGGACCAAATTGAATTGGGTTAACAAATATACTTACAACAACTCTATCGTTTTCTTCTGATGCCTTTCTAATTAAACTTTCATGCCCTTCATGTAAATACCCCATAGTAGGGACAAATCCAACTTTTAATCCATTTACCTTCCATTCCTTTACTAAAGACCTTACCTCATTTACCTTTTCTACAACTCTCATTTTTTTCTTCCCCTTTAATATAATTTTTCAATTACTTCATCATTTATTTTAAAAGAATGTTCTTCTGCTGGGAAAATTCCATCCTTAACTTCTTCTATATACTTTTTAAAAGCTATATTCATTTTTTTACCTAAAGTTTCATATTTCTTAACAAACTTAGGAGTAAAATCACTATACATACCTAACATATCTTGATAAACAAGAATTTGCCCATCACATTGTGCTCCAGCACCTATTCCAATTGTAGGGATAGATAACTTTTCAGTTATTATCGCTGCAAGCTTAGCAGGAACACATTCTAATACAACTGCAAATGCTCCCGCTTTTTCTACAGCTAGAGCTGCTTCAATAAGATTCTTTGCTGCCTCTTCATCTTTACCTTGAACTTTGAATCCACCAAATGCATTAACTGATTGAGGAGTTAATCCAATATGAGCCATAACTGGTATTGAAGCTTTAACTATAGCTTCTATCTTATCGCAAACTTCAACTCCACCTTCTAATTTAACTACATGAGCTCTACCTTCTTTAATCAATCTTCCTGCATTAACTACAGCATCATATACTGATGTTTGATAAGACATAAAAGGCATATCTGCTACAACTAATGTATTTTTTACACCTCTAGATACTGCTTTAGTATGATGTATCATGTCTTCCATAGTAACTGATAAAGTATCTTCATATCCTAAACAAACCATTCCTAATGAATCTCCAACTAAAATTCCGTTTATTCCAGCTTCATCAATTATTTTGGCTGTAGAATAATCATATGCTGTAAGCATAGTAAGTTTTTCATTTTTCTCTTTGGCTTGTTTAAATGTAACTGCTGTATTTTTCATAACTAATCTCCTAAATACTCTTCTAAATTTTTATAATCTCTATTCAAATTTTTAACTTTTGCTATCTTTAAAATATTCTTTGATAATAACCTATATAATTCTTTATCCTCTTCAGGTATTACATTTAAATGATTAATAACAGTACTTAAATCTCCTCGTTCTATAGGCCCAGTCAAACTATTAACTGCACCTCTTTCCTTAACATTTCTTAAGTTATTTTCAATTAATGGATATAAAGCCTTAATAGCCATTTCCTGCGTAAATCCGCATTCCTCTAGATAATTAATACTATTATTAATTAATCCTAATACTAAGTTACTAACTGTTACTGATGCTGCATGATATAAAATTTTATTATCTTTATTAATAACTGTTACATCATTTCCTAAATGTAAAAATAAACGCTTTAAATATTTAATATGTTTTTCATGTCCTTCAATTGTAATAAATGCTTGAGATAAATTTTTATAAGAATTATATTTGTCCGAGATAGCGAACATTGGATGAATAGAATAACCATATGCACCATGATTATTTATATTTGAAAAGACTTCTGAAGAAATAGAGCCACTACAATGGCAAATTAATTTTTCTTTAATAGGTAACCTTTTTATTTCATTCCATACATCTGCAATTTTATTATCAGGTGTTGTAATGAATATAGTATCACTATTTTTTATTAAATCTTCTAAATTATTATATTGTCGCGTATTTGTAAAAATTGCAGCTTCTTTAGATGAATGCTGTGATTTACTATAATACCCACTTATGTCTATATTGTTTTCTTTTAGATATTTTCCTAGGGAAAAGCCAACTTTTCCTGCTCCAATAAATCCAAATTTTATAATTATCACCTCCAAACGAGTGTGATACTAATAAGTCCCATTCAAAATTGATATGAGCTATTTCTTTAACTTTTAAATTTTCAAATATATAAGGTGCGGTTTAATTAAAATACCACCCATTTTAAATTTATCATATTTCTTAATTTTGTCAATATTTGTTATTATCTTATTTTCAATAATTTCTTATAAAAAAATAAGATATAAGAAAATCATAATTAATTTTCTTATATCTTGTATTTAATTAATTTTAAATTATCTTATAACATCCATTCCACCCATATAAGGTCTTAAAGCTTCTGGAATGTTTATTGATCCATCTTCATTTAAGTTGTTTTCTAAAAATGCAATTAACATTCTAGGTGGAGCAACAACAGTATTATTTAATGTATGAGCAAAGTATTTTCCTTTTTCTCCATTTACACGAATCTTTAATCTTCTAGCTTGAGCATCTCCTAAATTAGAGCAGCTTCCAACTTCGAAGTATTTCTTTTGTCTTGGAGACCAAGCTTCAACATCAATAGATTTAACTTTAAGGTCTGCTAAATCTCCTGAACAACACTCTAAAGTTCTAACTGGAACATCTAAAGAACGGAATAATTCAACAGTATATTTCCATAACTTTTCAAACCATTCTTTACTTTCTTCCGGCTTACAAACTACTATCATTTCTTGTTTTTCAAATTGATGTATTCTATAAACTCCTCTTTCTTCTATTCCGTGCGCTCCTTTTTCTTTTCTGAAGCAAGGTGAATAACTAGTTAAAGTTTGAGGAAGACTTTCTTCTTTTAATATAGTATCAATGAATTTACCTATCATAGAATGCTCACTTGTACCTATTAGGTATAAATCTTCACCTTCGATTTTATACATCATAGATTCCATTTCAGCAAAACTCATTACTCCAGTAACTACTTCACTACGAATCATGAAAGGAGGAATGCAGTAAGTGAATCCCTTATTTATCATGAAATCTCTAGCATAAGAAAGTATTCCTGATTGTAATCTTGCTATGTTACCCATTAAGTAATAGAATCCATTACCAGCTACTTTTCTAGCACCATCTAAATCTATTCCATTTAATTTTTCCATTATTTCTGTGTGATATGGAATTTCAAATTCAGGAACTACAGGCTCACCAAATTTTTCAACTTCTACATTTTCACTATCATCTTTTCCTATTGGAACACTTGGATCAATAATATTAGGAATAACTAACATTATATTTCTTATTTTTTCTTCAAGTTCAGCTTCTTTAGCTTCTAACTCTGCTAAACGCGCTGCTTGTTCATTAACCTTAGCTTTTAATTCTTCAGCTTCTTCTCTCTTTCCTTGACCCATTAATGCACCAATTTGTTTAGAAATTGTTTTTCTATTTGATCTTAATGAATCAGCTTCTTGTTGAGTAGCTCTGCTTTCTATATCTAAAGCAATTACTTCATCAACTAAAGGAAGTTTTTGATCTTGAAACTTATTTTTAATATTTTGTTTAACTATTTCTGGATTTTCTCTTAAAAATTTTAAATCTAACATAATATCCTCCATGTATATTTTATCGATCTGTTAAGTTATATGAACATTGCTCTTCTCAACCTAAGGAAATACAATAGGTTTACAAGACTAAATAATAC
>URGW01000027.1 GCA_900547475.1 uncultured Clostridium sp. | reverse complement strand
CAAACTTATATAATTTTCAAAGAGCGAGCAATTCTATGAAAAATCAAGCTATTTTTTCATATCAGCTTAACAGATTCAGTTTTTTATATATTTAAAGTTCTTATATTAAGACCACTTTACAAATTTAAAATAAATATTTAAATTCCTATTTTATCCAACAAAATAGGATTACTTTATTTATAATATCCATAATTTTATTTTTAAGTCTATTCCCATATCTCCATCATTTCATATTTTTCTAGACATAAAAAAAGCCTAAGTCCTAAAAAAGGACGAAGACTCGCGGTACCACCTTTATTCCTAAGTGAATCCCCAAACCTTGATTTGGATATATTAACTTACATTTACTAAGAAATGAGTAAATGTTTCATTTTAAACACTTAGATCTTAATTTAAATAACGACTTAGACAAACCGTCTTTGATTACTACTATTTCACCAAAGAAACTCAAAAGCTACCTTCAGGATATTTCATATAGAAGGCTTACAGCCTAGACCTTCCTCTCTTAATACGTCCTATTCCTTACTCCTCTTTATCACTGCTTTTTAATATTTATTTGTATTTATATTATGATATTTTTTTTACTTTGTCAACAAATGTATTATAATTTTAAAATCTATTTAAATTATTTTTATAGTTTATATATAACACTATATATTTTTCTCTTTCAACTACACTTATTAATAATAAATTAAAAATCACTTATTATTTCATATGCTCTAAGCCCTTTTTAGAAAGTTCAAATTGCTGCTTATTTATAGATATTTTTCCCTTCACGATATCTATAAATCCACTTTCCTTTAATTTTTTTATTGTCCTATTTATAGTCTTCACAGATATTCCAAGCTCTTCATATAACTTCTCACGAGTTAATTGAATAACTATATTTCTTTCATTATCTATATTATTTATTTCTGCATACTGTATTATAAACTCCAATAATATAAAATTGGGTGGATAAAAAAGCTTAGCCCCATTTCTTGATGAAGACCTATATAACTTAAAAGCTACCTTTTTAGCTATAAGAGTTAATAAGTTTATATCTTTTTTTATCCACTCTTCAAAATCATATCTTGGGATTTGTAGTAATATACATTCAGTTATAGCTTCTAATGTTACAGATGTTTTTTCCTCTTCAGCCAAGATAGTTACTTCTCCTATAAAATCAATTGGTTCATTCTTCTCAATCATATATACATTTCCATTTTCGAACTCATTTATTACTCTATGCTCCCCTGAACATACAAACGCAAAATAATTCAATTTATAATTCTTTTGATGAATAATTTCACCTGGTCTAACTTTTCTTATTATACAAGTTGATTTTAAATACTCTGGCATATTTTTTATATATTCATTCATTTCAGGTATTTTTTCTAAAAGTTCTTCAATTTCCATAACATTCACTCCATTTTTTTAAATATAATTCATTATAATACGAAAATTTTTTAATAAAAAGTCCCATTTGTCCTTTTTTTATTCTTTTTCCCATTGTACTATTTAAATATAAAATTTATAAAAAGGAGACTAAATCATGGAAAACTATACTTATTCATCTTTAAGCCAAAGAATAAAATCAGAGTATAAAATCTTTATTGTTGCATTTATTTTTATTTTAATTGCTGACTCTATTGGACAAATGAAAATTTCTTTAGGCCCAGGTCAATTAATCCTATTCCCTATATTTTATTCATTATTTCTTGGAATAATATCTGGACCGGATGCTTTTAAAATCTTTAATAAAAAAGAAGTTAAAGCTGCTTCAAAGCTAGTAATTGTTGCTATTTGTCCATTTATTGCTAAACTTGGTATAAATGCTGGTGCAAATCTTTCAACTGTTATTAAAGCTGGTCCAGCTTTACTCCTTCAAGAAATAGGAAATTTAGGAACTATCCTTATAGCACTTCCCTTTGCTCTATTACTTGGTTTAAAAAGAGAAGCTATTGGTGCAACCCATTCTATAAATCGTGAAAGCAATTTAGCTCTAATCACCAATATGTATGGCTCTGATTCTCCTGAAGCAAAGGGAAGTTTATCAATCTATATCGTTGGAGGACTAATTGGAACTATTTATTTTGGCTTTATGGCTACTATAGTTGCTTCTTTAAATTTATTTCACCCTTATGCACTTGGAATGGCTTCTGGTGTTGGTGCAGGTATAATGATGGCTTCAGCAACTGCAAGTTTAAGTGAAATATATCCTGCTATGTCTGATCAAATTTCTGCCTTGGCTAGTGCTAGTGAAACTTTATCTGGTATTACAGGAATCTATGTAGCTATATTTATAGCAATTCCTTTATGCAATAAACTTTACAGTATTCTTGAACCTAGAATCTCTAAACTAAAAAATAAAAAAGGGGATGTAGTAAATGAAATATAAAGAATGGATATTTTTATTATTAATAGCTTGTCTTGGAATTATAACAGCTAACCTTGTAGGTTTTAAAGTATCATTTATAGAATCACTGCCTGGTACATTAGTTTTACTAGTAATATCTTTAATTAGCGTTGTACTTACTAAAGTTCTACCATTTAAGTTACCTATAGTTGCATATTGTTCCATTATAGGATTACTACTAGCTTCACCTATTTCACCTATTTCTGAATTTGTTATAAATTCAGTTAATAAAATTAATTTTACAGCCCCTTTAACTTTAGTTGGTGCCTTTGCCGGAATCTCTATTGGCAGTGATATAAAATCATTTGCAAAACAAGGCTGGAAAATGATAATAATAGCTATATTTGTTATGACTGGAACATTCCTTGGTTCAGCAATTATAGCACAAATTGTGTTAAAAATTACTAATGCAATATAAGGAGCATAAAATGAATAAATTATTTTGTAATATTTTAATAAAAAATACTTCTTATCTTAATGAAAAGTTAGAAGTAATTAGAGATATAAATATAATAATAAAAGATAAATATATACTTGAAATAACTAAAGATTCAAGTAATTATAATCCTGAATCTATAATAGATGGTAAAAACCTATTGTGGATGCCAGGATTAACAGACTCACATATGCATACATGTCAACAATTACTTAAAGGAAAGATATTAGATGAATTACCAATGATTTGGACAAGAATTATGCTTCCTTTTGAAAGTATATTAACAAAATCTAAGGTAAATTTAAGCACAAAACTTAGTAGCTTAGAAATGATAAAGTCTGGAACAACTTCCTTTATCGATGCTGGTGGAATATTTATGGATGAAGCTGCTGAAATTTATATTAAATCTGGTCTTAGGGGTGCATTAAGTTGTTCTACTATGGATAATCAAAATTTGCCGCAATCTATTAGAACTACTACTCAAGAAGCATTAAAAAATCTAAACTTATTATATAACAATTTTCATAATACAGGAGATGAAAGGTTGCAGGTATTTTATTCACTAAGATCTTTAATATCTTGTTCTGAAGAATTAATAAAAAATGTATTCTCTGATGCAAAAGAAAAAAATATACCTGTAGAAGCTCATATGAATGAATATCCAAATGAAATTAATTTCTTTTTAGAAAAATATAAATGTAGACCTATAGAATTTTTAAACAGAGAAAATTTATTAAACGATAAATTCATAAGTGCTCATAGTATTTTTTTATCTGATAATGAAATTGATATTTTAAAGGAAAATAATTCTAATGTGGTTCATTGTCCTTTTAGCAATTGTGGGAAAGGTATTCCCAATACTCCTAGTCTTCTTCAAAAAGGAATTAACGTTTCTTTAGGTTCAGATGGAGCTGCTCATGGTGGAATGAGTTTATTCCAAGAAATAAAAGTATTTCGCTCTATAATGAATTTACACTACGGAGTTAAAAGCTGTAATCCTTCAATAATGCCAGCTAAAACCCTTTTAAAAATGGCTACTGAAAATGGTGGGATTACAATGCAGCATAATAACTTAGGAGTATTAAAACCAAATAACTTAGCTGATTTAATTGCAATTGACTTAAATCAACCTCACCTTTCACCTACTAATAATATAATAAACACTATAGTTGAAAGCGTAAATAGTAACGATGTTATTCATAGCATAATTAATGGTAAAATTATTATGAAGAATAGAGAAGTTTTAACCTTAGATGAAGAAAAAATTCTTTACGAAGCTAAAAAGCACTTTATATATAATAAATAAAGGAGTATTATAATGGATATTTTTATAATAGCATTGGCTAATATTATAGTTGGTACACTAGTTGGTATATCTGGTATAGCCGGATTTCTACTTCCTATAATTTTTGTTGGGTATCTTAAACTCAACTTAAGTACAGCATTATCCCTAAGCTTTGTATCATTTCTTACATCTGGAATCATAGGATCATATAGATACAATAAAAGTGGCAATTTAAATCTGCATTTTGGAATAATAGTTAGTATAGGAAGCTTTGTTGCTGCTATATTAGGAGTAAAACTTAATTCAATGATTCCTCTTGAAACAGCCAAATTATTTTTATATTTAGTTGTTCTTTTATCTGGTTTATCAATACTTATAAGAAAAAATAAAGAAAATAATAATTCTGAAAGTAAATTACTCAATAATAAACTTTTTATAGTATTATTTGGGGTAATTACAGGTGCCATATGCTCATTATCTGGCGCTGGTGGTCCTATATTAGTTATGCCTATTCTAGTTAGTTTAGGTATGTCAATTAGAATAGCTATAGCTGTAAGCTTATTTGACTCTATTTTCATCGCTTTACCAGCTTTCATCGGATATCTTTTCCTTGCTAAGGATGAAACTAATATATTATTATTTTTAATAATAAGTATTTTATTTCAAACAATAGGTGTTCTAATAGGAACTAAATACTCAAACAAAATTAATGTTAATGTTTTAAAGAAAAGTGTCGCTATATTTTCTATATTAATAGCTATATATATGATTATAGGATTGCTATAGATAGTAGATAGTACTAGATTTATCAATAATATTAATTTATTTCAAAAAAGTAGCATTTACTTATACCCATTTAATAAAGTAAATGCTACTTTTAATATAAATTAATTATAATATCTGCTTAATTTCTTAAACTGTTTATACATTATTATTTATAAATAAATTTATTCCCCTTAACATCTAAATTTATTTCTCCACCATCACTTAAGTCTCCAAATAAAATTTCATCAACTAGTATTGGTTTAATCTCTTGATTTATAATTCTTATTATTTCTCTTGCTCCATACTCCTGAGATATTCCTTTACTAGCTATAAAAGAAATACATTTATCATCAAAATTTACTTTAACATTTTTCTTTAATAACTGTTCATTAAATTTACTAAGTTCTTTTCTAGCAATATCTAATGCCATTTCATTGTTTAAATGATTAAACACTACTATTTTATCAAGCCTATTTCTAAATTCAGGAGTAAAGAATTTTTTAACTTCTTCCATTATTGCTTCATCTTTAATTATTCTATCTCCAAAACCAATAATGCTCTTACCTATATTTTTTGCACCAGCATTTGAAGTCATAATTAAAACTACATTTCTAAAATCAGCTTTTCTTCCTTGATTATCACTTAAAGTAGCATAATCCATAACTTGAAGTAAAACATTTAATATATCTGGATGTGCTTTTTCAACTTCATCTAATAATAAAACACAATATGGATTTTTTCTAATTGTATCAGTTAAAAGCCCGCCCTCTTCATATCCAACATATCCTGGAGGAGCTCCTATAAGTTTTGCTGCTGCATGTTTCTCTGCATACTCACTCATATCAAATCTTATAAGCTTAACCCCTAAGCTATCTGCTAAAGTCTTTGACAGTTGGGTCTTACCAACTCCCGTAGGTCCTACAAATAAAAGCGAACTTATAGGCTTGTTTTCTTCATTAAGTCCAGCTCTAGACATTTTAATACATCTTACAACTTCACGAATTGCTTTATTTTGTCCAAATATATTTTTTTCTAAATTATTTTCTAGCTCTTTTAAAGATGATATTTCATCCTTTTCAACTGTATTCTTTGGTATATGACACACTTTTGAAATAACTTCCTCAATTATTTTTTCATCGATTATTTTCTCATTAGAATTTTCTCTATTCATTGAAATATATGATCCAGCTTCATCAATAATATCTATTGCTTTATCTGGTAAAAATCTATCATTTATATATTTACTACTTAATTCCACAGCTAATTTAATTGCTTCATCAGTATATTTTACATTATGATAAATTTCATAATTATCCTTTAAACCTTGAATAATTTTAATTGTTTCTTCCACCGAAGTTTCCTTAACTTCTATTGTTTGAAACCTTCTAGTTAATGCTTTATCTTTCTCAAAATATTTCTTATACTCATCAAAGGTTGTAGCTCCTATAAACTTTATCTTTCCTTCCATTAGATATGGCTTTAAAAGATTAGATGTATCTAAAGAGCCACCACCAATTGCACCAGCTCCTACAATTGTATGTATTTCATCAATATACACTATAGGATTTTCATGTTTACTAACTTCATTTAGCACCTTTTTTATTCTTTCTTCAAAGTCTCCTCTATACTTAGTTCCAGCTAGAGTAGCTCCAATATCTAATGAAAAAATTTCTGCATTTTTTATTTTTCCAGGAACTTTTCCTTCATTTATAAGTCTTGCTAATCCAAGTGTTATAGCTGTTTTCCCTACTCCTGGCTCCCCTATATGAATAGGATTATTTTTAGTTCTTCTACAAAGAATTTGTATTGTCCTATTTAATATATCATCTCTTCCTATAAGTGGATCAGTATACTCATGCTTGACATATTCATTTAAATTACTAGTAAACTTTTTAATAAGAGATTGCTTTTCACCCTCATCTTTTTCTAAATTATTATTTAACTCTTCATCTACTATATCAGTATCAAATTCTTCATAAGTTAGTTCTTCTTCATTAACATAATAAATATTTTCTGAACCCTCATGACAAAGCTTATATAGTAAATCTCTTTTTTCTAATCCCTGCTCTAATAAATAATACTGAGCATAACTATTATCTAACTCATAAATAGCAGCAATAATATGCTCCATAGAAATATTATTGTTACTTGCATAAATTGCCTGTTCACTTGCTCTTAATATAACTTGTTGAAAGTTATAGCTTTCTTGAATATTTCCATTTTCATCTTTATCTATATAATTATTTAAGTATTCCATTAGATTACTTCTTAACTCATCAACATTCCCTTTTAACTCTTCTATAACCTCTATAAATCTCTCTTGAAACGTAATTGCATATAATATATGTTCTACAGTTACTAGTTCATGTTTATTTTTCTTTGCAACTTCATATGCTTCTACTAAAATATTATTTACTTCTCTTGTTATTTCCATATATTAAGCCTCCTCAATAGTTATATTAAACGGGAAACCTTCTTCTTTAGCCATACCTAATGCAATTGCTACTTTTGTTGTTGCAATATCATAAGGATAAACTCCAACTATTCCTCTTCCTATTTTATGAACATCCATCATTATTTTATTTGATGTATTTATATCTTTTTTAAAAACAGTCATTAATATATTAACTACAAACTCCATTGTAGTAAAATCATCATTATACATAACAACCTTATAATGTTTTGGTTTTTTTACTTTTATTTTTTCTTTATTTATTGTAGAAATACCATTTTCCATATATTTATCTCCTATACAATCACTATATAATTTTCTTTTACTCTTATTATATTAATGATACTCATCAATATCAACACTAGTAAGACTACTTTAAGTTAATATAATTTATATTCTATTAACCTCTTAATTTCTAATATAATTTTATAAAAAATAGGACTGTATAAAAATAGCCAATCCCTAAAAATTAAACTTGTATAATAGAATTATACAATCATAATATTAAAACCAGTAAAAATATTAATTTCTACTGGTTATTTCTTGTTCGGAGTTTTCACAGTATTTTTATAATTTTTATAGTTTTGAGAAAACTCCATTTTTTTATTTAATTATTTTATATAATTATTTATCTTGCATCCATTCATATGTCTTATAACTCTTTTTATTATGAGCATGAGCACCTATTTTTTCTCCATTTTCTATTCCAACTTCAGAATTTCCAGTTGGATCAATTTTTCTTAATTCATTTTTAGACTTAGGTCTATCTTTCATTCTATTTTTATTATTATCCATAATATTTACCTCATAACATAATAATTTAATTTGCCTTTAATTGTATGAAATACAGTTTTAAACTCTTCTTCATTTTCATAGAATAATTTAGTTAAATCTTAAAGTCAGTTGGGTCATATATTTTTGCTTTAGGTTCTCCAAAACACGCTTTTACACTTTCTACTTGTGGATTATGATTTACATTTTTGTGTTGATGTTTTGTCTTTTTCATCTTGTTTCCCATAATATCACCTCACTAATATTCTTTCCTTATCATTATCTATTATCCTATTAGATGTTTTCCATTTGTTCTTATTTTTAGTTTAATACTTATTTACGAGTATATTAAATAAAAGTATAATTTATATTATTTTCTTCTTAGTTAAAAGTTATTTATAATTATACTCTTATTATGTACCAATTTATCTGATAAAGAAATTAATATGCTAAAATAAGCCACAGTATACAAGTTTGATACTGTGGCTTATTTTTATACAGGCTTTTTCTTATAAAATTCGTTATATATTTCTTTTGTATATCCATAATCAATTAATACTAATCTATTTTTTATCTTACCCCAACTTGTAAATTTATATAAATCTGCCCAAACTAAATTATGTCTATCATGAATCTCTTTAATAAATTTATTATTACTTAATTCTCTTTTGTTTTTTATTTTAAAATAATTTAATAGTTCCCCCTCACTTTTAATATTATTAGCTTTTTTCATAATTAAATATCTATAATCATTAGATATAAAGTAAACTTTTGCAAGTAAAGAAGAATTATCATTATTTGAAATTAAAAACTCTGCTTCATTTTGTGCTATCCCTTTAATATTTCTAGCAATTTTTATTACAAATCCATTATCTAAATCATATACCTTTCTTGCTGAACCTGCACCTATATATCTATATCTGTCATGTTCTATTCCATATAAAATATGATAAATATCAATATACATACTAAGCACCTACTCTTTTGTATAAAATCAGAATACTTACAAAGCACTCTACATATTTATATTATTCAATTACTAATTAATATGTTCTTAGATTGTTAATTCATAGTTATCAACATATTTTCAATAATATTTTTCTTTCTGTAATATTACGAACTATTCAATTTTTATATTTTAAGTTAATGTTAAATAAAAAAATAAGACTTATCAAACATCATATTAGTTTTTAAACATTTAATGATATCTAATAAGTCCATTACATTTTTAATTTTCTCTCCACTTTGTCCTATTAACTAAGTCTTCAACTAATTCATGACTCATTTTTGGATTTATTGTTTCCTCATGAGTAATTGTTATTATTGACATGGCTACTGAATATTTAAGTGTATCCTTAATATTTAAATTATTTATATATCCATATCCTATTCCAGCCACAAATGAATCTCCAGCTCCAGTTACATTTTTTACATCTATTGACTCACAACAAGCTAAGGTTCCCTCTTCACCTTCACTAGTTATATAATATATTCCATCTGCATCTAAACTGATAAATACATTTTTTACACCTTGTTCTATAAAGAATCTCCCTGCTTTTCTTAAATCATCATTAGTTTCAATTTTAAATCCACATAAAGCCTCTGTTTCAAATCTATTTGGCTTTATAGTATGGAAATATTTCACTAAATGACGAATTTTTTTTGCTTTCTTTGCAGACACAGGATCTAAGATAAATTTACTTTTTCCTTGGTATTTTTTTAATATGTACTCTAATAAAATTGGATTATCTGAATCAACAATTGTATATTCAGCATTTTCAAAAACTTCATGTTTTCCATCTACAAACGCTTCATCCATTTTATTTAAGCTTTCCATATCCACAACTGCTGATTCCATCTCGCCTTGATGATTTAATATTGCTAGATATGTCGGAGTGCTTTCTCCTTCTAAAAAAAGAGAATTCTCCATATTATATCCAAGTTTTCTAGAGTGCTCTAAAATACTCTTCCCATTTTCATCGTCTCCTAATGTAGAAATAAATTGTGTATTTACTCCAACTCTTGCTAAATTTTCAGCTATATTTCTACAAACGCCCCCAAAAGATATTTTTATATGCCCTGGAATTGAATCTCTTTGTGCATAACTTCTTCCACAAAAACCAAAAATATCAACTATTGATGCCCCTAAAACTAATATATATGGATTATTATCATTCATACTATCTCTCCTGCTACAAATTCAACATATTAAAACATAAATACATTATAGTAAAGACATCAAAAAAAATAAAGAGGAAAATAAAAAAATGTAGATTTTTTTATTTCTCTTTATTTTTTTCTATATATTGTTAGTTGTTAAATTATTTATATCTATTTTTATTTCATTTCTACATTTATATTCACTTTGTGCTATATTCATATTTTTAAATGCAACTGACATCATTAATTTAATTCTATTTATTTGATTAACTTCTGATGCTCCTGGATCATAATCTATTGCTACAATATTTGCAGAAGGATATTTAGCTTTTAATGATTTTATCATACCTTTTCCTGTAACATGATTAGGCAAACAAGCAAATGGCTGAAGACATACTATATTATTTACATCACTTTCAATTAATTCAATCATTTCTCCAGTTAACAACCATCCTTCACCAGTTTGATTACCTAATGAAACTACTTTTGATGCCTTATCCGCAAGATTATTTATTGAAGTTGGACTTCCAAATCTTTCACTTTTTTCTAATTCAGTTATTACGACTTTTCTAAATGCTTCAATATAAGTAATAGCTATATTGCATGCTTTTTTAACAAATTTGCTCCTAGATAGATATTTACTTTTAAATTCAGAGTTATAACAACAATATAAAAAGAAATCTAATAATTCAGGAACTACAACTTCTGCTCCTTCACTCTCTAAAATATCAACAATATTATTATTTGCTGTTGGATGATATTTAACAAGTATTTCTCCAACAATTCCAACCTTAGGCTTTATAACATCATTTATTTCTAATTTATCAAATGCTTGTACTATATTTTTTATATTTTCATTCATTTCTCTTTTATTTCCACTAGAAATATTTTTAAGTGCTTTTTCTCTCCAAAATTCATATAATTCATTTGCTGATCCATGAACTTTTTCATAAGGTCTTACTCTATAAAGTACTCTCATAAATAAATCTCCATATATAATTCCCATCATAAGCTTCTTAATAAAGGAGTAATTTATACTAAATCCAGGCTGCTTTTCCATACCTAGTACATTTAACGATATTATAGGTACATATTCAAAACCAGCTTCTCTTAATCCCTTTTTTAAAAATCCTATATAATTAGTGGCTCTACATCCACCACCTGTTTGACTTATTATTACAGCTGTTTTTTTAGGATCATACTTTCCAGATTTTAATGCATTTATCATTTGCCCTATTACTAAAATAGAAGGATAACATGCATCATTATTAACATACTTTATCCCTTCATCTATAGCTTCTTTATCATTTGCAGGTAATACATCAAGATTGTATCCTTCTTCCCTAGCAGCCCTTTCTATAAATTGAAAGTGCATTGGAGACATTTGAGGTGCAAGAATTGTCCAATCCTTTTTCATTTCTTTTGTAAATAACACTTTACTATATTTATTATCAATAGCCTTAAGTTCTATTTTATTTTTTTCTCTTTCTTCCATAGCAGCTTTTAGTGATCTAATTCTAATTTTTACTGCTCCTAAATTACTTCCTTCATCTATTTTTATTAATGTATACATCTTACTTTTTGAGGCTAATATCTCTGAAACCTGATCACTTGTTACAGCATCTAATCCACATCCAAAAGAAGTAAGTTGTACTAACTCTAAATCATTTCGTTCCTTAACAAAAGCTGCTGCTCTATAAAGCCTAGTATGATACATCCACTGGTCTACAACTCTAATAGGTCTCTCTAAATTTCCTAAATGTGCTACACTATCTTCAGTAAACACAGCCATATTAGATGAAGTGATTATATCTGTTAACCCATGATTTATTTCTTCATCTATATGATAAGGTCTTCCACTTAAAACTATTCCCTTCATATTATTTTCTTCAATATATTTTAATGTTTCTTCACCTTTTTTTCTTATATCATTTATTACATTTTCTCTTTCATCAAATGCAGCATCTACAGCTCTTTTAGCTTCTTTCATTGTTATATTATAGTCTTTAAATACATCATAAATTCTCTTATATAACTTTCCCTTATTGTCAAGGGCTAGGAATGGTGAAATATATTTTATACCTTTCACTTTCAATTCATCTATATTATTCTTTATCACTTCAGGATAGGATGTAACAACAGGACAATTATAATGATTGTTTGCTTTATTATCCTCTTTATATTCATAAGGTATACAAGGATAAAATATGGTTTTTATCCCACTATTTATCAATGACATTATATGACCATGACTTAACTTTGCTGGATAACATACTGACTCAGATGGTATTGTTTCTATTCCTAAATTAAATATTTTTTTACTTGAAACTGGAGAAATTATAACTCTAAACTTTAGTTCTGTTAGAAGAGTAAACCAAAATGGATAATTTTCATAAATATTTAAAGCTCTTGGTATACCAATTTCACCTCTTGTTGCTTCCTCTTTTGATAATGGTTCGTAATTCAGTATTCTTCCTAATTTATATTTATATAAATTAGGAGCTTCTATTTTTTTATGGTTATTACCTAATGGTTTTTCACATCTATTTCCCGTAATATATTTTTCATTATTCTCAAATTTATTAATAGTTAATAAACAGTTATTTCCACAGCCCCCACATCTAGAACAAGTAGTTTTAAAATTAAACTTTTCTAGATTATC
Organism: uncultured Clostridium sp.; assembly: GCA_900547475.1. Classification (GTDB taxonomy): domain Bacteria; phylum Bacillota; class Clostridia; order Clostridiales; family Clostridiaceae; genus Clostridium. The sequence continues at coordinate 40,611 of URGW01000027.1, read as the reverse complement.
CAATTTTATTAAAGTAGATACATCTCCTTTTTTATAACTCTCCTTACCTATTAGTGCAGCTCCATAAGCTCCCATTAACCCGGCTATATCAGGCCTTATAACATTAGCACCTGTTAGTTTTTCAAAGCTTCTTAATACACCATCATTATAGAATGTTCCACCCTGAACAATTATATTTTTACCCAACTCATCAAAATTTCTAATTTTTATAACTTTATATAGTGCATTTTTTATAACTGAATAACAAAGTCCCGCTGAAATATCTCCAACACTAGCCCCTTCTTTTTGAACTTGCTTTACTTTAGAGTTCATGAATACTGTACACCTAGATCCTAAATCAACTGGCTTTTTAGCTTTAACTGAAAGCTTTGCAAATTCATCTATAGAAATATTTAATGACTTACTAAATCCTTCTATAAATGAACCACATCCTGATGAGCAAGCTTCATTTAATAATATATTATTTATTACTCCATCTTTAATCATCAAAGCCTTCATATCCTGCCCACCAATATCTAAAATAAAATCTACATTAGGCATAAATGATTTTGCACCTTTAAAGTGGCAAACTGTTTCTATTTCTCCTATATCTACTCCTAAAGCAGCTTTTATTAATTCTTCTCCATATCCAGTTACTGTAGTTTTGGCTATAGTTATATTGCTATTAAGATTTTTATATAAATCTTTTAATATATCAATTGTTTTATTTAATGGACTACCCTCATTATTATCGTAACTAGAGTATAACAATTCATTATCTTCACCTATTACTACTAATTTAGTAGTTGTAGAACCAGCATCTATGCCTATAAATATATTTCCTGAATAATTATATATTTCACCTCTTTTGGCTTTATTAGACGAATGTCTATTTAAAAATTCTAAATATTCTTCTTCATCTTTAAATAGTGGTAGTAAATTATTCTGTGTTATCTCTTTACAATTGACATTATCTAAATTATCTATTAGCTTCGCTAAAGTTATAACTTCTTTGTTTTCTGATAGTAATGCTGCACCAATAGCAACATATAACTCTGAATTTTGAGGTATAATATACTCTCCTTCTTTTAAATTCAAAGTCTCTATGAATCTTTTGGTTAGTCCATCAAGGAAGTGTAATGGTCCTCCTAAAAAAGCTACATTACCACGTATTGGTTTCCCACAAGCTAGACCACTTATAGTTTGATTTACAACAGCTTGAAAGATAGAAGCCGCAATATCACTTCTTTTTGCACCTTCATTAATAAGTGGCTGAACATCTGTTTTTGCAAAAACACCACATCTAGATGCTATTGGATAAATAATAGTTGCATCCTTAGATAATTTATTTAATCCTTTTGCATCTGTGTTTAATAATATTGCCATTTGATCAATAAATGCCCCTGTACCACCTGCACAAGTTCCATTCATTCTTTGATCTACTCCATCTTTTAGATATGTTATTTTTGCATCCTCACCACCAAGTTCAATTACAACATCAGTTTTATGTAAAAACTCTTCAACAGCTCTTGTACATGATATAACCTCTTGTTGAAAATCTGCTTTCACCCATTCTGCTGCTGCAATTCCTCCTGATCCTGTAACTGTTACTTTTAAATTAACATTGCCTAACTCCTCAATACACTGTTTTAATGATTGCTTTAAAGTTGTTTTTATATCTGAAAAGTGTCTTTTGTAATCACTATATATTACTTTATTATAATAATTTAAAACTACGATTTTTATTGTTGTTGAACCTACGTCTATTCCTAATTTGAAATATTTCATTTTTACCACTCTTCCCAAATTTTATTATACAAAACAATTATACCACATTTTTAACTTATTAACTAAATCTGTAAATCAATTTAACATAATACTTTTTAATGAATAATATTATATTTTATAGACAATAATTAAAATATCGTAGTAAACACTTAGGAGGGTATTATGAGCTACTTTAATGAAGGAAATAAATATTATAATAATAAAGATTACTCTAAAGCAATTTCAAACTATATAGAGTCAATTGAAGCTGGCGAAAATGAAAGTTGTGCTTATTACAACGCTGGTGTATGTTATATAAAACTTAAAGATTTTAATTCAGCTATTAATATGTTAAAAAAAGCACTATGTATACAAAAGGAAAGCAAATACTATTTCAATTTAGCATATTGCTATGCAATGCTAGAAAATACTAATAAAGCGTTAATTTACTTTAATAGAGCATGGGCCCTAGATGCTTCGGATAAAGATTGTGAAAAAGCAATAAATTTAATAATATCTAAAAATAAAAAAGCGCTATAAAAGCGCTTTTCTTTTACCATTCTCCTGCAATACTATCAATAATATGGTCATCATAAAAATCATCATTATTGAAATAATCACCAGCTAAATAAAATGTAGTATCAACTGGTATCCATTCTTCTATTTCACTTATATATACTTCATTCCATGCATGAGGCCCATACTGCGAACCATCATATGCACTTCCTGTTAACAATCTAACATTTAAGTTAACAGCTCTTGCCATAGCTACATAAAGACATGAATAATCAAAACAAATTCCACTTCTTTCTTTAAATGCTGTTATTGCTCCACTATCTTCTACCTTTTCATTATTTAATGCTTTTTCTGCTCTATCATAATCATATTCCAAATTACTACCTATCCATGAATATAATATTCGTGCTTTATCCATATCATTGGTAACATTTTCAGTTAACTCTCTTGCCATAGCATCAATTTCATCAGTAGACATAACACCCTCTTCTAATGTTACTCCATTATAATATATTATTATATTACTAGTTGGAAGAAAACTCTCAACTATCTCCTCTGTAAGTTTACCACTATTCCTTTCTAATATATATGATAACTCAGTATATATTTTATTTTCTTTAAAGATTTCTACTGTATTATAAATTCCTATTGTATTATTATAGGTAATTATACCTACAAAAATAATTGATAAAAATATAATGCTCTTTATAGTGCCTAAAATAGATGATAACCCCACTAATAGAAAACTATTTTGTCTATTTATATTAAAAAACATAGGAATTAAAATTGATTTTAAAACCTTATATAAAATAATTTGAATCAAAAAGAATAAAACTACAAGTAATACAATTTTACATATATCATTATATATTCCACTTAAATTAAAATTTACCGTAGTTATTCTTGTAATACCTTCAAGTATTACATCTATTTTCAATGCTATTAATAAAATACTTATCAATATAGAAAAATAATAAAGAACCTTTTCTAACGAAAAACTTACCGTTCGTCTTTTAAGTGTATTTTTAACACTACTAGTAATACCTAATATTATTATAAATAAACATATAGTATAAGAGAGTATTTCATTCATTAAGATTTCTCCTTTATTCTAAATCTTCTGATTTGATTACAGATTTAACAACATCTTTAATCAAATCATAATCATACCCCTTCCCCATTAAAAATCTATATAATTTCTGTGATAGTTTATATTCATCACTTTCTCTTTTACTTAAAACTTTGTATTTCTTTAATGCCATCTCATGTACAACTTCTCTTATCTCATCTTTATTTAGTTTTTCTAGTTCTTCCTCAATTATATTTTCATCTATTCCCTTTTGCATAAGTGTATATTTAATCTTCTTTTGTCCTTGATTTCTAGCTCTGTCTTTTACATACATCTTTGCATAATTGATATCATTTAACAAATTATACTCTATTAAAAAATTTATTGTTCTTTTAATTATATGGTCTTCATATCCCTTTAATGCTAATTTATCTCTTAACTCTTTTTCACTTTTATAGGTTCTTTCAATTACTCTAAGAGCTGAATTTTTACACTTTATATAATTGTCTTCATCTGCTATCTTTTTCAATCTTTCAACATTAATTTTATCTTTAACTTTTAAGTTTTCCTTATAAACTAACTCTGCACTTATAGAAAAAGCATACTCATCATCAATATAAATATTTACTCTTTCTTTATTTCTTTTGCCTAATTCAATTTTAGTTATCATATTCATAATTATTGCCACCTTATGAAGATTTTAATATATGAATAGTAGGATTATTTAAAACTTTATTTGCTACTTCATATATTTCATCAGCAGTTATTGTATTTAATCTATCCATATCTTTTAAAAATTCAAATATATCTTCATCTTCTAAACTTTGACTTAATATATAACTACATAACTCAACTGAATCTTCTAAGGTAGATACAACTGCAGTTTTATGAACTTTCTTCATTATATTTAAATCATTCTCCCCAATTATTATATTTCTAAACTTAATATCCTTAAAAATTTCTTCAATTGCATTAGTTGCATCATCAATATCTTCTTCATCAACAGCAGTATATACATATAAAGTTCTTACATTTTGAGTAATATCTAAATGAGAATATATATCATATGCTAATCCTCTATTTTCTCTTACTTCTCTAAATAATAAGGAATTAGCACTTTCACCCAATCTATGATTTAATATTCTTAATGGCAATTCATAACTCTTATCTAAATCATAAAATGTAAATAGATAAATTATTGTACAAAGTTCTATATTTTCTTTCGTAGTTACCTTCTTTATATTTCTATTTTTTTCATCTTTAACTACTAATTTAATATTTTCATTTGCTTCCCAGTTGCTAAAACGCTTTGATATTTCCTCAAAAGCCTCTTCATGAGATAATGATGATACCATAGTTATCAATGAATTATTAGGAATATAATACTTTTTATAATAATCATAAAGTTCTTTTTTATTGAATCTTTTTACATTTTCGTCCAAACCTGCAACATCATATCGTAATGAACTATTCTTAAATGCTACTTCATTTATTTTTTTAAAGCTAAAATCTTCTACACTATCTTTACTTGATCTTATTTCTGCTAATATTACTCCTCTTTCCTTTTCAATTTCTTCTTCTGGAAACTTAGAGCAAATTAACATATCACTTAATATTTCTATGGCACTTTTTAATTCATCTTCTAAGCAGCTTATAGAATAAACTGTTTGAGAAAAATCCGTATACGCATTATACTCTCCGCCTAATGCTTCTAAATCATCATTTAACTTTTGAAAGGTTCTCTTTTCTGTTCCTTTAAATAACATATGTTCTATATAATGAGAAATCCCCTTTTCATTTAAACTCTCATTCAAAGCTCCAACCTTTACACCTATGTTAATTGATGAGATTTGGGTATCTTTCTTTATTGTTATAACTTCTAAACCATTTTCTAATTTATGCTTTTTTATATCAAAATTTATTTTTACCATCGCATCTACCTTCTCCCATCTATGTAATTCTATCTAGACTTATAATATAATATGTTTAATATATAATTACAACACATAATATTCTACAATCTACTTTATTCCTTGTAATATAATTTTTATGTCAATTACTATGAATTATTTTATATCATAGTTTATAATTAGATAATAATGTTTTATAATTTATATAACAAATTATTTTTAAAGGAGGCATTATGAGTAAAACAATATTAATAATAGAAGATGAATTAAAAATAAGATTTCTTTTAAGAGATTATCTAAAGACAGAAGGCTTTAATGTTTTAGAAGCTTCTGATGGTGATGAAGGATTATTTGTTTTTAAAAACAATAAAGTTGATCTTATACTTTTAGATATAATGATGCCAAAAATTGATGGAATAACGGTATTAGAAACAATTAGAACAGTATCTAATCTTCCTGTAATTCTACTAACTGCTAAGGGTCAAGAAGAGGATAAGCTATTTGGATATGAGATGGGTGCTGATGATTATGTAACAAAACCCTTCTCTCCTAAGATATTAATTGCAAAAATTAAAGCTTTATTAAAAAGAACTGTTTCTAACGAGGATGATTTTAATCCTTCTCAAAACTACAATGGCTTAACTATAAATAAATTAGCTCACGAAGTAAAAATTAACAATGAACCCTTAACACTTTCCCCAAAGGAGTTTGAACTTTTAGTTTACCTATCTGATAATATGGGAATAGCCTTAAGTCGTGATACAATACTAGATAATGTTTGGGGAATAGATTACTATGGTGATTTAAGAACTGTAGATACAAATATTAAGAGATTACGTGAAAAACTTGGAGAAAAAGCCAATTATATTGTAACTGTTAGAGGAAGTGGGTATAAATTTGAGGTTCAAAATGAAAAATAGTATTTCAAAAAGAATAACATTAATAACTTTTGGTCTTATATCAATGGTATTTTTACTTACATTTCTATTTCAAAATATGTTTTTTGAAGAATTTTATTTATCAAAAAAGACTGAATCATTAATATTAGATGTTAAAAGAATTAAAACTTTGTATTCTTATCAAAATTTCAATACAAATAATTTAAGTAATACTTTATTAAACTATGAAGAAAAAAACAACTCACGTATTGCTATCTTTTCTTTAGATGGTACTATTGAATATTTATCATATTTTGATAAAAGTAATATCGAAGACATGAAATTACTTACAGATTTTTGTTCTGAACTATTATCTGATACTGATTTAATTGAGGAAGTTTTATCAACCAATAAAATTCAAAGTACTATTTTTACTAATAAACATAGTTCTTATAAAAAGATAGGTATAGTATCATCAATGTCTCTTCAAAGTGAAAATGACTCTATACTTATTTCAGTATCATCTGTTCAACCAATAAAAGAAGCATCAAGTGTAATTCGCAGTTTTTATTTTTATTTATTTATAGGCTTTTTGATTTTAGCTATTTTCTTATCTAGAATCTATTCAAAATTAATAAGCAAGCCACTTATTAATTTAAATAATGTTGCTAAAAGAATGTCTACTCTTGATTTTGCTGCTAAATGTGAAGTTAATTCTGATGATGAAATTGGAAACTTGGCCAGCACACTTAACTTTCTATCGTCAAATCTTGAAAGTTCGCTACAAACATTACAAGAAAAGAATGATCAATTAGAAAGAGATATCGAAAAAGAAAGAAACCTTGAAAATATGAGAAAAGACTTTGTATCTAGTGTCAGCCATGATTTAAAAACACCACTTGGAATAATCAGTGGTTATGCAGAAGGGTTAAAAGACGGAATTGTTTCTGGTAAAGATGCAGAAGTCTATCTTGAAACAATAATAGATGAAGCAACTAAAATGAACATTCTATTAACAAATATGCTTGATTTATCAAAACTTGAATCAGATACTATTAATTTAAACTTAGAATCATTTAACATAGTAAGATTGATTCAAGGTATGGTAAAAAGATTTGCGTTAGAGCTACAAAATAAAGAATTAAATGTTATATTTAATTTACCTGAATATTCATATGTAGAAGGCGATATTATGACCTTAGAAAGAGTTGTACAAAATCTCTTATCTAATGCAATAAAATATACTCCTAGAGGAAATGAAATTATTATATCTATTGATGAAAGCGAAAAAATATATCTAATTTCAATTGAAAATAAAGGAATTACTATTCCTAATAAAGAACTTGATAATGTTTTTGCAAAATTCTATAGACTTGATAAATCTGGTGATAGAACTAAAAATAGTTATGGACTTGGATTAGCTACCGTAGAGAGAATCTTAACACTTCATAATAGTGATTTCTCATTAAATAATGGTGAAAATAGTGTTATATTCAAATTTACACTAAAAAAACAAGACCTTATGATACCTTATGACTTTGAATAATATTGTTCACTAGTTGTAATGACTGTAATTATTATATTAGAATTTATTATTCTTATAACTACTTGAAGGTAAACATCTAAATACCCTGATAATAACAGACTTTCAACTTCTCTACAAAAAAATAAGAAAAGGCTAGTAAGTAATATTTCTTATATACTAGCCTTAAAAATTATAAATTTAATAATTTCCTCCAAGTATTTTGGCCAACAATTCCATCTGCTGAAAGCCCTTTTGATTTTTGAAACGCTATTACAGCAGCTTTTGTTCCCATACCAAATATACCATCAACTCCATTTGTATTATATCCAAATGAAACAAGCTTTTCTTGAAGTAACTTAGTTATATTCCCTCTAGCCCCTTGTCTCATAATCGGACATCCCTTTAATGTATTTGGTCCTGGATATCCATCTACTTTTTGATTACTAAATCCTTGCTTATTACATTCTTCTTGTAATCTTCTAATCCAATCATCTCCAGTTAATTGAGATTCATTATTATCTGATTGAATTTCTGAATCTGAATTTCCTAAACTACCAAATACAATAGCTTCAGCTATAACTTTACCAATTGTATCTGCCCCTAACTTCCTATATAGTTCCACATCTTCAGTAGCTTCTACGAAACAAGTCTCAACTATCATAGCTTTCATGCTAGTATTTCTTAATTCATAAAGTCCAGTCCTGATTTTTTGACCTCTATTTTTAAATCCTAATGCTCCTAAAGCGTTAACTACTCTTTGAGCTATATCATAAGTTGAGTAAACACATACTTCACTACCTAATGCTCCATTGTAATAATCATAAGCCTTATTAAAGTGTATAGATACAAATAAATCTGCTCCCCAATTATTTGCATTATTTACACCATATGATAAATCAGCACTTGAAGTACTTGTACTATCTGGTGAAGTTACATCTAAAACTTCATTAGCTGATTGTTTCAAATATTTTATAACCGCATCTTTTACTTTTCTATCTTCTGTTAACTCATCTAATATTCCTCTTGCCCCTGGAACTTTTGGACAATGTCCACCTCTAACTGCTATTTTCATATTAACACACTCCTTTTAATTTATATTATGAAAATTTGAATATTATTGTTAATAAAAAAGAAGCTAGATCTTACTCTAACTTCTTAATTTTTTTTATTTATTTTTATGAATAATTTAGTTAAATATAGGCTCTATTTATTTTTTTGAAGATTATTTCTTTTTTTACTTCTAGTGTTTCTTTATCTATCTCTACTTTAAATATATTAGGACAACCTTCCTCTCTCCACTTTCTCATAAATTTCGCATTTGCTTCTAAAATATAATAATAATTTTCATCGAAATCATCTGAAAACTCTAAATATGTTAATTTACTGTATCTATCTAATTTTATATTATCTTTATTTAAATTTTTAATAATTGGCAGAAAATATTTTAATGGAATTTCATATTTATATGTACCTTTTATTTCTTTACCTTCCATTAAAGCTCTTTTTAGAAATCTATTTTCTCTTTCATCTAACTCTTTAAATCCAAGCTTAAATATTGGTTCATTTGCTCTATTTTTATCTATTTTTATTTTTATCATCTTAATCACCACTTTTACTTTAGCTATATATTATAAAAAGCCACCGTCAACTCTAATAATTTGCCCTGTTAAATACTTGCAATCATCTTTACATAAAAAAATAACTGCTTTTGCAATTTCATTTACATCTCCAAATCTATTCATAGGAATTTCATCAACTAATTGATTTTTTTCTTCTTCACTTAAAAAACTATTCATTTCAGTATTTATAACACCTGGTGCTATAGAATTCACCCTTATTCCAAAAGGCGCAACCTCTTTAGAAAGTGATTTTGTAAATAGGTTTAATCCACCTTTTGTAGTTGAATATATTACTTCACAAGAAGCTCCTGTTTCACCCCAAATAGATGAAATATTAATTATATTACCACTTCCTTTTGATATCATATAATTTAATGCATATTTTGATAAATACATAGGAGCTAGAAGATTTGTACTTATAAGACTTTCAAAACTATCCTCATTGGCATCTATAAATAATCCAATCTCAGATTTTGCCGCATTATTAATTAATATATCAATTTTTCCAAAAGTATCAATAACTTCTTTTATGAGTTTCTGACAATTATCCTTATTTGCTATATTTTTTTTTATTGCTTTAGCATAACCTCCTAACTCCTCTATCTCACTTACTGTTGAATTAGCCCCTTCATCATCTTTAGAATAATTTATAATAACACTTGCTCCATTTCTTGCAAGTTCTTTTGCTATTGCCTTTCCAATTCCACGTGAAGCACCAGTAACTAGTGCAACTTTTCCTATTAAATCACTCATCATTTTCTCCTCTCTAGCCTTATTTATATTATAATTTAAATTTATACTTATATCAAAATAATATATTATTTATTTCTTCTTAACCTTTCTTCCTTAGCATATTGTAAATATGCAGAAACTTCTACAGGACCTGCAATAATCTTTCTAGTTACCCAAAGTGAGCCAGTATCTTGTGCATCAATTATCCATTCTACTAGTTTTATTTTTCCCTTTTCTATTTCTATAGATGTAATAGATGATGGATAAACACAACAACCATCATTAAAATATGGTGGATCATATAAGTCTGGAAATCTACTATTATGTGTATGTCCACAAATAATCATTGTACAATTATCTCTAGCCCAATTTTGCAACTTAATATCTACCCTACTTCGCTTTGTTTTACTTTTTGCTGATCTAGTTGGATCTTTAAAACCAGCAACACCATTTAAAAATCGCCATATATATCTTACTAAAAATTCATTTATTCTCCAAACTTCATTATTCCAAAAATCTATTTGATGTCCATGAGTAACTAATATCTTTTCTTTCAGAGGCGTATACATTAAATTTATTCCTGAATAATATTCATTATTATTTATAAATTTTATAAATTCATCTCCATAATTTGCACCTATTTTTCTTAAAGCTTTTTCTTGCCTTTGCTTAAAACCTTTTTGCCTTTTAAGAAAGTCATGGTTTCCATAAATACAATAAATATTTTTTTTCTTGCTAAATTTATTAAGTATTTTATATATATCATCATAAAAATAGGCTATTTCATTAAAGTTCTTATTTTTCCATAACTCGTCACCATCACCCACTTCTATATAAGTATAATCATTTTTCAAATAGTATTTCAATGCTGTTATATATATATTTCTATTTGGTAAAAGTGAATCTGAATATGTTCCATCACCTCTATGCACATCTGAAATTAATACAATTTTACTTTCATTATCAAATTCTAAATTAAATCCATTTTCATAAATATTATTTAATTCTTTCTCTGACATACAATCTCCAATTTTTCATATTATATATTTATCTTATGAAAATAATTTGTTATTTGATAATTTCTAATATTTATTTATATATAAAATTTAATATATAGCACAAACTATAATAAGACTTTTTTATAAATTAATTTATTAAAATAACCAATGACAAATAAGGAGTAATGAAAATGGATAACTTATTACAAAAAAAGAACAGATTTTTATATAAAATAACTTCATTTATTTTAATTATATTAAACTTAAACTCTTTAAAAGTAAATGCATTAGACCCTTCCCAAATTAATATCAAACAAGAAATTACTAATGTTTATAGTGATACTAATGATGAATTAAAACAAAAATTCCAACCTTTAGTAGAAAATATCTTTTTAAATAGAAATTCTGCAATATTAACTAGAGATTGTGAAGGTTTAAAAGTATTTTATGATTTAGATAAAAAAGTCGGAAAATGGGCTTATGAAAATGAAGTTACTAAAACAAAATATTTTACTAATTGGTGTGAAAAACAATGTGTTTCATTTACAAAAATAAACTCTATAATCAAAGTTTCAAAAGTAAAAGAAATTGAAAAAGATGTATATAATATAATTTGCTACGCTTGTACAAAATTTTGTTACAGCTATGAAGATGAACCTAATATTGAAAACTACTTTAAGCTTGGAACTTGCCATTATATAAATCTAAAAAAAGATAATGATAAATATATAATTATAAAGGAATGGTATACTGATCCCTTAGCTGATTCTTTGGATCTTAATAATATAGAATGTACTGAAATAAAAAGTACCATTCTTTCTCATAAAAAGCCTGATTTCACAATAGATGAGAGAACTCAAAAAGCAATTGACTATGCTCATGAATATTGTGGTATTAGTGATAATGATGAGCATTTATTTAAATATAATAAAGAATATAAAAATTTTAATCCAGATGGTGGTGATTGTGCTAATTTTGCCTCTCAAATTATGTTTGAAGGTGGTGGCTTTAAAAAGAATAGTGTTTGGAATTATTGTAATAAAAGTGCTACAAATGCATGGATTAATGCTCAAGGCTTTAAAAATTATTTAATAAATAGCGGACGTGGTACTTATATAGCAAAAGGTTATTATTGTGATACTTATAAAGATTCATTTAATCTTAGACCTGGAGATATTGTAGCTTACGAAAAGAAAGGAAGAATAACTCACGTTTCTACTGTTACTGGTTTAGATTCTAAAGGGTATCCATTAGTAACTTGTCATAATACCGATAGAATGCTCGTACCTTATGATTTAGGATGGAGTAATAATAACATAAAGTTCCATTTTATAGATGTACATTATTAGAAAAGCGAAGACAAAAGTCTTCGCTTTTTTAGAAAATATGAAAAGTCAATATTACCATTCCAAACACTATTGAAACTATAGACATTAACTTAATTAATATATTAATAGCAGGTCCTGAAGTGTCTTTAAATGGATCACCTACAGTATCACCAACAACAGTACTTTTGTGACACTCTGAACCTTTACCACCAAAATTACCAGCTTCAATATGTTTTTTAGCATTATCCCACGCTCCACCGGAATTTGACATCATAACTGCTAAAACAAATCCACTTATTGTTGCACCTGCAAGTAATCCTGCAACACCATTAGGCCCTAAAATTATTCCTACAACTAATGGACTTATAATTGCTATTAGGGCAATTACAAATAATTCTTTTTGCGAAGATTTTGTACAAATATCAACACAGGAAGCATAATCTGGTTCTGCCTTTCCATCCATTAACCCTTTTATTTCTTTAAATTGTCTTCTTACTTCAACAACTATTTTACTAGCAGCTCTTCCAACAGCACTCATTGTACAAGATGAAAACGCAAAGGTAACCATAGCTCCTATAAATGTACCAATTAAAACTTGAGGATTCAATATTGATAAATCAAAATTAAAAACTATATTATTCGTTATTGCCATTTGTTCAATTGAATTTTTATATGCTGCTATAAATGCTAGTGCTGTTAACGCAGCTGATCCAATTGCAAATCCCTTTCCAGTTGCAGCTGTTGTATTACCTAAAGAATCTAATGCATCAGTTCTTTCTCTTACTTCTGAAGGTAATCCTGCCATTTCTGCTATACCACCGGCATTATCTGCAACTGGTCCATAAGCATCAGTAGCTAAAGTTATACCTAATGTAGATAACATACCAACTGAAGATATGGCTATACCAAAAAGTCCCATATTAAAATTATTAAATCCATTTGAAGCCACAAAACTAATTAATATAGAACATCCTATAATAATTACAGGTGCTGCTGTAGACTTCATCCCTACTGATAAACCAGTAATTATTACTGTTGCAGGTCCTGTTTCTGATGACTGAGCAATGCTCTTAGTTGGTTTATAATTATCACTAGTGTAATATTCAGTAAAAAATCCAATTAACAATCCAGCAATAAGTCCACATAAAATTGAAAAATAAACTCCAATATTTTCTCTACCTAAAATATTATTTACTATAAAATAGGATGCTATAGCAATAACAATTGCCGAAAAATATGTTCCTCTTCTTAATGCACTTAGTAATGATTTTTGTGCCACATCTTCCTTAGATTTAACAAAAAAGCTACCAACTATTGAAGCCATTACCCCAATAGAAGCAATAACTATAGGAATTGCAGCCCCATTTACTGAAAGGCCTGCTGCTACTGCTAATGCACAAGAAGATAAAATTGAGCCTACATATGATTCATAAAGATCTGCACCCATACCAGCAACATCACCTACATTATCTCCCACATTATCTGCTATAACAGCTGGATTTCTTGGATCATCTTCCGGAATACCAATTTCAACTTTTCCAACCAAATCAGCACCTACATCAGCCGCTTTAGTAAATATACCACCACCAACTCTTGCAAAAAGCGCCATAGATGATGCACCCATGCTAAAAGTCAACATAGTAGTTGTTATTATTGTAATTCTTTCGTCTATAGCCATTGATCCATAATACCAATTTAAAATAAAATACCAAATACTTAAATCTGCTAATGCTAATCCTACAACAACTAGTCCCATAACTGATCCACTTGAAAAAGCTACTCTTAGACCACTGTTTAAACTCTTAGTACATGCATTTGCAGTTCTACTATTAGAATTTGTAGCAATTTTCATTCCTAAATATCCACTTAAACCTGAAAAAATTCCTCCCGTTAAAAAGGCAAATGGCATAAAAATGCTTACAAAGTTAAATTTAGCTAATATAAATAAAATAATAAACATAATTATAAAAAATATTCCAACACCTTTATATTGGCGCTTCAAAAAGGCATTAGATCCTTTTCTTATACTTTCAGCAATATACTTCATCCTGTCTGTCCCTTCATCAACTTTAAATATTGTGTAGGTGTAGAACGTAGCAAAAATTAACGCTAAACTTGCTCCTACTGGTGCAAAAACCATTAAGCTCATAATTTCTCTCCCCTTTGTGTTAGATTATTTTTTTATATTTTATTACATTAATTCTATTTAGATAATAGAATTTAAATAATAACCCTTATTATATGATATTGTAATATTAACTTAATGAGTAAATTTTAAATATATCTTCATTTTTAAAATATTAAAAAGCAATATAAAATATACCATTATAATAAAAATAATATATTCCATATTGCTTATAAAATCTATTTACTTTTAAAATCCTTTTTTCTTAGCCTCGATACCACTTTCATTAAGTGCAGGTTCTTCTATTGTTGTTACATATTTATTTTTAGGATTATTATTTTGAGATTTTGTTCCATTTACTAGATAATTTTCTTTAGTGTATTCTCTCTTATTCTTCATATTATCTCCTTATTTACTATATAAAATTAATTAAAATTTAGGGTCTATTTCATCTCTTTGTATACGCTTTAAATCCTTTAATCTCAAATGAGTTGTGTCCATTATTTTCTCCCAAGACTCTCCATCAATAATCATTTTTTTTGCTACATCTCTATTTAAAAGTGTATCTAGCTTTTTCATTTTAGACCTCCTTTTATCTTTTGATACTATTATTTTATGGCTTTTTAAAAAACTTATTCGAGTTATTAATTTCAAGAACTTACATTAAATTTATTAAACTTTCAGTAATAAAAAATTTTTTTATTAATATAATGTAACATAATGAAAGGAGAGATAAAAAATGAGTAAACAAAAACGTGGAAAATACATTAAAACACTTCCTAATTGGAGAGGAACCTGTCCTATTTGTGGAAGAAAACGAGTTAAATTAGTTTGGAGCAAAAAGGATGATAACGGAAATACTATTAATATTTGTAAAAAATGCTCCCTTGCATAAATATAAAGAATATTTATAATAAAGAAGGTATAGTAAAAAATTACTATACCTTCTTTATTAATGTGTTCTACTATTTTTTCCTTTTCCATTTCTACTATTTTTAGAATCTCTATCTTTCTTTGAATTTTTATTTTTTACTCTATTTGTAGAACCTTTATCCATTTGTTTTCCATTTTTTCTTGAAGAGTTTTTACTTCTTGAATTTCCCTTAGACTTTGGTCTAACTAATCCATGTGCTTCTTTATATCTTTGCTCTTTTGATTTTATTAAACACTTAGGTCCATTTCCTATTAAATCTTCTCTTCCAGCTTTCATCAATGCATCATAAACTATGTTATAATTTTTTGGATTACTAAACTGTAAAAGAGCTCTTTGCATAGCTTTCTCTTCTTTACTCTTAGGAACATATACAGGCTTCATTGTTATTGGATCTAAACCTGTATAGAAAATTGTAGTTGATAATGTACCAGGAGTTGGATAAAAATCCTGTACTTGCTCTGGTTGATATTTTATATCTCTTAAATATTCAGCAAGCTCTATTGCTTCATTCAAAGTACTTCCAGGATGGCTTGACATTAAATATGGAATAATATATTGTTTCTTACCAAGTTTTTCTGTAATTCTAAAGAACTTTTGTCTAAAATCTTCATATGTTCTTCCAGCTGGTTTACCCATATGCTTTAATACTTTTTCAGACACATGCTCAGGTGCAACTTTTAATTGTCCACTTACATGGTGCTCTACTAACTCTTTAAAGAATGTATCATCCTTATCAGCCATTACATAATCATATCTTATACCTGAACGTACAAATACCTTTTTTATTTTAGGTAAGCTTCTTACACTTCTTAGTACATCTATAAACTCTTTATGATCTACTTCCATGTTTTTGCATACACCAGGACTTAGACATTGTTTAGTCTTACATGCTCCTATTGTCAATTGATGTTTACATGCAGGTTTCCTAAAGTTTGCTGTAGGCCCACCAACATCATGAATATACCCTTTGAAATCCTTCATTTCTGTCATTTCTTTTGCTTCTTTAACTATAGATTCTTTACTTCTACTTTGAACTGCTCTACCTTGATGGAATGTTATTGCACAAAAAGAACAGTTACCAAAGCAACCTCTTGATCCTACTATACTAAACTTAACCTCTTCTAACGCTGGAATTCCTCCCATTGCTTCATAACTTGGATGATATTCCTTTGTAAATGGTAAATCATAAACTGCATCTAATTCTTCTCTATTTAAAATTACTTCTGGTTTATTTACTACTAAGAATTTATCCCCTTGATCTTGAACTATAGTTCTTCCCCTCATAGGATCTTGTTCCTGATATGTAATCTTAAATGCTTCACAATATTTAATTTTATCAGTAGAAACTTCTTTATATGATGGAATAACTATATGTTCTTCATAAATTTCATCTAAACTATCTGCTAAGTAGCATGTACCTGGTACGTGTCTTATATATTTAGCATCAAATCCTTCATTTAAATAATGAGCAACTTCTACTATCTGTTTTTCACTCATTCCATATATTAAAAGATCAGCTCCACTATCAGTTAATATTGATTTTCTAACCTTATCTGACCAATAATCATAATGTGCAAATCTTCTAAGACTAGCTTCAACTCCACCAATACAAATATTAATATTTTTATATGCCTCTCTAATCTTATTACAATATACTATAGTAGCCCTATCTGGTCTAAGTCCCATTTTCCCACCTGGAGAATATAAGTCTTTTTCTCTTACTCTTTTACTTACAGTATAATGATTAACCATAGAGTCCATATTTCCTGCATTAACTAAAAAAGCTAATCTAGGTCTTCCAAGTCTCATAAAATCATTTGTACTATGCCAATCAGGTTGAGCTATAATACCAACTTTGTATCCAGCATGCTCCAATACTCTAGATATTACTGCAGTACCGAAACTATGATGATCAACATATGCGTCCCCTGTTACAATTATGAAGTCGCATTGTTCCCAACCTCTCTCTTCCATATCTGCTTTACTTATAGGTAAAAATTTATTATTCATTTAATCACATCTTTCATTTTTTCTTTACGCATATATTTAAAATACATTTTTTTATAATTCGACACATATTAATATACCATCTAATTTTATTTTTGTTAATACTTCATATAAAATTACCATAATATTTATAACTTAATTATTTACTAAAATATAATTTTAGAGCTATAAAATATATAGCTCTAATTAATTGATTAATCCTTTACTATATTTATCTATAGATTCTGATACACTTTCCATTAAAAGCTTTTGATAGTTAGGATCTGATAACATTTTATCTTCATTATAATTACTCATGAACCCCATTTCTAATATAATAACTGGTACTTTAGACCAATTAAAACCAGTTATATCATTTCTCTCAAAAACTCCATTAACCTTTATATTATTATTTTGTAGACTTTTCTTTAATATTTCTGCATACTTATTGCTTTCACAATAAATATTTTTTGTATATTGTGAATTTTTTGCTGGCACTAAAATAGTAGCTCCAGTTTTTCCTGAATCATTAATACTATCACAATGAATTCTAATTGTAATATTTGCATTTGCATTATTAGCAATTTCCGCTCTTTCCGCATTACTAATATTAACATCAGCAGTTTCTCTAGTCATAATTACATTATAATTCTTTTGTACTAATAAATCTTTTAATATCATTGCTGCTTCTAGATTTACAACATGTTCAGCCTTTTTTGTAGCAATTCCAGCCGTTCCTGATGATACTCTTGGTTTCTTGTTTCCTGAACCTGGTGCAATAGGTTCTCCTTTTGGATCACCTTTCTCTTGATGTCCTGGATCTATACACACAGTAAAACTTTTATTTTCACCTTCAATTTTCCCATCTTCTTCATAAATACTTGCAGAAATTGGGGTAATTAAGTTTAACATAAGTACTATACTAATAAATACCATCAATAATTTTCTAATCATTTTTTTCTCCTTTTTTCTAATAATAAGTTTAAAGACTATTACATACTTCTTATTTTTCCAATATTTTTACCTTTTATTCTCTTTACTTAGACTTTTCTATTCATAAAAAATTAATTATTCTAGTTAAACATATTACATTTATTAAAATTATTTCTCATATTAAATGCAAAATGGTGATAAGTTAAAATATTATATATAAATTAACTTATCACCATTTGTTCTATTTTATTATTAGCTCAACAGGACAATGATCTGACCCTAAAATCTCAGTATGTATTTTAGCACTTTCTAATCTATCTTCTAAAGCTTTAGAAACTACAAAATAATCTATTCTCCATCCAGCATTATTCTTTCTTGCATTAAATCTATATGACCACCAAGAATATATATCTTTTAAATCTGGATAAAAATATCTAAAGGTATCTATGAATCCACTTGATAATAAAGTAGAAAATTTTTCTCTTTCTTCGTCAGTAAATCCAGCATTTTTTCTATTTGTTTTTGGATTCTTTAAATCAATTTCTTTATGTGCAACATTTAAATCTCCACAAACTATTACAGGCTTACTTTCCTCTAATGATTTTAAATAATCTCTAAAATCATCTTCCCATTTCATTCTATAATCTAATCTTGCAAGTTCATTTTGTGAATTAGGTGTATAAACTGTAATCATAAAAAAGTCTTTAAATTCTAACGTAATTACTCTACCTTCTTTATCATGCTCCTCAATACCTAATCCATATCTAACAGATAAAGGTTCTTTTTTTGTAAATATAGCAGTACCACTATATCCTTTCTTTTCAGCATAATTCCAATACTGACTATATCCTTCAAGATCAAGGTTTATTTGTCCTTCTTGAAGCTTACTTTCTTGTATACAAAAAATATCTGCATCAACTTCTTTAAAGAAGTCTAAAAAGCCTTTCTGTACACAAGCTCTTATTCCATTTACATTCCATGATATTAATTTCATCATTATCCTCCTGTATCTATAATATCTAGTAAAAACTAAAAAGTAAGAGGAAAAGCTAATAATTAACCTCTTACTTTTTCTCTCTTACCTCTTAGTTCTTAACTATATAAAGGGTATTTAGCACAAAGTGACTTTACTCTTTCACTTAATAATTCTAAATTTGAATTCCTATTTTCTATAGCATCATTTATTATACTTGCTATTTCTTTCATTGCATCAACATCAAACCCTCTTGTTGTAACAGCTGCAGTACCTATTCTTATTCCTGATGTAACAAAAGGACTTCTTTTTTCATTTGGAACTGTATTCTTATTAACAGTAATACCAATAGAATCTAGAAGGTTTTCTGCTTCTTTTCCTGTAATATCTTTATTAGTTAAATCTACAAGAATTAAATGATTATCTGTTCCATTAGAAACTAATTTAAATCCATACTTAACTAACTCATCACCTAAAACTTTACAATTTAAAACTACATTTTTCATATAAGTTTTAAAAGCAGGCTCTAATGCTTCCTTAAAGCATACTGCTTTAGCTGCAATTATATGCATAAGTGGCCCACCTTGCATTCCTGGGAATATATTCTTATCTAATGCCTTAGCATATTTTTCCTTGCAAAGAATTAATCCTCCTCTTGGTCCTCTTAAAGTTTTATGAGTTGTTGAAGTTACAAAATCAGCATATGGAACTGGTGATGGATGCTCTCCAGCAGCTACTAATCCTGCTATATGTGCCATATCTACCATGAAATATGCTCCAACTTCATCACAAATTTCTTTAAATTTCTCAAAATCTATAATTCTTGAGTATGCACTAGCTCCAGCTACAATTAACTTTGGTTTATGTTTTAATGCAAGTTCTCTTACATTCTCATAATTAATTGTTTCAGTTTCACTATCAACTCCATAAGAAACAAAATTAAATAATTTTCCTGAAAAGTTTACTGGTGAACCATGAGTTAAATGCCCCCCATGACTTAAGTCCATTCCAAGCACTGTATCACCTGGTTCTAGTATAGTAAAGTACACAGCCATATTTGCTTGTGATCCTGAATGCGGTTGTACATTAACATGCTCAGCTCCAAAAAGATCTTTTGCTCTATTTCTTGCTATTTCTTCAACCTCATCAACTATTTCACAGCCCCCATAGTAACGTTTGCTAGGATAACCTTCAGCATACTTATTAGTTAAATGAGATCCCATAGCTTCCATTACTGCTTCTGATGCAAAGTTCTCTGATGCAATAAGTTCTATCCCTTCTCTTTGCCTTTTTAACTCTTTCTCCATTAATTCACAAATTTCTTTGTCTTCATTCTTTAAATTTACAAACTTCATTTAATCACCCCAATTATCTTTTTATAAAATTATATATATAAATAATAATTAATTCAACTACTTTTTAAATTATAAATATACATTTTTATAATCTCTTATGGTATAATACATAAAAAATTTAAAAAATATAGGAGTTTTGTGTTATGAATGAAATACTTCAAGTTGCAATGCTTGCTGGACAAATGATTTTAGAAAATGGTGGCGAAACTTATAGAGTAGAAGAAACTATTTGGCGTATTTGTAAAATATATGGTGCTGAAGAAGCTGAAAGCTTTGCTACTCCAACAGGAATTATGGCTTCAATTTGTCATGAAGGTAAAATATACTCCTTAACACGTCGTGTTTCTAATAGAACTGTTAATTTAGATAAAATTGATAAGGTAAATGATTTGTCTAGAAGTATATTATCAAAAAAACTATCTGTTAATGATTTAAGGCAAGAATTAATTAAAATTAATAAGGAAAATATTTATCCTCTTCCTGTTATTATAATATTCTCTGCTTTAGGAGCAGGTTCATTTTCAGTTTTATTTGGTGGAACCCTTAAAGATGTTTTTTCTGCATTCCTTATTGGTTTGGTAATTAAATTTCTAACTATAAAATGGTCTGAAATAGGTATAAACTCATTCTTTATAAATAGTATATGTAGTGGAATTGCAGCATTTTTAGCAATAATTTTTTATAAATTTGGTATTGCAAGTCAAGTTAATCAAACTATTATAGGTGCTATAATGTTATTAGTTCCTGGATTAGCTATTACCAACGCCATTAGAGATACAATTTCAGGTGATTTATTATCTGGTGTAATAAGAGCTGCTGAAGCTTTTTTAGTTGCTATATCTATTGCTGTAGGTACTGGTGCAGTATTAAGTTTCTGGATATCAAACTTTGGAGGAATTTAAAATGATTATTTGGGTTACATTCGTATCTTTTTTTGCAACACTTGGATTTTGTATTGCTTTTAATATACGTGGAAAAAAAATATTTTTTGCTGCTCTTGGTGGTGCTATAAGTTGGTTCTTTTATTCACTTCCATTACAAATGGGCTTATCAGAAATTTCTTCACTATTTATTTCATCTATAATTTTCAGTATATATAGTGAAGTTCTTGCAAGAATTTTTAAGACACCTGTTACTACATTTGTTGTTTGTGCTCTAATTCCATTAGTACCTGGTAGTGGTATGTACTATACTATGCTTGAAGCAATTTCAGGTAATATATCTAAATCATTAGAACTAGGATTAAATACACTAGCAAGCGCTGGAACATTAGCTTTAGGAGTTTTATTTGTTTCAACACTTACAAGATTACTTCTTAGTGCTAAACGAAAAAAAGAAATGAAAAAATTTGCTCAAAAATAACATAAAAATAATCTCAACATAAACAGTTGAGATTATTTTCATATATTATTTTATATTCTACTTTTTACCTCTTAATTTTTTATACAATTTAGCATTTTCAATTAAATCTCTTAAATCTTCTGCCATTTCCATTATAACACTATTCTTCATCTTCATTTTACGCATTTTTCTATTCATTTTTTTCATCATTTTGTTTTTCATAGTGACTCCTCCTTAGTAGATATGTATAGAGTACTTACATCATTATTTTAATCAAATTAATATTTTTTATCCTGTTAAATATTATTACAATTACAAATGACATATATAATATACATAAAAAGCCAGCTTATGCTGGCTTTTTTAAAAATTAATTATTCTTTATCTTCAGGCTTTATTATTAAACCTAATTCATCAATTTGCTTTTGATCTACAACATTTGGTGCTTCACTTAAGTAGCAATAAGCATTTTGGTTTTTAGGGAATGCTATAACATCTTTTATGTTTTCAGTTCCAGCTAAGAACATTATCATTCTATCAAGACCAAATGCTAATCCTCCATGTGGTGGTGGACCAAATTTAAATGCATCTATTAAGAATCCAAATCTTTCATAAGCTGATTCTTCAGTAAATCCTAAAGCTTTAAACATTCTTGTTTGAAGTGCAGAATCATGTATTCTTATAGATCCCCCACCTAATTCTTCACCATTTAATACTAAGTCATATGCCTTAGATCTTACAGCTCCTGGATTAGATTCAAGCATATCTAAATCCTCATCCATTGGCGATGTAAATGGATGGTGAGCAGCATGGTATCTATCTTCTTCTTCATTGTATTCAAATAATGGGAATTCAGTAATCCATGTGAAATTAAACTCATTTTTATCTTTAATTAAATCAAATTGCTTAGCAAGTTCTAATCTTAATGCACCTAAACTTTGGAATACTACAGAGTTCTTATCTGCAACAATAAGTATTGCATCACCTGTTTCAGCTCCCATAGTCTTAATTATATTTTCAGTAACATCATCAGTTAAGAATTTAGCAATTGAAGACTTAACTCCATCTTCTTTAAGTTGAATCCAAGCAAGACCTTTTGCTTTATATCCCTTAACAAAGTCAACTAACTTATCAAGAGGCTTTCTTCCTAAATCAGCTCCACCTTTTAAGCATAATGCTCTAACGCTTCCACCTATTTCTAAAGCTGACTTAAATACTACAAAATCCATATCTTTAACACAGTCAGTAATATCAGTAATTTCCATGCCAAATCTTAAATCTGGCTTATCTGAACCGTATTTTTCCATAGCTTCTTTAAATGGCATTCTCTTAATTGGAAGTTTAACTTCATGCCCTAAAACTTCTTTAAATACATGCGCAATTAACCCCTCATTTAATGCCATAACGTCATCTTGCTCAACAAAACTCATTTCTAAGTCAATTTGAGTAAATTCTGGTTGTCTATTAGCTCTTAAATCTTCATCTCTGAAACATTTAGCAACTTGATAATATTTATCAAATCCTGATACCATTAATAATTGCTTAAATATTTGAGGTGATTGTGGAAGTGCATAGAACATTCCTGGATAATTTCTTGATGGAACTAAGTAATCTCTAGCACCTTCTGGAGTACTCTTATTTAATATTGGAGTTTCTACTTCTAAGAATCCATTATTATCAAGATAATCTCTAACAGCTTTTGTAGCTCTATTTCTAATCATAAAGATTTTTTGCATATCTGGTCTTCTAAGATCTAAATATCTATATTTTAATCTTATATTTTCAGCAGCATCTAATCCTTCTTTAATATATATTGGTGGAGTTTCTGATTCTGATAAAACCTTTATGCTTTCACATTTTAATTCTACCATTCCAGTTTCCATCGCAGTATTTGGAGCTTCTCTTAATACAACTTCTCCAGTAACAGCTATACAATATTCTGGTCTTACTGCTTTAGCTTTCTCAAAGCTTTCTGCATTAATCTCTTCACCAAAAACTATTTGCATAATTCCAGTTCTATCTCTAAGATCTATAAATTGAAGACCTCCAAGCTTTCTATTTCTTTGAACCCATCCCATAAGAGTTATTTTTTCTCCTACGTTTACTTCTCTTGGTTCTCCACACATCATGGTTCTTTTTAATCCATTTAAAGCCTCACCCATAGTGTATTCTTTCCTCCTAACTATTTAATAGCTTTAGCTATTTCTTGTATATTATCTAAACTTACCTCAAATTGTTCTCCATCGCTCATTCTCTTAAGCTTTATTGATTTATTTTGAAGTTCGTCATCACCTAAAATTGTTGTAAATGCAGCACCAATTTTATTAGCATATTTCATTTCTGCCTTTACACTTCTTCCCATATGATTTACTTCTGTTTTTACACCAGCTTCTCTTAATTTATTAGCTAAAGTAAATGCTTCAAATTTTGCATTATCTCCTCTAGCACCTATATATAAGTCAAAAAGATTTTCATTTGGAATTTCAATACCTTCTTTTTCTAATATCATGATAAGTCTTTCAATTCCCATACCAAAACCAACTGCTGGCATTTCTGGGCCACCTAATTGTTCTATAAGCTTATCATATCTTCCACCACCACAAACAGTAAATTCATCATTTAAGATTTCAAATATTGTTTTAGTATAATAATCTAAACCTCTTACTATTCCTGGATCAACTGTGAATGGAATATTTAATGCAGTTAAATATTCTTTAACTGCATTAAAGTGAGTATCACACTCTTCACACATATAATCAAGTATTATTGGTGCATTTTTAGTAATTTCCTTACATTTTCTTTCCTTGCAATCTAAAATTCTCATTGGATTCTTTTCAAATCTTGATTGACATAATGGACATAAATTATCATAGTTTTCTTTTAAATACTTCTTTAATGCTTCATTGTAATTTGGTCTACATTTAGGACATCCTAAATTATTTATATTTAAACTTAAACTTTGTAAACCTAAAGTTTTTAAAACTTGCATTGCTAATGCAATTACTTCTGCATCCATAGATGGCTCTTTTGATCCATATACTTCTGTACCAAATTGATGGAATTGTCTAAATCTACCCTTTTGAACATTTTCATATCTAAAGCATGGAGTTATATAATAAAGTTTTGTTGGTTGTGCTTCATTAAATAATCTGCTTTCTATAAAAGCTCTTCCAGCCCCAGCTGTTCCTTCTGGCTTTAAAGTAATACTTCTATTTCCTTTATCATTAAAAGTATACATTTCTTTTTGCACTATATCAGTTGTATCACCAACACCTCTTGCAAATAATTCAGTATGCTCAAACATAGGAGTCCTAATTTCTCGCATCCCATAATATTTTGCTACATCTCTAAATGTTTGCTCAACAAAATGCCATTTATACGCATCCTGTGGTAGCATATCCTTCGTTCCTTTTGGAGCTTGCATTTCCATTTAATTATTCCTCCTCATTTAAGTAAAGGGTATCTAATAATTTTTTCTTTCCCTCTACCATTTCCTCTATTCTATTACAATATTCTCTAACATCCTTAATATTTGCAAATCTTTCTATTCTGCCTTCCTCTAAGAAAACAACTTTAGAAACAGCATCTGCACCTAAAGCAATAATAGTTTGCTTATCTTCTATCATTTGAATATTATAAATACATTCTGCACCTTTTCTAGAATAACCTAAGTTCTCCATATTTCCAACCATATTTTTTTGACGATACATATAGTATGGATATAATCCCAACTCTTTAGCTAAAACTCTACTTTCTTCGTACATATCTGCTAACTCAGATTGCTTCTTAACCTGAATTCCTTTTTTAAGAACAAAGTTTTCATAAAGAATTGAGGCTCTCTTTAAAGATAATCCATGCACAGTCAAACTATCTGGATGTAATTTTGATATTTCTTCTTTTGTATGGATAACTTCTTTTAGTCCTTCTCCTGGAAGTCCTATAATCATATCCATATTTATATCATTAAAGCCCATACTTCTTGCCAAATTAAACTTCTCTATTACAGCTTTAGAATTATGTCCTCTTCCTATGATTTTTAATGTTTCATCATTCATAGTTTGAGGATTTATACTAATTCTTGTTACATTAAACTTTTTCATAGTTTCAAGTTTTTCTTTTGTAATACTATCTGGTCTTCCACATTCTACTGTAAATTCCTTTATCCCCTTCCCTTTAACAAATGCATCATAAGCTTCTTGCATAATAAGTTCAAACTCTTCATTATTTACAGCTGTAGGTGTACCTCCACCAAAATATACAGTTTCGATATTTAAGCTTCTTTTATCAACATATTTTTTCATTTCTCTAATTTCATATATTAATGCTTCTAAATATGGACTTACTAACTTCTTATTTCCCATTATTGGATTAGCTGCGAAAGAACAATAAAAACATCTTGTAGGACAAAAAGCCATACCTATATAAATAGCTATATTTTTAGAATCATTATTTACAAAGCTTACTTCCCTCTTTGCAATTTCTATGCAAAGCTTAGCTTTTTCTTTCGATGCTAAATGCTTTTTCTCAAATATTTCTATGATTTCTTCTTCTGTTTTTCCTTCTTCTAAATACTTAAGTGCAATTTTAGATGGTCTAATGCCAACTAAAATTCCCCATGGATATTCCTCTTCTGTAATATCTTTTAATGAAGAAAATACTAGTCTCTTAATGTCTTCTTTAATATTTTCAGATATTATAGTTTCATTATAATAATCACCATTAATAAATTCTACTTTATTATCTAAAATATTAACAATATAATCTCCATCATCTAAAAATTTAATTTCATCTAATGGAAAATAAATATTAAACATTTGGTATACATCATATCTATACTTCATGTCGTTTAATTTAATTTTTATTTCCATGATTTCTCCTTTTATTAAAAAATCTCAAACTCTTCTTGTAAGAATGGATTTCTTAGTTTTTCATATCCTATACTTGATGATTCCATATGACCTGGATATACCTTTATATTCTGATCTAAAGTCATTAATTTTGTCTTTATAGACTTTATTAATTCATTAAAATCTCCACCTATAAAATCACTTCTACCTACTGATCCTTTAAATAAAGTATCTCCAGTAAATATAGAATCTTTATATAAATAACACATTCCACCTTTAGTGTGTCCTGGAGTATGAATACATTTTATAATATCATCCCCAAATGGCAAAGTATCTCTATCTTTTACAATATTATATTCCTTTGGAAGATTTCCAAAAACAGTTTTATCTGTTTTCATAAAACTAACTTCATTTTCATTCATGTATACAGGAGCTTTAAATCTTTCTACTACTTCATTTAAAGCTTCTACATGGTCAAAATGACCATGAGTTAATAAAATATATTTAATATTACATCCTAATTCTTCAATATTTTTAATTAATAACTGACCATTTCCCCCTGGATCTACTATACAAGCATCTTTTGATTTTTCATCTACTAAAACATAAATATTTTCTTCATAAATACCTATAGGGTATGTTTTTATTATCATAAATTCACCTCATTTACTATTCTATTTAAAAGTTTTTGCTACTATCTAAAAGTATTGTAACAGGACCATCATTTTTAATGTCAACTTTCATATCTGCACCAAAAATTCCTGTTTCAACCTTTAATCCAGTTTCCTTCATCATTTCAATAAATTTATCATAAAACTTCTTAGCTTCTTCGCCCCCTAAAGCGTTCATAAAATTAGGTCTTCTTCCTTTTCTTGCATCTCCATATAAAGTGAATTGTGAAATTAATAATAATTCACCTTTAATATCTAATAAAGATAAATTCATTTTATCATTTTCATCACTGAATACTCTAAGATTAATTATTTTATCTTTAATATACTTCATATCTTCCTCTGTATCATGTTTTGAGATACCTAAAAGTACATTAAATCCTTTATTTATTTCACCTACAATAACACCATCAACTTCAACGCTCGAATATGTTACTCTTTGTACTACTGCTCTCATTTATACCATCCTCTAAGCGAAACTTCAAATTTTAATTTTATAATTTAATTATTCATTCTATAGACATCCATGACACCATTTAATCTTCTTATTTTTCTCATCAACTCTTTTAATTGCTCTATTGTATCTATCTTAACCTTTATATTTACATATGCTAAATTACTCTTAGCACTTTTTGCATTTAATGCATTAAGAGGCAACTTACTTTCCACTATAACATTCATTATATCAGAAAGTACACCTGGTCTATCTTCAGTTTTAACCTGAATCTCCGCCATATAAGCCACACCTTTTGCAACTCCCCAAGCTACATCAACAACTTTTTGTGAATCTTCTTCAATTAAATTTTGTAAATTGCTACAATCCCTTCTATGAATAGATACTCCACGCCCTTTTGTTATATAACCTAAGATATCATCACCTGGCACTGGGTTACAACACTTTGCAAATCTAACCATTAAATTATCTTCACCTTTAACTGTAACTCCATAATTATTTTCTTTTTTTCTTTTTTCAGTCTTTGAAATATTTTCTTCAATAGCTTTATTTAAATTTTCTTCTTTAGTTTTTTCATCTTTAGATAAACTTTCTTCTTTTAGCTTTAAAATAAATGAAGATGCTACTATAGCTCCAAGCCCTACTAAAGCATATAAATCATCCATACAATTTATATTGTATCTTTTTATAAACTTATCATAACTTTCACCCTTAGCAATATCTGCATAGTGAACTCCTTGTTTCTTTAGTTCTCTTTCAAAAACTTCTTTTCCCTTTGTAATATTTTCTTCTTTTTTAGCCTTTTTAAACCATGATCTTATTTTGCTTTTGGCTTGATTACTTTTAGCAATATTAAGCCAATCCATATTAGGTCCCTTAGAACTATTAGAAGTCAAAATTTCTACTATTTGGCCTGTTTTAAGTTGATAATCAAGTGGAACTATTTTACCATTAACTTTAGCTCCAACACATTTATTACCAATATCAGTATGTATTCTATAAGCAAAATCTATAGGTGTTGCACCATTTGGCAAATCTATAACTACACCTTTAGGAGTAAATAAGAAAATTTCATCTGTGAAAAGATTTATTTTAAAGCCTTCCATAAACTCCTCTGCATCAGAAGTTTCCTTTTGCCATTCAAGCATATCTCTAAGCCATGCTAGCTTATTTTCAAAACTCTTTTCCTTACTATCTGAGGCATCACCTTCCTTGTACTTCCAATGTGCTGCTATACCATATTCTGCTGTTTTATGCATTTCAAATGTTCTTATTTGAATTTCAAATGTTTTACCTTGAGGTCCTATAACTGTTGTATGTAGTGATTGATACATATTCGGTTTTGGCATTGCAATATAATCTTTAAACCTTCCTGGTATTGGTTTATATATAGTATGAACTATACCCAATACTTCATAACAATCTTTTACCGAATTCACAAGTATTCTTATAGCAGTTAAGTCAAATATCTGTTCTATGCTCTTATTTTTAGTAATCATTTTTCTGTAAATGCTATAAAAATGCTTAGGCCTACCATCTATATCTGAATCTATTCCTGCCTCTTCAAGCTTTTCATATAAATCTTCAATTGTTTTTGCAATATATGTTTCTCGCTCTACTCTCTTTTCTGCTATTTGATTCACTAAATCATAATATTCTTCTTCATGTAAATATCTAAAACATAAATCTTCAAGCTCCCATTTTACCTTTGAAATACCTAGTCTGTGTGCAATAGGTGCATATATATCTAAGGTTTCTTTAGAAATTCTTTTTTGCTTTTCCTTAGGCATATATTTTAATGTTCTCATATTATGTAATCTATCTGCTAATTTAATTATAATTACTCTTATATCATTAGCCATAGCCAACAACATTTTTCTAAAATTATCTGCCTGCTGCTCTTCTTTGGACTTATATTCCATTTTAGTAATTTTAGTAACTCCACCAACTAAGTTAGCTATTTCTTCACTAAAAATATTTTTAATATCTTCGTATGTATAGTCCGTATCCTCTATAACATCATGGAGTAATCCTGCAACTATGGTACTTGTATCCATACCTAATTCAGCTAAAATTACAGCTACATCAATAGGATGAATTATATAAGGTTCTCCTGATTCTCTTTTTTGTTCCTTATGAGCCTCAAAAGCTAAATTAAATGCTTTGTTTACAACATCTAAATCAACATTTGCGCAATTTTCCTTTATTTTTTGTATCAATACCTCAACCATTCAGATCCTCCCTTTAAGAATTTCAAATATTATACTTTTTCTGTAATAAAAATTAAAATCAATGGCTGGTTAATTCAACCAGCCACCTTTATACTAATTATATATTAAAATTTAAGGTATTTCAATAAATTAAATATCGTACTGCACAAGTGACATTACTTCATATCCCTTTAATTTATCTCTTCCTTTTAATTCAGTTAACTCAATTGCAAAATCTAAAGCAACAACCTCTCCACCTGCAGCTTCTACAAGTCTAGTTACAGCTTCAATAGTTCCCCCTGTAGCAAGTAAATCATCAACTATAGCTACTCTTTGCCCTTTTTTAATTGCATCCTTATGAATTTCTAATACATCTGTACCGTATTCTAAATCATAATTAACTGATACTGTTTCAAAAGGTAGTTTTCCTTTTTTTCTAACTGGTACAAATCCAACTCCTAAAGCATATGCAACAGGTACTCCAAAAATAAATCCTCTCGCTTCAGGTCCTAATATAACATCTACATTTTTATCTTTAAGATGTTCAGCTATTGCATCTATTGAATATTTAAAAGCTTCTCCATCTGCTATTAATGTAGTAATGTCTTTAAAACTAATTCCCTTCTTCGGAAAATCTTCCACTATTCTTATGCTTTTTTTTAGATCCATAACAATCCTCCATATAAATTTATTCTTGTATTTATTATATCTAAATTTTTACGTAATAATATTATACATTCTCTTTAGACTTATTTAAATACTTTGTTATTTGTTCTGCTCTTTCTTTTCTATTTGTTATTAGCAATTCAATTATAATTCTAGCGTTATCTGTCATAGTTACAACATTAATAGTTGGAGTAATAACAGCTATAATTTTATCAACACTATCCTCATTTATATTAATCATGTTATAAGCATCCATAATAGATCTTAATCCATGATTGTTTGTGTTAATTAAAAACCTCATACCTTCTTTTATAAAAACACTATTTTCACCCTTTTTAGGTGATTTAGCCCATTTTTCACCTATTAATATTAAGTCTAGATACTTATTTATACTTTTAACATTATAGTAAATTGCAATTGCTTGCATTAATTTAAATGTTAATCCACTTACTGATAAATTCTTATATCTATATTGACATCCCTTTTGATTAGGATTTATGTATATGTACTCATAATCATAATTTACGTCTCTATTCTCTATAACTATCAAATCTATCCCAAGACTTTTACAAAGCTTTTCTTCTTCCTTTGACTTTAAATCTATTCCTAAAGCTATAAGCACTTCTCCACCTAAAAATTGAACATTATTTATTATATCTTTAGATGAAATCTTAGATTTACTTGAAGAATCATCATGGACTACGTATTCAATATCGGCATTTAAATATTTCAAAACCAGTATAAGGGATGAAATAGCACATAATCCATCTACATTTGGTATCCCATAAACAACAATTTTCTTTCTATTATTAATTGCTGATACCATACGTTCTATTGCTTTATTCATATCTTTAAGTATAAAGGGATTATATCCAGTTATGTAATTAGGACTATATATACTTTCCCAAAACTTACGCATGACAAACTCCTCCACAATAATAAGAAAACAGTTATATTATAATAGATAAATCGATATAATACAAATGTTTTCTGCATTTGATAGCAAATTATCTTGTAAAATCTTTTATTTTTAGAATGGTGTGCACTTATTTTATCTTTTTTTGTATATTATATCCAAAAAAGAAGCAGTAATTCCTTACTACTTCTTTTTTGGATATAATATTAAGCTGTTTTTACTTTTTTATTTTTTGCTTTTCTATTCTGTAATAATACCCAAATTGGAGATGCTATGAAGATTGAAGAATAAGCTCCACCAGCAATACCTATTAATAATGGGAATGAAAACTCTCTCACTGTTGGTACAAATATATTAACTGTCCCAATTATTACTAAAGTAGTTAACGAAGTATTTATAGATCTAGATAAAGTCTTATTAATACTTACATTTGCTATTTCAGTTGGAGTACTTCTTCTCATACTATGACGATTTTCTCTTATTCTATCAAAAATAACAATAGTATCATTAATTGAATATCCTAGAATTGTTAACATAGCGGCTATAAATGAAATATTTACAGGTATATTAAAAATTGCATAAACTGATAAAGTTATTAAACCATCATGTAATAAAGCAATTATAGCAGCTAAACCAAAATTAAATTCAAACCTTATTGCTATATAAATAAGCATCGCCACACAAGCAACTGCCACAGAAATAAATGCATTTTTTGTTAACTCTTTTCCTACTGATGGCCCTATTTGACTTTGAGAAACTAAAGCTGAATCCTCTAATGAATACTTTTCCTTTAATGCATTAAATAATTCTGCTGTCTTAGTCTCATCCAAATCTTTTGATTTAATTTCATATTGAGTAGTTTCTATAGTTTTTGTTACTGCATCTGATGCATATTCTTTTACTATTTCATCAGCTTCTACTTTATCAAAGCTATCTCCAAAATCAACAACAACTTTAGTACCACCTTTAAAATCAATACCAAAATTTAATCCTCTAGTTGCCATTAAAACTACACCAACTAATATAATTGCTAGGGATATTGAAAACCAAATCTTTGTCTTTTCTATTATCTTAAACATCTTCTACCCCCTCTTTACTCTAAACTGCCAATGAGATTTTAACATCCCCATATCAACAGCCCATCTCATCAATGTTTTAGTAACAATTACAGCTGTAAACATACTTACTACTATACCTATTATTAATGTTACAGCAAATCCTTTAACACTTCCTGTACCCATAAAATAAAGTACAAGTGCGGCTATAATAGTAGTTATATTAGAGTCAACAATTGAAGATAAAGCATTACTAAACCCTTTATCTACAGCTGACTTTACAGACATTCCATTTTTCAATTCTTCTCTAATTCTTTCAAATATAAGTATATTTGCATCAACTGCCATACCAACAGTTAAAAGGAATGCAGCAATCCCTGGAAGGGTTAATGCAACATCAGCCTCAACAAAGGCTAATAAAACTAAGCATACATATAATGTTAAGGCTATACTTGCAATAACTCCTGGTACTCTATAATAAATAATCATAAATACAAATATAATTACTATTCCTATAAGTCCAGCTTTTACGGCATTTGGAAGTGCTTCAGCTCCTAATTGAGCCCCAACATTCTCTATTTGTGCAGCTTTAACGGTTACAGGTAGTGCCCCTGCATTGATTAAACCAGCTAAATTCTTAGCTTCATCTAAGCTACCGCTACCTTCTATAATAGCATTACCATCAGTTATAACAGCATTTACTGTTGGACTTGATATTTCTTCATCATCCATATAAATTGAAATTGTTTTATTAAGATTTGCTTGGGTTGCTTCTGCAAATTTTTTAGTACCTTCATCTGTTAGTTTTAATGATACTACTGGTGCATTGTTAGTACTATTAATAACTACACTTGCCTCATCCACATCTGAACCATTTAAAACTTCATTTCCATCTGCATCTTTAAATGTTAAATTACCAGTTTTAGATAAACTATCAACTAAATCCTTAGAGTTATATTCACCTGGAATCTCAACTCTAACTCTTCTGTCTCCTTCTATTGTTACTGAAGTTTCAGCAACACCTAGCTTATTAACTCTTAAATCAATAAGTTGTCTTGTTTTTTCTAAATCCGATTTTGTTACATTCTCATCTTGTATCTCCATCAACACAGAAACTCCACCTTGTAAGTCAAGCCCCTTAGTAATAGCTTTATTGAATGACTTAAATTCCCATCCTGCTATTTCAACACCTATACCACCAGAATAGGCGAATGTAACTATAACAACTAATGTTAGAATAAATAGTATAGCGCTTCTAACTTTTGTTCGTCCTTTTTTCATGGTTTTCCCCCTTTTTGTACTTTTATCTCACAATAATTATATTATGTATACTTTCCAATATCAAGTAAGATTAATATTTTCTCCATTTTTTACATTTATTTTTCACATATTATTCAGCTTTTATTCTATTAGATATAAAGTTATAAAAAATTATAGATTCTTCATAAAAAGAGAAGTGAAAATACAACTTAACTCTAAATTTTATCACTTCTCCATTATCATATATACTATTTAAAATTCTTTAATAGTTCTGCAAATGGATTATCATTTATTTCTTCAGATTCCTTTTGCATTTTCTTCATTATTCTTTGAGTTTCTCTCTTGTCAATTTTTCCTTTTTTATCAAATCTCTTTTCAAACACAGATGCTTTTTCTCTAAAATTGCAATTAGATCCAGTACAAATATAAATCTTACCTTCACCTTGCCCTCTAAGCTCTAACTTTTTCTTACACTCAGGACATCTTACATTTGTAACTCTAGCAACATTTTCTCTATATCCACACTCTCTATCTTGGCAAACATTCATTGTTCCATTCTTACCTTTAACTTCTAAAAGATATTTACCACAATTAGGACACTTCTTTCCAGTCTTATTATCATGAACAAATTTACTACTTGCCCCCTTTACATCTTCTACAAGGGCAACAGAGTAATTTTTCATTTCCCTAATAAAACTATTCCAATCTCTTTTTCCTTTTGCTATTTCATCCAATTGACTTTCCCATTTAGCTGTTAATAATGGAGACTTTAACTCCTTAGGTACTAAGTCTATAAGTTGTTTTCCTTTTGATGTAGGTAAAATTTCTTTTCCCTTCTTTTCTATAACAAAAGAATTAAACAGCTTTTCTATTATATCAGCTCTAGTAGCAACTGTACCTAATCCTCCAGTTTCACCTAAAGTTTTAGCTGCATCTTTTCCTACATTAATATATTTATGAGGGTTTTCCATTGCAGATAATAGACTACCTTCAGTAAATCTTGAAGGGGCTTTAGTTTCCCCTTTATTTAAAGAAACATTTTCAATAATAAACTTATCTCCTTTATTAATATTAGGTAATATTTGTTCCTTAATATCCTCTTCAAATGACTCATCTTCTATTTTATCGTAAAGCTTTTTCCACCCTTTAGATATTACTACTTTCCCCTTTGCTATAAACCTTTCTTCATTTACTTTTGCATCTATAGTTGTTTGAACATACTCAAATGCTGGAAGCATTACACTTAAAAATCTTTTTACTACTAAATCATAAATTTTTCTTTCTTCTGAGCTTAAATTTGAAAGATTAGGTTTTTCTTCTGTTGGTATTATTGCATGATGATCACTTACCTTAGAGTTATCTACAAACCCCTTGTTAGAATTTATTTTTGTTTTTAATAATCCTTCTGCTATAATTCTATATTCCCCTATTGAAATAGCTTTAAGTCTATCTGGAATAGTAGCTACAATATCAGTAGATATATATCTTGAATCTGTTCTAGGATAAGTTAATACTTTGTGATTTTCATAAAGTCTTTGCATTATATTTAATGTTTGTTTTGCTGAATATCCAAAAATTTTATTAGCATCTCTTTGTAATTCTGTTAAGTCATAAAGAGCTGGTGAAAATTTCTTTTTGTTTGTAGAATTAACATTAACCACTTCACCCTCTGCACCTTTTATTTTAGAAAGGATTTTATTTGCGAACTCTTCATCAAAAATTCTACTATTATTATCTTTATTTAGCCAAGATAAACTATACCCTTTTGTCTTTGCATTTACTGTGTAGTATTTCTTTGGTTTAAAGTTTTTAATTTCTTCTTCTCTTTGAACTATCATTGCAAGTGTTGGTGATTGAACTCTACCAGCTGATAATTGAGCATTATATTTACAGGTTAATGCTCTAGTTACATTAAGTCCAACAAGCCAATCTGCTTCAGCTCTACAAACTGCAGCTCTATAAAGATTTTCATACTCTTTTCCATCTTTTAAATTCCTAAATCCATCTAAAATAGCTTTATCTGTTTGTGATGAAATCCATAATCTCTTAAGAGGTTTCTTTACTCCAGCCTTTTCTATGGTCCATCTTGCAACAAGTTCTCCTTCTCTTCCAGCATCTGTTGCAATGACTATTTCACTAACATCTTCCCTATTCATAAGCTTTTTAACTTCGTTAAATTGCTTTCCTGTTTTCTTTAATACAACTAGTTTCATATGCTTAGGTAACATTGGAAGTGTTTCCATCTTCCACTCTTTATATTTATTATCATAACCCTCTGGATTCATAAGACCTACTAAATGCCCCATTGCCCAAGTTACTATATATTTACTTCCTTCTATATATGAACCTTTATTATTATTACATTTTAAAACTTTTGCTAAATCTCTACCTACTGATGGCTTTTCTGCCAATACTAAAATCTTACTCATATTTTCTCCTTTTTCTTTAAGATTTTCTATTCATTATATCATAATTTCCTTTAAACTCCTAATAAAGCTTTAAATAATGTTAAAACCAAAATAAATAACATATAAGATTTTAATATAACAAACTATTAATTTTATATTATTGGATTTTTTCCCACTAAATAGTATAATAATCAATGAGACACTATTTAAGGAGGTTTATATGAAAAAATTTAGAAATATACTGTTATTTTCACTATTACTTATAATAGTTATTTCAATTTCCTGTTCAAAAATTAATAAATATGAAGAAACATTTAATACTTTTAAAGAAAAATGGATTAATAACGATTTTTCTGGAATGTATTCCATGTTAAGTGAGAACTCTAAAAAATATATTGATGAAGAAACTTTTGTAAATAGATATACAAATATATATTCAGCAATAAATTTAAAGGATCTTGAAATAGAAATTTCTGGTGATATTATAAAAAATGAAGATTACTATACTGTTCCCTTCTCCCTTAAAGCTACTACTGTTGCTGGAGAATTAAACATAAGTGATTACAAAGTAAATATTTATAAAGAAGATAAACAATACCTTATCAACTGGGATGAAAGTCTAATATTTCCTAATATGATTGAGGGTGATAAAGTTTATGTTAGAACAATTAGTCATACTAGAGGAAAAATACTTGATAGAAATGATAATATTTTAGCTGAAGATGGGACAATCTATGTTGTTGGAATACACCCATCTAAATTCGATTCAGAAAATCGCGAGGCTAAAATAACAGAGCTTGCAAATACTTTAGATATAAGTGAAGAAACTATTATAAATAAATTAAATGCAAATTCAAATCCAGAATATTTTGTTCCAATAGTAGATATACTTTCAAATGATGAAAAATTGACAACTTTAGTTAATAGAAGTGATGAAGGCATAATTATTAACCAAAAAACCTCTAGGGTTTATAATGGAGGAGAAGCTTTTGGAAGATTAATCGGATATGTTGGATCTATTACAGCTGAGGAATTAGAATCTAAAAGTGATAAAGGATATACACAAACAAGTTTAATTGGAAAAGCTGGAATTGAACAAGTTTATGAAGATACTTTACGTGGTGAAGATGGTGCTGAAATTTATCTTAGTAGAAATAATGAGGAAATTTCAATTTTAAAAAAGGAAGTTGTAAATGGTGCTGATATTAAACTTACCATAGACTCAACTTTACAAACTAATTCTTATGCCCAATTAACTGGAGAAAAAGGGGCTGTTACAGCTGTTGATCCTAAAACAGGAGAAGTTTTAGCATTAGTTAGTGCCCCTTCTTATGATTCA
This sequence comes from uncultured Clostridium sp., assembly GCA_900547475.1. Classification (GTDB taxonomy): domain Bacteria; phylum Bacillota; class Clostridia; order Clostridiales; family Clostridiaceae; genus Clostridium. The sequence continues at coordinate 2,817 of URGW01000027.1, read as the reverse complement.
AATATGTTTACAACATATGTTACAAAAACCAAAGCAGCTGAAAGAGAAGCGAATAATTATACAGATCAAATTAATAGATTTAGTAAAACATATGCTCCTGGCTCAACAATGAAGCTTTTAACTGCTTCAATTGGATTAAACAATGGAATACTAAATGCTGACGAAAGTGTTACTATAGACAGTCAAAGTTGGCAAAAAGATTCAAGCTGGGGCAATTATTTTATAACTAGAGTTAATAATATAACAGCTCCAATAACTTTGAGAGAAGCTGCTAAATATTCGGATAATATATACTTTGCTCAGCTAGCATTAAAAATTGGTAGTGAAAATTTAATTAATGGAATTAAAGGATTTGGTATAGGTGAAGAATTAACCTTTGAATATCCTATGACTAATTCTAGTATTTCTAATAATGGAAGTTTAGATAGCGAAATATTATTAGCAGATACAGGGTACGGACAAGGTGAATTAATGGTAACACCATTAAATATGGCTCTAGCTTATAGTGCCTTAGCTAATGATGGTAATATCATGAATCCAAGATTAGTTTTAACTTCTGATAGTTCTGCTACTGTTTGGAAAGAATCAGCAATTAAATCTGAATATTTACCTACATTGATAGAAGATTTTTCTGCAATGGTTAATGATGCTAACGGTAGTGCTCATTCAGCTAAAATTGACGGATTTAATATTGCTGCCAAAACTGGAACTGCTGAAATAAAAGCATCTCAAGACGATACTACTGGAACTGAAAATGGTTGGTTTGTAGCTGTTGATACAACTAGCTCTAAACTTGCAGTTGCAATGATAGTAGAAGATGTAAAAGATAGGGGCGGTAGTAGTATTCCAATTCCAAAGGTTAAAGCAATAATGGAAGAATACTTAAATAGATAATCCACTTTTCCGATATTATATAAAACTTTATGGAAATAATAAACTTACCCATTGTTAAGGACAGTAAAAAATAGTAAACCAATTTAAAAGATGATTTCTGCATTGAACAGGAATCATCTTTATCCATTATTCGTAACTTACTTAATGATATAAATGCAGTCTAATGTTATAGATTTGTTTTTACATAAACCTTTCTACTCTCCCACATTAATATATTTTAAAAATCCTCTCTAAAAAATTTACAAGGATTATCATGATTTACTTTTATAACTTTTTTAGAAAGCCCTCCATGTATAAGTTTAATATAATCGTTGCAGTATTTATACACTTTAAATTTAAGTTCTCGTTTATTTACAACATCAGTAACATATATCTCATAATATATTTTTCTTTCTCCATTTATCTTTCTTTCCTTTAATATAATTCCTGTACATTTCCCTTCTGTTTCTGAATATAATCCCATTAGTACATCTATGAAATATAAAACCTCTGAAAATATTAATATAAAAATAATAATCATAATTGGAAGAATTTCTAATGTAAATTTAGTAAAGGATTTAAAGAATATAAGTATGAATATAAGAACAAACCAGTTAATATGTTTTACTCTTTCACCTAAACTAACAGATACATGAGGAAAAATCATAGGCTTAATTTTCCATAACAAAGTATTTTCTTGATAGGTAGGTATATTATGAAATTTTCTCCAGTTTTTTTGAGTTTCAGAAAGTCCAACCTCAACAATTATCTTGCTTTTAAATTTAAGAATATACCAGTTTATATATGAAATAAACATAATTAATGAAGAAATACTTGTGCTAGTGTTTCTTACAACAACAACTGAAAATATCATATATCCAATAAAAGCTATGCTTAATAATTTCATTCCAAACATTTTTTTATTAAGCTTGTCCTTTTCATCCTTAGAAAGTTCTTTTTGCTTTATAAAAAAGTTAAATATACAAGATACAACAACTCCGAAGGTAGTAAAACCATTAAAATCATTTACAATTTGTAACATCGAACTGGGATCATTACTTAAAAAATATACTAAATTAGTAGTTATATTTATTAATATAGGAAATACAGCAAAAAATATAAAATCTTCAATACCTCTTTTTTCAGACCACATTTTAAGTCACCCTCCTTCTACTTCATTTGACTTTTCTGCATATGTTTGAGTTGTACAATTTACATTCCAATATGGAACTACTTCTACAGCTAAAGATAAGAAGTTTAAGTTATCAACTCCATAATTTACATTCCAATATGGAGCTACTTCTACTGAATTACTATTCTCATTGTCTTTCTAGTTCTGTAATTTACATTCCAATATGGAGCTACTTCTACGCACCCTATAATTATGTAATTATAATACGCTAATTTATTTACATTCCAATATGGAGCTACTTCTACTCTATCCTCGTTTAGTTTTTCTATTAACTCCATTGTATTTACATTCCAATATGGAGCTACTTCTACGATGTAGCGGAAGTTGAAAGGTAATACATTACATCAATTTACATTCCAATATGGAGCTACTTCTACCCTTATTAAAATTTCTTCAATTTCTTTTAAAGTTTATTTACATTCCAATATGGAGCTACTTCTACAGAAATTGAGGAGGGAAAATAGATATGAGAAGTACATTTACATTCCAATATGGAGCTACTTCTACTATAGATAAGAAAGCTATTTTGAATGATTTAAAAAAATTTACATTCCAATATGGAGCTACTTCTACAAAGGTAGTTAACGGTGGCAATATAGCATTATAAATATTTACATTCCAATATGGAGCTACTTCTACATTAGTTTGAGTTTGAGACGATGTATTTGTATTAACATTTACATTCCAATATGGAGCTACTTCTACATCATTATCAGCAACAAAATCATTAGGACTAACTATATTTACATTCC
>URGW01000026.1 GCA_900547475.1 uncultured Clostridium sp. | reverse complement strand
GGAATCGAACCGGTACGGTATCGCTACCGCAGGATTTTAAGTCCTGTGCGTCTGCCTGTTCCGCCACTTCAGCGTATTTTTTGTTGCCGTCATCTGACGACAAAATTAATTATATATGATGAACATAATACTGTCAACATCTTTTTCTGTTTTTTTTATATTTTTTTCTGTTTTTTTATATATCCTAGTAAAATAGCCATTTCTAACACTTTTATATTTTAATTTTATAGTTAAAGTCATGAAGAAATAAATAAAAAAAAGAGAATGATAAATTTTAATATATCATCTCTCTCTTATATATAAAACTATATTATATCTAAAATCTAAAAACTTTTTCTTGATCTTGCTTTAAATTCTTGATGCTTTTTGAAATCTTGTTGTCTTTCTTCACTATCTTTTAAGAATCTAGACATTATATCTTCAAAATTTGCTGGAGCAGCTTTCTTTTCAGTTTTCCATTCAATTTCCGCTGGCTTAACTGATTTTTTCTTAACATTAGCTTGTTTTATAGATAAGCTGATTTTTCCATTATCATCTATTGATATAACCTTTACCTTAACCTTATCTTGCTCATTAAGATGCTGTCTTATATCCTTAACAAAAGAATCTGCAACTTCTGAAATATGAACTAATCCTGTCTTACCTTCTATCTCTACGAAAGCTCCGAAGTTCGTAATATTTACCACTGTACCTTCTAATATGTTTCCTGCCATTAAGGTCATTTTACAAAGAATCCTCCTTAAAATTAAATAATCTATGTTATTAATAATAATAACCACATTAATAGAAATTTAAACTAAACCACTACTATTCTGAATTGTCATCTGAAATAACTTGTTGCTCACCCTCTTTTATTAGACCTAATCTTTCTCTTGCTAACTTTTCTAAATATTCATTATTACTCTGAGCTCTGTCTAACTCCGCTTGCAACTTAATATTTTTTTCCTTTAACTCTTGTAACTCTTGAGTTTGAACAGCAATATCATTCTTTATCCTTCTTAGTACAGTTAATTGCTTTATTAAGCATATACTAAAAACTCCTATAACTAAAACAACAATAATTCCCTTAAGGTTTATGTTCTTTTTCATAAATATATAGTACCCTTCTTTTATATCATTCTATAAATATATTGTAAACACTCTACATATTTAATTCAAGATATTTTTTATACTAATTATTTTTACCGGTAATATTGTAAAATATAAATTTAAATGGATATATAATATTTTTAAAAATAACTCTAAGCATCTTGCCTACTCCGTTAACTACCTTTAATTCAAATCTTATACATTTATTACTAACAAACTTCATATACAAACCTAGAGATATTAACATGAATACATAAACATATGCTCCTAAAAATGCATAATTAGTGTATAGAAGGAATGTAAAAATAACCATAGCAGATAATACCCAAAACAATATATCTTCTACTACTATTATAACCTTAGGTACTTTGCTTCCTCTAATTATTCTATACAAATCAAACATTAAACCGGTTAATATACCTGCTAATAATGCATATAATATTATGCTAAATTGTATATTAGTATCTAATGGCATAATAACCTCCTACTTGAAAAGCCTTCCTATTATGCTTTCCTTATCTTTCTTTATTTCCTTTCCACTATAAACAATATAATATATTTCTCCATTTATCATTACATCACCATTTTGAACATCTAATTTATTCATTTTTAAATTTAAGCCCTTTATTGTCAATGCACCTAATTTAGTATTTAGCAATATCTTTTCATCATCAAAACTAATAACCTCTTCTACTCCAGTTAATGTCATTTTCTTTCTATTTTCTAGTATAATGTTTCCTCTATTATCCTCAATTTTATTATCTATTTTTTTCTCCATTATCTATTCCTCCATATATTTCTTGATTAAATATATGAAGCATTTTAAAAAATTATTCTTGATCTTCTACCCCTTCTAATATTTCATACATTTCCTTAGCATTTTCTTTTCTTACATGCTCTGCTATATTTACTATCTTTGCCTTTAACTTTCTATTTGCAAATGTAATTTCAATTATATCTCCCTCTTTAACATCAGTTGATGGCTTTGCTACTTTATCATTTATCGATACTCTTTCCCCTTCACAAGCTTCCTTGGCAACAGTTCTTCTTTTTATTATTCTTGAAACCTTTAAATATTTATCTAGTCTCATTTATACTTCCCCTTACATAAAAATTATTTTTGTGTATTAAAAAACCCGAGATAACTCGGGCCTACATTTATAATTACTTATTAACTCTTTCCTTAAACTCTTTTCCTGCTTTAAATACTGGAACAGTTGAAGCTGGAATGTTTATAGTTTCTTTAGTTCTTGGGTTTCTTCCTTCTCTAGCTGCTCTTTCTCTAGTTTCGAAAGTACCAAATCCAACTAATTGAACTTTTTCTCCATTTTCTAAAGCTTCTTGAACTGAATCAATGAATGCCTTTAAAGCTGCTTCTGCATCTTTCTTTGTTAATTGGCTCTTTTCAGCCATGCTAGTAATTAATTCTGCTTTATTCACGATTTACATCCTCCTTAAATAAACAGTTAAAAATATTGTAGTTAACTATTTTTAATTATGTACTATAACTACATTACCTTATTATATATCCACTTTATTCAGTAGTCTATAGTAATATGGGTATTTTTCTATAAAAATATATTTATTACAACTTTTTCTTGTAGTATAGTCATTAATTTATTATTCCTTTTAAAAATATTCTGCATAAATCTTAAAATTCCTTCTATACTTGCAGAAAATTCACTTTTTTCTTTACTAATCGTACTTTTTTGAATCTTCCCATAAAGCATTCATTTCGTCTAGTGTAACGCTCTTTAAATCTTTTCCTTGTTTTAATATATTTTCTTCAATAAAGCTAAATCTTTTTATAAACTTTTTAGTAGATTTGTTTAATGCTTCTTCTTCATCTACATTTAACAATCTAGATACATTAACACAAGCAAATAGCAAGTCTCCAACTTCATTTATTATTTTTTCCCTGTTATTGGTTTTATATACATCTAATACTTCATTTATTTCCTCTTCAATCTTTTTAACTGCTTCATTTACACTTTCAAAATCAAAGCCTACTTTAGAAACCTTTTTTTGTACTTTATGAGCTTTTATTAAAGCTGGCAATGTTTTTGCTATACCATTTATTTCTTCAGTAAGAGTTTCATAACTCTTTTCTTTCTTTTTAAGTTCATCCCAGTTATCTAGTACTTCATCTGAAGTATTAGCAGCTGCATCACCAAAAACGTGAGGATGTCTATAAATCATTTTAGAAGTAATTGCTTCTATCACATCTGATATGTTAAAATATCCATCTTCTTTCCCTATAATTGAATGAAATACAACTTGTAGTAGAACATCACCTAGCTCTTCAATTAATCCATCTATATTGTCATCTTCTATTGCTTCAATAACTTCATACGCTTCTTCTAAAAGTGCATTTTTTATACTTTCATGAGTTTGCTCTCTATCCCATGCACATCCATTTTCACTTCTTAAAATTTCTATTGTATCAACTAAATCATAGAAATCTTTTTTGTTTTTTATATCCTTAGGGATGTACACAGAAGTTAAATAATCTATATCATCCTGCATATCAAGTTCATATATTGGAATTTTTCTTATAGACTCTTCCCCTTCTATTCCCGCTGCTCTAACATAATAAATTTCAGTTTCATCATGATAATACTCTAGTAATTCAAGCTTAACTTCTGATGCTATTAACGGATTATATACTTGCGTTATTATAGTTCCGATTCTTTTATCTAAAATTTGATTGCTAATATCAAATGCATCTATAATTTTTAATCCTTCTATTGGATCTATTTGTAGTCTATCCATCATGGCATCTACAAAACTAACTGCTGGTAATATCTTATACTCAATATTATTTTCTTTACATAGATTAATTAAGTTTAAAACCGATCTTTCTGCAACTAAAGGATGTCCTGGAACTGCATAAACTAACTCTCCAGCTACCTTATATTCTTCTATCATATTTCTAGCAATATTAGAATACACCTCATCAAAACTGCTTCCTTCTTCATAATAATTATCACAAGTTTTAAAAGACTCTAATCTATTCTTTAAATAATCAACTGTAGGATGCTTTTCTGTTCTAAAATATAAATTTTTACTCCCCTGTAAAGCTTCAACAGCTCCTATAGTTAGTGCATCTGGTGAACCTGGTCCTAATCCAACTATTTTTATCATATAGTACTCTCCTTACATCATTTTCTTGCTAATCTATTCTTTATTTCATTAACTTCAAATACTTTAAAGATTAAAATAGCTATCATATATATAATAATACCCATAAATATTGATAATAAGCAAGAAATACTATTACTATCTATCCTTTCCATAATAAAATTATAACTAAATAAAACTACACCTATCATTAAAATTGAAGCATAACCAGGCTTTACAAAAGAATCATATATACTTACTTTACATTTAGTTTTAGTTTTAAGTGCTATAAGATTTAATATAGTAACCACAATATAAGCAGAAACACTTGCTATTACTGCACCAAAAACATTTATACTTGGTATAGGAACTAGTACAGCTGTTAAAATAATTTTTACAACACATCCTATTACTAAATTAATAACTGGTCTTATATAATGATTAGTTGCCTGCAATATAGAAGTAGTTGTTTGAGTTACTATTATAAAAGGAATAGATATTGAAAGATACCTTAATATCTCTATACCCTCATATTTATCAAAAAACACTAATTTCATTATTGGTCCTGCTAAACAGAACATTCCTAAAGTACACGGTAATGCTATTACAGCAGATAATTTCATTGCTATATTTATTTTGCTCTGCATTTCTTCTTTTCTGTTTAGTATATAATGTTCTGAAATTATTGGAATTAATGATGTACATATTGCCATAGATAAAGTTAACGGTATATTTACTAATACAGCTGCTTTACCAGTAAGTTGTCCATATAATGCTGTTGAATTTGCAACTCCTGACTCCATCAACTTTTGTGGAACTAAAATAGAATCTATTAAATTCATTATAGTCCCAACTGTAGCTCCTAAAGAAATAGGAATTGCTATTTTTAATATTTGATTTAATACTTCTGTGTTAGTCTTTACCTTTTTTATTCCCATTTCTCTTCTTATATGTATATATTTAAACCATAAATATATACATGCTATAACTGCACCACCAGCTGCTCCAAATGCTGCACCACCAGCTGAATACTCAATACCCTTTGGTAAAAGTATATAAGCTAGTCCAACTCCAATTATGACCCTACCAATTTGTTCTACTATTTGTGATGTTCCTGATGGAGTCATATTCTGTAACCCTTGAAAGAACCCCCTAAATATACTAACAAACGAAACCATCATGGGTGCAAAAGAGATTCCTATTAATGCATAATATGATTTCATGTCCCATTTCAAAAAATTAATTATTGGCTTTGCAAAAAAGAATAATATTAATGATGTTCCAATTCCTAATGTCATCATTAAATAAGCTGATTCCTTAACAACTTCGTAACTACCTTCAACATCACCCATTGCATTTTTTTCAGAAATCATCTTTGAAACTGCAACAGGTACTCCACTTGCCATTGCTACAAAAAACATATATAAAGGATAGGATAACTGATAATACCCTATTCCTTCATCACCTATTAGCATTATTAATGGCCATCTAAAGAAAAAACCTAATACCTTTGCAACCATTCCTGCTAATCCCAAAACTAAGCTTCCTTTTATAAGAGATTGCTTTTTCATAAAATACCTCCAAACTCAAATTACTGACTAATACTAATTTTTATTTAAAGCTTAGAGGTATTATTACATATATTTTGCATTTATTTAACAAATATTGTAATATGTATTTAATTACTTATTGTTCCATTTGCTTTCCTAAGAAAGCTGCTGCAGTTTCTGCTAATTTTAATTCCAAATCACCAAATTTCTCCTCTGAGTCCTTTGAAACTATAAGCACAGCTCCAATGGCGTCTCCTTCTGCTATTATTGGTGCAATTACTTGGCTTGTATATTCTCCTTGATCCTCATCATTATGTAGTGGTATTGTTTTACCTTCGTCTGTTATTATAGAAGCTTTTCTTCCATCCATAATTGATTCTAATTCTGAGCTTATCTTTCTTTCAAAATAATCCTTTTTTGTTGCTCCACTTATAGATATAAAAGCATCTTTGTCCGCAATCAAAACAATATGACCAATTGATTGTTGTAAACTTTCAGCATATTCTTTAGAGAAGTCTGTTAGCTCTCCAATAGGAGAATATTTTTTTAATATTACCCCACCTTCTCTATCTGTAAATATTTCTAATGGATCGCCTTCTCTAATTCTTAAAGTTCTTCTTATTTCTTTTGGTATAACTACTCTTCCTAAATCATCGATACGTCTAACTATTCCTGTAGCTTTCATTATTATGAGTTACCTCCTTAATTAAGTTTATATAATTAACTGCAGTATTATTATTTGAACTATTAGAAATTTTATACACATATACCCAATATTTATCCCTTACTATTTATTAAGGAATTCCTTGAAGTCTATGGTAATAAGGCAAAAATATTTAAAACAAAAAAAGTTAAGCAAAATTCACAATTTTGCTTAACTTTTAATTAAGAATTATAATCTATCTTCATATAACTTAACATTTAACTCTTTTTTCCATTCTTCTAATGTTGAATCATATGTTTCTTGTTGCTTTTCACTTAACAAAGTAGATTTTATAGTATCCTTAACTTCATCAAGTGAAGTTACCTTTTCTTCTGTTTGAATACCTTCAACTTTAATTATATGGTAACCAAATGAACTTTTAACTGGTGCTGAAACTTCACCTTCTTTTAAAGTCTTAAATCCAGCTAAGAAATCTGTATCAAAGCCATCTTGCTCATTTTCAACATATCCTAAATCCTCTGATAAAGGTTTTGTTTGTGATGATTTATTAGCTTCATATTGTGAATATAAATCTTCAAAAGTAGCTTCTCCTGAATCAATTTTACTCTTAGCAGCTTGTGCTTCCTCTTCAGTTTCAAATAATATATGCTTAGCATTTGCTCCAGCCTTAGTTGTATATTTATCAATATTATCATTGTAATATTGCTCAACCTCTTCATCAGTTACAGTTACATCTTTTGTCATGGCTTCTTTAACCTTGTTAGTTTTAACCATGTTTTCTAAAAATAAATTGAATTTTTCCTCTGTCATTCCATAATATTCTAAAGCTTCTTTTAATCCATCTTCTCCACCATACGCTTCGACAAAATTAGCTCTTTCCTCTTCTATAGCAGTTGCTAACTCTTCTTCTGATGGTATATATTCAAGTGCTGTACCCTTAGTTATTAATACTTTATCATTAACTAACTGCTCTAACACTTGTGTTCTAGCTGTTTTTAATTGTTCCTTTAAAGTATCATCAATATTATTTTCATAATCTTCACCATATGTCTCTATTAAATAGTCTATATCAGCTTGTAATTCACTGTTTACATCAGCCATAGTAATTTTTTCATCTCCAACCTTTGCTAAAACCGTTTTTTGTATAGCTTCTGGAGTTTTTTCTATCATTTTACATCCTGTTATCGAAAAGGCCATTGTAGTTATTGCTACAGCCACCACTATATTTTTTATTTTTCTCAATTCATTTCCCTCACTTTACTTAAATAATAATTTGTTGCATACAATTAGTATATCAGCAATATTTCTTTTATTCAAATTTACTTTCTATTTTTTACGTGAATTTTCAATTAATTCTTTAAGAACAGTTTTATAGAAGTTCAACATTTCCTCTTTTTTCATAGTATTATTCCTTACAGCAAAAAACGGTGTCTCGCCAAAGTATAAAACCACATTATCCTTATACTTATTTAATAGCACGCTATATATTTCATTAATATTTTTAAAACCTTTTGAGAACTTAAATCTTATCTCCTTTTGATTTTCCTTTATTTCTTCAATTAATAAAACCTTTGCTAAACTCTTAATATAAGCTATATCCATTAAATTATAAACAGCTTCTGGAATAGTCGAGTATCTATCTTCTAATTCTTCCTTTATATCATTATAATCATTCATATTTTCAATTGCTGCTATTTTCTTATAAACTTCTATCTTTTGTATTTCATCTTCAATATAAGCTGATGGAATATATGCATCCATTTTAATATCAACAGTAGTTTCAATAGGCTCCTGATCTATTTCACCTTTGATTAACTTAACAGTATCTTCTAACATTCTACAATATAAGTCGTATCCAATAGCTGCCATATGCCCATGTTGAGATGATCCCATCATGTTCCCAGCACCTCTTATTTCTAAGTCTCTCATAGCAATTTTAAAACCAGAACCAAGCTCAGTAAAATCTTTTAAAGCCTTTAATCTCTTTTCAGCAACTTCAGTTAATACCTTATCTTTAGTATACATAAAATATGCATAAGCTATTTTATTTGAACGTCCAACCCTTCCTCTTAATTGATATAATTGAGATAATCCCATTTTATCTGAATTATTTACTATCATAGTATTTACATTTGGTATATCGATACCTGTTTCTATAATAGTTGTACATACTAAAACATCATATTCCCTTTGCATAAAATTAATCATTTCAGTCTCAAGCTCTTTTTCTGTCATCTTACCATGAATAATTCCAACTTTACATTCAGGAACTAACTCTCTTATATAATTTGCTGCACTTTGTATACTTTCTACCCTATTATATACAAAATAAACTTGCCCATCTCTTCCAACTTCTCTTAAAATTGCATCTCTAATAAGTTGATCATTTTGTTCTACAACATATGTTTGAATAGGATATCTTTCTTCAGGTGGAGTTTCTATAACTGATATATCCCTAACACCTGTAAGTGACATATGAAGAGTTCTTGGAATTGGTGTTGCACTTAATGTAAGTACATCTACATTTTTCTTTAAAGATTTTATCTTTTCTTTTTGAGCAACTCCAAATCTTTGTTCTTCATCTACTATCAGCAATCCTAAGTCCTTAAATGAAATATCCTTCGATACCAATCTATGAGTTCCTATTAAAATATCTACATTTCCTTCTTTTAAAGCCTGCAAAGTAGCCTTTTGTTGTTTTGCAGTTCTAAACCTACTAATCATATCTATCTTAACTGGAAAATCTGAAAATCTCTTTTTTAAGTTTTTATAATGTTGTTCGGCTAATATAGTTGTTGGAACAAGAAACGCAACCTGTTTCCCATCCATAACTGCTTTAAAAGCAGCTCTTATAGCTACCTCTGTTTTACCATATCCAACATCTCCACAAAGCAATCTATCCATTGGTTTATCTGATTCCATATCATGTTTTATTTCTTCTAATGATGATAATTGGTCAGGAGTTTCTTCATATGGAAATTCATCCTCAAATTGCCTTTGCCATTCTGTATCTTTAGAATATTTATAGCCTTTTAATGCTGCTCTAGCTGCATATAACTTTACTAAATCTTCTGCAATCTCATTAATTGATTTTCTAACCTTAGCCTTAGCTTTTTGCCACTCATTTCCACCTAATTTATTAACTTTAGGTGTCTTTCCTTCACTTCCGATATATTTTTGAACTAAATCTAATTGATCAACAGGAACATAAAGCTTATCCCCTTTATCATATACAATATCTAAATAATCCCTTGTATTGCCTGCTATATCAATTTGTTTAATCCCTTTAAATACACCTATCCCATGATTTGCATGTACTACATAATCCCCTGGCTTTAACTCTGCAAAACTCGTTATCTTTCCTACGCCTTTTTTCTTATTAGTCTTTTTAGCTAATGATTTTTTAGCTTCTCCAAATACTTCTTTATCAGATATTACACATACCTTTAAATCTGGGTATTCAAATCCCTTCATTAAATTTCCAAATGTAACTATCGCTTGACCTAATTCAATATTGTCTACTTCATCCTTATAAACACTTTCAACTTCTCTATCTCTAAGTGTCTTTACTAACCTTTCTCCTCTAGTTCTAGTACCTGCTAATATTAAGGTTCTAAATCCATTTGCCTTCCTTAATTTTATATCTTCAATAAGCAAATCTAATTGTCCATTATAATTATTAGATGTAATTTGATTTAACTCTATACTAGTTAATGGAAATAGTATATCTGCTCTTGTATCAAATGTATTTAATGTTATAACATCAGATTTTTCTAACTTAATTAATAATTCTTCTTTATCTATTAATAATTTGTTTTGAGAAGGTAATATATCACCTCTTTGAAGAAAAGCTAAATAATTTTCATTAAATTCATAGTATATACTTTCAATTTTTCCATGACATCTCTTTAAATCATCAATAATAAATGTATATCCTTCTAAATAATCAAAAAATGATTCCATTTCTTTATAAAAGAAAGGTAAGTAGCTATCAACAGTTTCAAATGTTGATGTTTCATTTAACATCTCTAAATTTTTATTAACTATTCCTCTTATCTTATCAACTTTTTCATTGTTTTTCTTATTTGATTTTTCAACTATAGAGTCTAATTCATTAATTATTTTATCATTTGCACTATTTTTTGCTTCTTCATCAACTATTACTTCTTTCGCTGGAAAAATTTCCATAGATTCAACCTTTTCAATACTTCTTTGGGATTCTATATTAAAAGTTCTAATAGAATCTATTTCATCTCCAAAAAGCTCAATTCTATATGGATAAACAGATATAGGAGGGAAAACGTCTAGTATCCCCCCTCTAAATGAAAACTCTCCTTTACCTTCTACTACCTCAACTCTTTCGTATCCACACTCAATTAATTTTTTTGAAATATCCTTTAAATCTACCTCATCACCATTTTTTATAGTAATACTATAATTAAAATATTTTTTTCTTGGTGTATATAATGCAGTCAATGCATCAACTGATGTAACTATTATTTTTTTATTCTTATTATTAAGTATTTCTTTTATTACCTTTAATCTTGCCCATCTAAGATCTCCTGAAACTGCATCAACATTATAAAATACAACTTCTCTTATAGGTAAAAAGTATACATTAGTTGCATAAAGACTTAAATCCTCATATAAATTTTTAGCTTCAATTTCATTATGTGTTACTACAACTAAAGAGTTTTCTATTTCATTAAATATTCCATCTATTATATAACTTTTTCCCGAATCCGATAATCCAGATATGTTTATTGGGAACTTTTTATTTTTTATACTATTTATCACTGTAATAAACTTATCATTTTCTTGTAAGGGTTGTAATAGCCCCTGTAACCTCATTTTATCACCTTCCACAATTTCTCTTTAACTTTATTTACATGCATTAAATCCATTTAATTTATTCATCGCTTCTTTAGTATCTGATTTTAATATTATACTTACTGCATCACTTGATGCCTTTATTGTTTCTCTTAAAATTTCAATTTCATCTTCACTAAATTTTCCTAATACATGTGAAACTAAATTACCCTTTGGTGCTCCCACTCCTATTTTAACTCTTGGAAATACATCACTTCCTAAGTTAGCTATGATACTTTTTATTCCATTATGTCCACCATGACTACCTTTTTCTCTTATTCTTAATCGTCCTACTTCCAAGCTAATATCATCATAAATTACAATAACTTCTTCATTTGATATTTTATAAAAGTTAATTACTTCTCTAATACTTTCCCCACTTAAGTTCATATAGGTAGTTGGCTTTAATAAAATTACTTTTTTTCCATTTATAAATCCTTCGCCAAACACACCTTTAAATTTTATCCTATTTAATTCTATATTATACTTATCAGCAATATAGTCTATAGATGCAAATCCTATATTATGTCTTGTTCCATCATATTCTTTCCCCGGATTTCCTAATCCAACTATTAAAAACATCCTTTATTCCTCCGTTACTTTTAAAGTGACTATTTTATATTATACCATTTTTAAATAATAAAAGTTTTATATTATTATATCAAATTGAATTTTAAAAACAAAAATTTAGACCAATTCTTAATTAGAATTAGTCTAAACTCATTTATATCTAGTATATTTTAATATCTACACTCTTCATTTCACCTTCACTTAAAACTTTACAATGTAGTATATCATCTTTTTTCTTGTTTTGTAATAATTGTATTAAATCATCAGCATTTTCAACTTTATATCCATCTACTTCTATAATAATATCTGTAGGTTTAATACCGGCTAAATATGCACTTCCCTCTTTGTCTAATTCTTGTATATATAGCCCACTAAAACCTTTTACTTCATCGACAACTATTCCACCATCAATTATTCCTAATAGTCTTTTAAATGCATTTGTTGAATTTATAATATCTTTAAATTCTTCCATTTGTAACCCGTAATAAAGTCCCTCTTCATTTCGTTCATTAGTAATAGATAAATCAGCAATTCCAACTAATTCCCCTTTAGAGTTGCAAATTGCACCACCTGTATTTTTTTCATTTATAGGCGCATTTATTTGTAAAAGTGATTGTTCTCTCTCATCTTCTATAGTTATCTTTTCATTTTTTGAAGTAATTACACCTGGAATCGAACTGCCTATATAGTCATCACCTATAGCATTTCCTAATACAACTATTCCTTGCCCCTCTTTTATACTATCTGAGTCTGCTATTTTTATAGGTTGTAATTCTCCATCAAATTCTATTTTTATTATCGCTAAATTTCTATCTTCATTTTCAACTAATATTTGTGCTTTTATCGGTGTTGCCGCCACTGATGATAGCTTTACATATATATTACTTTTTCCTCTGATTCCAGAATAGTTTGTTAATATTATTCCACTTGAATCTATTATAACTCCAGTTATATTTCCTTCAAAATATTCATCTTCAGTAAGTTTCTCTGCTGAATCACTAATGCTAACTAATGACGGTGATACGTCTTTTATAATTTTTGTATAGTCTAATATAACCATATCTGTACTTTCTTTAATTTCTTCAATCTGTTGTATAGCTCCGCCATACTTACTTTTAATATTTATATTAGATATAATTGCACCTAAGGCTCCTGCTATTGCTACATATAAAATTATTTTAGCACCAAATTTTACTCTTGTTCGAGTAGTATTCTTCTTTTCAAAAATTATATTAGATATCCTATCTTGTGGATTGTTCGATATTTTTCTTTTTCCATCTTCTTTATTACTCATATCTACCTCCAACTATTGAAATATTGCATATAAAAAAGTAACTTCAATATTTCTAATCATATATCAAAATCTAATTTTTGATATTATCTTACCGTTTATTTTTAGCTGTTCCTTTGTAATGTAAATATAAATCTTACACCTTTATCTTCTACATTCTCTACCCATATATCTTGATTGTGTTGTGATAATATTAATCTTACTATAGGCAACCCAAGTCCCGTACTAATTTTATTAGTTCTTGACTTGTCACTCTTATAAAATCTATCCCAAATATGATTTAAATCATTTTCCGAAAGAATATCGCAAGAGTTAAATATACTTACAAATATTTTTTCACCCTTTGTTGATATATTAACTTCTATTTGACCATTGTCATCACTATATTTAATAGCATTTTCAAGTAAATTAGTGATAACTTGAAGTATTCTATCTCTATCACCTATTGCAAAACATCTTTTTTCATGAAATGTTGCTTTAACACTTAGTGCCTTTGTTTGTATCTTATTTTCTAAATTTAATATACACAAACTTACTGTTTGATTAATATCAAATTCAGAAATATTTAAGTTAAATTTTCCTGATTCCATAGCTGAAATATCTAATAAATCATTAACAAGCCTAGCTAATCTATCAATTTCATCATAAACTATTTTTAAATAATAGTTCTCCTTATCCCTTGGAATAACTCCATCTAATATTCCTCCAATAAATCCTTTTATTGAAGTTATAGGTGAGCGTAATTCATGAGAAACATTTGAAATAAACTCTTTTCTAATATTGTCAGACTGTTCTATAGACTGTGCCATTCTATTAAATGATTCAGCTAATTCTCCTATCTCATTTTTTCCAATAACTTTCACTCTTTCTTGTACATCACCTTTAGCTAACCTTTTTGCAGCATTATTAATTTCCTCTATTGGTTCTACTACTAATAATTGTGCAAAATATTTTACAATTGCTCCTGCAATTATCACTGCTAATATAATAGATATCCATATTATAAGTATCGTATGCTTTTCATTTACTGGTTCATTATCAACCATTATTATATAACCATCTAATTGTTTATTAGAATAAATAGGCTTAATAAACGCACCAACTCTTGAGTCATTATCACCCTTTATTGAAATTTTTTTATAAACTATATTTTCATTAGCACGCATATTAAAGTTAGTTATATCTATATTAGTATACTTAAGACTACTGTATTCATTGCTAGATACCATATAGACATATCCTAATCTATCTACTATAATTCCGTTCATATCATTTGTTAAACTTGCTATATTTAATAATCGATTAACCTCATCGTAAGTACCATCTTGATAATTTAAATAACTACCTACTGATTCTGAAACAACATCTAATTGTTTGTTTAGTGTATCTACAAGTTTATCATTACTAAGTCTGTAAAAACCTATACTTAACACTAGTCCAACAAGGATTAATACGCCCCCTGTTATTGAAGAAAAAGTAATTATTAGCTTTCGTACTATACTGTTTTTCTTCACCTATCTCACCTCAAACTTATAACCAACACCCCATACTGTTTGAAGCTCCCAATTTTCTCCGCCCTTGACCTTTTCCCTCAATCTCTTTATATGAACATCAACAGTTCTTGAATCTCCCGGATAATCATATCCCCATACTTCATACATAAGTTGTTCTCTAGTGAAAACTTTATTAGGATTGCTTGCCATAAAATGAAGTAACTCTAATTCCTTAGGTGCTAATTTAACAGTACTTCCTTTGTATGTTACCTCATACGCTCCAATATCAATTGTTAAATCTGAATATTTAATTACATCTTTTGATTGATTATCAACTGTATATCTTCTTGTTACAGCCTTAACTCTTGCTAATAATTCCTTAGGATCAAATGGTTTTACCATATAATCATCAGCTCCTAGTTCTAAAGCAAGTACTTTATCAAATACTTCTCCCTTTGCTGTTAACATTATTACTGGAACATCACTATTTTTTCTTATATATTTAAGAACCTCTATTCCATCTCTTCCTGGCAACATTACATCCAATATTACTAATCCTATATCTTCTGATTCTACTATGTTACAAGCATCATTTCCATTGAAACATTTTTTAGTGCTATATCCCCCACTTTTTAAGTACATATCTATAAGTTCATTAATATGAATATCATCATCTACTATTAAAACTTTTTCTAATTTATCTTTCATCTTTCCTCCACCTTCCTTATTTATTATTTTATACTATATTAAAAAAAACAATAATAGAGTTTTTATAAAATTTACATTTGTAACACAATATTCAAAAAACAAAAATAGACTGCTACAGATGTAGCAGTCATAAGTTATTAATTTTCAAATAATTTACTTATTGGTTCATCATCATATATTCTTTTAATTGCTTCCGCAAATAACGGTGCAACAGAAATAGATTTAAACTTATCTAATCCTTCTTTTTCTGGAAGCGGAATAGTATTTAACATTACTAACTCTTCAATTGCAGAGTTATTTATTCTTTCAAATGCTGGTCCTGATAATACTCCATGAGTACAGCAAGCATAAACATTCTTTGCGCCTAACTCTTTTAATGCATTTGCAGCATTTGCTATTGTTCCAGCAGTATCAATCATATCATCAATTAATATACATCTTTTCCCATCAATATCTCCGATAATATTCATTATCTCAGACACATTTGCCTTTGGTCTTCTCTTATCAATAATTGCAATTGGTGCATTTAATTTATCAGCAAATTTTCTTGCTCTAGTAACACTACCTAAATCTGGTGATACAACAACTACATCATCTTGATCACTAAATCCTTTATCAACGAAGCTCTTAGCTAATATTGGTGAACCTAATAGATGATCCACTGGTATGTTAAAGTATCCTTGAATTTGAGAAGCATGTAAATCCATTGTTAATACTCTATCAGCTCCCGCTGCTGTTAATATGTCTGCAACTAATTTTGCAGTAATTGGATCTCTTGATTTTGCCTTTCTATCTTGTCTAGCATATCCATAATACGGAATAACCGCTGTTATTCTACCAGCTGATGCTCTCTTAAAGGCATCTATCATTATTAATAATTCCATTAAATTATTATTAACTGGTGAACTAGTTGATTGTACTATAAATACATCTACCCCTCTTACTGTTTCATTAATATCTACTGATATTTCACCATCACTAAAAGTTGAAACTTTTGCACTTCCTAGTGGTATTCCAAGTAAATCAGCAATTTCTTTTGCTAGTTCAGGGTGTGAATTTCCTGTAAATATTTTTATTTTTCTCCCATGAGATATCATAATTATGAGACCCTCCTTAATTTGCGATGACCTTTGCCATATTTATCTTATAGTTTAATATATATTATTTTTTATTAATAAGACCTTTTTTATCTACCCAACCTTCAATATTCCTTTGCTTAGCTCTAGCAACTGCTAACTCTCCACTCTTTACATTATTAGTAATAGTTGAACCAGCTGCAATATAAGTATTATCTTCTACTGTAACAGGTGAAATTAAGTTTGTGTTACATCCAATAAAACTATTATTTCCTATAATAGTTTTATTCTTATTTTTACCATCATAGTTAACAGTAACAGTTCCACAACCAAAATTACATCCTTCTCCTACTTCAGCATCTCCTACATACGTTAAGTGAGATACTTTAGTATTATTACCTATTGTAGATTTTTTTATTTCCACAAAATCACCAATTCTCACGTTTTTTCCAATTATAGATTGTGGACGAATATAAGCAAAAGGACCAACCGTAGTATTATTTCCAACTTCACTTTCTAATATCACAGATGATTGTATTTCTACATCTTCACCAATAATACTATTATTAATTCTTGAATTTGGATATAACATGCAGTTCTTACCTATTACTGTATTTCCTTCAATAACATTACCTGGATATATTATAGTATCTTGCCCTATCTCTACATCAATTCCTATATATGTCGTATTAGGGTCAATTATAGTTACGCCATTTTCTAAATGTTTATTATTTATTCTTTTTCTTAAAATAGCTTCAACTTCTGCAAGCTGAACTCTTGAGTTTACGCCTAATGTTTCTTCGTAATTTATTACAAGTGCTCCAACCTTTTCATTCTTTTCTTTCATCATTCCAATTACATCAGTTAAATAATATTCTCCTTGAGAATTATGATTAGAAAGGTTGTCTAAGCATTCAACTAAGCTTTCGATTTCAAAGCAGTACATTCCAGAATTTATTTCTCTAACTTTTATCTCTTCTTCATTACAATCTTTATGCTCAACTATCTTTAATACTTCATTTTCATTTCTTATAATTCTTCCATAACCTGAAGCATCATCTAAAATAGAAGTAAGTATAGTTGCACTATTTGCACTTTCTTTATGCACTTTAAATAGTTCTTCTATAGTTTCTTCTTTTATTAAAGGAGCATCTCCATTAAAAATTGCAACTGTTCCTTTTTTGTTTTTTAAGAAATCTCTAGCACACTTAACTGCATGACCTGTACCTAATTGTTCTTCTTGTAATGAATAACTAACATTTCTTGCTTTAGTGTTTTCTTTAACTAATTCTGCACCTTTTCCTACGATAACATTTATATCTTCTACGTTCCCTTTTCTTAATGTGTCAATTAAATGATTAACCATTTCTTTACCACAAACCTTATGTAAAACTTTAGGTAAATCTGATTTAATTCTCTTTCCTTGACCTGCTGCTAATATTAGAGCGCATTTGTACATAAACTCACCTCTCTATAAAATTTAAGTATAAAACTCAATTTTTTCTCTAAAATGTTCGTGTAATTTCTTATATATTATATTTCATTAACTAAAGTATTTCAACTCCTCAATAAAATTATAAAATAAGAGGAATATATACATGTATATATTCCTCTTATTTAAAACTATTATTCAGCTATAACAACGTTTTCTTCCTCTTCTACTGCAGCTTGATAAGCCTTTAATATAGATGATTGAATTTTCTCCCTAGTATCTGTATTTATTGGATGGGCAATATCTTTAAATTCTCCATCTGGTGTTTTTCTACTTGGCATTGCAATAAATAAACCATTTTGTCCTTCGATAACTTTAATATCATGAACAACGAATTCATTATCAAATGTTATAGAAACTACAGCTTTCATTTTTCCTTCTGCTGCTATTTTTCTGATTCTAACGTCTGTGATTGTCATTTCACTACACCTCCAGTTGCTTTATAATAATACTATTTCTATAAAAAGTTTTAAAATCCTTTTTTTTACTTAGATTTTTTTAATTTTTTCCATAATTTATTTTATTTGTTTTTAAAGCAACCGGATTATCTATTATTTTATAAAAGCGGATGGTCTAACATTAAGTTTTTCCTCTTCTTTATCGTATTCTAAATCAATAATTGAAACATAATCAGATGTTCTCTTATTTTCTATTCCAACGTTATCAACAAGTACTCCTGTTCCAACTAATTCACTATCAAATTCTTTTAAAAGATCTTTAATTCCTTCAGCTGTTCCACCACCTCTTAAGAAATCGTCTATAAATACACACTTACTTGATGGCTTCATGCACTTTTTAGCTAATGCCATTTGCTGAATTCTTCCACTTGTACCAGATACATAATTAATTGTAACTGTTGGTCCTTCTGTAATCTTGTTATCTTTTCTTATTATTACTAGTTCTATGCCAAGACTTTTAGCAACTTCATATGCTAAAGGAATACCCTTTGTTTCAACAGTAACTATATAATCTATATTCATATTTTGGAAATGAGAAGCTAAAATAACCCCAGCTTTACTTACTATTTGTGGATTATACATTATATCTGTCAAATAAACAAAGTTTCCTGGTACAATTCTACCATCTTCTATTAATGCTTCACATAATTCATTTGCAAACTCTTCTTTAGCCTGTTTTCCCATTGAAGGAATGAACTTAATTCCTCCTGCAGCACCTGAAATAGTCTCTATAGATCCCATCTCTAATTTTTCCAATACTTCTCTAACTATTACTATATCCTCACTAATAGTTGATTTAGCTGCATTTAAAAGTTCCGAAAATCTATTTAATCCTATAACCTTATTAGGAGTTTCTATTAATATCTTTGTAATGGCTACAACTCTATTATTTCTACTTAATTTTTCCACTTTACTCACCTTCCTTATTTTCTCAAAAACACGAATTTTTTCAATTTATCTCACCCGAATATTCATATTTTATTCTATATTCATTACATTATCAATACTTTTTTAAGTTATTTATAAGTAATTCTTTATATAAGTTATTTTCTTTGTTCAATTATAAATCTTCCATATTATAAACATTTTATAAATACTTTTCTTCTTAATATATAATTTAGCTCTTTTTTTGTAAAATATTTTATATATTTTTTAATTTTTGTGTTCAACCTAGCAAATTTGTATATAATTATAAATATATATTAAATGAGAATCTAACTTTTGATTTAATTATATTAAAGTTACATAGAACATACTCATTAAATATTAGAAACAAAAATCTCATATTATAATTATACAATAAAGGGGTTGATATATTGTCTTTCGATCTAAATTCAAGTAAAAATAGAAAAGTACATTTTATTGGAATTGGCGGAGTAAGTATGAGTGGACTTGCTGCTGTTTTATTAACAAAAGGTTATAAAGTATCTGGATCTGATGCTAAAGAATCTGAAGTTCTAAATAAGCTTAGAGCATCTGGTGCTGAAATTTACATAGGGCATAAAGGTGAAAACCTTAAAAATGTTGATTTAG
This sequence comes from uncultured Clostridium sp., assembly GCA_900547475.1. Lineage (GTDB taxonomy): Bacteria > Bacillota > Clostridia > Clostridiales > Clostridiaceae > Clostridium. The sequence goes on along the minus strand of URGW01000026.1, from coordinate 33,762 downwards.
TAGTATATACTGCTGCTATCCCTTCTACTAACCCTGAAATAATTGAAGCAAAAAATAAAAATATAGAATTAATGGATAGAGCTGAATTTTTAGGCTATATAATGAAAGGTCATAAATACAACGTTGCTGTTGCTGGAACTCATGGAAAAACAACAACAACTTCAATGTTATCTCATATAACATTAAATGCAAACTTAGATCCTACAATTTTAGTTGGTGGCGATGTTGATGCTATTCATGGTAATTATAAAATTGGTGAAAGTGAGTATTTTGTAACAGAAGCTTGTGAATATAAAGCCTCATTTTTAAAATTCTATCCTTATATAGGAATAATATTAAATATAGACGCAGATCATTTAGATTACTATAGAGATATAAATCACATCAAAGACACCTTTAAAAAGTTCTCTGATTTAATTCCATCTGATGGATATTTAGTTGGTTGTGCAGAAGATTCTAGAGTACTAGAAGTTATAAATTACGCAAAATGTAATACTATGAGTTATGGCTTTACTAAAGGTGATGTAACTGCAACTAATATTTCTTTCAATAATAAGGGATGTGCTACATTTACAGTTTGTAAAGATGGTGAAAATTTATTCGATGTAACATTAAATACAACTGGAAAGCATAATATTCTTAACGCTCTTGCAACTATATGTAGTTCTTTAATATTAAATATTCCTAAAGAGGCTATAATTGCTGGGTTAGCTGAATGTAAGGGAGCACATAAAAGATTTGAATATAAAGGAGAGTTTAAAGGAACTACTATAATAGATGACTATGCTCATCACCCTGTTGAAATAAAAGCAACATTAGATACAGCAAAGCTTATTGAACACAATAAAACATATTGTGTATTTCAACCACATACTTATACTAGAACAAAAACACTTTTTGATGAATTTACAACTTGTTTCTCTTCTGCTGATGAATTAATCTTAATGGATATTTATGCTGCAAGAGAAAAAGATACAGGTTTAGTGTCTTCTAATGAGCTTGGAGATGCTATAAGAAAAACTGGATTAAGTTGTATAAATCTTCATAGCCATGAAGAGGTTGCTGATTATTTAGCATCAAAAGTTCAACCTAAAGATTTGATACTTACAGTAGGTGCTGGAGATGTTGTTAAAGTTGGCGATATACTTTTAAATAGAGCAAAAGAAAAATAACGAGGTGATTTTATGGATTTATTAACTCAAATTAAGACTTCAGCTGATTTTATTTTAAAACAAAGTAAATACAAACCGGAAATAGGATTAATACTTGGATCTGGATTAGGTTCATTAGCAGATACTATTGAAGATGCAGAGTATTATAACTATTGTGATATTCCTAATTTCCCTACATCAACTGTAGAAGGTCATGCTGGTAAATTAGTTATTGGTAAACTTGGAGACAAACAAGTTGTTGCTATGCAAGGAAGATTCCATTACTATGAAGGATATTCTTTAGATAAAGTAACTTTCCCTGTAAGAGTAATGAAGCTATTAGGTGTTTCAAAGCTTATAGTTACAAATGCTGCTGGAGCTGTTAATAAAGATTTTAATGCTGGAGATTTAATGGTTATTACTGACCATATTAATTTTTCTGGATCAAATCCTTTATTCGGACATAACATTGATGAATTTGGACCTAGATTTCCTGACATGTCTGAAGCTTACAGCATAGAACTTAGAAATAAGGTTCTAGAAGCTGGTAACGAATTAGGAATAAAATTACAACAAGGAGTATATGTAATGTTCTCTGGACCTACTTATGAAACTCCTGCCGAAGTAAGATTTGCAAAAATTATGGGTGGAGATGCTGTTGGTATGTCAACTGTTCCAGAAGTAATTGTTGCAAACCATTGTGGTATTAAAACAGTTGGTATTTCTTGCTTAACAAATATGGCTGCTGGAATACTAGATCAACCTTTAAATCATGAAGAAGTTATAGAAACTTCTGCTAAAGTTAAAAATGATTTTATAAAATTAATGAATAGAGTAATTGAAATAATATAAAACTAGTTAAAGCTACACACTTTTGGCGTGTAGCTTTAATAATATTATCAACTGAATATAAAGGTTAAATACTTGATATTTACCTTTTCAACTAAAAACTTTCTAATAATATAGGAAGTCGTATAATACTACCTATAAATATTATCTTTGTATTATTAATACTATAATCCCTAAGGCTTACCGTTATAATTTGGTCGTTCTCATAAGTCTTAAAATAATATTCACATGTATTAGTATTTATAAAAGCAGTATATTTTGTATAATCACATACTCCCATATCTGTTACAACAATCCCCTTTGGAATAGAAACGCTATTCATAATATGAAAACATGTCATAATTGCTTCTGAACGACTTTTAGGAACTTGTACATGAGTTTTCAGAAATGCTGTGCGAACAAAACGCTCAGGAGAAGTAAATCCTCCTGGAAGGGGCATACTTCCAGTACCCTGACCAAAAGGCGTTAAAGATACATCACCCCAATAAACTTCCTCTTGTTGCTCAACTGATACATTCATATAATTTCTTAGATTAGTCATATGCCAACAAAAATCAGGACTATTAGTCATAACTCCTATTGGATTATTAATTACCTTAAGCCCTGTTTCTGTTTGCTCAATAACAGCACACTTGCCACTTCTATCTGTAGCAATCCAATGTAATGGAGCTGCTGTATTTGTAACAGGATCTGGTTGCCCTATTATGCTTATATTTTTTAATAATATCCTTAAATCATCTATAGAACTACAACATCCTAAAATATAATGTATAAAATCTAAAGAACTAACTGCTTTTTTATCTTTCATTGGTAAATCATAATAAGCATAACCTTTAAAATATAAAGTTGCTGCGGCAAATCCTCTTTCATTTACCCCATCGAAAACACCTAACATATCATCAATTTTCTGTCCAATACAGATAAAACTATAGTTATCAGTATAATTTTCCTTTGTTTCAATGCTATACCATTTATAATTTTTAGGTATTACATAAAGTTCTGCTTCAATTGGATATGAAAAATCCATTGTTCTTCCAAAAAAATTCTCACCTTGCATAGATTGTAATGTAATAGCAGTACACATACTATAAACTCTCCAATACTATAAATATCGTAATTATAGTATATGTTTTTAAAATAGATACCGTGTTTACCTTTTATATCAATGTTATTAGGTATAGTTTTTATTAAAAGCTTAACATCATTAAATATATAAATTACTTATTATACAACTAACTTTTCATTATTCTAATACTATAATACTGTGATTTCTTTAGTAACAGAGTTTAATACTTCACATCCATCTTTAGTTACAAGAACTAAATCTTCGATTCTAACTCCTATATTATCCTTTAAGTAAATTCCTGGCTCAACAGAGAATATCATACCAGCCTTAACTTCATCATCATTAACAGAACTAACATTTCCAAAATCATGACATTCGATCCCTATACTATGACCTGTTCTATGAGTAAAATACTCTCCATATCCAGCTTCAGTAATTAAGTTTCTAGCTGCCTTATCAATATCAGAGAACTTAACTCCTTCTTTAATTATAGAAATTGCCTTTTCATTTGCACTCTTTACTATATTATAAACTTCAGCATGTTCTTTACTTGGCTCTTTACCTATAAACACAGTTCTAGTCATATCTGAGCAGTAATTTTTATATTTTCCTCCAATATCTAAAACTACACTATCACCAAATTTTATTTTATCTTTGCCTGTTCCGTGGTGTGGATCAGCACCATTAGGGCTTGTTGCTATTATTGGTGAAAATGAAAATCCTGATGCACCTTCTTCCTCATAAATTTCAGCTAGAAGATTTGCATAATACTTTTCTGAAAAACCTGCCTTTAAATTTTCCCAAAGCTTTAACATAACTGCATCATTTATTCTTGATGACTCCTTCATTATTTGAATTTCTTCATCATCTTTTATCATTCTTAAAGTATCTATAATAGGTGAAGAATTAACAAAAGCTTTTACAACATTTCTTCCCATAAGATCTATTAAAAAATGTGCTGGTAAATTTTTATCTACCCCTAGCACTTCACCTTTTCTTACTAAATTGGCTAATCTATCTATTGGATTTTCTACATCATCATACCAAACTATTTCTACTCCCAAATCCTCATTTATAGGAAATAACTTATTTACTATAAATTTATGATTTCCCTTGGAATCTAGGTATAAAGCTATTAATCTTTCCCCAGGATGAATCATCTTTCCTGTTAAATAAAATATAGACTCTGCAGAAGTAACTATTAATTGTGGAATTTTATTTTCTTCCATTTTTATTAATACATTTCTAATTCTAGAATCTTTCATATGTACACCTCCGTATATTACTTTTACTTTCTTGTCTTTATGATAACTTAAAATTTTCATATTATCCATAATTTAATTTGTTACTTTTATCACTTTTTTTATTTATAATGATATAATTATTTTATAAAATTTATACCTATTTTTTAGTAATACTAATATAAATAGTCTAATTTTGAGTAATTTGGAGGATAATAAAATGAAACTAGCCGTTATATCAGATATTCATGGAAATATTTATGCATTAATGAAAGCACTTGAAGATATAGATGAACAAAAAGTTGATAAAATAATTTGCTTAGGTGATTTAGTTGGATATGGTCCTCATCCAAATGAAGTTGTAGCATTGATTAAAAGACGTGAAATTCCATGTATAAAAGGTAACTATGATGCATCAGTAGTAGATGGTGACTATACCTACATTAGAAATACAACAATAAACTCATTTGCGTTACCTTGGGCAAGTAACGAGGTAAGAGTTGCAAACAAATGCTTTTTAGATTCATTACCAACTTCTCTTAAATATACATTTAATGGAGTAAATTTTTTATTTACTCATGGAAGTCCTAATGCAATTAACGATTACTTATTTGAAGATGCAGCTAACACAATAGAAGTTATGAATCAATTAGAGGATGATGTTTTAGTATGTGCTCATACTCATATACCTTGTGCAAAAAAATACGGAAATAAATTACTAATTAACGTTGGTAGCGTTGGAAAACCTAAAATAGGAAAACCTAATCCTACATATGCAATAATTGAAATTGAAGATAATGGAGAAGTTAAAGTTACATTTAGATATTTAGAATACGAATTTAAAAGAATAGTTAAAGATTGTACTATGTTAAACTTTCCACTAGCCATTACATCTTCCTACGAAACCGGCAAAGAATAGCCTTATATCTAAATTTTTCGTTACGTGTAAGCGAAAAAATGAAATATTTATTTTCCAGGAAACGTGAAAATTTCCTTTCAAATTAATATTTCATTTTTTCTTTTTTCATGTAACTACTTGTAAACCCACAACCTTATATTAAAATTTAATATTTTCTAATTCTAATACCTTTTGAATACATTTATCATCTTCAAAATTTTTAGTTCTGGTTACGTCACTAACCTCATAATCTGGTTTAGTTTTAAACTCTTCATTACATATTCCTTGACCTGTCAAATACATATCACTAGCCATCCTAATTATAAGACCACTATTTTCTAAATCAAATAATATTGGATCTATACCTCCTCCATCTCCACCTGTTTTTTCTCCTATTAAAGTTGCAAATCCACTATCTTTACAAAATATTGAAAATGATTCAGATGAGGAATATACAGCATCATCAACTAAAAGGTATATATTCCCTTTAAACTTAGATTTATTATCACTTTCTATAACTACTGTAGATTCCATAAATTCACTAAAATCAGTCATAATGTCTTTTGGAGCATTTTCTAATAACTCTTTAGGTAAATTATCTATTGAATCTACTCTGATTTCTCTTTTATCAACATAATCTTTCATAATTTTATTATCACTTCTAAAAGCTAAATAGCCTTTGCTTTCTATATCATCTGATGCAACTTTAGAGACTATACTCCTCCAATACATATCATCTCCACCAGAATTTCCTCTTATATCTATAATTAATGCTTTATAATCTTCTAACTTATTTATATAATCACCTATTATCTTCATATCAGATTCAATATCTTTTTCCGTTATTTCACCATATACACCATACATTTGTGGCAAGTATATATATCCTATTTTTTTGTCTATTACATCCCTTACAATTACATCTTTTTTTACCATGGGCTCTTTAGTATTTTGAGTATTTCCTTCCATAGAATTATATCTACTTAATACTTTTTCATCATCAAAAAAATCATACAATCCAGTTTGATTATATCCACTCTTGAAAAAATCATATAATTCCTTGCTATTTATGAGATGAGTATGATCATTGTTTAGCTCGCTTAATATTTGAGTAATTGCTTCTATAAACTCTTTATCATTTTTAGTATTTTTTATTTTCTCTAAATACTCTTCTTTATTAGCTATCCAATCTACATTGTTTACTCTTTTATTTACTTCTAAAAATGGATATGCTTCTTCTATAGTTTTAAACATATATTCAAAATCTTCTATCTTTTCTTCTTTAGTTAATTGTTTACTTTTCGTAATATCTACTATTTCTTTAACTCCAGTATCATTACACCCTATAAAACTTATACACATTATTGATATAAGTAACATTGATATTAATTTCCTCATAAATTATCCTCCATGGTATCTTTTATAAAAAATTATTTGTTTTCTAATTCACTCAATCGTCTATTCAATAATTCTATATCTAATTTTATTCTCTTTTGATTCTTCATTATTTTCACTATAAACACAAATATGCCAATTGTAATTTATTTATTAGATTTACTATTTTTATATTAATTATATACTAAAAACAGAGAAATAAAAATAATTATTCCTTTTAATACATATATTGGTATTTATTTTTTAAATATTTATAAAATATGTATTAATAAGGGATTTATTAGATTATATATAATATCAGAAAAATTTGTAGCAGAAAACATTAACTATAAAGGTAGTGTTATAAGCAAACACATGGAAAAAGAAAAAATGAAATATTAATTTGGAGGGAACATTGAAATTGAGCCGTAGAATTTAATCTTTGTGGAATTGAACTTGCGTAAAAAAGTTGTATTGAAGCGTAAGCGACTTTTACAACTTTAGCAAGTTCAATGAAACAAAGATATAAATTCTAGGTGAAATTTCACAGTTCCTGGAAAATAAATATTTCATTTTTTCGCTTCCACGTGACGAACAATATTATTCTATTATTGTTCCAACAATTCTTAATTTTTTTAATATATCTTTTTCATCTTTATGACATGTTTCAAAGTATTCTGTTAAATCTTTTCCCGCACTTAATCCATAGTGATTTCCATTAAGCCAATGTCTCATGCAAGTAACATCATATACAGTTCCATTAATAACTACATAAGCTAAATTTCCGTTTTTTCCATCAAACTTACTTATATCTTGTAACTTATAATATCTTAACTCTTCTCTGCTATTAGAATTAAGTTCTGGTTTTTTATCATCACTATTAATCTCTCCTCGTTTATTATTTATATCTAATACTCCTACAGCTGGAGCATATTCCATTATAGATAATCTATTACCATGCCCTTGTTCAAATTCTTTATCAAGTACCTTTCCAGCTGTTACACCATAATGATTGCCACCACTCCATTTGGATACACCAGTTACATCATATACTATCCCACCAACTGCAATATATGACTTTGCTCCATTTTTCCCATTGTGTTTAGATAATTCATCTACTGTGAATACTCTTTTATTCTGTACTTTTTTTACTGCAGTTTTTAACTTATTTTTTTCCTCATCTAAGTATTCTGTTATTTCATCAAAGACCTTTTCCATTACCTTAATTATTGTTTCACAATACTCTTTTGGATATGTTTGCAGCAAATTTTTTAACTGATTAATTTCACAATATTTTTGTTGCAAGAAATCTTTTTTAGCCATTATTTCCTCCAAAAATCATTCTTTAAATATATATTATGAAATTGAGTTGCAAATGTTAGCAAAGTGTTGTAAAATCGTATTAATAAAATCACAAATATTTACTGACTATGATGAGAAGAGTAACTTTTGAAGGTAGTTTTAGCGAGTAAGGGATGGTGTAAGCCTTATACGATATCAATTGTGAAGAACATCTCTGAGTTTCTAACTGAACAAGTGAAAAAGGAATCATTCTTCATAGGTAAAACTGTAAGTTCCAATAACCAAGTTTAAATTTGGATTCTCACTTAAGTAGGCTTAGACGGCTAAATGTCGTTATTAATTTACTAAGTGGCCTTTTTATTAGGCAATTTGGGTGGTACCACGTAAGTAATTCCTTTCGTCCCATTTATATGGGATGAAAGGTTTTTTTATTGCTTTTATTTAAATTTGATACTAATAAAAAATATTTTTTAGCAGGAGGTTATTATGAAAAACGTAGTTTTAGTAAAATCACTTTATAGAAACACTGACGAATACCTATCTAAAGAAATTACAATTTCAGGATGGATAAGAACTTTAAGAGCTTCTAACGCATTTGGGTTTATAGAAATAAATGATGGTTCTTTCTTTAAAAATATTCAAGTTGTTTTTGATAACAAATTAGAAAACTTTAAGGATATTTCTAAACTACCAATTAGCTCATCAATAAAGGTTGTTGGTACTCTAGTTCCAACACCAGAAGCTAAACAACCATTTGAAATTCAAGCAAAAGAAGTTATTATTGAAGGTATGTCAGATTCTGATTATCCATTACAAAAGAAAAGACACACTTTTGAATACTTAAGAACAATTGCTCACTTAAGACCAAGAAGTAATGCTTTCTCAGCAGTATTTAGAGTTCGTTCTGTAGCTGCTTATGCTATTCATAAGTTCTTCCAAGATCAAGGATTTGTATATGCAAATACACCAATATTAACTGGAAGTGATGCTGAAGGTGCAGGAGAAATGTTTAAAGTTACTACTTTAGACTTTGACAATGTTCCAAGAACTGAAGATGGAAAAGTTAATTATAAAGAAGATTTCTTTGGTAAAGAAACTAACCTTACAGTTTCTGGACAATTAAATGCAGAAACTTTTGCTTTAGCATTTAGAAATGTTTATACTTTTGGTCCAACTTTCAGAGCTGAAAACTCAAACACAGCTAGACACGCTGCTGAATTCTGGATGGTTGAACCTGAAATAGCATTTGCTGATTTACAAGATGATATGGAATTAGCAGAAGGAATGTTAAAATACGTAATTAAATATGTTATGGATGAATGTCCAGAAGAAATGGCATTCTTCAATCAATTCGTTGAAAAAGGATTATTAGATAAATTAAACCACATTGTAACATCTGATTTTGGAAGAGTTACTTATACTGAAGCAATTGAAATGTTAAAGAACTGTGGTAAGACATTTGAATATCCAGTTGAATGGGGAGTTGATCTTCAAACTGAACACGAAAGATATTTAACTGAAGAAATATTCAAGAAACCAGTTTTCGTTACTGACTATCCAAAGGATATTAAAGCATTCTATATGAGACTTAACGACGATGGAAAGACTGTTGCCGCTACTGACTGCTTAGTTCCTGGTATAGGTGAAATCATCGGTGGTAGCCAAAGAGAAGAAAGACTTGATGTTTTAAAAGCTAGAATGGCTGAGTTAGGTCTTAAAGAAGAAGATTACTGGTGGTATTTAGAACTTAGAAAATACGGAGAAACTAAACATGCTGGATTTGGTTTAGGATTCGAAAGATTAATAATGTACATCACTGGTATGTCAAATATCAGAGATGTTATACCATTCCCAAGAACTACAGGTCAATCTGATTTCTAAAACCTTCAAAAGAGTTAGCAAAACAATTTTGCTAGCTCTTTATTTATTTAATTAAAATTATTTTCAATTTTTTTATATTTATCTGAATAAAAGTTTAGGATTATGTACATAATTATAATGTAAATATAAAACCTGTAATACACAGGTTCCCATCCCCCCATTATTTAAAAAGCGCGTAAGCGCTTTTTTTATTCTTTAGAAAATTATATTTACTAAAAAATTATGGATAACCTTTAAAAGTAGTAGAAATACACAGTTTACAAAACATATTTTTTATTTCTATATAATATATGACAACAAAAAAGGAAATTAATTAAATAATTTCCTTTTTTGTTGTTTAATTTTTATTATTTTATACTTTGTTCGTAGCTTTCAACCATTCTCTTAACCATTTCGCCACCAACACTACCATTTTGTTTTGAAGTAAGATCACCCTTATTTATATTTTCATAATTTTGTAATCCAACTTCAGATGCAACTTCATTTTTTAATCTGTTTAATCCTTGTTTAGCTTCTGGAACTAAATTTCTGTTACCATTATTATTGTTTGATGACATTTTTCATTCCTCCTAAGATAAATATTTATTTTACAATAATATTTTTATCTTAATCTTATAAATATATACTTATATAATAATTCCATAAAAGCTATATAACTGCCATATTATCTATCTTTTTACGTCATCAAAGTTTATTATTACTACTTTATTCTTACTAAGACTCTCCTTAACATTAATTATTCTTTGATTTGTAGACCCCCTAAACCTTAATCCTTCTTTTTTATTATTTACTTCAAATCTTCCATCAACTAATACATCTATATTATTTAAAAGTTCACTTATTGCCGTATCCACTTTCATAATTTCTAAAAGTTTTTCAAATTTATATCCTGTATAGCACCATATACTTAAGTTAGAATTCTTAAATGCTTTTGCCATATAAGAAAAACTGTGAGCTTGCTCTATTGGATCACCTCCACTGAATGTTACTCCTTGTAATATAGGATTATCTAAAACATCATTTATTAATTTATCCATATCCATAATTTCACCCTCATCAAAACTATGCGTTTCTGGATTAAAGCAACCTTCACACTTATGTTTACATCCTTGTGCAAAAAATACTCTTCTTATTCCAGGTCCATTTGCTAAGCTTTCATAAGCTATTCCTGCTAACCTCACAGTTTTATTCATTTTTAACAAACCTCCAAAAGCATTATAGTTTTATGCTTTATAATAATTAATTAAACATCCCTTTAATATAATTTCTCTTTCATCATCTGTAAGTTCACCTAATTTTAATTCAAATTCTTTCATCGATTTATTAACTACATATGCCCTTATAGAAGTCTTCTTTTCCTTAATTGCTTTTATTATATTAGGTACAAACAAATAATCTCCATTGTCAAAACATCTTTCTTCCTCAATAATAAAAGGTAACATACCCCAATTTATTAAATTAGAACGATATCTTTTTGTAGCATATTCTTTAGCTATATTAGCCCATCCGCCTAATACTTTTTGACATGATGCAGCTTGCTCACGTGCTGATCCATCACCAGGTTTAACAGCATAAATAGTACTTCCTATTCCTGTATTTTTATTATTAACATCTGTAAATACTTCTTTAATCGAAGTAAATATAGAATCTAACTCATTAACAGCATCAATTGGTGATTCATTTGCTATTCTTGCTTTTTCAGCTTTTTGAATCTCCTTAGCTCTTCCAACATATTCTGGGTCTTTACGTGATAAAGTAAATTCAGCTAAACCTAATGGATTAGAACGATATGATGAAGTTTCTCCTGACGGGATAAGTTCATCAGTTGTAGTAACTGGATCATTAATTACAGAAACTACTTTTAATAATAAATTCTCAGTTAAAGCTGACATTTCTGGCCAATCCACTATATTAGGACCAAATTTAATTTCTACTGATGGATCTGATTTTCCTACTCCATCATAAACACGATTTTCATATATAGATTTATCAAAATAATATTTTGGTTTTGTAAAATTAACATCTATATCAGTTGCAGCTAGTAAATAACCCTTATTAGCAGCTGTTGCTGCAATAGACCTAGCATCCATTAATGCAACTGATGCAATTTGTCCATTAGTTATCTTTGATCCTTCTCTATTAGGGAAGTTTCTTGTAGAATGACGTATACTTAATCCATTATTAGCAGGAACATCTCCTGCTCCAAAGCAAGGTCCGCAGAATGCTGTACGAACAGTAGCACCTGTAGCCATAATATCTGCGATCCTACCATTCTTAACAAGCTCCATAAATACTGGCTGAGAAGCTGGATAAACACTTAATGAGAATTCGTCACTACCTATTGAGGTACCTCTTAAAATATCTGCTGCATCACATATATTTTCAAATCCTCCACCCGCACATCCTGCAATTACACCTTGTTCAACATAAAGCTTACCATTATGAATTTTATCTCTTAATGTAAATCTAACTTTATTATCTAAACTAATTCCTGCTTTCTTTTCAACATCAGCTAATATATCATTTAAATTTGAATTTAATTCTTCTATACTATAAACATTACTTGGATGAAATGGCATAGCTATCATCGGTTTAACTTTAGCTAAATCAACATAAATCATTCTATCATAGTAAGCTATCCTTCCTGGATTTAATTCCTTGTATTCATCTACTCTTCCATGAATATCATAGAATTCCTTTATCTTGTTGTCGGTTTTCCATATAGATGATAAACATGTTGTTTCTGTAGTCATAACATCAATACCAATTCTAAAATCAGCACTTAAATTATTAACTCCATCACCTACAAACTCCATCACCTTATTATTAACATATCCATTTGAAAAAACAGCTCCAATTATAGCTAAAGCAACATCCTGTGGACCAACACCTTTTTGAGGCGAACCTGTTAAATATACACCTACAACCTCTGGTCTATTGATATCATAAGTTTTGCATAATAATTGTTTAACTATTTCAGGTCCACCTTCTCCAATTGCCATAGTTCCTAAAGCACCATAACGAGTATGACTATCAGAACCTAATATCATTTTTCCACAACCTGCTAACATTTCTCTAGCAAATTGGTGAATTACTGCTTGATGTGGTGGTACATATATTCCCCCATACTTCTTTGCACATGAAAGTCCAAACATGTGATCATCTTCATTTATTGTACCTCCAACTGCACATAGACTATTATGACAATTTGTTAAAGCATACGGAACTGGGAACTTTTCTAATCCTGATGCTCTTGCTGTTTGAATTATTCCTACAAAAGTAATATCATGAGATGCTAATTTATCAAATTTTATTTTTAGTTTGTCCATATTTTCTGATGTATTATGTTCTTTTAATATATTATAAGATATTGTATTTTTTTTAGCCTCTTCTTTACTTGGATAATTATCTCCAATTTTATTTTTCAATATTGAATTAATTTCATTACAATCTTCTACTATATCCTTATTATTAATAAGATAAGCTCCATTTGAAAATAATTTTATCATCTTTAATTCTCCTTATGATTTTCTTTCTTTAATCGCTTGTACTCTTGATAAAGTTTAACTAACTCCTTATCAAATAGTGTTCTCTTTAATCTAACAGAAGCAGCTCTTACCATTTCTAGTATCCCCTTTGCCTCTTCATCATTTAATTCAATATTATATTCCTTAAACTTATTTATTATCCCAGCTTTCCCCGAATGCTTTCCTATAACAATTTGTCTTTGTAACCCAATAACATCTGGATCAAATGCCTCATAATTTTTTGGATTCTTTATTGCACCATCAGCATGTATTCCCGACTCATGAGCAAACATATTATCTCCAACAATCGCTTTCCAAATAGGAAGTTTTCTTCCTGATGCTTGTGCAACATATTCTGAAACTTCCCTAAACATCTTTGTATCTACATCAGCTTTATATCCATAAACGTACATAAGAGCCATTAATACTTCTTCTAATGCAGCATTTCCTGCCCTTTCTCCAAGGCCATTTACAGTTAAACCAACGTGACTTGCTCCTCCTAATATTCCTGCAATAGCATTTGCCGTAGCCATTCCAAAATCATTATGTGTATGCATTTCTATATCAAAGCCTGTCCTTTGATATAATTCCTCAATATTTTTTCTTATAGAAAATGGCTCCATTATTCCAACAGTATCACAATATCTAAACCTATCAGCTCCTACCTTCTTAGCTTCATTAATAAATTGTATTAAAAATTCATTATCTGCCCTTGAAGCATCTTCCCCATTTACTGATACATATAAACCATTTCTCTTTGCAAATTCAACTGATTTAATCATACTTTCTAATACCCATTCTCTTGATGTCTTAAGCTTATGCTTAATATGAATATCAGATACTGATACTGAAATTGCTACTGCATCCACTCCACAATCTATAGATTCTTCAATATCACTAATAACAGCCCTATTCCAAGCCATTATACTTTTTTTACCATTATTTCTTTTTACAATTTGCTTAATTGCTTCTTTCTCATCTCCACCCATAGTAGGAATTCCTACTTCTAGTTGATCAACCCCAAGTTCGCTTAGCATATCTGCAATAATTAATTTTTCCTCATTTGCAAAAACAACTCCTGCAGTTTGTTCCCCATCTCTAAGAGTTGTATCGACTATATAGATTTTTCTATCCCCATTGACATTTGTAATAGCCATTTTTTTGCCCCCTTTATTTTTTGTATATCTCTTTAGAATGTTTTTATAATATGGTTTATAAAAAATAGAGGTAACTATACCTCTCCATTTTAACTATACCTTTTTTTACCATAATATCATATATATAAAATTTTCTCAATAAAAATCCAATATATTTTTCTAAAAATTGCAAGTTTTTTATTTTACAATTCATTTCAAAGGGATATAATTGCTCTTATCCCTATTACGCTTTTAAATTTTGCAACTATTTTTAATTCACATTCATTTTGTATAGTAAAGCTCCATATAAGCTATATCATTATAATTTATATGGAGACTTTACTTTATCTATAATATTTCATAATTATTTTTATAACTTCCTGTATGAGATCTTCTATCAATTCTCTCTTCATACTTTCCTGGTCCAAATCTTTCATCGAGACTTAAATATCCAGTTACTCTTGAAATTCCCTGTATATCCCTACTATTACACTTAGGACATTTGCTCTCATTGCTTGTTAATGATTCTCCACAATCTTTACAATACCTAATATGAAAGTTTACACCTATATAGCTTATATTAGTGTATTTATATGCATAATTTATTATATCCATTATGTTTTCAGGTGAAGGTGAGTCATCTACTTCTATATATGAAATATGCCCTGCATTGCAAAGCTTATGATAAGGTGCTTCTATATCGATTTTATCTTTTATTGATATATTATAATTTACAGGAATATGAAAACTATTTGTATAGTATTCCTTATCTGTTACCCCTTTTATTATTCCAAATATCTTTTTATCATGCTTTATAAATTTTCCTGATAACCCTTCTGCCGGTGTTGCATAACAACTCCAATTAAGCTTAGTTTCCTCTACTAATCTATCTACATACGCTCTTATGAAACCAACTATTCTCAACCCTAATTGCCTAGCTTCTTCTGATTCTCCATGGTGACATCCTAATAAAGAATATAAAGTTTCTGCTAATCCAATGAATCCAACTCCCCATGTTCCTTGTTTAAGTATTGGTTCAATTGAATCCTCAGCTTTTAACTCCTCAGAACCTTTCATAAGCCCCTGTCCTGCTACAAAAGGTAAATCTTTAACTCTTAAATTTTTAAGTACACTATATCTATGAAGTAAAGCCTCTTTTGCTAATACTAATCTTTTTTCTAATATCTCAAAGAATTTATCTATATCTTTATTTGCTTCTATTCCTATACGAGGTAGATTAATAGTTACTGGTGCTATATTTCCTCTTCCTTTGCATCCAGGTTCACCATTGACATTTTTCATTAAATATGTTCTGCAGCCCATTGTTGCTGGAATATATCCTTTATCATAATATTCCTTATTAAAATCTGCATCTATATTCATAAATGTAGGATTCATTCTTTTTGATGCTACCTCACAAGCTAATTTATATAAATAATAATAAGGATCTTCTACCTCTCTATTTACCCCCTTTTTCACTCTAAAAATTATATTAGGGAATATTGGCTGCTCACCTTTTCCTAATCCTTTTTCATATTCTTTTAAAAATATCTCACACACTAAGGCTGCATCCTTAGAGTTTGGTATACCTAAATTTATAGAAGAAAATGGCACTTGGGACCCTGCTCGTGAATGCATAGTGTTTAAATTATATACAACTCCTTGCATAGCTTGATGTACTCGTGATTTTAATTTTTCTTCTACTACTTTTTCTAACTTTTCACCTTCAATTCCATAAGAAATTAATTCTCTCCTTATTTCTATCCTTGTTGGCTCAATAAACTCAGCCATATCATTATCAAAGTCTGGATGAGACTGTCCACCAAACATATCATTTTGCGTAGACTGAAGTAATATACAAGATAATTCTGCAGCTGTTTCTATACGCTTAGGTAGTTTTATTGTTCCATACCCAGTATTAAATCCTCTTTTTAATATCTCTCCCGTAGGTATATGAAGACAGTTTATACTTAAGTTATAAGAATCTAAGTCATGAAAATAAACTTCACCTACTTCATGAGCTTTTGCCAAATACTTAGGCATATTATAAAGATTGTGCCATTTATTAGACTCTGAAGCTATTCTTAATAACTTAGCACTAAAATTATTTCCAACATTTGCATTATCTCTATCAGTTTCTATTCCTATTTTCTTAATTGCCTTCATTAAATCTGACTTAATTCCTCTAATTCTAGTTCTTTCTCTTCTATAAGAAGAATATACTCCTTGAATATTTTTATGGTTACTATCAATTAGAGATTTTTCAACTAAATTTTGTACTTCTTCTACTGATACCTTTTCTTTTTGTTCAACTTCAATATATTTAATAATCTTTTGTATACATTCCAATATTTGATTTTCTCTTAATTGATCTCCAGCTTCGTAACTTGCCTTTTTTATTGCATTAAAAATTTTATTACTATCAAACTCAACCTCTCTTCCATCTCTTTTTACTACATATAGCAAAATAACCGCCTCCTATAAAATCACACTATATATTGTATATTTTATGTAATAAATACAATATATAGTATCTAATTCTATTTAAACTTTTATTCCCCTTCAAATTTTCAGATAAAATTAGAATAAAAAGCATTATCAATAGTGATAGTTATTTTTCTTTATCACTATTGATAATATTATCTTCTATGATATACTAAGTTTATAGAATTAAATTTTCGGAGGATTTTTTATGCAAAAAATTGCTTTAATAACTGACAGTGCATGTGATCTTGATTTAAATACATTAAGAGAAAATAATATAAATTTATTACCACTTAGAATAATTTATTCTAATGGTGATTATAGAGATAGAATAGATATTTCACCTCAAGAAGTATATGATAACTTAGAAAAAGAGGTTCCTAAAACATCTTTGCCAAGTGCTCAAGAAACTGAGGAAGTTTTAAATAAATTAGAACAAGAAGGATATACTCATGTAATTTGTATTTCAATTTCTAGTGGTCTTTCTGGAAGCTTTAATGCAATAAGATTAGCTTTAGAAGATCATCCAAAACTTACTTCTTTTGTTTACGACTCAAAAATACTAGCGTATCCTCAAGGAGAAATAGTTTTAGAAGTTGCTAAACTTATAAAAGAAGGTAAAAGTTATGAAGAAATAATTAAAGAAATACCTGAAATAAGAAAAAGAGTTATTGGATACTTTACTATTAATACATTAGAATATTTAAAAAGAGGAGGAAGAATTGGTAGACTTGCAGGAACTGTTGGCGAGTTGCTAAATCTTAAACCTATAATAACTACAGATGAAGATGGTGTTTATTATAACGTTGCAAAAGTAAGAGGTAGAAAACAATCTTTATCAAAAATGACTGAATTATTAAAAGGATACTTAGCTAAAAATAAATGTGAAATTGCTATTTTACACGCTGGTTGCGAGGATGAAGCTATTAAATATATGAATTCACTTAAAGATTTAACAAATATAGTATCTATAAAAATTGCAGAAATAAGTCCTGCTCTTGGTATTCATGGTGGTCCTGGATTAATTGGTTTTTCTGTAAAAATGGTTAAATAATTTATGAGTGATTTCGATTTTAACAATATTGAAGATTTAAAGGCTGAAGAAAAAAGATTATATGATGAATATAAAGCAAAGCTTGCAGAACTAAAAAAAGTTCAAAAGGAAAAAGAAGCAGTTGGTCAAGTTTTTACAAAAGGATTATTACCTATTTATGTTCTTCATATATTAAAATCCGGTCCAACAAACGGTAATGAAATTTCTACTAAGGTTTCTGAAAGAACTAATGGATTATGGACTCCTAGCACAGGTGGAATATATCCATTATTAAAAAAATTAGAAAAAGAAGGCTTAGTTATCGGTCAGTGGGATGATCCTAAAAAGAAGTTTCAAAAATTTTATTCTCTAACTCCACTAGGCGAGGTTGAATTTAATAATAGAAAAAAATTACTTAAACATAAAATAGAAGAATCATTAAAAGTCTTCCAAATCGTTTATAAAGATCTTTATTTATAAAAATACATCCAAGAAAATTCTTGGATGTATTTTTATTATTATTTATGTATAAACTAATATAAACTTACTTAGGACGGTGTTAAATATGAAAGGAATGATACTAGATTATACTGGAAATGATGCTTTTATTTTATTAGAAGATGACTCTATTATAACAATGCCTTTAACTTCTTTTGAAACCCTTATGCCAATAGGTAGTAACATAAGTTTAGCTAATTTATATAAGAACTCTTCAAATACAAATTATAAACCTTGCCAAATGATAAATAAAAGCATTGACTTTTTGTAAATCTTTGCCTAAAATTTAATTATATTTAGTTGCTAGGGGTGCCCCAAGGCTGAGAGATGAACTTTCATCAACCCTTTTAACCTGATCTGGATAATTCCAGCGTAGGAAAGCCATAATAGAGTTTTTATATTCTCATGCTACGGTACCCTCTTACGCAAAATAAGGAGGTATTTTTTTATGTCAAATTTTCTAGCAACAATGGGAGAAAATTTCAAAACACTTTTTAGCAGTCCACTTACACTAATTGCTTTAATAGGTTGTGCAATTTTACTAATTGCCTTTATAAAGTTTAAATCATTAAAGTTTGATTCAAAATTAGTGGCTAGAATAGGACTAGCTATTGCTCTTGCTTTCATTTTAGATATGTTAAAAATTTATACATTACCAAATGGCGGTGGAAGCATTTCATTAGGAAGTATGATTCCAATATTGTTAATTTCAATTGTTTACGGCCCATCAATAGGTTTGTTTACTGGATTTCTATTTGGAGTACTTAAATTAATTATTGATCCATATATACTAAATCCCGTTCAAGTTTTATTTGATTATCCTTTACCTTTTATGGCCGTTGGAGTTGCAGGATTCTTTAAAAATAAATATTTAGGTGCCACATTAGGAATGCTACTAAGATTTTCATGCCACTTTATTTCTGGTGTAATATTCTTTGGATCCTATGCACCAGCAGGAATGTCTCCTATACTATATTCTCTAGCAGTAAATGGATTTGCAGTTGGTGGAGAACTATTAATCTGCTTAGTATTATTGGCATTTTTGCCTATAGAAAAATTAATTAAAATATTAAAATCAAATATATCATTAACATAAGTAAAGTCTAAATCCTCGATTTAGATAACTCAAATTACAAACCGTAATTTATTAAGATTTATTTCAAAAAATATACCATATAGCTTAATAGCTATATGGTATATTTTTTAATCTAGACTTATTGCATTTACTGGACAACTTGACTCTGCATCTCTTGCATCATCTTCATTTCCATCTGGCACAGGATTAGTTTTAGCTACTGCTTTACCATCATCATCCATTTCAAAAACTTCTGGACATATTGATGGACATAATCCACATCCAATACAAGTATCTTTATCTACAGATGCATTCATAACTTCAACCCCTTTAACAAACTTCAATACTATTATTTGCTAAATTCTAATATGTTATGTAAGTTAAAAAATTTTTATTTTACCAATTATCAGGTTTACTTTCTGAAACATCTATATTCCACTCTTTAAACTCATTAACTGCAACAACATAATATTTACTTTCTGTATTTTTATCCTTATTATTTATTGTAATTAATGTTTTAAAGTTAGTAGTATCATATCCCCTATTTTTTATCGTAACTACAATATCAAAATCACTATCATTATTATTTGACATTTCTACATTTGGTACAATTTCTCTTGCTTTTTCTATAAATTTATTTAAATCGGTAGAAAATACATACTTTAAGCAATCTATATCACCCTTTATATTAATACCAACTTTATAATTACTAATATCGCTCTTTTTGCTAACTGTTTGTAATACATCTAAAATAGATTGATAATATATATAATCAAAGTCTCTAGGCTTTCTTATAACTGAAAGATTTTTTATAATTCCCTCATCTAATCTCTTTGAAACAGAAAATATATTTTCATCATTATAAAAATTTCCTTCATCAGTTCCTACAACATAGTAAAACTCTTTTATCTCATCGCCTAAATCAAATTCAAACTTATAATCTGGCTCTAAAGTAGACTTATTTTCACTTATCTTTGCTCTTGACAGTAAATTAGACATTTCATTAATTGCACTTTCATCAGTTACTATAAACTTAAATGACGGATCCCTAGTACTCTGTATACTTATTTGCTCTACATCATTTGAGTTTAAATAATCAAAATAATCATTTTTTAAACCTAACTTTTTCTCTATACTTTCCATTACTGTACATCCAGAGAAATTCAATATACCTATTATTAAAAAACATAGTAGGATATATCTTTTTAATACTCTTAACATTCGTTTCTCCTTTTTACCTTTATATTAATAATAGGAGAAGCTTAAGCTTCTCCTAATAAGGATAATTATAATACTTTATTCTAATATTAGCAATTTACTTTCTCTATTATTTCATATTTTCCTTTAGTTCAATATATGTTTTTTATCTAACCTCAAACTATTGCATTGGAACAACAACAGTAGAATTTTTAAAATCATAAAACATTAACCAACATCCATCTCTATCTCTTCCATTTAAACTAACCCATGTAACAAAGCCAGTTCTTCCATCATAAGGTTGTTCATCCTTATCCTTTTTCCCTGGAATTGCATAAATTATATGTTTTAGATTTCCTTGAGAATCACACTTATATCCAAGCATAAAATATCCATACTTCTTTATATAAGGATAATAATTTAACATTGGATAATAAGCTAATGTATACTTATTATAATTTGACATATTACACATCTCATGCAAGTCATGTACTGGTACTTTATACCATTTTGTATATTTTAGATCATTTATGCTATCGTAATCTCTATTGAATCCTTCTACTATTGATTCAAAATATTCTCCTATGCTACCTCTTATCCTGCCATTAATAGGGTCAAATTCCTTAACAGATTCTATTTCCTCTTCATAATCTTCAAATTTTCCTCTTAGGTTTTCCCTTTGAAAATATCTCATCCTAGCTTCTTCAATATTCTCAACCTCTTGAACCTCTTTTACTTCAACTACCTCGTTAACTACTTCTTTAACTTCTTCTTTAGCAGCTTCTTCTTTCTCTTCCTCAGCTCTTTTAGTATCTTCTATAATTATATTTTCATCAATTTTAGCTTCTACTATAGGATTTTCTTTAGATTTTTCTTTAGGTTTTTCTACCTTAATTTCTGGCTTTCTTGGTTCTTTTTTATGTTCCTTTTCCGCAACTTTTTCAGTTGCCCTTAATCTAACTTCCTTAGCTTTAACTATGGTATAATTCTTCCAATTTTCAGATGGTTGCTGTCCATTTAAAAAACCACACATTACAAATATAGGTATTCCATCTTTAAATTTCGCTATAGACGTACCAGATATTTTATCAAATTGTATATCTAAGCCACCAACATTTGATACATTATATTCTTTTGTTGCTTCAGCTTTACCTGTATCAGTTACTTCTATTGGACCCAAATTAATTATTTGCTTCATATCCTTCTTGCAACAAATAATCATCATATAATAATTTTCATTATCTTTTTTAAGATTTTGAGCATAAAAAGATATTTTACATTTATCTCCTTTTGCTTCTATCTTAGAATATCCAGATAATGTTTTATCACTAGAATTTGAGTACCCACGTTCATCCTCCTGTAATATTACGAAGTTTCTATACAACCTATTATTACTTGCCATTCTCTAGAACCCCCACTTTATATTAATTCCATATATTATATGTTCTATATATTGAAATATGTTATTAATTTTAATAGGGGAATTTTCTATAATTAACTAAACTATAGAATTTCGTTAATATAATTAGATAAAGTTGCAAACTCTTCTATAGATAAAGTTTCTCCCCTTCTCTTAGGATCAATCCCAGCCTTTTCAAATGCCTCTTCAAGCTTTTCTTTAGCTGGTCCTATGCTCTTAACTCCATTCCATAAAGTTTTTCTTCTCATATTAAAAGAATTTCTTATTATATCAAAGAATAACTTTTCATTATCAACCTTAACTCTTGGTGAATCTAACTTATCAAGTCTTATAACAATTGAATCAACTTTTGGTCTAGGAATAAAACAATTAGGTGGAACTCTTCTTACTATGCTAGTATTACAATAATATTGAACCAATAAAGATAGTGCTCCATAATCTTTATTACCAGGCTCTGCATTCATTCTTTCTGCAACTTCCTTTTGAATCATTATTGTTAATGATTTAAAATTATATCCTTCTTTAAGTAATTTAACTATTATAGGTGTTGTAACATAATAAGGTAAGTTTGCAACTAACTTTACACTCTTCTCATCCCCTATAATTTCATTAAAATCTACTTTTAAAGCATCATTATGTATAAGAGTAAAATTAGGGTTACCTCCTAACTCTTGTTCTAATATAGGAATTAAATCATTATCTAACTCTATAGCAACTACTCTCTTAGCAGTTTTTAATAATTGAGCAGTTAATGTTCCAACACCTGGTCCTATCTCTATAGCTAAATCTTCCTTATTAACATCTGCACCTGAAACTATATCTCTAGGAACAGAATCATCAACTAAAAAGTTTTGCCCTAAGCTTTTTGAAAATTTAAAATTATATTTCTTAACTAACTCTGCTGTTTTTACATCTTTTATATCCATCTATTTCTTCCCTTCTAATTCTTTATCAACATACTTAATAGCTTCTATAAACTCCTCTTTTGTAATGCCATAATTATTTAATCTAGATAACATTTGATTTGCATTTCCATAACCAATACCTAATTTATTTCCAAGCTTTATTCTTCTTTCCTTAGCATTTGGATCTCCATTTAATCTAAAGTAAAACATATCTTGCACATCAAATGTCTTTTCTTTTACTTCAATAGTAACCTTAGCTCTATTTAAGGCTTCTATTATAACTTCTGGTGTAGCATTTTCTACACCTATATCATCATCTTTTATTCCATCTTCTTGAGCAATGTATGCGTGCTTTATTCCCGGTACTCTCTTTGCTATTATTTTTCTTATTTTCTCACCAGCAAAGTCTGGATCAGTTAAAACTATAACACCTTTTCTTTTTTGTGCTTCTTTTATTCTTGAAATAACTTTTGCATTTATTCCAAATCCACCAACAGCTATCATTTCAGCATCAACTGCTTTTTTAACTGCAGCTACATCATCTTTTCCTTCAACAACTATAACCTCTTTAATCAAAAGCCTTCTCTTCCTTTCCTCTATTATCTCTTATTAATTTATCCCCATATTTCTATTATGTCAAACCTTTAATTAGTTATAAACTAATATCTTCTAAAACTAAAGGG
Organism: uncultured Clostridium sp.; assembly: GCA_900547475.1. Taxonomy (GTDB): domain Bacteria; phylum Bacillota; class Clostridia; order Clostridiales; family Clostridiaceae; genus Clostridium. Next base: position 10,042 of record URGW01000026.1, on the reverse strand, counting down.
CAATATCAAAACTTTAATGTTTTGATATTGCCCTTTTTAATTTACCATTCTCCTGGGTATGCTAAAATATATACTGGTACGTTATATTTTCTTCCCCATGATTTACACTCTGATTCTGAGTTAAGGAATACATCTATAATATTCCCCTTTATAAGCCCACCTGTATCTGCTGCAACTGCTTTCCCGTAATTCTCTACGTAAACTAACGAGCCTAATGGTATCACTCTTGGATCAACTGCTATTGTACTTATTCCACTTGGATTGTAAACTGGCACTGTTCCAGTAGCAGTAATTGTATCTCCTGCATAAGCAGTAGATTCACAATAGATTAAATCTCTATATTCCATTTCACCATCTCTACTAGCAAATACTCTTCTAGTTCCTTGAGCTATAATTTCATTTACAGGTTCCTTTATAACCTTAGATTGAACTATTTCTCTAGATACTTCAACTCCATCTTTCTTAATAACCTTATAAGTTATTTCCTTTTCTCCTGCCTCACCAGCTTGTCTTACATTTTCAGTATTAATATCTAGGCTCTCATCTTCTTCAACTATAGTTTCATAATCAATACTTTCTACAGCAACCTCATTTGATACTTCAACTTTAACTAATTGAATTGTAAGATTATCTGATATTTTAGTATCTAGTGAAGGGGTTATTTCATCAACTCCTTCAACAAATTCAACTCCTTCAGCTTTTAGTTCCTCTTCTTCAGCTTCTATCATATCTTCCACAGTATCTTCAGCAGTTTTTATAACAATTGTTTTGTTAGCAACTACCATCTCTACCTCTACAGCTTTTTTAATTGTAATAATATCATTTGATGATATTTTTTCATTTAAAGCTGGTTGTACTTTATCCTTATGAGCTATTTCTATCCCATTTTCCTCAAGTACATCTTTAACAGTCCCTTTATATGTTATAAGTACTTCTTCTTTTCCGTCTATATTTATTACTATGTTTTTTCTTATGCATGCAAATGTTATCGTTAATGCTATTATCAATACTCCGATAACACCTACCATTATTTTTGCCTTAGGACCATTAGAAAAATTGTTTTTTAAATTTTCTTTCCATTTTTCAATCATCTACATTTAACCTCCCCTGGCAAGAGTGACCATTGAATTATATAAATAATTCTTATTTTTGTCAAATTTCCAACTCTTGTTTTAATGAAACTGTTTAAAATGCATCTATTTGCACTATAAATATTAATTAAATTAAAAAAATAATGGCGTTTTTTTACAGTTTAAAGTTTGGTTGATATAGACTGAAATCTTCTCCTAATTTTTTACAATTGTTAATATTAATTTTACTTTATTTCTTATTGTGAATCAAGTTATGGAAATTGTCATTTACAGCTAAATTTACTTCTTTTGAGCTAATTTCTTTTATCTCAGCTATTTTTTCTATTATATATCTAATATAGTCCGATTTATTCCTTTTTCCTCTATTTGGATGAGGGGCCATGTATGGGCAATCAGTTTCTACTAATAATCTTTCAAGTGGAATTTCTCTTACTACATCACAAATTTTCTTTGCATTCTTAAATGTAACTACTCCAGTAATCCCTATATAGTAACCTAATTTTACACACTCTCTAGCAAATTCTACGCTTCCAGAAAAGCAATGCACTGTTCCTCTAACATTTGGAAACTCTTTCATTATTTCTAATGTATCCTTATGTGCATCTCTATCATGAATTACTACTGGTAATCCTAACTCTTCTGCTAAGCTCATTTGCTCTCTAAAAACCCTTTTTTGAACTTCTTTATCTGGATTTTCATCCCAATAGTAGTCTAATCCTATTTCACCTATAGCTATAATCTTTTTATTACTTTTATATAAATTAATTATTTCATTTTTAACATTTTCATCATAATCATTTGCATCACTAGGGTGAATCCCAAGTGCTCCATAAATAAAATCATGCTTTAAAGTTAAATCATTTGTAGTTTTTAAGCTTGATTTAGAACATGCACAATTTAAAATTCCTATTACTCCATCATTTTTAATTTGTTCAAAGACAGCTTCTCTATCTTCATCAAAAGCCTCATCGTCATAATGTGAGTGAGTATCAAAAATTTCATATTTAAATTCCATTATATTTTCTCCTCTTATAAAAAATAATATTATTATTTATTATACCAAATTAAAGCAAAAAAACTCAGGCTATGCTGAGTTTTTTATTAATATAAACATTTTAATCTATTTAGAAATCAAAGAAAAAGCTCCCCTTAAAATTTATATATTCAATTTCTATCTTTGTTCCATATCCATTTTCTACATTTAATGTACCATTAATTTTTTTATCTTTTATTGGTTTTGATTCTGATAATAATTTTCCTTCTGAGTTATAAATTCTAATTATTACTTTCCCACTTTTTCTCTTACCTATATAATTTATTGAACTTACACCCTGTTGTAAGTTATAACTTCTTATGTCTGTATATTCAGTATCATATTCTGAACCTAAATATCCCCTATCACTTGCATTATTATATGTTATTTCCTCTACCTGTGCAACGCTTTCAAAAGTATAAGCTGTAAAACTTGCAAACAATCCAATTATTAATAAAAATACAACCACAATTATTGATATTATTATAATGATAGTTTTTTTATCTGATTTTTTTATTATTTTTGCATTTTTAATTTCATCTGGTAACTCTGTTGTACAATTAGGACAATATCTCCAAGTTGCCTCTACTTTTTGTCCACAACTAGGACAAAACAATCCACATTTTACTCCACAGTATGGGCATGAATTTACGTTATGAGGTACTTCCTTACCGCAATTATTGCATCTGCTTCTATCACTTCTAGTTACTAAAACATATACTATTAATCCAACTGGAAAAGCAATTATTGCTGCAATGCTCCAAAGCCACCAATACTCTTCCCCTTTTTTTCTTGAATCTATAGCAACCCATACAGCTTGCCATATAAATAACCCAAACACTACCAACATAAGAAATAACGGTAATATCATAAAAGTAATCATCTATATTCCTCCCTTAATTTATCCTTACTTTTCTTCTTTTTATAATAGGTACTATAAGTAACATTAATCCCCAAACAAATAAAATATAATATGTAATAATTCCTTTTAAAAGTATCTTATCTAAAAATTCCTTACTTATAATTATTTTACCATTAAATACCTTACTTATCATTATACTTAAAATACTAGTCACTATTATAAATATACTAACTCCAATAACCATCCAAACTTTTTTCCACTCTCTTTTCTTATCAAATTCTTTATCTACAATAGCATAAGTATCTATTTTTTTTATGAAACCTAGCTCATTTAAATTATCATCATTTAATATTTTATTATTATCCAAATTATTGCACCTCACTTCCTATTAACTTCTTTTTCAAATTAGATATAGTATAAAAAATTCTTGATTTAGTAGTTCCTTCTGAACACCCTAAAATCCTCGCTATTTCATCATAAGTATATCCATAGTAATGTTTTAAAATAAAACTAATTCTTTTTTCATACGATAATTTACTTAATTCTAAAAGTACCTCCTGAACTTGCAACTTATCTAAAATATTTTCTCTATTATCATCATTTAAATTAATTAGCTCTTCTTCGCTTACATACTCTATTCTTTTATTTTTCCTTACTAAATCCCTATAATAATTAATAGCAATTGATATAAGCCAAGATTGAAATTTTGAATTACACTTAAATTTTTTTATATTTATAACAGCTTTTAAACATACTTCTTGAACAATATCTTCAGTTAAGTGTTGATTAGCTGTCATCTTTAACGTAAATCCATATAAAGCTTTATAATTATCTTGTAATAATCTATTCATTGCATGCTTGTTACCTTCTTGGGCCTTAAGTACTAAACTTTTCTCATCCACAAAACTATCCCCCTTTATTGCTCTTTAAAATTAAATAAACATTTAACTATTTAAAATCCAAATCTATTAATGAATTAATTTACCCCTGTAATTATATTCACTAATAAGACGTTTGAAATTTTATATTAGTTCACATAAAATAAAAAAATTTTGTATTTAGACTAACTTAATAAGAATTATTCTAAATACAAAACCATTTAAAATTGTAAATTTTTATTACTACTTAATATTTTCTTCAGATTTTTGACACCTAACTGACACAATTAAGGTTTATTATAATACTTGTAAAGTAGTTAAAGCATTATTATTTACCCCTAAAACCATCTTTTAAACAGAGCTTCAAGCCTATATTGTGGTTAAGAAGTTACTTTTTAAATTGGTTTCCTAGAGTTATTCGTCCCCCAAATGAAATGACTCTAGGTTTTTTTTCTAAAATTTCTTTTCTTTTAACCTAATTACTTCTTCATTAGCTTTCTTTTTATCAATTTTATTAAATAAAATATTGCATTCTCTAATTACGCCTTCTTTTTTTTCTGTAAAACTCCAAATTCCTTCATCTAAATTTAGAGAAGCTTTTATCTTGTTACATGTATTAGGCATAAATGGGTACAGCAAATTAGATAGATTAATTATTATTTGAATACAATTATATATAACTTCTTTACACTTCAAAGGATCTTGACTTAATAAATTCCAGACCTTATTATTTTCAAAATACTTATTTCCTTTTTTACATAAATTCATTATATCAACTAAACTCTCGTTAAAGCGACCTTCTTCTATTTTATCCCCAATATCAAAATATAAATTTAATATATCATTTTTAAATTCTTGCTTAATTTTCCCATTTGGTATTCTATTAGAATAGTTTTTTCTTGAAAAAACTAATACCTTATTTATAAAACTAGATAATTCATTAACCAAATCATTATTGTGTATATTTATATATTCTCTCCATGTAAAATCAGTATCTTTATCTTCAGGTGAATTTAAAGTTAAGTAATATCTAAAACTATCAACATTATATTTATTACAAACATAATCTGCCCATAAAGCCCAATTTTTAATAGTAGAAAATGATTTTCCTTCTAATTTCAAATGTTCACTAGATATTATACGTAAATTTGGATTCTTTATTCCAATTCCTACAAGTATAGCTGGAAATATTACACAATGGAAAGGAATATTATCTTTTCCATGAATAAAATAAACTCTTGAATCCTCACCTTCCCAGTATTCCTTATAGTCTTCTCCACGTTCTTCTAAACATTTCATACTAGCTGTTAAATATCCCATAACAGCTTCAATCCAAACGAATATTTTTTTATCTTCATATCCCTCCAAAGGAACATCTACACCCCAATTAAAATCTCTAGTTACAGCCCTATCTCTTAATCCTTCATCTAAATATCTTTTTAATATTTTTTGTGCATTTTCTCTCCATCCACACTGTCTTATGTATAATCTTTTAACATCATTTTCAAGTTTAGATAACTTAAAGAATAGATGTTTTGTTTCTTTTGATGTAGGCTTAGAATTACAACTTTTACATCTCATATCTATTAGTTCACTAGAATCAAATTCTACATTACAATTTTCGCAGCCATCACCTGTAGCTTCTTCTCCACATTTAGGACATATACCTATAATATATCTATCTGATAAATATTCATTGCACTTTTCACAAAAAGTTTGTTCTATTACTTTTTCGTATATATATCCTTTTTTATATAGCTCTAAGATAAATTCTTTTACCTTCTCTTCATGATAATGAGAGTGAGTTTTAGCAAAAATATCAAAGGAAAAACCTAATAATTTAAAACATCTTTGAAACTCAGCATGATATTTTTCCACAGCTTCTAAAGGTGTAATTCCCTCTTCTTTCGCCTTCATAGTAACCGGAGTACCGTGACAGTCAGTTCCTGAAAGAAAAACAACATCGTCCCCCATCATTCTATGATACCTTGCCAAAATATCCCCTGGCAATAAAACTGCAATTCTACCTAAGTGTAAAGGCCCATTTGCATAAGGCCATGCATTACCTATAATAATATTCATTAAAAAACCCCCTTTAATCAGTGACAAGTTATAAGTAGCAAGTAATAAATTATAGGAACAAAATCTGCTTCGCAGACTATGTGTTTCTCACACTTTTTAAAGTTATCCACAATTCTTTAGGAAATATAATTTCCTAAAGAATAAAAAAGTCGCCCTAAGGCGACTTTATTCCTTAACTTGACACTTGTCACTTTTAACTTATTTAGCTTATTCCCATTAATTTATAAGGAAACACGCTACTCCTTTTAGTCGTAGGTGTAAGTTCAGCTAACTAAATCTAAGATTTAGAGCTTCACTTATCTTACTTGACTTCCTGTTTGTAACTCTCCTGGATTTACTAACTTTAATACGCTATCATCATCTGTAGCTGCAGCTAAAATCATTCCTTGTGATAATTCTCCTCTTAGGGTAACAGGCTTTAAGTTAGCAACTAAAACTACATATTTACCAACTAATTCTTCAGGTTTATAATGCATTGCTATTCCTGAAATAACCTGTCTTTCTTCTCCATTTAAATCAACCTTTAATTTTAATAATTTTTTAGCCTTTTTAACTGGTTCACATTCTAATACTTTAACTACTCTTAAATCTATTTTTTCAAAATCTTCAATAGTTATTTCTTCTTTAATTGGTTGCATTTTATACTCTTCTTTTGGTTTGTTAGCTTCTAATTGAGCTAATCTCATAGATTCTAACTCTTCTAAAGTTTTAGCTACATCTATTCTTGGGAATAAAGCCTCACCTTTTTTAACTTCAGTTCCTGGAGTTGTTCCATCAAATCCAGATAATGAGTCCCAAGATGTTGTAGTTATATTTAATTGAGCATTAATTTTTTCACTTGTACTTGGTAAGAAAGCAGTTAATAATACAGACGCAAATCTTAAACTTTCAGCTAAGTTATATAAAACTGTACCTAATCTTTCTTTCTTTTCTTCATCCTTAGCAAGTATCCAAGGAGTTGTTTCATCAATATATTTGTTTGCTCTTCCTATAAGTTCAAAAATATTCTCTAATGCTTCTGGAATTCTTAAATTATCTATTGCTTTTGCTACTTTAACTGGAGTTTCTAAAGCTAAACTTATTAATTCATTATCAATATCTTCTTTAGCTGTTGGTGCTGGTATTACTCCACCAAAGTACTTTTCAATCATTGCTACTGTTCTTGATAATAAGTTACCAAGGTCATTACAAAGATCTGAATTAATTTTCTTTATAAATATTTCATTATTAAATAATCCATCTGCTCCAAAAGGAATTTCTCTTAATAAATAGTATCTAACTGCGTCAACACCAAATTTATCTACTAAAACTACTGGGTCAACAACATTTCCCTTTGATTTTGACATCTTTCCACCGTCAACAAGTAACCATCCATGACCAAATACTTGCTTTGGTAACTCTTGGCCTAATGCCATTAACATAATTGGCCAATAAATAGTATGGAATCTTAATATATCCTTACCTATTAAATGAACATCTGCAGGCCAATACTTTTTGTATAACTCATCATTATCACTACCATATCCTAAAGCAGATATATAGTTTGATAATGCATCTATCCAAACATAAACCACATGACCTTCATCAAATGTTACAGGAACTCCCCAATTAAAGCTAGTTCTTGATACACAAAGATCTTGTAATCCTGGCTTTAAGAAGTTATTAACCATTTCATTCTTTCTTGATTCTGGTTGAATGAATTCTGGGTGAGCTTCGATATATTCCATTAATCTATCAGCATATTTGCTCATTCTAAAGAAGTAAGCCTCTTCCTTTGATTTTTCAACTGGTCTTCCACAATCTGGGCAATTTCCATTTACTAATTGAGTTTCAGTCCAGAAAGATTCACATGGAGTACAGTATAGTCCTTCATATGAAGACTTGTATATATCTCCTTGATCATATAATTGCTTAAATATTTTTTGAACAGTTGCCTTATGATAGTCATCAGTTGTTCTTATAAACTTATCATAGCTAATATCCATCATGCTCCATAGTTCTTTAATACCAGCAACTATTTCATCAACATGCTCCTTTGGAGTTATTCCTTTTTCTTCAGCTATTCTTTGAATTTTTTGACCATGCTCATCAGTTCCTGTTAAGAACATTACATCATATCCATTTAATCTTTTAAATCTAGCTAAAGCATCTGCTGCCACTGTTGTATAAGTGTTACCAATATGTAACTTAGTTGATGGATAATAAATTGGTGTAGTTATATAATATGGTTTTTTTGTCATTTTTCTTCCTCCTATTTTCGTAAGTTAGTGTAAAGTTTTTTACACTACTCTTCTTTTTAAATCTTTATATATCAAGGTTTCGCTAGTTTTTTTGTATAAAAAAACAACGACCCCCTAATTTCATGTTAAAATTGAATCTCCTACAAAACAAAAATAACCATGAAAGGATGTCGTTATTGTGGATTCAATTATAACCTATTTAATTACATATAATCAATATTTAATTTCCATTATCGGTGAGTTAATTTTATTTATTTCACAACACATACCCCTAAAACAAATGATATTTGATGATTCAAATAGTCCTGAATATCAAAAGTTCAAAGTAGACAAACTGCCTAAAATCCTTAAATTTGAAAAAGTAGATTATATATTGCTTTTAGCTTATTACAAACATAAATATAATAAATCCGTAAAACCCGTCCAAAGACGGAACGGTAAGTCTATTCCTGAAAAAACTAAATGTCCTAAGTGTGGAGCTCCCCATGAATACATTTATGATAACAACGGTAGTAAAGGACAATTTCAATGTAAAGTCTGTGGTCGTACATTTAAAGAAACTAATTATTCAACTAAACCAATAGTATTTATATGCCCTTACTGTAGTGCTACACTTACGGAGAAAAAACAACGTAAGAATTTTAAAATACATAAATGCACTAATTTAAATTGTTCATACTATCAAAATAATCTTAAGAAAATTCCTAAGGGCCTTGATCCTTCAGATAAACACAAGTACAAGCTTCACTATATATATCGTGAGTTTAATATTGATTTCTTTAAAATGGACTTATACCCAATATCAAAGCATGCCACTGGATTTAGCTTTAAGAAATTTAATCCTCACATAATGGGACTATGTCTTACTTATAACGTTAATTGTAAGATGTCTACAAGACAAACAGCTCATGTATTGAAAGAAGTCCATGGAATACAAATTTCACATAGAACTGTTGCTAATTATGCATTAACAGCCGCTGCTGTTATTAAGCCTTTTGTTGATACATTTGATTACAAACCATCCAATATACTATCTGCTGATGAAACTTATATAAAAGTAAAAGGCATTAAGCATTATGTTTGGATTGTAATGGATGCTTGTAAAAAGTCTATTTTAGGTTATCAAGTATCTGATACAAGAGCTACCGGTCCTTGTATATTAGCCATACGTATGGCATTTGATAAGTTTAAGAACTTTCCTGGAAAAGCTTTGAACTTCGTTGCCGATGGTTATAGTGCTTATCCGTTAGCGAAGCAACAATTTGAACTAAAAGCAAATAAAGAATTTACTCTAACTCAAGTTATTGGTCTTACTAATGATGATCCAGTATCTAAAGAATTCCGTTGGGTTAAGCAAGTAGTAGAGCGTTTAAACCGTACCTTCAAATCATCCTACAGGGGTACCTATGGCTATGGAAGCGATGAAGGTGCTCTTTATGGTTTCTCTCTTTGGGTTGCTTACTATAACTTTTTAAGGCCTCACCCATACAACTATTATCGTCCTTTAAATGAACTAGATGCTTTAAATATTGCTGATAATATGCCTGCAAAGTGGCAAATTCTTATTAGTCTCGGTCAACAAACCATACTAAATATTCAAGAATCTAAAACTTCTTGATAAGCTATAAAATTAAATATTGATTTTATTTTTGCCTCCGATTGCGAAGGCCTTTTTGTCGTATTCAATTTTCAAATTTTATCCGATATTGCAAAGCTATTTTCTGAGTAATATGAAAAATTAGCCTCTGGCTATTTTTTCATACGAAACTTTACACTATCTTTCGTAAGTTAGTGTAAAGTTTTTTACACTACTCTTCTTTTTAAATCTTTATATATCAAGGTTTCGCTAGTTTTTT
>URGW01000025.1 GCA_900547475.1 uncultured Clostridium sp. | reverse complement strand
CTACTTCTACGAAACTAATGCTAGAGAAGGTAGAAATCCTAGAACAAATTTACATTCCAATATGGAGCTACTTCTACGAAATAATCTTCCAGAACTAAAATATATAGCTGTTTATTTACATTCCAATATGGAGCTACTTCTACTTTTACTATTTTAGAAGTTGATTATACTCATTATAATTTACATTCCAATATGGAGCTACTTCTACTAATACGCTAAAATTGGGTATTTTGGAGCTATAAGGATTTACATTCCAATATGGAGCTACTTCTACTTCCTTTATGAAGAGAAATACTTGCAATCATACTAGATTTACATTCCAATATGGAGCTACTTCTACCAAATTCTTCAAAATTATTTAAACTGTAAAATTTTTATTTACATTCCAATATGGAGCTACTTCTACGGAACATAAAGTGCGTGTGTGCAATATCTTATTTCATTTACATTCCAATATGGAGCTACTTCTACTAAATATTCTTTTATTTAGATAAAGAGATTATCTATATTTACATTCCAATATGGAGCTACTTCTACTAAATCTATAGAAGAAAAGCCGAAAGGCTAACCAATATTTACATTCCAATATGGAGCTACTTCTACAAGAACTCTGTACTTTAGGTGTTCAAATAAAAAGAGATTTACATTCCAATATGGAGCTACTTCTACAAACCTTACATAGTTCTCAACCTCATCAATACCTATATTTACATTCCAATATGGAGCTACTTCTACCTTCATTTAGCATAACAACTCTATTATATTCGTCATTTACATTCCAATATGGAGCTACTTCTACTCAGAAAAGGCAGTTTTTAGCATTTGTTTAGAAACATTTACATTCCAATATGGAGCTACTTCTACACAAATACTGTTTTTATTATCATTAAATAAACCATAATTTACATTCCAATATGGAGCTACTTCTACCTACTGCTCCTTTTGCCACTATAGAGTTGGTAACAATATTTACATTCCAATATGGAGCTACTTCTACCCCTAAGATATTGTTTTTTTTAGTTTAAAGTCATTTGATTTACATTCCAATATGGAGCTACTTCTACTAAATAAGACTCCCATACTACCACATCCTTACAAAATTTACATTCCAATATGGAGCTACTTCTACAATTTTCTTGTTCCAAACTATCACTCCACTCTTTAAATTTACATTCCAATATGGAGCTACTTCTACTTTTATTACTTCCATATCAGAACTACATAAAACTGTATTTACATTCCAATATGGAGCTACTTCTACCCTACATTAGGATTTTTAATTAAGCATCCAGCTATATTTACATTCCAATATGGAGCTACTTCTACCAATATAAAATATTTCAGATCCTAAGCACTATCTTTATTTACATTCCAATATGGAGCTACTTCTACTTCAATCATTATATCTTTAAGTCGCCCAGTTTTAAAATTTACATTCCAATATGGAGCTACTTCTACCTATAAATTGCATTTGCAAAACTATTAATTATCCATTTACATTCCAATATGGAGCTACTTCTACACTATAAATTGCATTTGCAAAACTATTAATTATCCTATTTACATTCCAATATGGAGCTACTTCTACCAAAATCTTCATCTAAGCATTTTTCAACAATACTAGCATTTACATTCCAATATGGAGCTACTTCTACACGTTCTTATTTAATGCTCAATTTTTCTATTGTTTATGAAACAATTCTGTCTACCTATAAAAATTTATAAATAATATTTAAATTATTTTCTTAAAATAACATTAAATATCTCTTGTAATCTTTAACAGTACAATTATTGTCTACCTCCCTATATTTTAACACTATATTAGGTCGACAATCAAATAAAATTACTAGTTTTGTCTTCTTTCTTTCCCCACATATCTTTTGTTAGCCACTTTTCATTTTTACTTTTAAATAAAATTACAGAATCAATATCATCTCTTATTATACTATTTAATTCACATCTTAGCTTAACAATTTGAGACTCTGATAATTCTCCTTCAAATACAGAATTTTGAATATGACATAAATACTTTTTACAAGTTTTAAAAGTTCTATTTAATACTCGTTGTCCACCCTCATCACTCTTTATATCATAAACCAATATAACATACATAACAACTCCCCCTTACCACCAAATCTTAAATGGATCATATTCTTTTTCACCAAGCAAATGTTTAATTAACTTATAACATTCTAATCTCATTAAATATTCATATGATATGCTTTTATTTAAATCTTTATGCTTTATCGTAGTTTGTAATCTTTGATCTAATTCAGCTACAATAGTTCTAGAAGCCTCTTTAGTAAGATGTAAATAATTTAATTCTCTTGTAAAACTCTTTTCTGTTATTTGTTTCTTATTTAAAAGAGAAAATATAAGTCTATCAGCTAATATTGGCTTAAATATCTCTGATATATCTAAACTTAATGAAAATCTTCTTTCTCCTGGCTCATGCAGATAACTAACAGTAGGATTCAATTGAGTATGATATATTGCTCCTAATACTTTTGTATAGACTAAAGTATTTACAAAAGAAATTAATGTGTTTATCATATTATCTGGTGGATTTTTAACTCTTTTTTTGAAATCTATATTTTGATCTATTATTATATTCCAAGCTTCATAATATATCTTTCTAATATTTCCTTCGTATCCCATAAGTTCGTTTATACTAGTACATTTATATATATGCTTTCTTAAAGACTCTATTTTATCCATATATTTCTGCACATTCTTACCTCTTCCATTATAGTATCTTAAATTTCTATAAATATTATAACTAGCTCCATCTATAAATCTCTTAGCTATATTTAACCTTTTTTCATTATCACTATAATGATTAACCTGATTAACCAATAAATTTCCTGATACTAACTTCTCCTTAGGTTGAAAACTTCCTGTATAAAAACTATAGTAATTAAAGAAATGTACCACAACATCATATTGTGATAGATAATTAATTAAACTTGTATTAAAGTCCATTTCTGACATTACATATATTTCATTTACAGTTTCTATAGGTATATATTTTCTTTCTCCCTCTTCATCTATAAATGCAATAGAATTATCCTTTCTTTTCAATGTTCCATTATTGTATATATAATAACTTCTCTTCATAAATTCTCCCCCTCTTTCTTATATAAAACATAAGTCATAGTATGCACAAGATTGGCATATTCTTTTCTTATCTAAACTTGGTGGATTACTAGCTTTAACTGTATTTTTTATATTAATTAATATTTCATCTATCTCCTTTATATCTTCATCTGATAGTTCTACATCTATACTTTGTTTAAGTAATGGATAATCTATTTTACCTCTTATATTGTAAACTCCTCTTTTTTGGAGAAAGTATAAATAATATTTCACCTGCAATATACTTGCCTCTTCTATTTTATTACTTTTCTTAACCTCATGAAGAACTCCCTTAGATCTTATGAAATCAATATTTATTATGTTATCTATATTAATATGCTTTTTATCCCTTTTATAAGTTTCTTCATCAATAGCTCTCCCAATTAAAACATTCTCATTTCCTTGTTCCATCTGTATTTCATTATAAAAATACCATAGTTTTCTTTTACAAACTTCATAATAATAAATCATTACCCCTGTAATTTCTCTTTCCATGTTCTACCTCTCATATATCTCCCTACCAAATAGTTGCATTTCTTGTTTCTTTATCATATTTAACTCTTTTATATCCAACGTCATCATATTCACATTCAATAACTTTAATATAGTCATTTTTATGTTTGCTTAATAGTACCCTATCATAAAATATTGCTTTTCCTTGTTGTTTTGCTTTATCATAACGCTTAACATCACTTGGATGTATTGATACTGTATACTTTTTTAATTCATCTTTTAATTTTATCCTATCATATGGACTAATACTAACATCTTTCAACTTTCCTTCTATCCTCTTTATGTCCTCCATATACTTTTCATATACTGGACTAGGAATTATCTCCTCTGATAATATACTCCTTAAATTTACTTCATTAATCTCAAATTTATAAGGTAATACTTTCTTTATAAAATCATATTCTTTTTTATACTTCCTTAAATAATCACTACCTTTTAATTTTTCCATAGTAAGATAAGTATTTATTAAATCAATCTTCTCTTTTTCTGATATTCGTCCATCACAGGAACATATAGCTTCTTTTGATAAATTAAATAATCTTTTATCTATAAAACCCTTGTCACCATTAATTAAATTAGCAGTATCTATTTCTGTGTATATAAAGCAATTGTAATCACTACTATCCTTTTTACCTTTTCTATTACATCTACCTAACCTTTGGAACAACGAATTTAAATCTTGAAGCTCTGTAAATAAATAATCAAAATCAATATCTAAACTTGCTTCCACTATAGAAGTAGATATCCATATACCACTTTGTTTATCTATATTTTTATTTTTATCATAAGTTTTTCCAAATTCTATAATATCTTTTTCTTTTTCAAGCCTATCTTTTCTTATGAATTTACTATGAAGTATATTAAGTTCATCTCTATTTACTATACTTTTTAATTCTTCATAAATCTTTTGAGCTTCCTTTATAGTGTTACATACTACTAATATTTTATTGTTTTTATCTAACTCTTTATTTTCAATATATTTATCATAAATATCATCACAATTTATTCTCTTTTTTATAACTTTTAAGTTATGCCTCTCCATGTCATTAGTAAACTCTGTTTCATTTTCTTTGAAACTTATATTCATTTTTAATAAATCTTTTACAAATGGTGGTAATGTAGCTGTAAGTATTGCAACTTTCCCCCCAAGTTCTACTACCCTTTCTATACCATATATTAAATATGCTAATAAATCCGGTCCATAAGCTTGTATTTCATCTATTACTATTTTTGAATATGATAAAGTAGTTAATTTTAGTTCATATCCAGGATATTTATATATAAAATCAAATATCTGATCCATTGTTGATATATTTAAAGGAATTGAAAGCTGTTTCCCCATCTTATGATAATTCATTAAATCTATATCTTCATTTTCATTATTATCTACATTAACACTTCTTATATAATACTCTAATGAACTAGAATGAAGTATTGCAACTCTTTCTTCTATCTCTCTATTATCTAAAAGTCCATTTTTAACTCTTTCATATATCGCATTTATAGCTGTTCGTATAGGTAACACAAAAAATCCTTTTGTATCTCCAATCCATAATAGTCCTGCTTCTGTTTTTCCCATACCAGTTTGAGCTATTGCAATTATATTCTTATCTTTGTTTTTTTCACAAAACTTTTGAAGATCATTCCACTTAGCTTCTTCATTATCTTTTTTCCATTTATTTAAAAGATTATCTAATGACTTATTTAAAAAATTGTTTGGATATTCTGCTACAGTTGCTGAACTTGCACTATAATCACATTTATGAAGATAACCTTTTATTTTTATAGCCTCATTATCTTCTACTATATCTGCTAACTTTGATTTTGTAGATCTCTTTAACTTATATGTTTTAAATTCTTTTATTAATGTTTTTATTAATTCTTCTTTCTCTGTTATTTTATTAAAATTATTACAATAATTATGATGATTTAATACACTATGAGCTACTCTTAAGTAATCTTCTTGACTTTCAAAACTATTATTATCTATAAAATATAAAGATAAAATATTATGCACAACTTCTTCATCTTCGTTAAACTTTACATTCTTACCATTAACTCTTTTTTGAAATTCTTTATTTAATTTGCCTAAGTCATGATATATGCATGCCTTTTCAACTAACTCATATATTCTGTCTTTATTTATATATTCAAGTTGTAGTAATAAATCTAAAACTTCTAGTAAATCTAATATATGTCTTTCTATTGTTTTATCTGGCTTTGCATTATTCTCCTTAATCATCTTTAATATTTCTTCATCTAATATACTTAATTTATTTTCCATAAATCCCCCTAAGGTTAAAGCAGCAGGAAAGTTTTCCTACTGCTTTTAATTATATAAATTCCTATAGACTCTAATTAGTACCTATATTATATAAAGCTTACAATATACTCTTTATTACTTTCATTATCTATAAATATATTTTCACTTGTTTCTTCTATAAAATATTGTGATGCATAAAGCACTTTCTTTTTCTCAAAAAATCTTTTTCCATCTTTTATTTCATAGCTCTTATTTAAGTAATATTTTGTTCCTGTAACTACTCTTCCTGCTTGTAACTTATCAAACCATACTTTTTTATTTTTAACATCATCATAGTTTAGATATGCAGAGTAATTACTTATAATTTCACACTCATCATCTTCCTTTAACTCTACAATCTTAGCCTCTTCCACATGTACAAAATCTTCACTTCTACCTATAGATTTTAAGTTATATATATTTTCTTCTATCTCATTAAGTGTTTTTTCATCAGATCTTACATGTATAACAAGCTCTATACTATTTAATATTTCATAATATTTTAATGATGTTGTTAAACTTTTAAACTTAGATACTGGAATGGTATAATTCTCAGTTTCATAAAGCTTTAAGTTTTCTTTAAGCTCCTTTTCTTTAGATTTTATATCTTTTTCCTTTTCAGCTACTTCTAAAAACTCTGGTGATTTCTTATCTAACTTTTTCTTTTCCTCAGCTAATTGTTTCTTCTCTTTTTTTATAAGCTCCATCTTTTCTTTAAATTCTGTATTTTTATAAGTATCTATCTTATCTTTTAAATTCTTTAAATTTCTATACTCCTTTAGTAATTCTTCATTATGAACTTGTATAGTGACACCTTTTCTAAAGCTATTTCCTTGTGATTTTTTAGCACTGGCAACTTTATCAAAAGCACTTGATAAAAGATTTGCATTTTTCATTTTAACCAAAATCCCTCTATCATCCATTACAGAGTTTAAAAAACAATGATCAGTATATGGCTCTTTATGCATTGATTCAAATTTACCTTGTATACTTATATCCATAGGATGATATTCTTTATATCCACAAGCATTGTGAAGTGCACCTATTATTGTTGATATTGGTGGAAGTGGGTAAGTCATTTTATTATCTATAGTCTCTTCCTTCCTGTAATTAGCACTACTTTGAGTAAGTACTATTCTTAAAGCCTTCATATTTTTACCTACTTTCTTTTATCCTACTTATACACCAAAATAAGTATTTACTTCATTTCTAACATTATCAAAGAATCTAGCTATAGATGTAGGCTCTAACTTTTCTTTTATTTCACTTTCATTTCTTAAAGTTCTACCTTCTAATAATCCAACATAAAATCCTTTTTTAATTTTATCCTTTAAATCTGGTGATACTATCAATTTTTCTTCTTCAACCTTTACTACATTTTCAAAATAATGTGTCTTTCTATCAGACAAACCACCTACTATAAATACTGGCTCTGCATTATCTAAGTTTCCTTTTACAGTTAAGCTCAAATTTTCTATAGCATCTAAAATCGAATTTACTCTATCTGCTTTTTCTTTTTTATCAGCTTCTTTATAATTTTCTTCTTGAGCAAAGTTTTCATCTTTTCCTATCATCTCTAAATCAATAGTTATACTATAAATTTTCAATGATTTATCATATTCATATTGATATGGCATTAATCCAGTTTCTTTAGGATTTGCCTGTACATTTATATTATTAGCCTTGGCAGCATTAGTAGCTAAATATAAATTATTATGGAATCTAGTTTCATTTACAAAGCTTTCACAAGCTATAGCATCTGTTAAGTAAAAAGAACTTTTTCTAATATTTGTAGTTCCCTTTGTACTCATATATCCACCCTCAAGTGCTCTACAGTTAGATGCATTTAAATCCTTATTAGCTAATTTTTGAGTTGCTCCATCAACTTCAGTTTTTAAATCATCATACATTCCACTTTGCACCATAATAGCATTTTTTAAGCTTTCTCTACTTCTCATAGTATATACTTTTCTATTTTTAAATACCTTTTGTACACTTGCTATATTTCCTAAACCTTCTGAATAATTTGAAGTCATATTGGCTACTACTGTTAACGTTAATGCTTTTTTACTCATCTTTTCTGCACCCCTATATTAATTATTTTCACTATTATTTGATTCTGTATTATTAATTTTCTTTGATAATGCATTTATGAATGTATATGCTAAATCTTTATTATCTTCAAAATTATCATATAAATCATATACAAATCTAAATTCTATATCTGAATAATTTGATAATTGAAGTAATATTTGGCACACTCTATCATAATCCTTAAATATAATTGAACTAATTAATTTTTGCTTATAACTATCTATTTTATTATCTTTTATAGCCTCTGATACTCGCTTTGCACAATCAAAA
This sequence comes from uncultured Clostridium sp., assembly GCA_900547475.1. Lineage (GTDB taxonomy): Bacteria > Bacillota > Clostridia > Clostridiales > Clostridiaceae > Clostridium. Next base: position 46,745 of record URGW01000025.1, on the reverse strand, counting down.
GCCTCTTTTAATTTATCCTTCATATTCTCATCACCTCTTATTAATCCATTTATTTTTATTAGTTGAGATACTAAAAACTCTTTTTTTGCTTTTAATAACGTTTCTATTAAATTGTCTAGTAACACATTATTTATAATGCTTTCTGTTACTACCTTTTGAATATTAATATAATATTTTTCAGTTACCTTATGTGAAGTACATAAACTTTTATATTCTATACCTTCTTCATTGAATCTTTTTAATATATTTATACTTTCTTTTCTTAAATATAAAGTTTCAAAATATCCATGTTCTTTATCTTTAAGTATTACTTCAACATCCATATTTATAAAATCTGAAGTTTCTATAATACTTTTAAACAATGTATATCTAGCATCCTTACTTCTATCTTCATTATCTAAATCATTAGCTATTTTAATTCTAAACATATCATTAGTTGTTTTAAGTCTCTGTATTGTATAATTGTCATTTATAAAAAATGCTTCCCTATCTCCTACAAATGCAAAAGGTATAAAATCAAATTCTAAAATATCTTGTCCTGCAAATGCACTTGTAACAAAATTAAAACCTGTTGATTTACCCTTTTTACCTACATCTATACAATAACCTTGTAACCTACAATAATCCTGTGCTTCGTTAAACATTTGATTTTCATTTGCATAGTTAATATACATATTACTTTTTCTTCTGAATGTTTCTTTTATTAATTCACTTCTATTTTCATTTATTATATTTAATATTTCTTGCTTATTTGTTACATTAAATTTTATTTTATTAAACTTCTTTTTCATTATTGTATTTGCAGATAACTTTTCATTTACTAACTTTACTTGGTCATCATTAAACTCTTCAATTGAAAGTATATTTTCAACCATCTTATGATGAAACTCTTCCCCATATTTATCTTCTATAAATTCTAAATATTTTTCTTCAGTAATATCTTTACTATTATATAAAATATAATCATCATTAATTTCATACTCTAACTGATGATAATCCATATATTGGATTAGTCCATTAATAGCTGCAGAAAATCTCCAATCTGATGGCTCTAACATAGTATCATAATTATTATTTTGTATACTTGTTTTCATCTTTTCCTCCTTCCTTATAGTAAATCTTGTGTTACTAAATCTAGCATTCCAAATCCTGCTGATTTTCTTGATCCTATTCCTACATTATAAAAATGCTGCAAAATTTTATTATCTGCTTGTATTTCAAACATTCCTGTTGTAGTGTCTATATATCGTCTGTAATGTTTCACAACTACTTTTTTACATTGTATAGGATTTACCTTTATTTCATTTACTTCCTCTTTTGTAAATCCAGCTTTAATTAGTTCATTGTTTAATATAACTTGAAGTTTTTCTCTAAATTCTTTATCACTATATACATAGTAAACATCCTTATTACTTTCTCTATCATGGTCCCTTACACAAAGTCCCCCACCTATAGTTGTTTTAAATATAGCCTTTAAATTTATTATTTTTTCTTCTTTTTCATTTTTTATATTTTTTAGTATCATAAAATTTTTATTTTCTAATGGGTATACTTTATTCTTTTGCCCTATAAAAGCACTAAACAATATAACCCCGACTTTCTTTTTATCTTCTGTAGAAAAAAGTATCTTTATTTCATTACCTTCTAATTCAATTCTATCTTTATTAAATTTAGCTTTTGGTAATACTACAGAAAAACAATAGTCCTTTTGTATAGTATCCTTAAAAAACTCATCATAGTATTTTCCGCCATTACATTCTGATAGTGCATTTTTAATATAACTTAATATGAGTTTTCTATATTCCACTGGAAAAATTTTCTCTTTTAATTCTAATGTTAGAGTAAATCTCATTTTTTCCTCCTTTAATTTTTTTAAAATCTTATTCGTACATTCAAAATTTTAAATATAACTGGCAGCTAATTAATAATCAAGTTCTCAGCCATATTTTGTAAATAACTTCAAATATTACTGTCAATATAATAATAGTATTTATTTAAGGTGTCAATATAATATTAAAAAAATAAAAATTTATAAATATAAATTTAATTTTATAAATCTACACTTCAATAATAATTATAACTATATTGAAATTAAAATATATCCAACTAAATACTATTATAATAACTATTAATTTGTACTTATATATGCTATAAATTCAATTTCACACAAATATATACATATTTTAACATAAATTACTCTTTTATTCAATATTTGATTTTTTAATATTAAAAACATCTATCAAAAATCACTTTTGATAGATGTTTCTAAATCCTTATTCTATAATATTCAAATATACTTTGGTATTAATTCCAATATGGAGCTACTTTTATATAAAATATACTTCAATAATAATAATAGTATTTATTTATTTTACATTCCAATATGCTACTACTTCATCTCATGATATTATCTCTCTTATAAATTGTCAATATGCACTTATTTAATTCTTGACTTTTATTTGTATTTTCAAACTGAATTTATCAAATCTATTAACATAGTTATCATAATTTCTGAATAGCTATTTTTAGTTTTTATTTTTATATCATATTTTAAATAATTTCTCTAGCATAATTATTATATCATTTACACTATTGTTTTTATTATTTTCTTATTATAATTATTAATATATAAATATTTCTAATTAAGAAAGGAAATTAATATGAGTAAAAATATAAAACTAACCTCTTTAACTAAAAGTTCTGGTTGCGCTGCTAAAATCGGTCCAGCAGTATTAGATTCTGTTTTAAATAATTTACCAAAATTTGAAGATTCAAATCTATTAGTAGGTTTCGATAAAAAAGATGATGCCTGTGTATATAAAATTTCTGATGATAAAGTTTCAATACAAACAGTAGATTTCTTCCCACCAATGGTTGATGATCCATATACATTTGGACAAATCGCTGCTACAAATGCACTTAGTGACATCTATGCCATGGGTGGAGATCCTGCAGTGGCTATGAACTTATTATGCTTTCCATCATGTTTAGATCCATCATTAATGCATGATATATTATCTGGTGGTTATAGTAAAATAGCTGAAGCTGGAGCTGTTGTTGCTGGAGGACACACTATTGCCGATCCAACCCCCAAATATGGACTTTGCGTTACTGGATTTGCTCATCCAAAAGAAATCCTTACAAATAGTAATGCAAAAACTGGTGATGTTCTTGTTTTAACTAAGCCTATTGGTATAGGAATTTTAAATACAGCTACAAAAGCAGAATTATTATCACCTGAAAAAATAAAAGAATTAACTAATGTTATGACTACATTAAATAAATATGCAAAAGATTCATTAAAGAATTTAAATGTTAATTCTTGCACTGATATAACTGGCTTTAGTTTAATTGGACATGGCTACGAAATGGCTAGTGGTAGCAATAAAACCATTGAAATATTTACCAACTCTCTTCCTATTCTTAGTGATGCATTAGAGTTCGCTAGAATGGGAATAATACCTGAAGGAATGTATAACAATTTAGAATATCTGAAAGATTCATTTACATGTTCTAGTAATATTGCCCAGGAAATGAAAGATATTCTTTTAGATCCTCAAACTTCTGGAGGTCTGTTGCTATCAATACCTGAAAAAGATGCATTAGAATATGTATCTCGCATGGAATTATATAACCCTTGGACAAGAATCATTGGTGAAGTAACTGATAAAAAAGATTACTCTATAATAATAAAATAATATTCTTATAAATAAAGTCAACATAATAGTTATAACTAAATTTAATAATTGAAATAGTTATGACTATTATGTTGACCTTGTTAATTTTATATATAATATTAAAGCAAATAAAATATATTTAACCTAATTAATTATATAGTTATTACTTTTGAAGCATCTTTCATAGCATTAGTTATATCATACATATTACTTACTCTGCCAACTTCTAATTTTTCCTCTAACCCATAGAAATTAAGACAAGCTCCACAAACTAACAATTCTACTCCTTTATCTTGTAAAACTTTTAAATGTTCAATAGCTTGATCATTTAATGTAGGAACTTTTACTCCACCATTCATAAATAAAATTGATTTAGGTAAATCATCTCCTTCTGAAATAGTATAAATGAACATTTTCATTAATGACTTCCCTAGCTCATCATCCCCAGCACCTATTATTTCTTTATTAACAAATATAGTCCAATTTCCTAAAGGCTTTTTACCTTCCACTTTAGCTAATACTTCTTCACACTCTTCACAACCATTTGAAAAATTAACTTTAAAGTTACCATTGTTTTCTTCAATCGTAGTTGTAAAGCCTTGGCTATTTGCTAATTTTTTTAAATTTTCAACTGCAATTTTATTATCTACTTCAATTTCAAAAAACTTTACTCCTGCATCTATTTCTTTTTTTGCCATTATAACAGGCATAGGACAATTCTTTCCTTTTGCATCTATAATTTTTTTCATGTTTACCCTCCTATATATACCTATCTATTTTAAATTTAAATTATTATTACTCATATACATTATAGCTTCTAAAACTCCGCCACCAATAGATCTAGCCTTATCTGATATAGTAAAACAATGATCCTTTTCACATCTTGGGTCAATATCTCCACTTTTCATCCCCTTAAATACTTCTATACCTTCTTGTAACATTCCTCTTACTATTCCATCTATTTCTGCTAAAACTTCTATACCATCAATATAAGCAACTATATCTCCTTTTTTAACAAAATCACCTATTGCTACTAAAGGCTTTATCTTGCCGTTACTTGATGCTCTAATAATTCTTTCCCTTGTATATCCACCTATATTTCCTGGAACTCCAGTATTAGGTATTGCACTTCCTTCTTCTATTACTTTTCCTAAATAATGCCCTCTTTTAGTCTCAACAACTAAGTGACAATCTACTTTAGCTTCAAATCCTGGTCCAACTCCAATAACTATTGGTGCATCTTCAATGCTTGTACCCAAATTTTTCTTAGCAATTATAGCATCTACTACAACATTTGGCCTTAATTCTTTTATAATCTCTGCCTTTTCATCAATTATTATTGGAATATTACCTTCTCTTATTTCTTCATATATTTCATTAATATTATTAACTTTAACGCCCTTGATACCTTCTATTACAATTTCATTATCAAATACTGCCTGTGAAAAGGCTACTGTTCTTCTAACTGTAGTAGGCTTATGAATCTCTGTCATAACAACATCAAATCCACTTTTCTTCAATCTATAAGCTATTCCTGTAGCCAAATCACCTGCACCTTTTATAAGTACCATCATTTAAATCACCTCAAAACTTTAAATTAACTTTTATAGCTTGTAATAATAACTTGTACATCTTTTTCTTTTAAATATTTACATATTTTTGCTGCAAAACATAGTAATTCCTCATTATCAACCTTATTAATAATAGCCCTATACTCAGCATTATTGCATCTATCTATAAATTTTTTCTGTCCACTTTCACTACTTAATAAATTTGCAATATCTTTTTCACTTATTTTATCTTCATATTTTTTTATAAGTATATTACATACATATTCTGGCCTATGACATATTTCTTTTATACTCTTACCTAATGAATCTATACCAGCAACACCAACAATCATAGTTGTATTCCTTAAAATAACTGGCTCATGGTCAGCTGGTGCTTTTAAAGGTAACATTTTAGCTCCATCCGCTTCTATAAGTAAAAAATCACATAATTCTATCAAAGTTATTGCAATATCTTCGCCTACAGATGAAATTTTATCGTTTTTATCTTTTATCCCAACAATAATTAAATTTGTATTTTTGAATCTTTCTTTTATTTCATTTATGTCACCTTTAAAATTAATATAATCCTTAGGCATATGCATATGTGTAGTGGTTGTAACTAACACTTTTTTCCCTAAATTACTGAGTTCGCTTGCTAAAGTATATATTGATGTTGTCTTCCCCCCTCCACCTACAAATGAAATTATATTTTTTTCATTAATATTAATTCCTAATGATTCATATAAATATTTTTTTTGAATTATCTTATTATCTTCATAACAAAAAACTTTCATCTTAATTCCTAACACTTAATTTATTTTTAATTTTCTAATTTAAAATAACTATTAAATATATTATATATCTAATAGTTATTTTATAAACATTACTCTTCGTATAAATTATCCTCAATAATTTTATTTGCTAAAATTCCTATATTAACTTCTCTAGTATCCATATAAACATCAATAATTCTATCTACTAAAGTAACTTCAACATATTCAATCAACTTTCCATCTTCGTCTTTATACTTAATAATATCATAAGTTATAATATCATCTTTAAGTTGCTTTTTAGTAATCATATTTTTCTCCTCGGTTATTTTACAATCTTTAACAATTCTTCAAAAGATTCAATTTTCTCTTGAAACTCTTCTACATCTCCAAATCCATATTTAGCATATATAAATGGAACATTAGCAGCTTTTGCTGCATTTGCATCACCTTGTGTATCACCTACATAAACTGGATTTTTCAAATTATTTCTTTCAACTACTAATTTAATATTTTCTGCTTTAGGTAAACCTGTTCTACCTGGACATTCGTAGTCAATAAAATATTTATCCAATCCATGAGAGTTAAAAAAGCTTTCTATATATCCATCTTGACAATTGCTTACTATAAACAATTTATAATCATTAGCTAATTTCTCTAATGTTTCTTCTAATTTATCATATAATGTTGCCCCATGCTCTCTTAAATATTCATTTTCATACTGACAACATTCTTTTATTATTTTCATTTGCATTTCTTCATCTAAGTCTGGAAGTAAAATTCTAGCTATCTCATCTAATAATTTTCCCATGCAAGGTTTTAAATCCTCTACTGTTACTTCTTTTCTACTTAAATTATATTTAGCAATTATAGCACTCCATGTTTTTGCAACTTCTACTGTAGAATCCCATAATGTACCATCTAAATCAAATATTATACTATCAAACTTCATACTTACCTCCTAAACTTTTCCGTACTATTACTTATTATACCATCATCTTCTAATTTTGTATCATAATTTTATTTTTATGTAACACATTTCAACTTTGCTTAATAAAATAAAGTCACAATATACTTTTTATATACTGTGACTTATTTATATATTAATCCATTAATTTTCTATATAATCTAGAATATTCTTCTGCTGAGTTTCTCCATGAAAAATCCTTATTCATTCCTCTAAATGCTATTCCATTCCATTTATCTCTTTCCTCAAAATATATTTGTTTTGCATAATTTATTATATTAAGCATTTCATGTGCATTGTAATTTTCAAAAGAAAATCCTGTTCCACTATCTGAATATATATTATATGGTTCTACAGTATCTCTTAGTCCACCAGTCTCTCTTACAATAGGAACAGTTCCATATCTTAAAGCTATTAATTGAGTTAATCCACAAGGTTCAAATCTTGATGGAACAAGCATAGCATCTGCTGCTGCATATATTTTATGAGCTCTCTTATTAGAAAAGTATATATTTCCTGACACCTTTCCTTTTAATTTCCACTCATAATATCTAAACATATTTTCATACTCTTCATCACCAGTTCCTATTACAACTAATTGTGTATAATCATCAATAATTTCTTCTAAAACATGTCCTATTAAATCTAATCCTTTTTGATCTGTTAATCTTGATATTACTCCTATCATGAATTTACATTCACTTTCTTCTAAACCTAACTCTCTTTGTAATTTCACTTTATTTATAGCTTTATTTTCAATAAAACTATATGAATTATACCGACTAAAAATTTTATTATCAGTTTCAGGATTATATTCATTATAATCTATACCATTTAAGATTCCAAATAGTGCTCCACTCTTCTCTCTTATGACTCCATCTAACCCTTCTCCATAGTATTCACTTTGTATTTCATCTTTATAACTATTACTTACTGTAGTAATATAATTAGAATATACTAATCCACCTTTTAACATATTAGCATCTCTCTTATATTCCATATCTGTTGATCTAAATACATAATCTGGGAATCCTGTAATTTTCTTAAGTGTTTCAATATCCCAAATTCCTTGGAATTTTAAATTGTGAATTGTCATAATAGTACGTATGTTGTCATAGAAAGGATTATCTCTAAAGATAGTATTAAGATAAACTGGTAATACTCCAGTTTGCCAATCATGGCAATGTATTATATCTGGATTAAAATTGATAGTAGGTAAAATTGATAATACTGCTTTACTAAAAAAGCAGTATTTTTCTATGTCAAATTTAGTATCGCCATAAGGTGAATTTCCTCCAAAATAATGTTCATTATCTATAAAGTAAAATGTTATTCCATCATATTGAGTAGTCATTATTCCAACATACTCATTACTATTAATTTCTCCAAAATTCATATGAAAATGTGTTATATACTTAAACTGTCTTCTATATTGCCAAGGAATACATGTATAATTTGGTATTACTATCCTTACATCAAACTCTTCTTTTGGAAATGATTTAGGAAGTGATCCTACAACATCTGCAAGTCCACCGGTCTTTATAAAGGGTACACTTTCAGATGCTACAAATAGTATATTTCTCATATTTTATTTCCCCCACTTTTTGATTATATCTTTTACTCTGATTATCATATAGTAGTTTTTTATTAAATATGCATCATTCACTTTATTTTCCAATATAATTTTAACACATTTCTATTTTCTTGAAATTAATTTCTAAAATATTTGTTAATATATTTTTTGTAAAACTTTTTAAATTTTGATTTTTATTTATATTTTTTATAATAGTATTAATTTAATATAACTAATAATTTAAATATTTATTTTGTTGAAGTTTAACAAAAAAATAAATATACTAATAATAAGTACTAAGTTAAGCTTACTTATTACTTTCTTACTTTAAATAATATATAAAAGGAGATTTATATGAATTACTTATCTGATTTGCATACACATACAATAGTAAGCGGACATGCATATACGACACTAATGGAAAATATTGATTACTGTGCAAAGAATGGAATTAAAATATTAGGGACCTCTGAACATGCACCTTCAATGCCTGGTGCACCTCATTACTGGTATTTCGGAAATTTAAAAGTTCTTCCAAGAATTATTAATGATGTTATTATACTTAGAGGTTGTGAAGGAAATATATTAGATATAGATGGAAATATAGATTTACCTGAAGATGCCATGAAGTATTTAGATTATATGATTGCTTCATTCCATGAGCCAGTTTTTAAACCTAAAACAAAGGAAGAAAATACTATAGCAATTTTAAATGTTATGGATAAATACGAAAAAGTTGAAATATTAGGTCACCTTGGAAATCCTAATTATGCTCTTGACTATGATGCAATTATAAAAAAAGCAAAAGAAAAAAATATAATGGTTGAAATAAATAATAGCTCTCTATCTGGATCATCTAGAGTTGGAAGTGATGTTAACTGTGAAAAAATAGCTCTTCTTTGCAAAGAATACGGAGCAAAAGTAATTTTAACATCTGATGCTCACATAAACAGTAAAATAGGTGATTTTACGAAAGGTATAGAATTATTTGAAAAAATAGATATGCCTGAAGAACTTATTATGAATGAACCTGATAAATTAATAGGTCATCTAAAATCTAAAGGTAGATTAATGGATTTAGAGTATTAAAACTATATAAACATTTCCATTTTTATCACAAAATTCAACTGGATATGTAAATAGATAAATAGCATCGTATTATTATCTACTACGATGCTATTATTATAAAGTAATTTTTATTAATATCTTTTTATAGTAAATATACTAATAATAATTTAATTGTATTCTCCAATGCTTTATAATGTGTTCTCTCCATTCCATGAGAAGCATGAACACCTGGGCCTATAAGAGCTCCTCTTATATCATTTCCTGCTCTTAAAGCAGCACTTACATCAGAACCATACATTGGATATATATCTACAGCATAACTTAGGTTATTTTCTTTAGCTAAGTTAATTAACTTAGTAGTCATATTATAGTCATAAGGCCCGCTGGAATCTTTTGCACATATTGATACATCATACTCTGTACAAGATAAATCATCTCCTATACACCCCATATCAACTGCAATCATTTCACTAATATCACTTGGAATAGAAGCTGAACCATGACCAACCTCTTCATATGTTGAGATTATAATTTTCACAGTATATTTAGGTTTTAAATTTTCTCTATGCATCATTTCTAATAATGCAATTATTGCTGCTACGCTACCTTTATCATCGATAAATCTTGATTTTATAAATCCACTTTCAGTAATAGTAGTCTTTGGATCAATAAATATAAAATCTCCTGGAGCAATTCCTAATGCTAAAACGTCATCCTTATTTTTTACTATTTCATCAATTCTAATTTCCATGTTTTTTTCATCTCTAGTTTTACTTTTACTATCTTCAAAAACATGTGCTGCTGGACTAGTACTTAAAAAAGTTCCTGTATAAATTTTTCCATCTCTTGTTCTTATTTTACAATACTCACTATCTAATGTTGGTACTATAGGTCCTCCTAATATTGTAAACTTTAAAGTTCCATTTGCTGTTATAGATCTAACCATAGCTCCTAATGTATCTACATGAGCACAAAGCCCAACTGTTTTCTCATTGCTTTGTCCTTCAACTGTAATTATTCCACACCCCTTATTATTTCTTTCAAACTTATATCCAAAATCTTTAACAATACCCTCTATATTGTCCATAATTTCAAAACAAAAACCTGTAGGACTATCAAACTCTAGTATATCTTTTGCTGTTTTTAATAAAAATTCCTTATTAATATTAAAATTATTATTCATTTTTTCCTCCTAAATTTAGCAAATTACTTATATATCATTTATATTACCATAATTTTTCTATATATTCTAATTTGCTTTATAGATTTTACTTATGTCCAACTATATTATGTGGTACATAAGCTTCCTCTAAGTAATTAATATCTTCATCAGTTAATTTAATATCTAATGCTCCTACAAAATCATCTAAATATTTTTCCTTTGTTATTCCTACAATAGGTGCAGTAACACCTTTGCTCCATAACCAAGAGACTGCAATTTGTGATTTTGTGGAATTATATTTTTTAGCAACTTCTGAAACTCTTTGAACAATAATTTTATCTTGCTCTTCAGTTTTATCATATTTTACTTTTGCAATATTATCTTCTTTAAACCTTTTTGAATCTGATTTCCAATCACGTGTTAATCTACCAGCTGCTAAAGGACTATATGGAACTAACGCAACTCCCATATCATTACATAATGGATTCATTTCTCTTTCTTCTTCCCTATATAATAAATTATAATGTCCTTGCATCACAGAAAACTTTGTCCATCCATTCTTTTCTGCTATATATTGAGCCTTTGCAAACTGCCATGCATACATAGACGAAGCACCTAAATAAAGAACTTTTCCACTCCTTACCAAATCATTAAGAGCACACATCGTTTCTTCAATAGGTGTTTCATAATCCCATCTATGAATATATAAAATATCAATATAATCAACACCTAAACGCTTTAAAGATTTTTCAACCTCACTTATAATAGCCTTCCTAGATAACCCTGAACTATTAGGCCCTTCTCCCATAGCTCCACTAACTTTTGTTGCTATTACAATTTCATCACGATTTGCATAATCTTTTAGAGCTCTTCCTAAAATCTCTTCACTTGTTCCTAAACCATATACATTTGCAGTATCAAAAAAATTAATTCCTAAATCCAATGATTTTTTGATAATTTTTCTTGAATCTTCTTCATTTAGCACCCAACTATGAATCCATTTTGTAGGGTCACCAAAACTCATACACCCCAAACAAATTTTTGATACTTCTAATCCTGTATTTCCTAACTTTATATATTCCATAATGTTCCTCCTAAAAACTATAAATTAAATTATAATTATATTCCTTGGAGTTAACTCAAAGTCAATAAAATTTTAAAATTTATTTTTATTTAATTAAATATAAAATAAGGCTTAGATTTAAAATAACTGTCAGTCATTTTAAATCTAAGCCTACTAATTCATTGTATATAAAAATAGCTTTTTTGTTATGACATTATCCTTAACAATATTTTTCAATAATATTACTATTCTTAACTGTATAGACACTTAAAGTTCTTAAATTCAGCATAATTATTTTCTTCTTTATCGAATGCATATAACCCAATCATAACCCCAGTAAAGCCGCCAGCAACTTCTGATGATAAATATTTTGTTTTAGCAGTTCCTAAATTAATCTTTTTATCTTTAATTTTTAATCCAAAGCTATAATAACTATTCTTAGCTTCTATAATAAGAGTAACTTTATTATTTTCTTCTATATATACAGACTTTTCCACCGATTTAATATCTCCAACATTTAATCTTTCAATTACCTCATATCCATTATCACATTCTCTTATTGCCAAATCATAATGGTGATTTTCATCCATATATATAGTGATACCTGCCTCTCCATTACAAATAGCTATATCACATGTTATATTTGCATTGAAATCCCTTTGTCTAAGCCCTATAAAAGTTGGTGAATCTATATCATCAAGTGTAATTTTACTCCCCTTTAATATTAACTTATCTTTGTGCAATTCATAATTTTCTAAATTAGGTATACGTATATAACACCATTCCTTATTCCACTCAGTATTTTCAAATGTATAAGACTTTTTTTCATTTTGTAGAATATTACTATTAATATTCTTTAAATCAAAACACTTTACAGTTGTACCATTATTACCAGCTGTAAACCACCCATCTTCGTTAAATGTAATTGGAGTCAGAAAAACTTCACGCCCTAAATGATGATAAGCTTCCCATTGTCCACTTTGACGGAATCCTAAATGTAACATCCACCAGTTACCATCATTGTCTTGAATTAAATCACCATGTCCTACTCCTTGTATTTCATAGCCACCTAAATTACGATTTGTCAAAACTGGATTATTGTAATATCCTTGAAAATAACCATCTATAGAATCTCCACATGCATATGTAACCATATGTCCAAACTCAGTTCCACCTTCAGCTGCTACAAGATAATACTTCCCATTTATTTTATACATATGAGGACCTTCAATATAACGCCCACCAGAACCTGTCCAAATTGTTCTACTTGGTGTAAGCTTTTTACCTGATTCAATATCGATTTCACATTGAACAATTCCACTTACTCCATAATCATCAGATCCATTACTCATAAAATAAGTTCTATTATCCTCAAAATATAGAGATGGATCAATTCCTCCTTGATCTACATATATAGGTTCTGACCATTCACCATAAATATCATCTGTCCATACATAAAAATTCTCATGTGTGGTGTCATTTGTTGTTGTCATATAAAATCGTCCATTATAATATCTTATAGTAGGTGCAAAAACTCCACCTGAACTATTTATTTTATCAAGTTGTACTTGGCTTTTTCTAGTTAAACAATGACCTATCTGATTCCAGTTAATAAGATCCTTACTTTCAAATAGGGGAACCCCTGGGAAATATTGAAAGGAACTACATACAAGATAATATGTATCTTTAACTTTACAAACACTTGGATCAGGATAAAAACCTTTAATTACAGGATTATTATATTTCATTTTATTTACCTCCAGATATTATAATAAAATTCTCAAATATCGTTTACATTTTAAACTTTTATTCATGGTTTTTGTAAGAATATTATCATAATATCATTAATCTAAAATACTCAATACATATATTTTTTGTCCTAAAATACCTATATTTTTTTCAATTATCAATTTATTTAAAATAAATTAATGTTTCATTAGGCTTTATTAAAAACTAACAAAACATTAATTTAATATTAAACATAAAAACTATCTCATGTATTTATTTCCAGAAGATATCTTTATTTATTAAAAGTAAATTGTACTTCTATTTGAACAAATCTAAAATTTCTTCATTTGTTAATTTAGATATATTATTTATATTTAAACTATTATCACTCATAACACTATTTATTATTTCCCGTTTATCTTCTTGCAGTTGAATAATCTTTTCTTCAATTGTATCTTTAGCAACAAGTTTAATTACCTCAACTATATTTTTTTGCCCTATTCTATGAGCTCTATCTGTTGCTTGATCTTCTATTGCAGGGTTCCACCAAGGATCCATATGCATAACAAACTTTGCTGATGTTAAATTAAGTCCTGTTCCTCCTGCTTTTAAGGAAATTAAGAAAATCTCTGGCTCTTTACTTTCATTGAACTCTGATACAAGCTTTATTCTTTCCTTAGCACTAGTAGATCCATCTAAGTATTTATTTTTTATTTCTCTTATGTTTAATTCATCTTCTATCTTTTTTAATACTGAAGTAAATTGAGAAAATACTAACATTTTATTATTATCTTCTATAACATCCTCTATTATCTCTAGTGCAACATTTAACTTCCCACTATCGTCAGTATAATCTTTATTGACTAAAATAGGATCTTGGCATATCTGTCTTAATCGTGTTAAGTAAGAGAAAATCGTTATATTATCATTTTCTCCAGTTTTTAATTTAAGCTTAACCTCTTTCATATAATTTTTATAAGCTAACTTTTGTTCACTAGTCATTGGAACATAATACTTTTTCTCAATCTTTTCAGGTAATTCAGTTATAACATCTTTTTTTAATCTTCTTAATATAAATGGTTTTATTAAGGACTTTAACTCCTCAATTTCCTTTTCACTTCTATTAACAAACTTCTTCTTAAATTTCTTTTCATCAAATAAATATCCAGGCATTATAAAATCAAAAATTGACCATAATTCAATTAAGGAGTTTTCTATTGGAGTACCTGTTAATGCAAATTTTACTTTTGCATTTATCTCTTTTATTATCTTAGTATTTTGTGCTTTGGGATTTTTAATATTTTGTGCTTCATCTATGATGCAATAATCAAAAATTTCATTTTTATAAAATTCTATATCATTTTTTATTGTTCCATAAGTAGTTAAAAGAATATCATATTCCTCTTTATTATCTAATATCTTATTTCTAGCACTTTTGCTTCCATGAATAACTCCAACTTTTAATGTTGGTGCAAACTTTTCAAACTCTTCTTTCCAATTATATATAAGAGATGTTGGTGTAACTATTAATGACATATTATTTTTCTTATATAATAAAAATGCAATTACTTGAATAGTCTTTCCAAGTCCCATTTCATCTGCTAAAATTCCACCAAAATTCATTTCACTTAAAGATAATAAATAATTTAAACCAGTAACTTGATAATTTCTTAATATACCATTTAATTCTTTTACTCCATTAACTTCTTCTATAAATCTACTTTCTAACCTTTTGGAAATTATTTTTAAAATCTCTGCTCCTCTTATAAAATTTAAATTATAATTTTCTATATTGTTCTCTATAAATATAGCTTTACTTTTATCTATCTCTATTTCACCATCATATATTTCCTGGTTATATATTAAATTATCAATAATATTAAAAAAATTAGATATTCCTAAATCTCTTAAATTTAATAGTCGTCCTGTTTTAGTTTTATAAAAATCCCTATCCTCTTCTAAAGCTTGTAATACATTTATATACTCACTATAATCTAATCCATCTATATCATATTTAAACCTTAACTCTTCCTCTTGCCTTTCAAATATAGCATGTATATCATTACTCCCTAGAAGATTAGCTTCATTAAAACTCTTAGAAAACTCTAATTTCGAAAATCCTTCAAATAAGTTTAATCCATTGGTTAAAAGCTCATACCTCTCTTCATCACTTCCAACAAATAAAAATTCATTTGTCTTTTTTATAAATCTATACCTTTCTAATTTCATTGAAATTTCTTCTTCAAAATTATTATCTCTTAGGAAGTAATCTATATTTTTATCTAATATATTGATTATTTTTCCAAAATAATTAACAGTGGCTTTACACTTAATATCATTATTTTCATTTTTAAAGAAAATTTTAACTTTATAATAATTTCTACAAAGATTTTTAACTCCCTCACCTAAGATTATATCTTTACTTATATCTCCTAATAAATTAAATAATTCATTTATAGAAGATTCCTGTTTAGGATATTCTATCTTCCCATGATTTTTTAACTTATTATACAATACTTTATAGTTATTTATTTGCTTTTCACTTGATAAATAAATTTTCCTATCATTTAAAAACACAGTAAACTCATTATTTAAAGGAATAGGTAACTTTTTCTTTGTAGTTAAAATTATTTTATCAAAATCCATTTTTACTGTGAAAGATAAAGGCATATTATCTTTTATAATATAGCTTTCATAATTAATATAATCATAATTTAACTTAACTTTTCTATTATCACTTACTAACTTTAAAATTTCTTCTATATACTCTTCATTAATTCTTAAAATCTTTCCTTCTACAATCTTAAAGGCATTTTCTCTATTTAAGTTTAAAACTATATAATCTAAAAGCTTTTCATCTTCTTCCTTAAATTTCATATAAGAGCTATTATATAAGAATTCCCCATTAATTCTCAGCTGTCCTTTTACTTCTTTACACTTTAAAAACTCACTAATTTTAGTAATTAAATAAGTATTATTTTCGCCTATTCTAATTTGTATATCAAATGTCCTATTTTCGTTTCTTTTAATATCTAAATCTAAATTTAGTATCTTCTTTTCAACATTTACTTTGCTTTCTTTTTTCTTATTTAAATTGCTATTTTCCTTATTTATTTTCTTTATTTTATTTTTTGCTACAATATAAAAATAAAATATAGCTGCAATTATATGCTTACAAATATAATTAGTTTTATGCTTTGAAAATTCTTCATATGTACTACATGTACATGTTGCACCTATTACTCTTTCACTTTTTAAATTGTACTTAATATGGCAACTATACTCCTTACTATTATCCTCTTCTGTTACTTTTGAATATATATGATAAATATCGTTAATCTTTTTACTACTTAAATTTGATACTAATCTATTTTTATAAATCTCTTTACCATCTTTTATACTAATATTAGATCCTAAGGCTAATACATTATCTAATAAAATTTTTAAATCCACCTCTTCACCTCATTATTATATAATTAATTTAATCATTATATCATAAGTTGTTATCTACGTTAATATCTATAAATTTATCTTATTACTTAAATATTTTATTATAAAAAAATATAAAGTAGCTCATAAAAATTTTATTATGAAACTACTTTATATTTGAATTTAAGGTGGAAATTTATAAAATTACATCTCTTATTTGAGTTGTAAAATTAACATTATTATTTTATAGTTCTACTATAAATTGATTTTCTTTAACTTCGATTTCTTTATTATTGAAGAATACCTTTTTAGTATGCTCTAAATTATTAAGAATTATTTTTATTTTATTATAATTTTTAGAATATCCTATATTTTCTTTTAATTCTATTCTTAATTCATCTGCCAATTTACAATTAATGATATACTTATTTAACTTTCCATCTTTATAATCAAAACTTTCCCCATCATCTAATATATGAGTATAAGTTGCTTCTCCATTTTCTTTACCTAAATATATATTTAATGTTAATATATCATCATTATTTTCTCCAACATAATTTTGTTCTTTTCCTACTGGAATTATAGATAATGATTTTATAAATATAGGACAAATATCTAATGGAGCTTCTTTAATTATATATTGCCCACCTTTATACTCTTCTCCAGTCCAATAATCTATCCAATTATCGCCTTCTGGTAAGTAAACTAATTTATGTCTAGCTCCTTGTTCTACAACTGGAGATACTAAAATATTGTCACCAAAATTAAATTCATCATTTATTTCATATGTTTTTCTATCATTTTGATAATTAAATAATAATGGTCTAATTATTGGTTCTCCCGTCTCTTCACATTTATACATCATATCATATAAATATGGAATCAACTTATATCTTAATTTAATATATTTTCTATTTATATCTTCTGTAGTTTTATCAAAAGCCCATGGTTCTTGTTCTCTACTTCCAATAGTTGAATGATTTCTAAATAATGGTGTAAATGCTCCAACTTGAACCCATCTACTTAAAAGTTCAGGAGTACAATCATGTCCAAACCCTCCAACATCAGTACCACAAAAAGCCATACCACTAAGTCCAAGATTCATTAACATAGGTAGTGACATTCTTAAATGCTCCCATGTACTTTGATTGTCTCCAGTCCAAACTGTAGCATACTTTTGAGTTCCTGCATAACATGCTCTAGTTACTATAAATGGTCTTTTATTTGTAACTCTCTTAATCCCTTCATAAGTGGCCTTGCCCATCATATGCCCATAAACATTATGAATTTCTTTATGAGTAACTAAAGTTCCATCATTATTAAAAACTACATCATCTGGAATAGGTCCATTGAAACTAGCTGGTTCATTCATATCATTCCATATTCCTGCCACACCTAAATCCATCATTATTTTCTGATTTCCTGCCCACCATTCTCTTGTCTTAGAATTCATAAAATCTGGGAAAACAGAATTTCCTGGCCAAACCCAATTCTTATATACTATTCCATCTTTATCTGTTGCAAAATATCCTTCCTTTAGACCTTCATCATATATTTTATATCCTTTATCAACCTTAACTCCTGGATCTATAATAGTAACTACCTTAAATCCCATTTCTTTAAGTTTCTCTAAAAATTCTTTTGGATTTTCGAATTTTTTATTATCCCATGTAAATACTCTAAAATCATCCATATAATCTATATCTAAATAAATAGTATCACATGGAATATCCTTTTCTCTAAAACACTTAGCAATCTCCATAGTTCTTTCCTGTGGAGCATAAGACCATCTACATTGTTGATATCCAAGTGTCCATAATTGAGGCAATGGTGTTTTTCCTGTTAAATTAGTATACTTATTAACTACTTCCTTTATTGTAGGTCCATACATAAAGTAATAATCTAAATTACCATCTACAGCCCCAAAATAGTAATACTTAGAATTCTCTTTTCCCATATCAAAATGACTTTCAAAATGATTATCAAAGAAAATACCACAAGCCTCTTCATCCTTTAATGTTATTAAAAAAGGTATTGATTTATATAATTGAGCATATGTTTCTCCATGTGGTGTTGGATCATCAGTATTCCAATTTCTATAATGATAACCCTTCTTGTTTAAGGAACCTGTTCTTTCTCCAAGCCCATAGAAATACATATCATCTTCCATAACTTTAGATACATAAATCTTATATTCTTCATGCCCTTCTAATTTATGACCTTCCTCTGCTGCTAAGGTAGAATTAGCCCCTAACCTTCTAAAAGGCTCTCTTTTCCCTCTATAATCCCTACATAAAATTTCACCTTTTGAATTATATATATCAACTTTAAAATCATCATAAATATTAATACTTAAAATATTCGTCTTTATATTTAAAACTTCATCATCATATTTAACCTCAAATTTAACTTTGTTATTTAATGTACTTTCAACTGCCTTAGAATTTCTTTCTTCTCTATGAAATGGCACAAAGAAATTAACAATACTCTCATCTATCAATGTTATAGTACTTTGAATTTTTTCATAATTCACTAAAACTTTATTTTTAGTAACCTCATAATTTAACATTTTTCCAAACATAATCTTCTTCCCCTTACTACTTGCAAATCATTTTATTTAAAAAATGTAATTATAATGTTATTATAATATTTAAATAAGTATAATACTTGCAGTATACTAACAATTTATAAGACAATACTGCTATACTAGGAGATTTCATGAATAATTTAGATTTTATAAACTTAAAAGAAAATATTACACATGGTGACTTTATATTACCATTTTCAATTTATAAAGGGACACTTAGTCCAAGCTTTCCTTCTATTGCAGCTCATTGGCATGAGGAAATTGAAGTTATTATAATTCTAGACGGAAGCTGTGATTACAGAATAAATTTAAATTCATTTATTGCAAATAAAGGTGATATTTTAATTATTGATTCTCAAAGTCTACACTCATTAACAGCTATTCCAAACGAAAACATGACTTGGGCTTCTTTTGTTTTTAATATGAACATGTTAAAAAGCTCTAATACTGATGGTGCATTATTAAAATATATTGCTCCTCTTTTAAATCATAAACATCAATTGCCTATTATCCTTAAAGATAATATAGAGTGTTACCCTAAAATTTTTGATGTTATAGAAAATATAATATACTGCTATTATGAAAATGATATCGCTTATGAACTTGAATTAAAATCTTTACTATTTAAGTTTTTTTCATTACTTTATAAAAATGATCTAATTGAAAAACATCAAAATAAAAATAATCTTACAATTAATACTACAAATAAAATTAAATTAGTTTTAAATTATATAAATGATCATTATTCTGAAGATATTTCCATAAATACTTTAGCTGACCTTTGCGAATATAGTGAATATCATTTTATGCGATTTTTTAAAAAGCATATTGGCTTAACATGTATTCAATATATTAACAATTTAAGGTTAGAAAAATCATCTATTTTATTGACCTCCACTAATAATGCTATAATGGATATTTCTTTAGAAGTAGGCTTTGATAATCTATCATATTTTAATAAATTATTTAAAAGAAAATATAATTTAACTCCAAAGGAATTTAGAACAATCAATTCAGATATCTTAAAATAACAAAAAGTAACAGTTTAAATATTTACTGTTACTTTTTTATAATATTTAGGTTAATCTACTGATTTTAAAGATTCAACCATTTCAACTTTCTTTAACTTATAATACATAGCGCAGTTTACTAACAATGAGAAAATAATTGTTAAAATAGCTGCCATAATAAAACTCTTAACATCTATATTTCTACCAAACATCACATAATCCATTTCAACTGTTACCATTATAAATTTATGGAAAGCTATACCTAAGAATAATCCTCCTATTGCTCCAATAACAGTTAATAATATATTTTCTCTAAATATATATGCTGAAACTTCCTTATCATAGAATCCTAAAACTTTAATTGTAGCTATCTCTCTTATACGTTCAGAAATATTAACATTAGTTAAATTATATAATACTATAAATGATAATGCTCCTGCACAAAATATCATAACTAAGACTACTAAATCTAAAGATTTAATTGTATTATCAAAATTATCTTTTATACTACTATTACTTACTACTCCAGAAACTCCATTTATATTTATTAAATTATTAGATATCTCATTTATAGAATCTTCATTATTTATTTTAATAAATATGCTGTTTTCTTCTGGAGTCTTATTAAATATCTCTTTGTAATAATCAGCATCAATATAAACATAATGATTAATATAATGTTCTACTATTGCTCCAATTTTAGCTCGTGATTTATTATCATTATTATTTATAAGCTCTATTTCATCTCCAACTTTAACATCTAATAATTTAGCTAACTTTTCACTTATTGCTATTCCATCCTTAGGTAAAATAATTATTTCTTTACTCTTTCTATCTTGTAAATGTTCAAATTCATCAAATTTTTCATTCTCATCGCTAACTATAATATTAACATTTTTACTTATTTCATTTGCTAATGCTTCTCCACTTTCAGTTCTTATAAAAATAAAATCATTTACCTTTAAATCTTGCTTTAGATATTCTTCTAAACTATTTTTTTCATCACTATTTATAGTTTCATTTAAATTTATTGAAACATCATATTGTGTTAATTCTCCATATTGTTTACTTACAATAGTTTTTATAGAATCCTTAATACCAAAACCAGTAACTAATAATGCTGTACTTCCTGAAATTCCAATTACAGTCATTAAAAATCTCTTTTTATATCTAAAAATATTTCTTACTGTTACTTTACCAATAAAATTAAATCTATTCCAAATAAAAGGAATTTTTTCTAATAAAATTCTTTTCCCCTCTTTTGGTGCCTTAGGTCTCATTAACATTGATGGAACTTCTATAAGTTCAATTCTACATGCTGCATATGTTGATAATGTAGTTACTCCTATAGCTACAGCAAAAATCATTATCGCTAAGGGCACGTGAACTACATATGTCATTTTAGGTAATATATATAATATCTTATATGCATCAAAAATCACTAATGGTAAAGCAGTAAAACCTAAAGCTATTCCTACTATACATCCAATTAAACTTGCAAACAATGCATAAACAATAAACTTTTTAGCAATACTTCCTTTATCATATCCTAAAGCTTTTAATGTTCCTATATTTACTCTTTGCTCATCTACCATTCTAGTCATTGTTGTTAAACATACTAGTGCTGCTACTACAAAGAAAAATACTGGAAATACATTTGATAATTTATCAATACTATTTGCACTATTTTCATAATCTACATAAGAATAATGTGATTTTCTATCTAAAACATAAAAATCTGGATTTTCTATTTGTGATATTTTCTCTTCTGCTTCTTCTAACTCTTCCCTTGCTTTAGAAAGCTCCTCTTCCGCTTTTTTCTTATTTTCCTCTAGCTCTTTTTCTCCCTCAGCTAACTTTACTTTTCCATTTTCTATTTCTGCTTTTGCATTTTCTATTTGAGAATATCCTTGCTTTTTAGCTTCTTCTAAGTCAACCTTTGATTGATTAACTTTATTTCTACCTTCTTCTATTTGTATCTTAGCTAAGTTTAAATCATTCTCTTTTGCTAATAATTCATCTTTCTTGCTTTGAAGCTCTGATTTTGCTACATTAACTTTATCATTAGCTTCTTTTATTATGACATCTAATGAATTTATTTTTACTTCAATAGAAACTTTTTCTTCATCACTTAGACTCTCATCTTTTAACATATCCTCTAGTGAAGACTTCTGACTTAGTAAACCTTCTAAATAAACTTCTGAATCATTGATAGAGTTTTCAGCTTTAATAAACTCCTGTTCTATGCTTTCTTTTGCCTCATAAAATTTATTTATTCCTTCATTAATCTCTGATTCCTTTTCATTTAATTCCTGCTCTGCTTTTAAAATATCCTCTTGTCCAATCTTCAATGAATTTTCTAACTCATTCTTCTTACTATTAAGTTCATCTTCCCCTTCAGTCAATGTCTTTCTTGAGTTATCTATTTCATTCTGGGCTTTTTCTAATTTTTCCTCAACTTCACTCTTTTTAGCTTCATATTCATCTTTGCCTTTATTTAATTCTTCATTAGCTTCATTTATCACTTCATTATATCTTCTATCTATTATTACATTAGAAATATTTTCTATAGATTCCTTAACCTTATCTGTTACTTCAAAATATGTCTCATCATATGAATTTAAAGCTTTAGTATCCTTAACGGTAACATAAATATCTGTATATACTTCACTTTTAAAATCAAATTCATTTATAAACATATATGTTTTTACAGTACCATTTCCAATACTACTATTTCCAATTTGATCACTTAAATAATAAGGAGTTTCTACTATACCTACAACTTCATATTCATTAGTTGTAAGGTTATCTTTAATGTCACTATCATCACCAGAATTTAAGTTGAGTTTATCTCCTATTTTCAAATTTAGACTTCCAAAGTTTTCTCTAGCAATAACACAATCACCGTCTTTAGTAGGTAAATGTCCTTCAATTAAATTTAATCTATTTATATAATCTTCATTACCATCATTTAAATTATTATTAGGTAAACTATGAACTCTAATTACAAACTCATCTGAATCTATTTTTGATATAACATCTAAAGTTTTTGATGGTTCAACACCTAAAACACCATCTATGTTTTTTATATCCTTTACATCTTCATCAGTTAATCCTAAAGTTGATATTACTCGCAAATCCATTAAATTATAATCATCATAGTACTTATCTGCTGTAGCCTTCATATCTATAGGTGCAATTTTTACCCCTGCAAATAACATTACCCCTAAAGCAATAATTGATGCAATTGAAATGAATCTTCCTTTAGATTTCCTTATATCTCTAAATATATCTTTCCATAATGCATTTTTCATAATTACCATTCAATCCTTTCCACAGGAACTGGATTTTCATTTATAGTAATTTTTTGAATCTTACCATTCTTAACCTCAATAACTTTATCTCCCATAGGAGTTAAAGCTAAGTTATGTGTAATTATTATTACTGTAACTCCTTCTTTCCTACAAGTATCTTGAAGTAACTTTAATATAGCTTTACCAGTATTATAATCTAATGCCCCAGTAGGTTCATCGCAAAGTAATAATTTAGGATTTTTAGCTATTGCTCTTGCTATGGCCACCCTTTGTTGCTCTCCACCTGATAGCTGTGATGGAAAATTATTTTTTCTATCTCTTAATCCAACTGAATCTAAAACATTATCAATATTTAATGGATTCTTTGAAATTTGAGTGGCTAATTCTACATTTTCTCTTGCAGTAAGATTTTGAACTAAATTATAAAATTGAAATACAAATCCTATATCATATCTTCTATATGTTATTAAATCCTTTTGAGAATACTTACTAATCTCATTATTATCTACTATAACCTTACCTGATGATACTGTATCCATTCCCCCTAAAATATTTAAAATAGTACTTTTCCCTGCACCACTAGCTCCTGCAATTATAACAAATTCTCCTTTATCTACTGAAAAATCAACTCCACCTAAAGCATCAATTTCTACTTCTCCCATTTTATACTTTTTTCTAACATCCTTAAATTCTATATACTTTTTCAACTAGTTTCGCCTCCACTATTCCTACATATATGTCATCAGTATACAATACTTAATTTCACCCTACAAGAAATATAATATTTTTTAAATCTTTATTCATATATTATTTTAAATTTACATATTTCTTTCTCATTAATTATCATTTTTTGTCTAAGGAACGAAGTTTTTAGGTTTGAATATAATAATTAGTATAATAATATATAAGGAGAGGTATATGCATATCATTGCTTCTATTTTATTAGCATTTTCTGCAAGTTTAGACAGCTTAATAATAGGAATTGCTTATGGAATTAAGAAAATAAGAATTAAATTTTCTATTAATATAGTAATTGCATTAATTGTTACCTTAGGAACCTTCCTCTCAATGATCTTAGGTTCCATTTTAAATAAATTTATTCCTGTATATATTTGTAACTATATTGGTGTAATACTTTTAATTATTGTTGGTTTATTTATGATACTTGATTTCTTTAAAGAAGAAATCAATTTAAAGAAAAATAAAATAAATATCCAAAAGGAAAATAAAGATATTATTGAGTCATTACATTACGATGATATATTAATTAACAATAAAACTGCCGATACAGATGGCTCTGGTAATATTGAAGCTAAAGAGGCTATTTCACTAGCACTTGCACTTAGCATAAACAACTTTGCTTTGGGCCTTGGTGCAAGCATGTCAGGAATAAGCATTCCTCTAACTACAATTTTTACATTTATATTCAGTATACTAATATTGATTTTAGGCTTAAAAATAGGTAATAGCTTTTTATCTAAAATTTTTGGTAAATATTCTAGCTTAATATCAGCTATAATAATTATATCCATGGGAATATTTCAGTTACTATAAAAAAATATGCCCCTCATTATATTTTAACTGAGGAGCATATTTTTTTGCTCTATGCTATTACTTTATTAATAAGTCTTATAATATAACTTATAGTATAAAAGTCTCTGTCTATTTGTGATTTTATTTCCTTGAAGCCTTTAATTAATTCTTCTTCATTGAAGTTTTCTTTAAGTATCATTAATGTTAAAGTATTAATATTACCTTCCTTTGTATCAAAAATTCTAGAAGCCTTAACATACTTATTTTCCATTAAACTATTTAATGCTTTTTCTAATTCTGAGCTTATATTTATTTCCGGCATTCCTTCAAATATTCTTATACCTTGAAGTTCTCTACTAAAATTCTTTGTTTTTTCTAATTTACATGCTAAAAATATAGTGTTTTCAAATTTTGCATCTTTAAAATCAGTCCCATCTAAATTTGCACCTTCAAAGATAGCATTTTTAAATTTTGCATTTTTAAACTTACTATTTTTTAAATTAGTTCCTATAAATTCTGTTCCCTCAAAAGTTCCATTCATAAAACTACAAGTTTTAAAATGTGCCCCTCTAAAAGTTGCAAAATTAAAGTTTGAATGTGAAAAGTTGCAATTATAGCAATTACTTCTTTTAAAATTCTTATACATAAAGTTTTTATCTTTTTTTTCTATATTATTATAGTGAAAATTTTCACTTCCGCTATTATCCTTTGCCATTTTCTTCTCCTCTTGTTTATTAGTATATCCTACAATCTTATATATTTTTAATCAAAAAGTCAACTAAAATTTCTATATTTTACAAATGCATATTAATTCTTAAAAGAGAAATAATAATATAGATGTTTATTTGGAATGTAATATAAAGGAGGTTTTTTAAATTGAAGAAATTTATTTGTACGGTATGTGGCTATGTTCATGAAGGAAATACTCCTCCAGAAGTTTGTCCAATATGTAAAGCACCTGCTAACAAATTTGAAGAAATGAGTGGAGAGTTAAAATGGGCTGATGAACATAGAGTTGGTATATGCGAAGACATAGACCCAGAAATTATTGAAGGTTTAAGAGCTAACTTTAATGGTGAGTGTACTGAAGTTGGTATGTACTTAGCTATGTCCCGAGTAGCTGATCGTGAAGGCTATCCTGAGATAGCAGAAGCATATAAAAGAATTGCATATGAAGAGGCTGATCATGCTAGCAAATTTGCTGAAATTTTAGGTGAAGTAGTTACTGCAAGTAGTAAAGCAAATCTTGAAGCCAGAATTGAGGCTGAATTTGGTGCATGTGATGGAAAGAAAAAACTTGCAACATTAGCTAAACAACATAATTTAGATGCTATTCATGATACAGTTCATGAAATGTGTAAAGATGAAGCAAGACATGGAAGAGCATTTAAAGGATTATTAGACAGGTATTTTAGTTAGTTACTAAGTTTATTATCGAAAGGGGATTTATAAATGCAAAAAATTAATTGTGACGTAAATGGTTGTTCTCATAATAAATCTGGTGTATGTTATTCTAATCGTGTTGATATAGCTAGTTCATCATCTACTGATAACGATACTTGTTGTGGATCATTTTTAGATAAAAGACACTATAGCGATTTAACAAATAACACTAATAGCGCCGGTTGTTGTGATTGTTTAGTATGTAAAGCAACAGAATGTATACATAATGAAAACTGTAATTGCACTCTTTCATCCATAAATGTATCAGGATCTCGCGCTAATATATACACTGAAACTTGTTGCGAAAGTTTTGAAAAATAAATTTTATGGCAAATAGATTAAACTTCTAATCTATTTGCCCTTTATTATGTACATTAAAATTCATTATTTTTTTCTAATTCTAAAATTAAGTTGTTAATTTCTGTATTATTAGGATTGTCTCTTAAAAGCTCTTTAAAATATTCAATTGCATCTTTATTTCTCCCCTGTCTCACTAACTCAAAAGCATACTCTTCTATTATCCTATTATCTTCTGGTTCCAAGGAATTTGCTTTGACTAAATATTCTTCTATTACATCAAAATTATTAAGTTCCTTATTACAAATTGCTATTCCAAAATAATTTTCTCCATCATGTTCATTTATCTCTATTGCCTTATTGAAATACTCGATTGCTTCATTAAACCTTTTATGATTAGCTTCATATACTCCTAAACCAGTATAAGATCTTGAGCATTCCTTATTTGCTTCTATAGATTCCATAAATGCTCCTCTAGCAATTTCTGGGTTATTTAAATCTACTAAATATGTCCATCCAATAATACATTTTAAATCAGATAATATCTTATTATCACATTCATAGGTTTCCATATAATCAACACATCTATTTATAGCATCTTCATACAATCCTTCTCTTATATCTAGTTCAATTAAAAAATTATTTGCTAAATAATGCTCCTCTTCCTCTTTTAGCACCCTTTCAAAACATCTTCTACTTTCTATATAAAGACCTAAACTAAGTAGTGCTTCTCCCTTTATGTTATATCCATATACAATATAGTCACAACCTAACTCAAAAGCTAAGTCTACAGCTGCAATTGCATCTTCAAAAAAACCTTGAACTAAATAGCAATGAGCTGTATATAATAAATATTCTGGATTTCCACTTTTTTTAAATCCATCATTGCTATATTTCAATGCTTCTTGAACATCATACATTAATATTTCATTAAATACTTCTTCTATGTTCTCCATTTTTATCTTCCTTATCTAAAATACTTTATTATTATTGTTTCCATAAATTAATATTGTTAACTTTCAAATATTAATTAATCAAATTAAAATTTGGAGCTTCAAAAAGATAGCTCCAAATTTAAATGTATAATTTAAATTTTAAACTCTGTATTTTTATCATATGTTTGAGATTTTAATAAATAACGTTTTAATATTTTAGAAGAAAATATTTTAAAGTTTAGTGAAGAGTTTATTTCTATTTTATAGTCTCCTTTTACTATACAATCCTTCAATTCTTTTATTGTTGAACACTCCTTATTTAAACTAGTATATATTCCTCCAAGTTGTATAGGAGTATGACTATCACTTCCTGTAATAATATTAAGTCCTAATTCTTGAGATAAATTTATTAATTCATCTCTAGCAATACTTTCACCCTTTTTAAATATATCCTTCCCATTTAAGTCTAAACCATCTAGTCTCTTTAATAAGTCATGTGGCTGATTACATAATTTATGTCCTTTTCTACATGGGTGTGCCCCAATTTTTAATAAATTAAATATATCTGCTTGATCTAATAAATCTTCTAATCCTATTAAATTATCTTTTTCTCTAAACTCTTTTAATAGCTCATAAATATCAATTATATTATCCCTCTCACCAGCTAAAATTACATGACCTTTATTTTTAACACTAACTTCCATTGCAGGAAATACTGATATACCTTCTATAATATATCTATCCCCTTCATAAGTAAAACTCTTTTCTAAAAAGTCATAAATAACGAGAAAATCCTTTGCATTAAAGTGCTCACAGAGAATTATTCCATTTAGCCCACTACTTTTTGCAAAATATATTTCATTCATAAAAAACTCTTTATTAAAATCTTTTCTTTTACTTAATAATCCATGGACATGAAAATCCATATTCATCTATTTTCCACACCCTTAATTTATACAAATATTGCTGAAGGTAATTTAACTACCCTATATTTATTAGTATATTAAGATTATATGTTTTATGTTAATTAACAAAAAAATTTTTAATATTTTACTTCTTTCATACAAAGTCCTTTTGCTGGTGCCTTTTCAGCTAGTTCACTTCTACTTTTTTCTTCTAGTAATGCCTTTACTTTTATAGGCTCAATTTCTCCCTTTGCTACCTTTATTAAAGTTCCACTTAAAATTCTAACCATATTTAGTAAGAATCCATTTCCGTTATATTCAATTTTTATAATATTATCTTCTTCAGTAATATTTATATAATTTATTGTTCTTACTGTTGATTTTTTTGATTTATCTTTTACTCCACTAAAGCTTTTAAAATCATGAGTTCCTATTAAATATTTACTTGCTTCTCTCATCTTTTCTATATTTAACTGCCCTTCAACATGATAAGCATATTTTTTCAAAAATACATTAGCAAATCTATTATTATCAATAGTATATACATAAGTTTTTGATATTACATTTAACCTTGAATGAAATCTATCACTAACTTCTTTTAATGATGTTACAGATATATCTTCTGGTAAAAACTCATGCAAATATTTAGATATTTCTGGTAGATTTTTTTCACTATTAGTCTTAAAATTTGCTATATACTTATCTGCATGAACTCCAGTATCAGTTCTACCACAACCAATTACTTGAATCTCTTCCCCTGTCATTTTAGATAATACTTTTTCAATTTTATCTTGTATAGTTGATACGCTAGTTCCTTTTATATTTTGCTTTTGCCATCCCTTGTATCTTGAACCATCATATTGAATTGTCATTCTTATATTTCTCATACATTATCTCTCTTTTCTTTAATTTTATACAGTAATTTATCTTTTCTTAAGTTTAAAACCTTCCTTAATATAGAAAATTATTTATTATAATAACTCCTTATATAGCCTCATTATATTCTTATAGAATATTTTTTCTACTTCATCTAATGTAAAACCATTTTTCAATAGTTCATTTGCTAGTAATTGAATTTTTGAAGCATCTTCTATCTCTAATGTACTTTTTATTCCATCAAAATCTGTTCCTAAAGCAAGTACATCTATTCCACCAACATTTTTAATATGCTTAATATGCTTCACTAAATCCTCTACATAAGTAAATGTTGATCCTTTATATGGTGTAGGTTTAACAAAGTCTGAACAAAAATTAATTCCAGCCACTCCACCTTTATCTGCTAACTTCTTTATCATATCATCAGTTAAATTTCTAACAACATTTGTTACAGCCCTTGCATTACTATGACTTGCTACAAATGGCTTTTTACTATACTTTAAAACATCATAAAATCCAGCATCGGATAAATGTGAAACATCTGCTATAATTCCTAAACTCTCCATTTCACTTAATAATTCAATTCCAAATGGAGTAAGTCCAAATTCCGTATTAGGTATTGTGAAACTTGGTTTTTCAATAACATTACCACTTATATCTATATTTAATTTAAAATTAGGAAATCCAACACCATTTATATGATTCCACGTTAATGTTATAAGCCTAACCCCTTGCTCATATACTGTTTTTAAATTTTCTAAAGATCCTTCAAGTGCTCCTGCATCTTCTATAGTTAATAATGCAGCTATTTTATTTTCTCTTTCAGATTTAAGTATATCCTCATATGAGTATACTGGATTAATAATACCTCTATTAGCTTTTACTTCCTCATAATAAACTGCTATCATTTCTTGTAATGTTTTATAAGGATTTTTATGCTTTTTTATATCTATAAACATTGCAAAATTTTGTAGTACATATTCTCCTGCAATTAATTTGCTTATATCAATATGAAAATTATTTTCTTTTAAATTGTAGTAATTACCTAAAAGTCTGTTTTCATAAATTTCTCCAATAGTATCACAATGCATATCTGCAACTTTCATTCTCATTTCCCTCCTAAATTCTTTCTTAGTTAAGTATCATAATTATATCATATATAACTTCATACAAAAAATTTCCTTCACAAACTGTGTGGTTCTAATAATTCTAAAAGTAATCTATAATTCTTTAGTAAATATAATTTCCTAAAGAATGAAAAAAGCGGCAAACCTATGCTTGCCACTGGAATCTTTCTATAAATAGTATACTATATTAATTTTTCTACTACTTCACTTGGGGCTGGAACTGTAAAAATTAAATCTTCATCCACTTTTACTTTACATTCTTCTTTACTTTCTTGTATCTTA
The DNA here is from genome assembly GCA_900547475.1 of uncultured Clostridium sp. Taxonomy (GTDB): domain Bacteria; phylum Bacillota; class Clostridia; order Clostridiales; family Clostridiaceae; genus Clostridium. Next base: position 15,449 of record URGW01000025.1, on the reverse strand, counting down.
TCTATTGATAATCCACCAATATTAATTTCTTTAAACTTAGTAGGAACAACCTCTACTTTAAATAAAGTATCTTTAATTCCTGTAATTTTCAAATCCATTTGCCCACTATCGTTCTTAACTTTTAAACCAATGATATTATTACCTTTTAAAGTTTTTTTATCAGTTGGAATATAGTCTATATCTACTTTTCCTGTAACTGTTATAAATCCTCCACTTAACTTTCTTTTTACTAATAAACTTACGTTATACTCACTAGAAAGTTCACTTAATAATTTTCCTAATTTATATACTGTTAATTCATGTACCATAATAATTATTCCTTTTCTAAAGTTTTATATATTTATTATACTACACAATTAATATATTATTGCAACCAATTTCTTCTGATTTTTCCTTTTAAAAAAGTATATTATATTCTATAATTATTTAGTGGTAATAATTATAGAAAAAGGTAGGTATTTGAATATGAATTTAAAAATTAGGTTTGCAGATATCAATGATTTAGAATCTTGCATTGAATTAGACTTACATAAAAATATTGATACAATTAAAAATAAAATTTCTATGAAGGAAGTTATTGTTGCAGAAGTTAATAATGAGGTTATTGGTTGTTTAAAAATTGAATATATTTGGACTCACCTTCCATTTATAAGCTATATAGTAATACGAAGAGATTTTAGATCTTCTGGTGTTGGAAAATCAATGTTATCCTTCTTAGAAGAATATCTAAAAGAAAATGGACAAACTACTCTTTTAAGTTCTACAATGACAGATGCAGTTAATCCTCAAAAATGGCACTTAAAAATGGGGTTTATGGAATGTGGTATGTTATGTGGAATTAATGATTATGGAGTTGGCGAAATATTCTTTAAAAAATCTTTATAACTATCTTAATTTAAATTAGCCCTCAGTAACTTCGCTGAGGGCTTTTAATTATTTTAAGTTTCCTACTATCTTACTTCCATGTACTTCTTTACAACCTATAAAATCTGAAAGCTCTTTATAATTTTCATAAGTAACTTTTCCACCAACTAAAATAGTTATTTTTCCTTTACTTTTATCAACAAGCTCTTTTAATACAACTTTTCCTTCTTCTGCACAATTCTTAGAACCCTTAGTTAATATTCTATTAACTCCCATTGAAATAAGTTGCTCTAAAGCTTCAATTTTATTATCAATTTCATCAAAGGCCATATGGAATGTAACCTTTAATCCTTTTGCTAAGTTAACTAATTCACTTGTTCTCTCAATATCAATAGTATTATCTCTATTTAATATACCTAATACTACAGTTTCAACCCCCAATTCTTTACAAATCATTATATCTCTTTTCATTATTTCGAATTCATCATTTGAATAAACGAAATCTCCACCTCTTGGTCTTATTATTACCGCTATTGGTATATTAATATTTTTCTTTGCTAAATATATTGTTCCATAAGAAGGAGTTGTCCCACCTTCACTTAAATTATCACAAAGCTCTATTCTATCTGCTCCTTTTTCTTCTGCTTTTTTAGCCTCTTCATATGATCCAACGCATGCTTCTAATAACATAACCATAACCTCCTCCATTGTTTTTCAATTTAATTATATCATCAAAATAAATGATAATACAAAAAAATCATGTGAAAATAATTAACATGATTTTTATAATAAATTTATTAACTTTTAAAAGCAAATAAATATTGTGGCTCAAATTTAACCTTTATTTTTTCATTAATATTAAATACCATTTCTTCCTTTGAAACAGTAAAATGTATTAAATATCTGCTATTTGAATTAATACTATTAATATATAAAGTATAATCAAATGGATTTTCCACAATATTTTCTATTAATACTTCAAAAACATTTTCTTCCTCATCATTTTTGTATAACTTAATATTATGAGATCTTATAGCTATGTAGTTTATATTATCTTTAATACCTTCTAAACATTTAAGCTTTAAATTCCATTCTTCTGCAAAAATAAAATTATTATCTAACTTTTTAGCCCTTGATATATTTTTACATCCTGTAAGTTTTGCTTCAGCCAATGATTGTGGAGTTTCAAATAATACATTTTTATTTCTTATATCCTTTGCTTTTCCTCCATCAAACACTATTATTTTATCACATACCCTATAAGCTTCTGCTATATCATGAGTTACAAAAACTACTGTTCCTTCATAATCCTTTAAAATCTCTACAAGTTCTCTTTCCATACTTGCTCTTAAATGATTGTCTAAAGCAGAAAATGGCTCATCAAGAAGTAATATATCTGGCGAAGTAATAAGTGCTCTTGCTAATGCAACTCTTTGTTGCTGTCCTCCTGATAACTGCCAAGGATATCTACTTTCAAGACCTTCTAATCCAAATTTTTTAATATAATTAGATGATAATTTACTCTTTTCATCTTTACTAATTTTATCTAAACCTATTTCTATATTATCCTTTATAGTCATATGAGGAAATAATGCGTAATTTTGAAATAAGAAACCAACTTTTCTATCCTTAGTTTTAACATTAATTTTTTCTTCTGAATCAAAAAGTACTTTATCATTAATAATTATTTTTCCTTTTGATGGCTTTTCAAGACCAGCTATACATTTAAGTGTCATACTTTTTCCTGAACCTGATGCTCCTAAAAAGCCTATAATACCACCTTTACTTTTCATAGAAACATCTAAATTAAAGGAAGATAAATTCTTATTAATATTAATATATAAACTCATAACTATCTCCCCCTGTTACCTATTAGCTTTTGTTGTATATCAGACCAATAGTTTAATAAAAATATCATTATAAATGATATTGCAACTATAATTAAAACCCAAAGCATGGCCTTATTCATATCTCCACTTTCAACAGCAAAGAATATTGCAACTGGCATAGTTTGTGTTCTACCTGGTATATTCCCTGCTATCATTAATGTTGCTCCAAATTCTCCTAATGCTCTTGCAAAGCTTAATACTAATCCTCCAATTATTCCTGGCCATGCAAGTGGAATTGCAACGTTAAAAAATATTTTAGTTTCGCTTAACCCTAAAGTTCTTGCAGCTGAAATCATATTCTTATCTATTTGTTCAAATGCAGAACGACAAGTTCTATACATCATTGGAAATGCAACTACAGCAGCTGCTATAACTGTTGCACTCCAGCTAAAAATAATATTTTTATTAAAACTCATAAAAATTTTTCCTACAACTCCATTCTTTCCACAAAGAAGTAATAAAAAAAATCCTATAACAGTAGGTGGCAATATTAACGGAAGAGTGAAGATTCCATCTATTATCCCCCTACCTCTCCCCTTATAATTAGCCATTTTATAAGATATAAATATTCCTATTATAGAAGTTATAATAGTTGCAAGAAATGCTGTTTTAAGCGATATCCATAAAGGTGAAAAATCCATAACTTATAACCTTGCCTTCTTTATTACTCTACTGACTTATATCCATACTTTTCAAATATTTTTTGTGCTTCATCTGTAAATAAGAAATCTTCAAATTTCTTTGCTTCCTCAACATTAGTTGAGTCCTTTATAACTGATACTGGATAAGTAATTGATGAATGATTATTTACTTCCTCAACATTTTCAACAACCTTAACACTATCACTACTTAAAGCATCACTTAAGTATACAAAACCTACATCTGCATTTCCAGATGCAACCCATGCTAAAACTTCTTTAACATCTTTAGCAAAAACTAGTTTATCAGAAACACTCTCTTTTATTCCTGTGTTTGTTAAAACTTCATCTGCATATTTACCTGCTGGCACACTTTCTGGTTCACCTACAGCTATATGAGTAACTTTATCACTTTTTAGATCATCAAAACTAATGATTTCAACTCCATTAGCCGCCACAAGAACTAAAGAGTTTTCAACTAAATCTTTAGTAGTATTATCAAGTAATAACCCTTCTTCTTTTAAATTATTCATTTGACTTTGTCCAGCTGATATAAATAAATCACAAGGTGCTCCTTGTTCTATTTGTTGTTGAAGAGATCCTGATGATCCATAATTCACAACTAAGCTGACATTTTCATTACTTTTCTTATACTCTGTTTCTAGATCTGCCATTACTTCCTTTAAGCTTGCTGCAGCTGAAATGTTTAGCTCTACTGGAGAGTTTTCTTCCTTATCTCCTGTAGTACTACTACTTCCATTGCTACCTTTCCCACAACCCACTAATAATAAGCTACAACATAATAATATTGATATTATTTTTGTCTTTTTTAACATTTCACACTCTCCCATTACCTATTTAAATTACATTTCATTATGTTTTGTTATGTTTTGTTATGTTTTGAATAATTAAATATTATCATATTCTTTTAATTATATCAATCTATTTGATTCAAATGTAGAATTACTTTTCTTTTAATGTTAAAATTATCTTAATAATTAAGGAGGGATAAGATGGATTTAAAATCTTCTTTAACACCATTAGAAGTTGCAGAATTACTTAAAATAACTAAAAATACAGTTTACGAACTTATTAAACGTGGAGAGTTGCCAAGCTATAAAATTGGTAAAAAAATTAGAATAGATATGAATGATGTAGAATATTATATCAATAGTCAAAAATCAAATTCAAAACTATCCATTAATCGTAATATTAATAATACATTATTAAATAGTAATTCAGAAAATATAGCCTATATCACTGGTAATAAAACTTCACTAAAAAATCAATCTAATTCAGAAATAATTATTTCTGGTCAAGATATTTTATTAGATATTTTAGCAAGATATATAGAAGAATTATTACCTGATTTTACTATTCTTCGTTCTTACAAAGGAAGTTATAATGGCTTATATGACCTATATAATAACAAGGTTTCTATAGCTTCTTGTCATCTTTGGGATGGTGATAATAATGAATACAATACTGATTATGTTAAAAGATTACTTCCTGGTACACCTTGTGTACTTATAAATTTAGCTTATAGATTACAAGGATTTTATGTTGAAAAAGGAAACCCATTAAATATAAAATCATTTGAAGATTTAACTAATAATAATGTTAAATTTATTAATAGAGAAAAAGGAAGTGGTGTAAGAGTTTTATTAGATGAAAAGCTTAGATTACTTAATATTAATCCAAACTCTATAAATGGTTATTATCACGAAGAAAATTCTCATTTAGCTGTTGCAAGTACTGTTGGACGTGGTGATGCAAATGTTGGACTTGGAAATAAAAAGGCTTCTATGCAAGTTGAAACTATAGATTTTATACCACTTCAAACAGAACGATATGATTTAATTATAAAGAAAAGTGATTTAAATAATCCAATTTATCAAAACATAATTTCTATTTTATCTTCTGAAAAGTTTAAGAATGAACTCCAGGGAATAGGTGGTTATGACCTTAAAGACCTAGGTAAAATAATCTCTACAACTTAAACTAATTTTAAATATCTAAACAAAGAAGTATTATAGTTATAGGATTAATAAACTTATATCATATAACTATAATACTCCTTTTTTCTATTTACTACCAATTTATATAAATCAAATTTTCACCTATTCATATTTTAAAGTTTAAAATCATTTCACCTTGTTAATAATTACAAATGGTGATAATATGATTAATTTTTATAAAACTATAATCAATAATAACTCTAATAATAAAATAGTTAACAATTTAATAGATTATCATAATTGTGAAATAGATACTATTACTAAGTGTCCATACTGTAAAAGTGAAAACATTATAAAATATGGAATGTATAAAAATATTCAGAGATATAAGTGCAAAAATTCTATGTGTGGAAAAACCTTTAATAATGAAATCTATAATCAATTTAGATACTCTAAAAAATTTAAAGAAAACTCTCAAGAATATTTTAACCTTTTAAATAAAGGACTTACAATTAGAGAATGTGCAAAACAATTAAATATTACAATTGTAACAGCCTTCTTTTGGAGGCATCGATTTTTATTTGATTTAAAAAATAAACATTATATCGAAAAAATAACTTCATATGTAGAATTAACTAAAATGATTGTACGTGAGAATTTTAAAGGCTCTAGGAATACTCCTAATAATAAAAGAGATAAAATTATAGTTATAAATGCAATAAATGATTCTATAGATATAATACCAATTATTGTGGCAAGAAAATTTTTAGGATTTTATGAGATTAGAGATAACCTTATTCCCCGATTAAATAAAAAATCTTATGTAGTTGGTTTAACTGATGGAAGACTTAAAACTTTTGCTAAAGCATTTAATGAGATAAATAAAGTACAATTTAAAGAAAATTATAAATCCAATATTGATATAAATTATTCCATTAATACACAAAAGTGGCTTTCTAAATTCCGAGGAATTTCAAGTAAATATTTAGATCACTATTTGTATTGGTTCTTATTTGAATATAAAAATAATTTTAAATCTAAAAGAAAATTATCATTAAATGAAAAGTCAAAAGGAAAAATCCACTTAACTGCTGATATATATACTTATATACCTTGGAAAAATATAAAGTCAAAAACACTACCTATTTAGCAAAATTATAGTTATTTATAGCATTTAAATTATCTAAATAATAAATCACTTATTATTGCTTGTCTATTTTTCAAATATGATTTATAGACTCTTTATTATGTTTAAAATTATTATCTATATAAACTACTATTCTTTTTAATATATATTTTCTAAATATTCTAACTATCGTTATAAATATTAAAAGATACTTATAGAAGTCTGTTATATTAAATTGTTGGTAACAACAATTTAATATAACAGACTTCTATATACAAAAATATATATTATATAACCAATAAAGATTTAAATAATTTTAAAATTCTTAAAATAAATATTATTTCTTCTTTATAATTAAATATATAATTTAAAATCACAAACAAAAAGTATTCCTAAATATTAGCATAAAGTCTGAAAGCTTACCTAAAATATGAGTAAGAACTCCATTAGGTAATCTTACTTTTTAGAATTTTGTAATTTAACTTTTTCATCAATTTGATTAAATAATTATTCAATGCTTATCTTAGTGTACTTATGGCAGTTGAGGCTACTATTATAAAAAGCCCTGTGACTGCTTCTAAATTATGAACTGATGTTGATGTTATCAATGCATATTCAGAATATGGTGTAATTTTAGTTCTTACATTTACAATTACATGAAGCTTGCATCCGTAATAGTGAAAATCTTTAGTTGAATAGTAACCTTTATTACAAATTTCTTTAGTTAATGCTATCTAAAAAAACTAATCTACTTTTTTACAACCTAACTACCTAGTATACAACTCCTTTAATTTATCTGTAAATCCAAGTCTATTTTCTTCTAAACTCTTTAACCTAAAGAAACAACTACCATTTACATTGTTATTTGCCCTAGCATAGCGTATTTGATTTATTATTTCATTTGAATTAAGCCAAGATTCTCCATAACTTGAATCATTTATTTTATAAGCAGCATGTCCAATATATAGTTTTACATTAGTATTTTCTACTTGCTTAGCCCACCAATCCACTAGAGTTGCAAATGGAGCTGAATTATAATCAAATTGCCAATATATTTGAGGAATAATATAATCAATCCAACCTTCTTGAATCCATTTTTTAGAGTCTACATAAACATCATCATAACTACTTAAGCCGCTTGTATTACTTCCACCAATTGACTCTCCATTTCTCCATATTCCAAATGGGCTAACTCCAAATTTAACTTCAACATTAGTATCCTTTATTTGGCTATATAATTCACTTATGAAAGAATTAATATTATTTCTTCTCCAATCATCCTTTGAAGTAAAACCTTCACCATACTTTTCATATGTATCCTCATCTGGGAATTCTAATCCTCCTGAAGGATATGGATAAAAATAATCATCTAAAACAACACCATCAATATTATAATTTTCTACCACCTCTATTATTGTATCAATAATATATTCTCTAACTTCTGGTATTCCTGCATCAAGATAATGATAATTATTATATTTTACTATCCAATCTGGATTGTTTTTTAACGGTGATTCTTCTGGCAATTCATCTATATAATCATCTATACTGAAATTTTCTGAATTGCTATTTATTCTAAATGGATTAAACCATGCTTGAAGTTCCACTCCTCTTTTATGGGCTTCATCAACAGCAAACGCTAAAGGATCATATCCAGGATTTTCTCCTAAAGTTCCCGTCAAATACTTAGACCATGGTGCATAACTAGATTCATATAAAGCATCTCCCATTGGTCTAACTTGAAAAAATATTGTATTCATATTTTGCTCTTCTATAAAATCAAATTTTTCTTTTAATAATTCTTTTTGAACTTTACTATCATAACTTCCAACCTCTGGCCAATCTAAATTACTTACTGTAGATACCCAAACCCCTCTCATTTCCCCATCTTCTATAAATTTATTTGCTATATTTTCTTCACCTTCACTTTCATTAATATTTATATTTTCACTCTTACTTTGTGAGTCATTATTAATTTTACTTATCTTTATTTTTAGTGCTATACTGGTAACTAAACATATTGCTATAAATATTGTTATGATTTTAATATATTTATTTCTCATTTCTCACCTCCCTTTACAATATTACTATTATTTTTTCAGTAATATAACAAAATTTATAAATTCTCAATAAAAAAGGTAACCCATTTCTAGATTACCTTCTTTTACTATAAAGCTTTTAATGCAACTGCATTTAAAATACTCCATGGTTTATTAAAGTGTGGTTGGAAGAAGAAGTCTGTCATTGCAAGTTCTTCTATAGTCATTTCATTTTGAATAACTACTGATAAAGTATTCATAAATTGAGTTAAATCTATATCAGAAATTATTTGACCTCCAATTACTCTTCTAGTATCCTTATCAAATACTAATTTAACAGTAGCTGGTAAGTAAGTTGGCATAAACTCTGGTCTATAATTATCAGTTAATGATACTGAAGCAACATTCATCTTAGTTGTAGCTTTTGCAACATCTTCAGTTAATCCTGTTGATGCTATACATTTTTCATAAATCTTAATTCCTGAAGTCCCTTGAGTACCCATGTATTTAAGAGTTGGTTCAACAATGTTTCTAGCTACTAAAGTACCCATTCTTACAGCATTTGTTGCAAGAGGAATATATCTTGTATCATTAGCTGGATTGTATTTGACTACACAACAATCTCCTGCTGCAAATACATCTTCCTTACTAGTTCTCATATATTCATCAATTATAATTGCTCCATTTGGAAGAGTATCTAACTTACCTTGAACAAGCTTAGTATTTGGTGCAAATCCAATACATAATACTACTAAATCTCCTTCATAACTTCCTTTTTCAGTAACAACCTTAGTTACCTTTCCATTTTCACCTTCAAACTTAGATACTTTTTCCCCTAATACTAAATTTACACCTCTATCAATAAATGCTTTTTCAGCTATATCTGTGAATTCTTTATCAAGATATTTAGCCATAATTCTATCTTCAGCATCTATTAATGTAACCTTTTTACCTTGCATTTCAAATGCTTCTACAAGTTCAACCCCAATATATCCAGCACCAATTATAACTACATTTTTAGCCGTTTTAGATTTTTCAATTATTTCAATTGCATGGTCATGATTCTTGCATAGTAAAATATTTTCTAAATCTCCACCTTCAAATTTAGGAACAATAGGCCATGATCCTAATGTTAAAACTAATTTATCATAATTGTCTTCAAATTCTTCATTTGTTAAAAGGTTTTTAACTTTTAAAGTTTTATTTTCAAAATCTATGTTTAAAACTTCATGCTTCATATTTGTTACTACACCCATTTTAGCAAGGTTTTCTGGAGAGTTATAGAAAAGATTTTTAGTTTCTTTAATTACTCCTCCGACATTTAAAGCTATACCACATGATAAAAATGATAAATTATCATTTTTTTCATATATTGTAATCTCACTCTCTGGGTGAAGCTCCTTTAAATTAACTACCGCAGCTGTTCCTGCATGTGTACATCCAACTACTACTATTTTCATGATAGTCTCCTCCTAAAATAAACTTTTTATTTATTAATACTATTTTTTAATTAATAATTACTTTCCTTAATTAAATCATACTACTTTACTAAGAAATAGTAAAGAGGTTTTGTATATTTTTTAACAAAACTTTATACTAATTTTTTATATAAATATTATCTAATTTATTTTTTGTGTTTTCTAAATTTATATTCTTTAAAAGCTCTCTATAATTAATAAATTCATTATATTTATATCATTTTATATAATTTTCATTAATTTTAAACAAGTTTTTTTGTGAAAAGACGGTCATTTTTATTAATTTCTTTCATAGTATATTATTAAAATTTTATTTTTGGAGGTTTTAAAGTATTGGTAAAAGTGCATGGGAATTAATATTTTTGTTAATTTACAAATTAAAAAGGTATGATTCTTATCAAAAGAAATCATACCTTTCCTGCTTCTATAGCTAAATTTTATCCTTCCCCTGGATTCAGTGCTAAAATTAGATTTTCAGTTAAACTACTTGGAAAATTTAATTATAATCCCCTATAACTTTTAGTCTCTTCCTAAATTAATACCTAACATACCTGAAAGAATACCTACCAATACACAAAGCGAAAATTTAATTAAATCATATAAACCTAAAGTAGCTTCAGCTCCAAATAAAACTCCAATTGCATATAAGGCTATGTAAAATAATACACCAACTGAAAGACCTACTAACCAACCTTTATGCCCATATAACTTAGCTGCTAATATTGTTCCAAATATTAAACTTATACTTGTTATTCCTACATTAACAGCACTGTCTATACCTGGACTAATTTCAACAAAACTCATAATTAATGAAAAAATAGCAGTTAATATGGTAACTATTGCAACCGCTCCAACAACTCCTTTTAAAACATTTCCAAAATAATCTTTCCACTCCATAAGAACACCCCCTTTTAGTTCATTCTATGTACTAAAAGGGGGTAATATTCTTTATTATGCAACGTCTTTATTTAATTTTTGAGCTATAGAATTTTTTGTTACTCTAAATCTTACTCTATCTGGACCTGATTGGATAACCATTTGATCTTCATCAATTGTTATAATTTTCCCAATTATTCCGCCTCTAGTTAAAACTTCATCATTTACTTTTAATTCTGATAACATTGTATTGTACTTCTTAGTTCTTTTCTTTTCTGGAAGTATTAATAAGAAATACATAATTGCAAACATTGCAACTAAAGGTAATAATGTAGCTAATAATTGTGGCATTAAAATCCCTTCCCTTCACATTTATATTAAAACAATACATTATAATATTTATTATGTATTAAATACTATACTTTATTTAAATTTATATGTCAATTTTATGAACATTTATACTTCAAAGTTTAATAATTTATTCATAAAACTAATTTTAAGATTTTATTTTTTTATATTCCAATCTCTAAGTTTTTGCTCTTTAAACTCACTATAGTTTCCATTATCAATAGCATCTCTAATATCAGCCATTAATTTATTATAGAAATAAAGGTTATGTAAAACACATAATCTTAATGCAAGCATTTCTTTAGCTTTAAATAAATGTCTTATATAACTTCTTGTATAGTTTTTACAAGCAGGACATTGACATCCTTCATCTATTGGTCTTTCATCTAATTCAAACTTAGCATTCATTAAGTTTATTTTACCTTGCCCAGTGAATACATGACCATGTCTACCATTTCTAGCTGGAAGAACACAATCGAAGAAGTCAACCCCTCTATCTACAGCTTCTAATATATTTTCTGGAGTACCAACTCCCATTAAGTATATTGGCTTATCTTCTGGTAAATGTGGAACTACTGCATCAATAATTCTATACATCTCTTCATGAGTTTCTCCAACTGCTAAACCACCAATTGCATATCCATCCATATCTAATTTTGCTAAATGCTTAGCATGTTCAATTCTTATATCTTCATAGCAACCACCTTGGTTAATACCAAAAAGCATTTGCTCTTTATTTATTGTATCTGGTAATGAATTTAATCTATTCATTTCAGCAATACATCTATCTAACCATCTATTTGTTCTTGCAACTGAATTTATTACATATTCTCTAGTTGATGGATTTGGTATACATTCATCAAAAGCCATAGCTATTGTTGATGCTAAATTGCTTTGAATTTGCATTGATTCTTCTGGTCCCATGAAAATCTTTTTACCATCTATATGTGAGTTAAAGTAAACTCCCTCTTCTTTAATTTTTCTCATGGATGATAATGAGAACACTTGAAATCCACCTGAGTCAGTTAATATAGGTCTATCCCAATTCATAAACTTATGTAATCCACCCATTTTAGCAACTACTTTATCAGATGGTCTTAAATGTAAGTGATACGTATTTGAAAGCTCAACTTGACATCCTATTTCTTTTAAATCCATAGATGAAACTCCACCTTTAATTGCAGCTAAAGTTCCAACATTCATAAATACTGGTGTTTCTATAGTTCCATGAGGTGTTTCAAATCTTCCTCTTCTTGCTTTACCGTCTTTTTTTAACAGCGTATATCTTTTACTCAAAACTTCACTTCCTTTTAACTTATGTTTTTATTATTTTATTATCATTGAATCTCCAAAAGAGAAGAATCTATATCTTTCTTTTACAGCTTCACTATAAGCATTCATTACTTTTTCTTTTCCTGCTAAAGCTGAAACTAACATTATTAATGTTGATTCTGGCAAGTGGAAATTAGTTATAAGCTTATCAACAACATTAAACTTATATCCTGGATAAATAAATATATTAGTCCATCCACTTTGTGCTTTAACAAAACCATTTTCATCTCCAATTGTTTCTAAGGTTCTTGTAGATGTTGTTCCAACTGAAATAATTTTATTTCCACGTTTCTTTGTTTCATTAATTATTTTTGCATCCTCTTCCGCTAAATGATAGAATTCTGAATGCATAACATGTTCATTTACATCATCAACCTTAACAGGTCTAAATGTTCCAAGCCCTACATGTAATGTTACATAAGCTATATTTACACCTTTTTCCTTTACTTCTTCTAAAAGCTCTTTTGTAAAGTGCAATCCAGCTGTTGGTGCTGCTGCAGAACCTTGCTCTTTAGAATAAACTGTTTGATATCTTTCTCTATCATCTAATCTTTCTGTTATATATGGTGGAAGTGGCATTTCACCTAATTCATCTAAAACCTGTTCAAATATTCCATCATAAGAAAATTCTATAATTCTATTTCCTTCTTCTACAATATCAACTACCTTACACTTTAATTTACCTTCACCAAAAGTAAATTCAGTTCCTATTTTGGCCCTTTTTCCAGGTTTAGCTAAACATTCCCATTTGTCGCCCTCAATTCTTTTTAGAAGTAAAAACTCAATTTTACCTCCACTTATAGATTTTTCTCCTATAAGTCTTGCCGGCATTACTCTAGTATTATTCAAAACTAATGTATCTCCTGGATTTAAATAATCTATTACATCATAAAAATGTTTATGATCTATTTCCCCAGTAGCTTTATCTAAAACCATTAATCTAGAATAATCTCTCTTTTCTAATGGATGTTGAGCTATAAGCTCCTCTGGTAAGTAAAAATCAAAATCACTTGTCTTCATCTAATATATCTCCTAACTTTCAAAAAAACTAGTTTGTCTTTTCGTAACTTTTTTACCTCTTGATCTCCCTAAATGACTATATGCTTTATCTGTAGCTGTTCTTCCCCTAGCTGTTCTAACTATAAATCCTTTTTGAAGAAGATACGGTTCATAAACATCTTCTATAGTTCCAAGTTCTTCACCTATAAAATAAGATAATGTTTCTATTCCTACAGGTCCACCATTAAAATTATCAATAATAGCTTCTAATATTTTATTATCAACTCTATCAAAACCTTGGGCATCTACTTCTAAAAGTTCAAGAGCTGCTTTTGCTTCTTTGTAACTAATTAAAGAGTCTGAATACACTTCAGCATAATCCCTAACCCTCTTTAATAACCTATTTGCAATTCTTGGTGTTCCTCTAGAACGTCTAGCTATTTCATATGCCCCTTCTTCAGTTATATTACAACCTAATACAAATGCAGAACGAACTATTATTTCCTTTAATTGTTCTTCAGTATAATATACCATATCACAAAGAACTCCAAACCTATCTCTTAATGGAGAAGTTAACATACCAATTCTAGTTGTTGCTCCAATCAAAGTAAAATGTGGTAAATCTAATCTAATAGATTTAGCAGCTGCACCTTTTCCTATAACTATGTCTAAAGCATAGTCTTCCATAGCCGGATAAAGTATTTCTTCAACACTTCTATTTAATCTATGTATTTCATCAATAAATAAAACATCATTATCTTTTAATGTTGTTAATATAGCTGCTAAATCTCCTGCTCTTTCAATTGCTGGACCTGAAGTTATTTTAAAATCTCCACCCATTTCTTTTGCTATAATATTAGCTAACGTTGTTTTACCTAGTCCTGGTGGGCCATACAATAACACATGATCCAATGCTTCATTTCTTCTTTTAGCTGCTGTAATAAAAATATTAAGTCTTTCCTTTACCTTATCTTGCCCTATATACTCATTAATCTTCTGAGGTCTTAAACTTAATTCACTATTTCCGTCTTCCAGAATCTCATCTGGAGTGATAATTCTCTCCAAATCTATCACCTCTATCCCATTAATACTCTTAAACATTCCTTAATAATATTTTCTACAGATTCTTCTCTATTTACTTTCTTTAATGCACTTTCAGCTTCTTTTTCTGAATATCCAAGAGCTAATAATGCTCCAAGAGCTTCTCCTATTGCATTACTATTACTTGGTGCAATATCTTCAAATCCTTGTTGTATATCAACACCTTCAGAAACTTCATCTGTTTTAATCTTATCTTTTAGTTCTAATATTATTCTTCCTGCAGTCTTCTTTCCAATTCCAGGTGCTCTGCATAAATGTTTATCATCTTCCATAATTATTGCATATTTTAAGTTATTTATTCTACTTATTGAAAGTAAAGATAAAGCAGCTTTTGCCCCTACTCCACTTATTGAAATAAGCAGTTTAAACATCTCTAACTCTTCTCTATCTCTAAATCCATATAATCCAATAAAATCTTCTCTTACTATTTGCTCTAAATATAATTGAACCTCTTCAGATACCTTCGGCATTTCCGCCATAGTGGCTCCTGATGTAAAAATCTTATATCCAATCCCATTATTCTCTATAATAACATAATCCTTATTAATCCCAATATATTTTCCCTTAATATATTCGTACATTTCCATCCCCCTTAATCTAATTATAAATTAGATTATTTTTGTTCTTTGTAATTAAGCTTTTGCAATTTTCAATTACACATTAACGTTATTACTTCTTTAGTCTACCTTATACTTTACCATTTTGCTTTAATTTTTTCAATAATAAAGGGGCTGTATCATATTGAATTTATAAATTCAATATAGATACGGCCTATTTTAATATTTTTTATTATTATTCATA